>JAFEGM010000100.1 GCA_018240025.1 Verrucomicrobiota bacterium
TCTCTGGAATCCCGCCGTCGCCGAAGAGTTGAAGGAGGTGGCGTGATGGCCCTCCCGATCATCTCCGCGCAGCAGCGCATGGCCGAGCGCAAGGGCGTCAAGCTCCTAATGCTCGGTAAGTCCGGCATCGGCAAGACCACCCGGCTCAAAGACCTCGACCCGGCCACCACGCTGTTCCTCGACATCGAGGCGGGCGACCTGGCCGTGGCCGACTGGCCCGGCGACACCATCCGTCCGGCGTCGTGGCCGGAGTCGCGCGACTTCTTCGTGTTCCTCGCCGGGCCGGATCGCTCGCTGCCGCCGGACGCCGCGTTCTCGCAGGCGCACTACGACCACGTCATCGAGAAGTTCGGCGATCCGGCACAGCTCGAACGCTACCAGACCTTCTTCCTCGACTCGATCACGCAGCTCTCGCGCCAGTGCTTCGCGTGGTGCAAGACGCAACCGGGCGCGGTCAGCGACCGAACCGGCAAGCCCGACATGCGCGGTGCCTACGGCCTGCTCGGTCAGGAGATGGTCAGCGCCTTGACCCACCTGCAACACGCGCGCGGCAAGAACGTGGTGTTCGTCGCCATCCTCGACGAGCGGCTCGACGACTACAACCGCAAGGTGTTCGTGCCGCAGATCGAGGGCAGCAAGACCAGCCTCGAACTGCCCGGCATCGTCGACGAGGTCGTGACGCTGGCCGAGATCAAGGCCGAGGACGGCAGCGCCTACCGCGCCTTCGTCACCCACACCGTCAATCCCTACGGCTACCCGGCAAAAGACCGCAGCGGTCGTCTCGAACTGCTCGAACCGCCGGACCTGAGCGCGCTGATCGCCAAGTGCGCGGGCGCAGCCATGTCCGCAAGCGCCGCCGCCCATTCCGCCATTCCCGCATCTCACGAATCTCAGGAGTAATCGCCATGACCACGCAGAACTGGAACGACTTCAACGACGCCGAACAGCAACAGGGCTTCGACCTCATCCCCAAGGGCACGCTGGTGCCTGTGCGCATGACCATCAAGCCCGGTGGCCACGACGATCCGGCGCAGGGCTGGACGGGCGGCTACGCCACCGAATCCTTCGAGACCGGCGCGATCTACCTCGCCGCCGAGTTCGTCGTCACTGGCGGCGAGCATGCCAAACGCAAGATGTGGTCGAACATCGGCCTGCACTCGAAGAAGGGCCCGACCTGGGGGCAGATGGGGCGCAGCTTCATCCGCGCCGCGCTCAACAGCGCGCGCAACGTCCATCCGCAGGACAACAGCCCGCAGGCCGCCGCCGCGCGCCGCATCCAGGGCTTCCACGAACTGGACGGCATCGAGTTCCTCGCCCGCGTGGACGTCGAGAAGGACGCCAAGGGTCTGGATCGCAACGTCGTCAAGCTCGCGGTCGAACCCGACCACCCCGAGTACGCCAAGCTCATGGGCGTTCCGCCCAAGGCCAAGACCGGTGGCGGCACCTCCGGCGCTCCGGCCACCGTGAGCGCATCGGCCGCCCCGTATGCCGCCCCCGCCGCGCTGCAACGCGCGCCGGTGACCGGCAAGCCCGCCTGGGCGCAGTGAGGGAGGCCGATGAAATGCTGGGTCTGCAAACGACAGGCGCGCGGCTACGGCCACACCGATGGCCGGTTCAAGACCGCCGAACCGCGCCGCTACGTGATCGACTGGGTGTTCTGCTCGCGCCGCTGTCAGGACGCCTTCCACATGCTCTACGGCAACTGGATGCGCGCGAAGGAAGGCCGCATCGACAAGACGGAGGTCGCCATGATCGATCCGTCTGATATCGAACTGGCCGCGATGCGAAAGTGCCTCAAGGCCTTCGGCGAGGCGGCGGGCGAGATCGGCTTCGGCAAGCCCCTGGGTGACTACGCGGAGGCCGAGGCAATGCGCGTCATCGACGCCATCGTCACCTGCTACACGGAAGCGATGGTCGAACACCACGAGGCAACCAAGTTCCCGCCCGTGCGCGGCATGGTTCCGACGCCCGACCCGATGGCCAATCCCTTCGCCGATCTGGAGGACGACCTTCCCTGGGAAGAACCGAAAGGGAGGAAGCCATGATGGATTTCAATTCCTCGTCCAGCCTGTCCGGCCAGATCACGGCACTGGTCGATCTCGGCATGCAACGCGTCCGCGCGCAGCAGCCCGCGCGCGACTACCTCGGTGCGTCGCGTCTGGGCGCGGCGTGCGAGCGCGCCTTGCAGTTCGAGTACGCCAAGGCTCCGGTCGATCATGGGCGCGACACCGAAGGCCGGATGCTGCGCATCTTCGAGCGTGGCCACGTCATGGAGGACTGCATGGTGGCGTGGCTGCGCGACGCGGGCTTCGACCTGCGCACGCGTAAGCCCGACGGCGGGCAGTTCGGCTTCTCCGACGCGCATGGTCGGCTGCGCGGTCACGTCGATGGCGTGATCGTCGGCGGGCCGGAGGGCTTCCGCTACCCCGCGCTGTGGGAGAACAAAGCCTTAAGCGCGAAGTCGTGGCGCGAGCTGGAGGCGAAAGGCCTCGCGGTCGCCAAGCCGGTGTACGCGGCGCAGGTCGCGCTGTATCAGGCGCACCTGCAACTGCATGAACACCCGGCGCTGTTCACCGCGATCAACGCCGACTCGATGGAGATCTACGTCGAGTTGGTGCCCTTCGACGCCGCGCTCGCACAGCGCATGACCGACCGTGCGGTCAAGGTCATCTCCGCGACCGAAGCCGGAGAACTACTGCCACGAGGCTTCAACGACGCCACCCACTTCGAGTGCCGCATGTGCGCGTGGCAAGACCGCTGCTGGAGGACACCGGCATGAGCCAATCCCCGATGAACCAGTTGCTCGGAGAGCAACTGATCGACGTGCGCCAGGCCGCGCTGATGTTCAACCTGCCGTCGTACTGGCTCTCCCAAGCCAAGGAACGCAAGGCACGCCGCATCCCGCACTACCGTGTCGGCAAGCTCGTTCGCTTCAAGCCTGCGGAGCTGGAAGCGTGGATCGTCGCGCAGCAGCCCGGCGAGGAGGCTGTGGATGCTTGATTTCAACGACACGCAGACGCCCGTTCCTCGTGACCTCGATGCCGAACGCGAAGCGATCCGCGTCGAACTACTCGTCCGGCTGGAATCGGTGCTGGCCGCGCTGTTCCCGGCAGGCAAGAAGCGCGGTGGCAAGTTCCTCGTCGGTGACGTCCTCGGTAGTCCGGGCGACAGCCTGGAGATCGTGCTCACCGGCGACAAGGCGGGCCTGTGGACGGATCGCGCCACGGGCGACGGCGGCGACATCTTCACGCTGATCGCCGCGCACCTCGGCATCGATGCCCACACCGACTTCCCGCGCGTGCTCGATGCGGCGACCGAACTGCTGGGACGCGCTCCGGCGGCACCGGCGCGCAAATCGAAAAAGGAAGCCCCCGTCGACGACCTCGGCCCGGCCACCGCGAAGTGGGACTACCTCGACGCCTCCGGCAAGCTGATCGCGGTCGTCTACCGCTACGACCCGCCCGGACGCAAGAAGGAGTTCCGCCCGTGGGACGCGCGCCGTCGCAAGATGGCTCCGCCCGACCCGCGACCCCTCTACAACCAGCCGGGCATGACCAGCGCCGCGCAGGTGATCTTGGCCGAAGGCGAGAAATGCGCACAGGCGCTGATCGACGCGGGCGTCGTCGCCACGACCGCAATGCACGGCGCGAACGCGCCGGTCGAGAAAACCGACTGGTCGCCGCTGGCGGGCAAGGCCGTGCTGGTCTGGCCCGACCGCGACAAACCGGGCTGGGAGTACGCGACGCAGGCGGCGCAGGCCATCCTGTCGGCGGGCGCGAAGACCTGCCACATCTTGTACCCGCCCGAGGAAGCGGCGGACGGCTGGGACGCGGCGGACGCCGTGACGGAGGGCTTTGACGTCGCGGCCTTCCTCACCCACGGCCCGCGTCTCCAGATGCACGACGTCGCCGACGACGCCGAGCCGGTGGTCAGCAGCGACGAATCGGTGTGGGGCACGGAGGATGCGCTGGCGTTGGCCTTCACGCGGCGCTACCACCGCGACTGGCGCTACGTCGCCGCGTGGGGCCGCTGGCTGGTGTGGGACGGGCACCGCTGGCGCACCGAGGACACGCTGGCGGCCACCGACCTGATCCGCATCGTCTGCCGTCATGCCGCCGTCCACGCCGACAACCCGAAGATCGCCGCCAAGCTGGCGAGCTCGGGCACGGTGGGCGGCGTGGAACGGCTGGCGCGCGCGGATCGCAGACACGCGGCAACTACCGCCGAATGGGATGCCGATCCGTGGATGCTCAACACGCCCGGCGGCGTGGTTGATCTCAAGACCGGCAGGCAGCGTCCGCACGACCGCGCCGATCGGATGACCAAGATCACCACGGCCACGCCGGGTGGGGACTGTCCAATCTGGCGGCAGTTCCTGGTGGAGATCACCGGCGGCGACGCCGAGCTGCAAGCCTACCTGCAACGGATGGCGGGCTACGCGCTCACCGGCTCGACGCAGGAGCATGCGCTGTTCTTCCTGTACGGCACGGGCGCGAACGGCAAGTCGGTGTTCGTCAACACGTTGGCCACGATCCTCGGCGACTACGCGACCAACGCGCCGATGGACACGTTCATGGAGACGCGCACCGACCGGCACCCGACCGACATGGCGGGCTTGCGCGGCGCGCGCTTCGTGTCTGCCATCGAAACCGAGCAAGGGCGGCGCTGGGCCGAATCGAAGGTCAAGAACCTCACCGGCGGTGACAAGATCTCCGCGCGCTTCATGCGGCAGGACTTCTTCGAATTCTTCCCGCAGTTCAAGCTGGTCGTGGCGGGCAACCACAAGCCCGCCATCCGCAACATCGATGAAGCGATGAAGCGGCGGCTGCACCTGATCCCGTTCACGATCACCGTGCCGCCCGAGCGCCGCGACAAGCATCTCCAGCAGAAGCTCTTGGCCGAGCGCGACGGCATCTTGGCCTGGGCGGTTCAGGGCTGTCTGGACTGGCAGCGTCTGGGTCGGCTCGATCCGCCGCAGCAGGTGCTCGAAGCGACCGAGGAGTATTTCGAGGCCGAGGACGCACTGGGCCGCTGGCTCGACGAACGCTGCGTGCGCGAGGCCAACGCGAAGTCGCTGACCGCCGAACTGTTCAACGACTGGAAGCAATGGGCCGATTCCGCTGGCGAGTTCATCGGCTCGCAGAAGCGGTTCTCCGATCTGCTCATCACCCGTGGCGTCGAGAAGTGGCGCAACACGGCGGGCCTACGCGGCTTCCGTGGTGTCGGCCTCAAGCATCCGCCCACGGCCGCTTACACCCCTTATGCCGACAACTGACCACCATGCCGACACACCCGACTGACGGATTTGACGGACTACGTCGTAACTCCTACGCGCGCGTGCGCGCACACGCACCTCATGGGGAGTTTCGATGTGATCCGTCCGATCCGTCAGTCCGAATCGAAACAAGGACTGCAACCATGACCACGACCATCCTCGCCCTCGACTTGGGCACCACCACCGGCTGGGCGCTGCGCGGCAGCGACGGCAACATCACCAGCGGCAGCGAGAGCTTCCGGCCGCAACGCTTCGAAGGCGGCGGCATGCGCTTCCTGCGCTTCAAGCGTTGGCTCACGGAACTGAAGGCCGTGACCGGCGGCATCGACGCGCTGCACTTCGAGGAGGTGCGCCGCCACGTCTCGACCGATGCGGCGCACGCCTACGGCGGCTTCCTCGCCACGCTCACGGCGTGGTGCGAGCACCACCAGATCCCGTACCNNGTCGGCACGATCAAGAAGCACGCCACGGGCAAAGGCAACGCAGGCAAGGACGAGGTGATAGCGGCGATCCGCGCGCGCGGCCACGCGCCGTCCGACGACAACGAAGCCGACGCACTGGCGCTGCTGCACTGGGCCATCGCACAACACGATCTGGAACAGGAGGCATGAGATGAAGATTCCCACGCCCACCTATCGCTGCCCGCTGGGTCGCCTGCAACCCGAGACCGCCGACCTCGAAGCGGTGAAGCAACGCGGCTGGCGCGACCAGCACATCCTCGTCGTCAACGCAGCCGACGAACGCCTCGACTTCATCGAGCGCGAGTTCGTCCGGCGCATCGGCGAACGCCTCTACGGAGGGGCACGTCATGGCTGACCGTCGCGCTGCTTGGACAATCGAAGACGTGGCCGCGCGCTTCGAGGAGGCAGCCAGCACCGGACGACGCCTGCCGCCCGTGCGCGTGCAGGGCTACTTCAACACCTGGCCGATCATCGTGCGCAAAGAGTGGGAAGCCTTCGCGGCCGACGAGACGGTCTATCGACCGTTCCCGCCCAGCCCGGACGCCATCGAGCGGATGCTGGAGACGATGAAGTGGGTGCAGTGGCTGGAGGTCGAGCAACGGCACCTCGTGTGGATGCGGGCCAAGCGCTACGGCTGGCGCGACATCACCATCCGCTTCGCCTGCGACCGCACGACGGCCTGGCGGCGCTGGCAGCGCGCCTTGCAGACGGTCGCCGACCAGCTCAACGGCGTCGTCACCGCGTAGGGTTTTGGCGTGATTTGGCGCGCATGGTCGGCAATGCACGGGCATCGGCGGCAGTGAGCGGTTTTTGACCCTGCAACAGATTCGCCGATCCGGGGGTAGTATTTCAGCTATCTTCTGGACAGCGGTGACGGCGCGGCGAGCGGCCCAAGGCAAAAGGGGTCCTTCCTTCCCGAATCGCAATGCGGAGGGCGCGAGCGCGGCGCTTTCCTAGCGTCAGAGTGCGAACCGAGGTTCGCACGGTTCGCAGGTTCGCACCCCGTTCAGTTCGCACTTCACACTCCAACCCGCCCACGGCATCGTCCGTCGGCGGGTTTCGTTTTTGGCTGCGCCGAAACGGCGCTGCGCTTGTTTTCTGGAACCCACACCCTTGAATCCTTTGAACGTCGAGTACCGCAAGGTCGAGACGCTGATCCCCTACGCCCGCAACCCGCGCACGCACGCCGAGGCGCAGATCGCCAAGATCGCGGCCAGCATCGTCGAGTACGGCTGGACGAATCCGATCCTGGTCGATGGCGGCAACGGCATCATCGCGGGCCACGGGCGTCTTGCCGCCGCGCACAAGCTCGGCTTGGCCGAGGTGCCGGTGATCGAACTGGCACACCTGAGCACGGCGCAAAAGCGCGCCTACGTCATCNNGCGCTGGATGCGGGCTGGGACGAGGAAATGCTGGCGCTGGAACTGGCCGAGCTGTCCGAGGCCGGGTACGAGCTGGCGCTCACCGGCTTCGAGGACACCGAGCTGCAAGACCTGCTGGCCGGCGCCGACGAATCGGATGGCAACGCGCAGGACGAATCGGCGGACGACGCCGACGACGTGCCGGAGGTTCCGGCAACGCCTGTGTCCCGCACGGGCGACGTCTGGGCCATCGGCGCGCATCGCCTGATCTGTGGCGACGCCGTCGATGCCGACGTGGTCGCCGCGCTGATGGCGGGCGAGCGCGCGGCGTTGTGCTTCACGTCGCCGCCGTACGGCAACCAGCGCGACTACACCACCGGTGGCATCGCCGATTGGGATGCGTTGATGCGCGGCGTGTTCGCGCAACTGCCGATGGCCAACGAGGGCCAGGTGCTGGTCAACCTCGGCCTGATCCACCGCGACAACGAGTTCGTCCCGTATTGGGAAGCGTGGCTCGGGTGGATGCGGACGAAGGGCTGGCGGCGCTTTGGCTGGTACGTCTGGGATCAGGGGCCGGGGATGCCCGGCGACTGGCAGGGCCGCTTCGCCCCCAGCTTCGAGTTCGTGTTCCATTTCAACCGCGCCAGCCGCAAGCCCAACAAGATCGTGCCGTGCAAGTTCGCCGGACAGGAAACGCACCTGCGCGCCGATGGCTCGTCCACGGCGATGCGCGGCAAGGACGGCGAGGTCAACGGCTGGACGCACTCGGGCCAGCCGACGCAGGACATGCGCATCCCCGATTCGGTGATCCGCGTGATGCGCCACAAGGGCAAGATCGGCGACGGCATCGACCATCCCGCCGTGTTC
>JAFEGM010000101.1 GCA_018240025.1 Verrucomicrobiota bacterium
ACTACAAAAACAACCGAATAGCCCCTCAAGGACAATGCCCTGCTCGACTCCTTCGGCTACGACGGCGGGGCGGTCTTCGAGCGGATGGATCGTCGGCGGATCGACGCTGGCGACGTCGTGCGCCCCGCCCTGCTCGCCGAGATCGCCTCCGGCGCCTTCAACCCCTTCCGCGGCCAGTTCGCTCCCACGGCGGGCACGTCCAACACCTTCGATCCGGTCACCGGCGGCGTCACCGGCACACGCGGCTGGAACAACGTGGCCGCCGCCCGCCGCGCCAGCTACGTCGGGCGCAGCTTCGACGAGCGGCGCGATTTCCTCCTCGATGCGAAGCTCACCGGCAACCTCTTCCCGTTGCTGCCGCAGAGGGGCCTTGGCTTCAGCCTGGGAACAGAATTCCGGCAGAGCCGGACGGCTCATCGACCAGACCCCATCCAACTCGACGGCGACCAGCTCGGCTTCACGCCGGTGGCGGCGAGCAAATACCAGCTCGAAGTCCGGTCGTACTTCGCCGAATTCAGCCTGCCGCTGATCATCCCGCAAAAGAAGGTGCCATTCGTCAGCAGCCTCGACCTTGGCGCGGCGGTGCGCTTCGAGGACTACGCCTACGCCAACCGACGGCTCGGCGGTGTGTTCGATCCACAGCGGACGACGCTTGCCTTCCGTGCGGGCGACATCCGCTTCGGCACGGGTGCCCTGCCGCGCTTCAGCGTCCGCTACCAGCCGATCGACGACCTGATGTTTCGCGGCGGGTACACCGAATCCTATCTCGCTCCGACGGAGGCTGAGGTCCTCGCGCCGTTCACCGACCGCTCGACCGGCGGAGCTATTCTACGAACTGGCGGCAACCCCAGCCTGCGTGGAGAACGCTCCCGGACGTGGTCGGCGGGCCTGGTCCTGAGCCGGCTTCGGTTGCACCGCTTCTTCCTGAGGCTCGACTACTATCAAACCTCCACCCGGGGCCTGACCGTGCTGGGAGAGCAACTGGCCAGCTACCTGCCTCCGGACGCTCCGGGCTTGGGCCCCGTCATTGTCCGCGACCCCGCGAGCGGCCTTGCCACGCTGGTGCGCAATCTCCCTTACAACACCGGCAGCCGGCTGGTCAGCGGGTTGGAAGGCGAGCTGATCTTCGAGCGCAAGATCGGCAGCGCATACTTCCGCTTCCAAACCGCGGCGCACTATCTCGTGAGTTGGAAAGCGGAGCCGATCTCCGGGGCTGGGAGCGCCAGCTTCGCCGGCGCGTACACCAGCGCGACCAGTTCCTACGTGGGGCCCGGCGGCCTGCCGCGCTGGCGCGGCTTCACGCGGCTCGATCTGACCTGGCACAACTTCGTCTGGTCCCAGACGCTCAACTACGTCGGCAGCTATCGGGACGATTCCGCGTTCCTCCTCGCGGCGAATATCGTCGGCGGGACCACTGCCGCGCCGGTGTACGATCTCACCAGGCGCGTTCCTTCGTACATCACCTTCGACACCGAGCTTTCGTACGAGTTCAAGCGGCCGCACCCGCCCTACCCGCAGTATCGGCAGGTCAGCGACGGCAAGGGTTACTACACGTCCGTACCGACCGACACGCCGAGCACTTTCGCCCAGAAGCTCCTCTGGGGCACCAAAGTGCGGGTCGGCGTGGTCAACCTTTTCGATCGCTCACCGCCCGCGGTGCTGGGCGCGTTCAACGACAACTACGACACCTCCAACTACACGGTCCGTAATCGCTTCGTGTACGTCGGGGTGCAGAAGAAGTTCTGATCGACCGGGCCGCGGCGGACGCGACGCGGCGGAAGGCCTGTGTTCACGGCTTCGCTGCCGCCACCTCGCCCTGCAGCACGTAGATTTCGATCATCCCGTTGCCGACGCCACCATCCGCTCCTTCGAGATGGATCGTGTACGGCCCGGCGGGGAGGTCCGCCAGGATGACCGCGTCCTTGCTGCCGGCCGGTAGGGGGAAGGTCCTGAGCGCCGTCGTCACGCGGGCGATCCGCTCAGCCTGCGAGTTCTGCGACCAGTTGTCGTTGAAATACAGGCCGGTATTGCCGGTGTAGATGGTCAGGAACGGATCCGCCAGCACGCCGGTGACGCCGAACTGGGCCAGGGTCGGCCCAATGCCCCGCACCAGCAGCAGCGCGGGGCCGTTTTGGACCACGATGCCTGCGATGGTCTTCTGGTGGCCGCTCCCCACGAAGGCGCGGGTGGAGAGATTGATCGTGTTGCCATTGTAGAAGCTGGCGTCGTCCCGCACCCGCACGACGCGATAGGTCTGGCCTTCGAAGGCGATGTCGCCCGGCAGCAGCGCGTAGTTGGCCAGCGCCTCGGCCCCCAGTCGCTCATAGGCCTGCCAGTCGCGCAGTGCGATCACGGGCTGGTCGTAGGCCGATTCGAGAAAGCCGCTCGGCTTGGGGGCCAGACGCGTCGGCCCGGAATAGCGTGGCTCCGTCCAGAAGATGTCGAAGGTCCCGCTGGCCACGGCCACCTCGGTAACGGAGGCGAAGATGAACTTCTGGATGGGCAGTTGGTAGATGCGGCCATTCCCGGGCAAGCGGTTTTCGGTCTGGCCGGGTGCCGCCGCGACCGCCGCGCAGGCGAGCGTGAGCAGGAAGAGCGGTTTCCGCCAGGCGCGGAGGAGCGAAGGGATTCGCAGAGTCATGGGGCGAGATGAGACCACCCAGACCGCGATCGGTTCGGAATCTGCCCCCTGCCCCGGGCATTGCGCAAGACTGGCCGCCCCCGCTACGGCGCCAACTCCACCACGGCCAGCGCCTGCTGCCAATGCGCGGCGGCGGCGGTCTGTCCGTGGCGCTCGGCGAAGGCGCGCAGCGCCCGGTAGCGCGGCGCCGGGTCGATGCGGCAGGCCCACCAGAGCTTGCGCTCGCATTCGGCGCAGAAATGCAGCGGCTGGCGATCGGATTCCGCCAGCGAGTTCGAGCCGTTCATGACGCATTCATGGCGCAGGCAATGCGGCAGGCTGAACATGTGCCCTGTCTCGTGCACGGCGACCTTGAGCGTGCGCTCCAGCGCGAGCGGCGTGCCGGCCCGTCCGTAGCGGGCCAGGGACCAGACGCCGACGCGCTCCTGCAGCGAAGCCTCGCCGAAGACGAAGTTCCAGCCCTCGCCCGGCCAGAGGTCGATGGCGGTCAGGCCGAGCACGGCGACCGCGTCGTCGGGCCGGCGCGGCTTCAGGACCTTCTTCATCAGACGTCCGCTGTGCAGCTGATGCTCGGCCGTGCCGGGTCGGCCGCGCTGCGCCTGCGGCGGCAGCACGTCGAGGCCCAGCGGCGGCAGCAGGCGGGTCGGCACGGCATAGGCGAGCCCGAGCAGTTCCGCCGTGCGTTCGACCATCTCCATTTGCTCGGCGGTGAATTCCCCCAGCGGCTGGATGTAGAGCGTGGTGCGGCGGCGATTGGGACGATTGGGTTTGCCCGCGCAATAGGCTTCGAACGATTCGTATTCTTCTTCGTTGGTGGCCAGCCAATCGCCGCGCTGCGGCTTGCGCATCGGTCGATCGAGCGCGGCCAGACGGCGAATCAGCTCGGGCCGATCCTCGTCTCCCGCCAGCGAGGCAGGAGGCTGCGTCCGCTCACAACCGGCCGACAGCAAGACCAACGCTGCCGTGCAGCCCGCCAGCCCGACCACCCCAGCCCGCAAGAGGTCCGGAGCGAGTGCATTCATCTCTCGCCACCCTCGCGGCGACCGCGCTGCCGGGGCCAGATCGAAACCACCACGGCCAGCAGCGCAATACCAGCCAGCAACAGCGCCGCCCGCGCTCCGTTGGGATGCACCGAGGCGCGGGTCAGCCCCAACCAGAGCGCCACCAAGCCGGGGATGAGCCCGAGCAGGCTGAACCCGAGCGCATTTTCCGCCGACCGCCGGCCGAAGAGCACGGAGCCGAGCGCGAAATAGCTCGGCCAGATGAGGATCGCCAGAAAAGCGACCACCCAAATGAACCCAGGCACGACCGTAGCCAGCATCACGGCACCCAACATAGGACCATCCGGAATCCAGCAAAGGGAAAGATGCGGACAATTGCAAAAATATCATGAACGGCGGGTCGGCGTTCGTTGCGCTCCCGCTTCGCCTGGAGGTGCCGCCCGCCTCGAATCGGCGCAACCCGGACTGGCGCAATGGCGCACCCCGGCCATGCTGCAGGCGATGAAACTGCCCGTTCTGCTCCTCGCCCTGCTGACCCTGGCCGCTCCGCTGGCCCGCGCGGCCGACAACTACGAAAAGCGGCTCGAGGCGTCGCTCAACGCGATCAAGGCGAAGCGCGGCCCGGACGTGGCGGCGTTCCTGGCCGAGATCGAGAAGCAGGGGCGCGCGTTGCTGCAGGATTTCCCGGACAAGAGCGACCCGTACGAGATGCTGCTGGCGGTGGCCTCACAGGTCGAAACGGAGAAGGCGCGCGCGCTGCTCAAGGAATTGTCCGACGGCAAGGCGCCCGCGCCGATCAAGCAGGAGGCGGGCAAGCTGCTCGCCCGCCTCGACGCCATCGGGAAGCCCGTCGACATCAAGTTCAAGGCGACAGACGGCCGCGAGGTCGATCTCTCCGCCCTGAAGGGCAAGGTCGTGCTGGTCGACTTCTGGGCCACCTGGTGCGGCCCCTGCGTCGCCGAAATGCCGAAGGTGCTGGCCGCCTACAAGCAGCTGAATCCGAAGGGCTTCGAGATCGTGGGCATCAGCTTCGATCAGGACCGCGGCAAGCTCGACAAGTTCGTCAAGGATCGCCAGATGCCCTGGCCGCAGTACTTCGACGGCAAGGGCTGGGAGAACGACTTCGGTCGCCGCTTCGGCATCACCAGCATCCCGGCCATGTGGCTGATCGGCAAGGACGGCAAGCTGGTCGACATGAATGCCCGCGAGAACCTGAACGGCAAGATCGAGAAGCTGCTGGCCGCGCAGTGAGCGCCGCGGCCGCTCAAACAGGTGCGTCGCGCTCCAGTTCGCGGCGCAGACGCACGGCTTCATCGCTCTCGTCGCAGGCGACCTCGGACCAACGGACCACGTCGCCCGCGGCCACGTCCGTGCGCAGCTTGACTCGGTGGGCCAGCCCGATGGGCAGGGCCCCCAGCGCGAGCGACCGAGCGGCCGGCAGCAGTCGGCCGTAGACGGTGTAGCCGCCCTCGCCATCGAGCAGTTCGCCGGCGCGCAGCGGGCGCTTGGCCACCGCCACCACGTCGCCGTGGAAGGCGCGCGTCGTGCCGGTCGGCTCGCCGCGCAGCGCTACGCTGGCCACGCTGATGCCCAACTCGAGACCGATCAGGTGGCAGGGCCGATAGAGCGCGGTGTAGCATCCGCTCGGATCGGTTCGCAGGCCGTACTGGGCGAAACAATCGCGGACGTACTCGCTCGGCGCCTCGATCACGACAAAGACGCCCCAGCGCAGATCGCGCGCGACTGGCGTGCCGTCAGGGTGGAGCGACGAAACCACCTCGACCGTCCCGGCCTGCGGCAGCACGCCGCCCGCGGAGGCGGGTCGCAGCACGGTCGGCAGATCGTCCGCGCCGCAGGGCGGGAAGGTCAGACCGTCGGGCGGCGGCTGCAGGCCGGAGCCGTTGGCCACCGCGGCCATCTCGAGCGCCGATTTCGTCCCGTCGAGGAACGAGTTGAACATCTGCGCATTGAAATCGCCCGTCGCGACCTGCTGCGGACTGAACCCGTAATGCTGCCAGACCGTGTCGGGCGTCGAGGCGTGGAAGGCCGGCAGATGCTTCGTGCCCTTGCCCGCGCAGACGACGTCGAACCCGCAGGCGCGCGCCCAGTCGATCTGCTCGAGGATGAGCGCCGGCTGATCGCCGTAGGCCATGGAGTACACGATCCCAGCCTCGGCGGCGCGGCGCGCCAGCACCGGGCCGGCCAGCGCGTCGGCCTCCACGTTCACCATCACGAGGTGTTTGCGGGCCGCGCAGGCCAGCAGCGCGTGCCGGATCCCGGCCTTCGGCGCGCCGGTGGCTTCGATGACCACCTCCAGCGCCGGATGCGCGATCAAGGCCGCCGCGTCCTCGCCCACCCAGGTGCGACCATCGCGCGCGGCGGCGTCGAGCGAAGGTGCATCGACCTGCGCCGCCGGCCACCCCAGCCGGGCGAGCGACGCGCGGACGCGCCCCGGCGCGAGGTCGGCTATGCCCAGCACGTGCAACCCCGGCGTCCGCCGCGCCTGGGCCAGGAACATGGAGCCGAACTTGCCGGCGCCGATGAGGCCGATGCGCACCGGTCGGCCGGCGGCGGCCCGGGCGAGCAATTGGGTATGCAGGTTCACGCAGCGATTTGGGGGCGCGTGGCCCGGCGGAGTCGATGCGAAAAGGCAGCGGCCGCCGGTTTTGGAATTTCTGGAATTTGGCATTGCCACCTTCCAGGGAAGTTTCTACAACGCGCGCTTCGGTTTCGGTCGGTCCCCCCACTCCCCTCGAACATGCCGTTTCGCTTCACGCGTTCCGTCGTCGGAATTTCCTTCCGCCTCGCCGTTCTCCTCGTCACGCCGGCCCTCTCGCTGGCCTCGGCGCTGCTGACCGATCCAACGCCCTCGCCCGAGGTCGCGCACGCACAGGCGGAGTTCAACCCCGTGACCGATCTGGATCTCTATTGATCGGGCTGCTCGACGCGAGTCACTCGCGTTCCCGGAGCATCTGCAGCAGACCCTCACGACCAATGGCCTGGCGGTAGGGTTGACGTCGCTCGTAGAGTTTCAAGCGCGCTTGCGCACCTGCTCGTGTAGCGGCGTTCCAGTCGGGGTCGCGGCTGCCGCGCAAGACAGCCTCCCGCTGGCGAGCGACCGCTTCTTCGAACCTACCGCATTCAGCCGCCGTCGCTGCGTAAGTGTCGGCAGCCGAAGGATCGCGAAATCCACCGATCTTGTTGGCGATGAGGGCGAGTTGAAGCGCTTCCTGCCCGTTGCGCACTTTGGCGTCCGGGTAGGTCGCCAAGAGCCAAGCCAAACTGTTGGCCAAGTCGTCTTCGCGGGGAAACGAACTGCGCAGCAGACGTTGGTAGCGAACCGCCTCCAAACCTCGGCCCGTCAAAATATAGACACGGACAATCTCATCCATCGCCCTCGATGATCCGTATTTTTTCAACTCGGGTTGAACCAGCGCCTCCGCCTGCCGAGCGAGTTCCACCGCCTCCGCGTCTCGTCGGAGCAGAATGAGCGCAAACGCCCGCCAAGTCAGATAAAGGGCGTCTCGTGCTTCCGGTTTGCGTCCTTCCAGGTTGGTGAGAGCGAGCAGGGGGGCCGGATTTCCCTGCCGAGCGGCCTTGAAGGCCGCCTCGGTATCCTGCTTGGTCGTATCCTGGCGCTTGCTTCCATCGCCCCGCCCCGCCAAGTCGACAAAGGCACCTTGGGCGTGAATTCGCGAAATACTCGCACAGCCGAAGAAAAGGGCCGCGATCAGAAAGTTCTTCATCTCGTCGACGATAGCTAGCCAGCTTGACCGGGCAAATCGCCGAGGCCCTCGCGCTTCGCGACCATGAACTCAATACGCCCGCAAAAAACCTGACCGAAGACTCAGGTTCTCTTCTTGTGCCCGTTCGTATTGTAGCCTTCAATCGCCCGCAAATCCCTCGGACTCTCCTCCCACATGCTGACCGTCCCCGAGCAAACGCTGTTCCTCATTCTCCTCATCGCGGCGCTCTACTACGCCTACACCGGGTTCGCCGAGGTCGTCGGCGCCGTGGCCCGCGGCGACACCACCTACTATCCGCGCTGGAACCGTCCGGTGCAGCGCGTGCGCGAGGCGCTGATCCGCACGATCACCCAGGTGACGGTGTTCAAGGACCGGCCGGTGGTCAGCTTCTTCCACTCCTTCGTTTTCTACGGCTTCGTCTTCTACGGCCTGGTCAATCTGGTCGATCTCGCCGAAGGCTATCTGCCCAAAGACTGGTTCGCCGTTTTCCATCACTCGGCGCTCGGCGCGCTCTTCCGCCTCGGGGCCGATCTCTTCGGCACGCTCGTGCTCATCGGCGTCGCCTACCTGCTCTGGCGGCGCTTCGTGACCGATGACGAAAAGCTCTCGCATTTCAACGACCGCGTCCGCCTGCACGAAGACGTGAAGAGCGGCGGCATCCGGCGCGATTCGCTCATCGTCGGCACGTTCATCCTGCTGCACGTCGGTCTGCGCCTGTTCGGCTCCGCCTGCCTGCTGGCGGCCGAGGGCCACACCGATCCCTGGCAGCCGGTCGCCAGCGTCATCGCGCTTGTCATCGGCTTCAGCCCGAGCTGGATCGTCGGCTGGCACATCGGCTGGTGGGGTGCGCTCGGCCTGATCCTCGCGTTTCTGCCGTATTTCCCGCGCTCGAAGCACATCCATCTCTTCGTCGCCCCTGCGCGCTTCGCGGTCGAGCGCCGACTCGAGGACGGCTCGCCGGTGCCGCGCGGCGCGCTCGAGCCGCTGCTGAACCTCGAGGACGAAAACGCCGAGCGCTTCGGGGTCGAGAAGCTGGAACAGCTTCGCTGGACGCAGCTGCTCGACGCCTACTCCTGCATTCAATGCAATCGCTGCACCAACGCCTGTCCGGCGCACACCACGGGCAAGTCGCTGGCACCTTCGGCCATCGAGATCAACAAGCGCTACGAGCTCAACGCCATCCGCGGCGATCTGGCCCGCGGCGAGGCGAGTCCGCGGCCGGCCCTCGAGTTCATCATGGACGAAAGCGCGCTCTGGGCCTGCACGGCCTGCGGCGCCTGCGTCGAGATCTGTCCGGTCGGCTGCGAGCAGTTGAGCGACATCATCGACTACCGCCGTGACGCGGTCATGACCAAGGGTGAGTTCCCGCAGCAGCTGAACAACGCCTTCCGCAATCTCGAGCGAACCTCGAATCCGTGGGGCATCGCCCAAGCCAAGCGCGAGGAGTGGAAGGACAAGGACACGGTCGCTCCGACCGTGGAGGAAAATCCCGATTTCGAGGTGCTCTACTGGGTCGGCTGCGCCGGCGCCTACGATCCGAGCGCGCAGAAAACGGCCCGCGCGTTCGCCGAGATCCTCAACCACTGCAAGGTCAACTTCGCCATCCTCGGCAAGAGCGAGGGCTGCACCGGCGACCCGGCCCGTCGCGCCGGCAACGAGTACCTCTACTACTCGCTCGCGACCGGGAACGTGGAGACGCTCAACGCCGTGCTGATCGACGAGAAGCTCGATGCATCCAAGCCTAAGCGCGTGGTCACGACCTGCCCGCATTGCTTCAACGCCCTGCGCAACGACTACCCGCAGCTCGGCGGCCACTACAAGGTGGTGCACCACACCCAGTTGATCGAGGAATTGATCGCGGCCGGGAAGCTGCCGGAGAAGATCGCGGACGAGAAGCTGACCTACCACGACCCGTGCTACCTGGGCCGGCACAACGACATCTACGAAGCTCCGCGCAAGGTTTTGGGAGAAATCACCGAAATGCCGCGGCACAAGAGCAAGAGCTTCTGCTGCGGTGCCGGCGGGGCGCAGTTCTGGAAGGAAGAGGAGGAAGGCGAAATGAAGGTCTCCGAGAACCGCTTCCGCGAGGCCGAGGCCACCGGCGCAAAGAAGATCGCCGCCGGCTGCCCGTTCTGCAAAAGCATGCTCCAGAGCAGCGAAAGCGCCGGCCGCGAGGGCGCCCCGACGGTCGTCGACATCGCCGAACTGGTGGCCGNNGTGAAAGGTGAGAGGTGAGAGGTGAACGGTGAAAGGTGAGAGGTGAAAAGCGCCACGCCGGGACCTCCCTCTCACCTCGCGGTGGGCCGCGCGCGCAGGCGTTCGAAAATGACGTCCTCCGCACCGGGCTGCACGCGCAGGACCACGCGCGCGTCCAAGCCGGCGGCCTGGGGGCTGGCGATGAGGACATCGCGGCCGCGTTGATGCTCGATGCGCACGAAGAATGGGTCGGTCGGCAGGTAGTTCGGGTGCGAGGCGGCCAGCATTCCCAGGCCATCGAAGAGCGGCGGACCCTCCACGCCGAAGAGCCAGCGCCAGCGCCGCACCCACGGGCGGCATTGCTCCGCCAGCCAGGCCCAGGCGGGACCGCTGGCGGCGAGGGCATCCAGACGCGCCGGCGTGAGCTGCAGGCCGACGGCGAAGCGCGGGGGCACGACCATCACGGGCACCTCCTCGAGCTGGAGGAAGGCATCCATGGCCGGGACGTCGCGCCGGAAGTTCCCGTCCGGTAGCGGGAACGGGTTCCACCGGCCGACGCGCAGCCGCTCGCCGTCCTGGCGGGTGGTGACGAGGACCACCGCCATCAGTTGTTTGCGCAGGTCAGGATACCGCCGCAGACACGTCATGAGGTTGGTCAGCGGACCTAGCGCGACATAGACCAGCTTCCGCCGCTGCCGCAGCTCGGCTGCCAGCGCTTCGGTCGCCGGGGTGGCCCGCGCAAAATCGGCCGCCGAGGCAGCGCCGCGATGCACCATGGTGCGGGTGACGCCCGCCGCGGCGCCGAAGCGCTCGACGATGCCCACCACCGCCTGCTCGCTCGCCTCGACGGTGCTGTTCCCGAAGCTCACGCTGATTCCGCGCACGACGAGTTCCGGACTGTGCAGGGCCTGCACCAGCGCGAGGGCGTCGTCCGAGTCGGTCAGCGGCCCGAAGGCGCAGTCGGTGTCGATCCACACATGCGACTCCGCCGGCAGTCGTCCGAGCACGGCACCCAGCCAGAGCAGAAGGCAAAGAAGCGCGCGCCGCATTTGACCAGACCATGCACCAGCGGAAACTGCCCGCCACCGGAAGGGCGGTTAGCTCAGTGGTAGAGCGGCTCGTTTACACCGAGTTGGCCGGGGGTTCGAGTCCCTCACCGCCCAGGAGTTGCGGCTGCGCGAGCTGGCTGCCGGGAATCGGCGGAGGGCTTCCTGAACATTCTTCGAAGAATCCCGTCTAACGTGACGTCAGACTCACGTTACCATGAAACTCGCTGTACTCTCCCTCGCCGTCGCGACCCTGCTCGCGCCGCTCACGGTCAGCACCGCGGAGGCTGCTCCGCGGGATTCCCGCGCTCAGTTCGCCCGCTCGCGCGGAGGCGCTCCGACGGCCGCCTACGCCCGCCGCTACGATGGCCGCCGTTTCGACGGACGTCGCTTCGACGGCCGCCACCGTGGCCCGTGGGCCCGGGGCTACTACGGCCGCTACCGCCATTCGTATCCCTACTACGTCGGATTTTACCCCGGCTTCTATCCGTACGGCTACGCGCCCTACTACTACGGCGCGGGCGTTTCGATCGGCTATCCGGCACCGGTCTACGACGAGGCCCCCTACCCCTACTTCCGTCGCGCCGCTCGCGTCTACGAGGGCAAGATCGTGGCCGAAACGGCGCCCGGTCGCATCGGCACGCGCTGAGCCGTCTCAATTTCCGCTCAACCACCCAGGCCCGCGCTCCGGCGCGGGCCTTTTGTTTTTCTGCAGGCGCAGCTCCGGTACGCCCAAGTGCCCGCAGCCACCTGGCTCACCATTCTCCTTCATCTCCCTTCGCGCCTTCGCCACCTTCGCAGCTTCGCGCGAACCTCCTCCGCTCCTCCGCTCCTCCGCTCCTCCGCACCTCCGCTCCCTGCGGACCGGCCGCACTCGGAGAGTGCGGACTACTCATTTCAGTCCGTCATTTCGCGGGCCAGCTCGACCGCACGCAGCACGCCGGCGGCCTTGTTGACGGTTTCCTCCCATTCGCTGGCCGGGACGGAATCCGCCACCACGCCGGCGCCCGCCTGCACGTGGGCCCGGCCGCCCTCCAGGACGACTGAGCGCAGCGCGATGCACGAGTCGATCTGGCCATCGAAACCGAGGTAGCACACCGCCCCGGCATAGAAACCACGTTTCGACTTCTCCTGCTCCGCGATGATCTGCATCGCGCGGACCTTGGGCGAGCCGCTGACCGTGCCCGCCGGAAACGTGGCGCGCAGGACGTCGAGCGGGCCGAGACCTTCCTGCAGCTCGCCGACCACGTCGGAGACCAGGTGCATGACGTGGCTGTAGCGCTCGACGCGCATGAAATCGGTCACCCGCACGGAGCCGAAGCGTGAGACACGCCCCACATCGTTGCGAGCGAGATCGACCAGCATGAGGTGCTCGGCGCGCTCTTTCGGATCGGCCAGCAGTTCGGCCGCGAGAGCCGCATCCTCTTCGGGCGTGGTGCCGCGCCGACGCGTGCCGGCGATCGGCCGAATCTCCACCTTCCCGCCCAGGCAGCGCACGTGCATCTCCGGCGAGCTGCCGACGAACGCGCAGCCTTCGCCGAATTGGAGATGAAACATGTAGGGCGACGGATTGACGAAACGCAGCGCCCGATACAGCGCGAGCGGCGTGCCGGCGTAGTCAGCCGAGAAGCGCTGCGACGGCACGAACTGGAAGATGTCGCCGGCCCGGATGTGCTCCTGCCCGCGCCGCACCATGGCCTCGTATTCCTCGCGCGTGGTGTTCGATTCCGCCGCCGCGGGCTGGGGCGAGAAGCCGTTCCACAGGCGCGCCGGGCGCAGTCGACCCGGCGAGGTCAGTCGCTCGATCAGCGCGGCCAGCTCGGCCACCGCTTCGGCGTGCGCCTCGGCTGGATCGCGCCCGTCGAGGAAGACGCAGCGCACCACCCGGATGCGCCGGTGCCGATGGTCGAACACCAGCAGGGTGCGCGTGATGAGAAAGAGCGCCTCAGGCAACCCCAACTGATCCACCGCCGCGGCCGGCACCGTCGGCTCCCAATGCCGCGCCATTTCGTAACCGACGTACCCCACCGCGCCGCCGGGGAAGGGAATGCCAGCCAGCGAGGGAATGTGGGCGAGCCGATAGCGCGCCATGAGATCGCCGAGCACAGCCAGGGGATCGCCCGCCACCTCGCACTCCCGCGGCTGTCCGCGCTCCTCGATGCGGACCTGCCGGCCGCGCACTTCGAAAACGAGTTCGGGCCGGATGCCCATGAACGAGTAGCGCCCGATCCCGTCGGCCTGCTCGGCCGATTCGAGCAGGAAGCTCCGGCCGCCGCCGGCCCCGAGGGCGGCGTCGTGATCGAGCAGCTTTTGGAAGGCGCCGATCGGCGTCTCGCCATCCGCGATGAGCTCGACGCTCAGCGGAATGACGTTGTGCTGGGCCGTCAGCGCGGCGAAATCCCCGGCCGCGGGGGTCAGCGGAAGTGGTCCCATGTTCAATAAACCTTGGCTGGATCGAAACGTGGCGATTCCCCCACGGGCAGCGCCTCACCGGAAAAATCCAGCTGCTGATAGAAGCAGCTCTCGTAGCCCGTGTGGCAGGCCGCGCTGGCCTGCCGCACCACGAAGAGCAGCGCATCGCCATCGCAATCGCGGTGCCACGAGACCACCTCCTGGAAGTGGCCGCTGGTCTCGCCCTTCAGCCAGAGCTTGCCGCGAGAGCGGCTCCAGTAGTGCATCCGGCGGGTGGAGAGCGTCAGACCGAGTGCTTCCCGGTTCATCCAAGCCAGCATCAGCACGCGCCCGCAGGGCGGACCGTCCTGACCATCGACATGCTGCTGCACGATCGCGGCGATCAGTCCATCGGTCGTGAAGCGGAGATCCGCCAAGCAGGCTTCGAGTGCGTTTGTCGACATCGCGCCGCGTTGCCGCCGAATCCGGCCACGGTCAAGGAGAAGCGCAGCGCGGGCGGGTCATGCGGAGGGACGCGGAGGGCCACAATTTCAGGGCCGTCCGCGGTTTTTGGTGGCAATCCGGCAGCGACACGGGCCACAATGAATGTCAGCCGGCGGACGACAAACCGGCCCCGACTGCGACATTGCGGCACACTTCTAGCTCCCCACCCCTGTTCGGCCCATGGATGTCAACCTGACCAGCGAAGAGCGCGCGCAGATTCTCTCCACGATCGAAATGTTCGAGGTCATCACGCAGACCCAGCCGGATGACTGCCAATCGCTCGACATTCTGAAGGAAGCCTACGTCAAGATCGGCCAGCAGGAGGATGCCCTCCGCATCTCGCGGCTGCTGGCCACGGCCTACCTGCAGAACGGTCTGTATTCGAGCGCGCTGCTGGAATGCGAAGGCATCCTCTCGAAGCAGCCCGACGCGGCGGATGTGCTCGCCCTGATGGGCGAGATCGAGGCCCGCGCCGGGAAGTCCTCCGGCAGCCGCAGCGCGGTGGCCGATGTGCAGCCGCAGGAAGGCCGTCTGATGGCCCCCGCCCCGGCCGCGCCGGCGCAGGGCGGGTCGCTGGTGGATCTGACCCGGCCCGCAGGGACCGGCGCCCCCGGCGGGCGCACCGGCGGCACGGCCCGGGTGGGCGGGCGCGGCGGCGGCGGTCACGGCGCGGCCCCGTCTGCGCCCTCGGTCGCGCTGCCCGCGGAGGACGGCAACGAGCAGTTTGCCAAGTTCCTCGTCCACCACCGCATCGCGCCCGAACAGGCGGCTGCAGCCGGCATTGCCAATCTCCGCTCGACCAATGCCCGCATCCAGGCCGGGACCGCCCCGGTGGCCGCGCTGCTCGAGCAGATCTCGAAGGCCGGCGGGCCGGACGTGGACCTGATGATCAGCGCGCTGATCGACCAGACGAAGTTCGGCTACGTCCCGCTCGAGCTCTACGACATCGACCGCTCGGTCGTGCGCATGCTGCCGGAGACGCTGACCATGGGGCGGCTGTTCGTGCCGTTCGATGTGGTCAGCCGCACCATCATGATCGCCATCTGCAATCCGTTCGATGGCGCCGCCAAGGAAGCGACGCACAGCTCGCTCGACTACCACATCCAGTGGTACCTGGCCAAGCCCGCAGCCATCCTCAAGGTGCTGCGCGACGCATATCGACTGGACGCGCGCGATTGATCCGGCCTACCACTGCACACGAACATGGGAGCTAAATCCTTCGGCGAGCGCATAGCGGACATCCTCATGGAGGACGGCCTGCTGCTGCCCGCGCAGTTGAACGAGGTGGTGGAGCTGCAGCGCAAGCAGGGCGGACGGCTCGTCCGGCTGCTGACCGACAAGGGCTTCGTGACCGAGCAGGACATGGTCATGGCCATGGGTCGTTGCCTCGACACACCTCCCATCAATCTCTCCAAAATCCGCATCCCGGAGGAGGTCATGAACCTCGTCCCCAAGGACCTGGCCAAGAACTACAAACTGGCTCCGGTCTGCGTGCTCGGCCCGAAGCTGTTCGTGGCCATGGCCGATCCGCTCAACGTGCTGGCGGTCGACGATCTGAAGGCGCGCACGCGCATGCAGATCGTGCCCATGATCGCGACCGAGAAGAGCATTCTCGATTCGCTCACGGGGGTGGCCCACGCCGCCGGGCAGATGGACGAGGTCATGAAGCAGGCGGCCGAGCAGGCCGCCAAGGAGGAAGGCGATGTCGAGACCATCGCCAACCGCCGCGAGGAGATCGACCTCGATAAGCTGGCGGCGTCCACCGAGGAAGGCCCGGTGATCAAGATCGTCAACCTCATCCTGGTGCAGGCGATCCGCGACAAGGCGTCGGACATCCACATCGAGCCGGCCGACAAATCCATCAAGCTGCGCTACCGGGTCGACGGCAACCTGGCCGAGGCCCCGGGCCCGCCGAAGAATTTGCAGAATGCTATCGCCAGCCGCATCAAGATCCTGGCTGGCCTGAACATCGCCGAACGCCGGGTGCCGCAGGACGGTCGTTTCCGCATCCGCGTGGCCGGCAAGGAGGTCGATCTGCGCATCTCCTTCCTGCCGACCGTGCATGGCGAGAAGATCGTCATTCGAATCCTCGACAAATCGGCGCTGACGGGCTCGATCGAGATGCTCGGCCTCGACGAAACCACGTTCGGGCACTTCAAGAAGGCGATCGATGCCCCGCACGGGATGATCCTGGTGACGGGCCCGACCGGCTCGGGCAAGACGACGACGCTCTACTCGGTGCTGAGCGAACTGAACAATCCGGAGTACAACATCGTCACCGTTGAGGACCCGGTCGAATACCAGCTGGCCGGCATCAATCAGGTGGCGGTGAACGCGGGAGTGGGTCTCGACTTCTCCGCCGCACTGCGATCCATCCTGCGGCAGGATCCCGACATCGTGATGATCGGCGAGATCCGCGACAACGAAACGGCCGACATCGCGGTGAAGGCGGCCCTCACCGGCCACCAGGTGCTCTCGACCCTGCACACGAATGACGCCTCCGGCGCGATCACGCGTCTGGACGACATGGGCATCGAGCCCTTCCTCATTTCGAGCTCGGTCATCCTGACCTGCGCTCAGCGCCTCGTGCGGCGCATCTGCAGCAACTGCAAGGAGGAGTTCCGCCCGGAGCCCGAACTGCTGGAACGCCTCGGACTGGACCCGAACGCCGATACCGTCTTCTACCGCGGCGGCGGCTGTGACCGCTGCCGGGGCCGCGGCTATCTCGGCCGCGCCGCCATCCTGGAGGTGCTGCCGGTGTCGGAGTCGATCCGCCGCCTCATCATCAAGCGCGCCTCCGCGGCCGTGCTGAAGAATCAGGCGGTCAGCGAAGGCATGAAGACGCTCCGGCAAGCCGGCATCGACAAAGCCTACGAGGGCGTCACGACGCTCGAGGAAGTCTGGCGCCTGACGGCGGAAGACCACTGAGCGGCAGCCCAACCAAGATCCCCGGACCAAGAATTATTTTGACGGCCCCCGTAAACCACGCGGAAATCGAACTCGTGCTCAGCGTGTAAGAGACTAAGCTGGCCCAGCGAAAGCCACCCCCGACACTCTCACCCATGGCGTTCTCGTTCAGCAATCTGTTCAAATCCAAAGAGAAGGCGAAGGAAGAGGCAGCCCCGCCTCAGCCCCCCTCCCCTCCGCCCGCCCCGAGTGCGCCCAAACCGCCCCCCGTCCCGCTCGGCGGCGGTGGCGCCGCTCCTCCGCAGACGCGTATTTCCCGGGTCGCGATGCCCAACAGCGTCCAGGCGGTGTCGATGCGCGAGACCTCGTCGCTCGGGGGCTCGACCGTCTTTTCGGCCCCACCCCCGGTGCCGGGCGGCGGCGGCGGCGCGGGTCGCTCGATTTCCTTCCCGAGCATGAACCGCCCGTTCGGCGGCAGCACTCCGGACGAAACCGTGGTGCCTGACTTTGCGCCGAGCGCGCCCCCTCCGCCCGAGCCCGAACAGGTGGCGCCGGACATCACCATTGCTCTGGAGATGGGCGATTTCGTCGACCGCATCCCCGCCGGCTGGATCAACCTCGGCGCCGTGGACCGTCGCCGGGTGCTGCGCTTCGAGGCCGCCGATCTGTTCTCCGATCTTTCCAAGGGGCGTGCCTCCATTCCCCTTTCCCGCATCGCCGCGGCGGCTCCGGACATCTTCCTTCGCCAGGTGACGGCGACCGAGGACGCCGAGATCCCACTTCCGCTGCAGAAGCTGGTCGAGCAGATGGCGCCCTCCTTCCGCACGCGGCCCGATCAGGTGGTCGAGGCCGTGCAAGGGCAGATCGAGACCCCGTTCCTGCAGGTCGCGCTGGAAGACCAGGCGAGGATGCCCGCGAAGATGGCTCCGGCCGCCCCGCCGCCCGCGCCGGTCGTCCCGCCAGCGCCCACCTTTGCCCAGGGCCCGAAGAAGACCGCCCGCATCTCGGTGCCGCCGGTCGCTCCGCCGGTGCCGGTCGCTCCGCCCTCGCCGGTGGCACCCGCCGCCGGTTCGTTCCGGCCCACCACCGGACCGGTGCCGCTGGCCGCGATTTCGCCGGTCGACGCCCAGTCCGCGCCGGCCGCCGGGGCCCCCGCGCCGATCATCGCTGACGCGGCGCCCGTCGGGAAGCGTCTCCCTTCGACGGTGCGTGCCTCCGTGGCTGGTGGGAAGATCCGTCTGAGCGGCCCGTCCCTGCCCACCCGTCCGCCTGCGCCGCCGCCCACCGGTACCGCCCCGCGCGCCGCCACTGGCCCGGTGCCCACGGTGCCGTCCGCCACCCGGCCGGCCGGCCTGCAGCCGCCCCCGACCGCGCAGACGGCCAAGAAGACCGCCCGCATCCAGTTGCCGCCCATCGCGCTGCGCTCCGGGAGTGCGGCCGCGGCCTCGGCTCCCCCGCCGTACAAGCCGGCCGGTCAGCCCACCGCGCCGCCGCCGGCTCCGCCCTCGCTGCCGGTCCCGCCCGCACCCTCGTTGCGTCCGGCGCAGGCCGCCCCGGTGCCCGCCTTCAAGACGCCGGCGGTGATCGCCCCGCCGCCCACCGCCTTTGCCCAGCCGCCGCCTCCGCCCGCGCCCGTGGCACCGCCGCCGCCGCCGGCCCCGCTGCCGCCGGTCGAGGCGACGCCGCTGACCCCGCCGCCGGTTCCCGGAGGACGCAGTCCGATTTCGGCGTCGCATCCGGCCATCCGCACCACCATCCTGCGTCCGTCGATGGTGGGTGCCGATGCCGTGCCGCCTTCCCCGCCCCTGCCTCCGCCCGCTCCGGAACCGGCGCCGATGCCGGCCCCGGCCGCATTCGCTCCTCCGCCCGCTCGCGCCGTTCCTCCGCCGGCTCGGGAAGTGCCGCCGGTGCATGCCGCCGTGCCGGGTCCCAGCCTGCCGACACCGCCGCCCTTCGCGCCCGCGCCCGCGCCAGCCCCGGCCCCCGCCCCAGCGCGTCCGGCGGCGTTCGCGCCCCCGCCTCCGCTGCCCGCTGCGCCGGCTCCGGCCGTCGCCGCTCCGGCGGCCGATGGGAAGTCCATTTCGATGAGCCTTGCGGCCATCCTGCGCGGTCTGCCAGCGTCGTCGCTGGGGGCCGACATGCCCATGGTCGCTGACGCCGTGCGTGTCACGCTGCCGTTCCAGATCGTCGAACCGCAACTCGCCATGGGGCGGGTCTCGATCCCGCGCGAGACCTTCCTGGAGGCGCTGCCTGCCGACGTGCGAAGCGGATTCGCGGCCAATTGCGATCTCGCCTCCATCCCGGTGCCGTTGCAGGAGGTCTTTCAGAATCTGCCCATGGCCGCCCTGGCGCGCCGGGCGGACCAGATTGTCGAAGAGACCGGTCCGGAGATTCCGACGCCCTTCGGCGCCAAGGCCGCCGAAGACGCCAAGCGTCTGCCCCCGCCCGCTCCGGCTCCCGTGGCTCCGCCACCGCCGCCGGAACCCGAACCGGTCTTCGCCGAAGCTCCGGCGGAGGAGATGGAAGAGCCCGAGCCCGTCGCCACGGTCTCCGAACCGGAACCGGAACCCGAGCCCGAGCCCGAGCCCGAACCGGAACCTGCCCCAGCCCCGCCGCCTGTGCTGGCGCCGCCGCTGACGGCCGCGCCGCGGGGCGCCACTGGGCCGATCCCGATCGCCCCGGTGCCGATCACCCCGCTCTCGATTCCTCCGCTGCCCGTGCCGCCGCCGGTGGCTCCCCTCAAGCCGGCGGCCGAAATCCCGGCCTTCGCCTTCGAGGAGACCGTCACCACTCCGCGCGCCCGCGAGGAAGAGGAAGAACACATGTCGGCCAGCGCCCTCATGCCGATCGCGGCGACCACCGCGCCGACGCCCGCTGTGCCTCCGCCGCCGCCGGCGATTGCGACGACCCCGGCGATCCCCACGGCCCCGCTGCCCGTCCCGCCGAAGCTCCCGCCGAAGACCAGCAAGGTAGAGTTGGCCCCTCCGGTGGCCGAAGCCCCCGCGCCTGCCCCCCTCTTCGAAGAGGCTCCGAAGCTGCCCGAGATCAAGAAGATCGAGCCGCCCGCCCCGCTGGCGCCGCCGCCACTCGCTGTGGCCCCGCCGAAGCCGCCGCTCAAGCCGGCGGTGGAAGAGGAGTACACGCCGATTCCGGTCATGGTGCGCATCGAGCCGGCTGCTCCGGCAGCTCCGCCCACCCCGCCTCCCGCGGTGGTGGTGGAAGCGAAGCCGGCTCCGCTGCCCGTTCCGGCGCCGCTCCCGCCGGTGGCCCTCGCACCCGCGCCCGCCCCGGTCGCTCCGCCGCCCGCGCCAGTGGCCCCGCCTCCGCCTCCGGCTCCGGTCGCGCCGCCTCAGCCCGCCGCGCCCGCCCCGGCTGCGGCCCGTTCCGTGCCCACCGCGCCGATGGCCGTGCCCCCGCCGCCGCTCAAGCCCGCGGCGTTGGAGGATCCGATCCGCCCCGAGCCGCGCTTCGTGCCGCCACCGGCTGCCCCTGCCTTCGAAGCCGAAGGCGAGCCCGTGGTCGATGACGAGCCGCGTCAGCCCGGCCTGGCCGAGCTGCAGGCGATCTTCATGACCGACGAGACGCTCGACGCCAAGAAGGTCGTCCGCCTCGTGGCCAAGCTGCCCGGCATCACCGCCTGCACGATCATGTTCGCGGACGGACTGACTCTGGCGGGCAACTTCCCGAAGGAACTCGACGGCGAAGGCTTCAGCGCCATGAGCCCGCTCTTCTACAAGCGCGCCAACCAGTTCGCGAGCGAGCTGAAGCTGGGCGAAATGCAGACCTTCAGCTTCTACACCGACCGCTCGGTGCTGAGCTTCTTCATGAAGAACGACATCTGCCTCGCCGTCATGCAAACCGGCCGCGGATTCCTGCCCGGAGTCCGTGAGAAACTCATGGCAGTGACCAACGAACTCTCGAAAATGTACGCCCGCGCCGCCTCGCACTAGGCCGCCGTCAGACCCTTCCTTCGCGCCCGCCCGCCATGTCGATCATCAACTACGCCAGCAAGGAGATTCAGTTCAAGATCGTGTACTACGGTCCCGCGCTTTGCGGCAAGACGACGAATCTCGCCTACATCCATTCCCGGATCAATCCGGACAACCGGGGCGACCTCGTCTCTCTGGCCACGGCCGCCGACCGCACGCTCTTCTTCGATTTCCTCCCGCTCAATGCGGTGGTCATCAAGGGCTTCAAGACCAAGTTCCAGCTCTACACGGTTCCCGGCCAGGTCATCTACAATGCCACCCGCCAGCTCGTGCTGCGCTCGGTCGACGGCATCGTCTTCGTGGCCGACTCCCAGTGGGAGAAGATGGAGGAGAACATCGAGAGCTTCAAAAACCTCGAGGAGAACCTGGCCAAGCAGAACATCGCGCTCGATGACATGCCCTACGTCCTCCAGTACAACAAACGGGACCTGCCCAACGTGGCGCCCGTCAATTATCTGGAGTTTCTGCTCAACAACCGCAAGAAGCGGGTGCAGAGCTTCGAGGTCATTTCCAGCACGGGCCAGAACGTGTTCGCGGCCTTGAACGCCGTGTCGCAGCTCTTGCTCCACAAGTTCAGCAAGGACAGCGACCCTGCCCGCCCCGCCACCGCGCCGGTGGCCGTCCCCGGTGCCCGCCGTTGAGCCGATTTCGTGCTTCCGCTTTCAGATCCATCATTCCATCATTCCGCAGCATCATTCCCCGAGCGTTAGCTCAAGCCTATGGATTCCATCCCGGCACTCACCATTGAGGACGTCGCCAATATTGACGGCATCCTCCAGGACTACCTGCAAAAGTCAGAGTCCGATCTCGCCGTCATCATCGACAAAGGCGGGAACGTCATCTCCCAGTACGGCGACCTGGAGGTGATGGACGTCACCATCATCGCCGCGCTCGCCGCCGGCAGCTTCGCCGCCACCAAGGAACTCGCCCGCCGTATCGGCGAGATCGAGTTCAACGCGCTCTACCACCAGGGCAATGGCAGCCACATCTTCATGAATTCGGTCGACGACGACACGATCATGATCACGGTCTTCGGCGGCCAGACCACCGTCGGCCTCGTGCGCTTCTACTCCACCAGCTGCGCCTCCAGCCTGGCGGCGGTCCTGAAGGGTCTGCGCGAGAAGTCCAATCCCGGCTTCCAGTTCGAGGTCGGCGACATCGCCACCGCGCGCATGGCCGAAGGCTGAGCTTCACGTACGAGCACTTTCACGGACGGCGGCCTGCGGGCCGCCGTTTTCGTTGGGTGGGATCGTCCGCACTCTCCCAGTGCGGCCGCCTGCGGCGTGGATTGGTGACCGCAGCGTGGACACCGAGGCGGAAACTGGCAGTGGACCGCTCGCCCTGGTTTCGCCAGCTCTTTGAGTTCTCTGAGCCTTTGCGGCAAAAATTCAGGCCGTCGTCCCCCGATGCGCCGCCCGCGCCCACTCCCTTTTGAGGCTTTTGCGCTTCCTGTGGTGGAAATCGCCTCGCGGCCCGCGCCGTCTGCCCCGCCCGCCCGATCCTCACCTTCGACCCGCCGCCCGATCCAACGCCGCCACGCTCGCTTCAGCCGCCTCGGCGGTCAGTTCCGCCCCGCCCGCGCGGGCGAGTTCGGCGAGACGCCGCAGGCGGGGTCGATCCTGTCCGGCTGCAGAAATCGCCGCCGCCCAGCGCCGCTCCGCGCCTCTGGGATCTCCGGCCTCCGTGAGAATCCGCGCCAGCAGGGCCTGCTCGATGTCGGGGTCGATCGGATACTGCTGCGCTTCGGCCTCCACCCGGGCCTCGCGCAGCTTGCCCGCGGCCGCTAGGGCTTCGATCCGACACCGCCCGAGCACCGCGCTTTCCCGGGCGCGCTCCGGAGGTACCAATTCCAGCACGCGGGCTGCCTCGCGCCGCTGCAGCAGCCATTGCGCCGCCGTTCCCAACGCATCGCTCGTCCCTACCCGAGCCTGCTCCTGCACGGCGGCATTGATCGCATCTTCGCGCGCCGCCGGGTCCAACCGCATCTCCAGCTCGAAGCTCAACAGCTTGGCGGGCAAGCCGCCGCTGGGCAGGCCGCGCAGGGCCTGGATGAGATCCCGCGCACTCAACGGCTCCCCCAACCCGCCCTCGTCGAGACTGGGCCCGCCCAGGCACTGGGCCGCGATCTGCGCGGCCGCAAAGGCCTCGGTGCCGCGCCCCTCCGCCAATCGTCGCACGGTGGCCGAGGCGACCATCAGGTCGTCCCGGGCCACTTCGGCTGCCGTCATGAGTTCCCGCACGGCCGCCAGCAGGACCTCCGGGGCCGTCCCGGAGTCACGCAAGACCCGCGAGAGCACCTCCACGCCTTCCCGGTCGCGCTTCGAAAACAGCAGCGCCCGCGCGCGCAGGACCTGGTCCGGCGCCTCGGCACGGGCGCCAAGGGCGTCGAGCGCCTCCAGCGCGGTCGACGCCTGCCCCACCTCCAAAAGAGCGGCCGCCTGGGCGCGCCGATCCCCCGGGAACAGCTCGAAGGCGCGACGCGTCATTTCCTGCCACGCATCGACCGCCCGATCCCACCGCTCGGTGCTGGCCGCGACCTGCGCGAGCGCGCGCCACGCCGCCGGTTCGGTATCCGTCCAGCGGACCGCCTCCTGTGCCGCCACCCAGGCCTCGCTGGTCTTGCCGGCCGCCAGGGCACTGAGAGCAACTCCCGCCTCACGCCGAGCCTCCCAGCGCAGCCAGGCGCGATACGTCGGCAGGGCTCCCAGGCCGACGATGGCCATGAACAGCATCATCCATAGTCCTGCCCGCAGCAGGCGCCGACGCCGCAACTCGACCACCGGGTCGAGGTGCCCCGGGATGTCGTCCGGATCGGTCGAGAGCGCCAGCTTGAGCCGCTTCCAACGGCTCAGGTGCGCCACGTAGACGTAGGGATCGTGCACTGGTTCAACCTAGTTGTGGACCCGCGCAGCGCCAAGGAGTCCATGCAACCCGCGCGCCGCCAGATCGAGCTTGCTGCCGACTTCCGCCTGTCCTCGGAACGGCGTCACTCCGCCGCCGTCCCGCTTCCATCGCTTACGACATGACCATGCCGCCGTCGACCGTCAGCGTCTGCCCGGTGATGTAGGCAGCATCGGGTCCGGCCAGGAAGGCGACGGCACCCGCGATCTCCTCCCCGCTACCGAAGCGCCCGAGCGGCACTTGGCCGAGAATTCCCTTTTTCACTTCCTCGGGCAGACCGGCGGTCATCTCCGTGGTGATGAAGCCGGGCGCGATGGCATTGACCGTGATGCCACGGCTGGCCAGCTCGCGCGCCATCGACTTCGTCAGTCCGAAGAGGCCGGCTTTGCTGGCCGCGTAGTTGGCCTGC
>JAFEGM010000102.1 GCA_018240025.1 Verrucomicrobiota bacterium
GGGACTCGAACCCAGAACCAAGAGCTAGACAGGGGGCAGTGTTCGTTGTCATAGGCTTCTTATCCTTCTCTGGCGTTGACTGTCAGTTTTTGTCTTTTTTCATCAGCCTGTTACAGTGGCCGGCGTGTATCAGTTCGAGCGCGCTGGTTCAGCCTTCGTGTGGGTCCGTTACTGGGACCACCGCCGTGGTAAGTGGCGGAACCGGACCACGAAGGTGCGGGCGAACGATCCCGACCGAGCCAGGAAGCTGGCGAAATTCATTCACCGCATCGAAGGGGAGAACCTGAGCGCGACCGAGGTCCCGGCCGGCACGGCGCCGGACGCGCGGCAGCTGGCGCGCTGGGTGCCGGCCTGGCTGAGGGCGACCTACGCGGAGTCCGAGAGCACGCTGGCGCAATACGAGCAGCGCTGGCGTGCCGTGCTGGCCTTCCTGCAGGACCGCCGGGTGTTCTACGCGGCCGACGTGCAGCGAGAGCACGCGGACGGCTACATCGCGTGGCGCACCACGCTGAGGAAGGGCAAGGCTGGAAAGTCCATCGCTCGAAACACCTGCATCGCTGAGCTGAAGGTGCTCGCCATGGTGCTCTTCGAGGCCGTGCGGCGCGGCGAGATCGCGGCCAACCCGCTCGCCAGACTGCGCCTCCGGCGCTCGGCCGCGCGCATCAAACCGGAGTTCACCGACGCGCAGATCGGCCAGGTGCGCGCCCAGCTGCGCGAGGCCCCGGAATGGATGGGCCGCGCCTTCGAGATCGCGCTCTACACGGGCCTGCGCCATGCGGAGACCCGCCTGCGCTTGGCCGACGTGGATTTCTCCCGCGGCGAGATCTTCGTCGGGGACCCGAAGGGCGGGCCGAAACGAGCCTACACCATCCCCCTCCCTGATGAGCTTCGCCCCATGCTGCAGCAGCTGGCGCGGGCCGGCATCCTGCTGGCGTGGAGCCCGCCCACAGGAAAGGGAGTGATGCCGGCCGGGATGCAGTGGCGCCGTCTGTTCGATGCCGCCGGCCTCGGCGACCACTCCTTCCACAGCACGCGCGTGACCTTCATCAGCCGAGGCTGCCGCGCCGGCATTCCCGAGGGAATGATGCGGCGTCTGGTCAATCATGCCTCGGCGGAGATCCATGCGATCTATCAGCGGGTGGAGGTGGAGGACTTGAAGCAGTGGCGGCCGAGGATCACGCTGCCGCCGCCACCGGAGGTGGCGTAGCGACCGGGGCATCTACCGGCTGACCGGCGAGCCAGGTGCGGAACTCGCTCGGGATGATGAGGCCGAGGCGGCGCGGGAATCCCTCGCGGGTGGCGAGTTCGCGGATCTTTCCGTAGGAAAAGCCCGTGTAGATCGAGAGGCCGTGCATGGTGAGCGCTTGGTCGCGGTCGCCGGCGGCCCGGATCTGTTCAGGGGTGAGTTTGGGTCTCATGGTGTTACTTGGTTTCGCCGCCCCCGAAGGCCACATCGGGCAAGCGGACAATCTGTCTGCGCAACGCGGCGCACGCCGACCGCACCCCCACCTCCTTCGTGCGGTTCTCGATGCCACGAACATAGTTCTCCACCAGATCCCGCAGCTGCCGGATCTGAGCGGGGGTTGGTTTCGGTCGATTGGGCATAATTTGAAAGAATCCGAATATTCGTATTTCGTCAAAGAATTTTGATGAAATTTCGCTTTTGTTCAAAAACGGCGGTTTACTTTTCGTGAAAGTTTGGCGTGTATGGCCTCATGAGCCGGATCACCAACTTCTCGATTGGCCTGCGAAAACTCTTCGCGAGCACAAAACACCGCATGGACGAGGTCGCGAAAAGGGCCGGCGTTACGGCCTCATCGCTCTGGAGCTACAAGCTGGGCCGCTCGCGGCCCAGTCTGAAGGCACTTCACGGCCTGACGTCAGCCTTACCTGTGGAGACGTCCCGTGAATTGATCGCCGCCCACCTATTGGACGAGACACCTGAACCGCTGAGAAAAGAACTGCGGATTCAGTGGCTGGCCAGCGGCGCGCCTGCCAGCTTGCCGGCGTCTGATGAGGAGCAGTCGGCGCATCGGCTCAAGGAGCAGACGCCAGTTTACGGTGTTGCACGTCCACTGAACGCTGAGGAGCGGGTTGATGTAGCGGAGGACGAATTGCGCCTTGTCTTGGAATGGATGAGACACCAGGCGACGACAGATCCGTCCTACCGCAAGTGGCTGATAGATACGTATCACATCATGCAGTGACGCTTTTGCAGACAGAATGCTCGGAAAAATTTATAGAAATTTTAGGATTCCTTAGCCTACGCTGGCCAAATGTGGGCCAAGCTACTCGCTGACTGGCGGATGCGCCGGGCTCAATCTGCCTTGCAGCGCCAGATCCAGAAGACAGAGCGAGTCACGGCATCCATGCGCGCGTTGCAGGCTCGCGAGGAGCGCAAGCGGCGCTTCCGCCGAAATCTGAGACTGGTCCTCTGGTCGATTGTCTTGGCTCCGATTGCAGCATTGGCGCTGCTGTTCGGCCTACTGCTCTACGGCACACGTAATCTGCCTCAGCCGGTGGACAATGGTCGAATCCCATCTCTGCCCGAAGAGCCTCGGCAAAGGCTGACCGAGGAAGAGGTCTCAGAGCGGAAGGTCAAGGCCAAGCCGAAGAAGAAGTCAGGCCGCGTCTGGGTGTCAGGATACACCAGATCGAACGGGGTCAGGGTCCGCGGCCATTGGCGGACGGTTCGCTGATCTACTTCAGCCAAGCTCGCACCGCCCAGGCTTGGCGCTTCAGCCGGCGCTTGCTCCAGATTCCATCCCCGTCTCGATCGCGCTCGCCCTCGGCGGATTCGGGTGACGTGTTCGCCTCCAGGGTGGTGAACGTGGACCCGAGACGCGGCCAGGTGCGCACCAGCCCCGTGTGCGCGATGCGGCCCTTGCGCGGGAAGTAGATGCCGAAGGTGTCGCCCGGCCGCGGCGCCGTGCCGCCCGCGCGAGCGGTCCATGTGGGCTGCCGGAGCATGTCCGGCGACCAGGCGCTGCGCGGGACGATGCCGTCGAGGCCCGCCATGTGATAGACCCAGGCGACGAACGCGGCGCAATACGGATCGCCCTTGGACGCGCCGGCGAAGGCCAGCATGCGCTCGATCTCCGGCCCGTCATTGCGGCCCGTGGCCTCGGTGATGCCGAGGAGCCCCTCGGCGGCGCGGATTACGGCCGCGCGCTCCGGCGGGAGCGGCTGGGCGGTCAGGAGACCGGCACCAGCAACAGCAGCACACAGCAGAACACGAAGAAGGCGTAGAGCGCGCATAGGAAGGCGAAGAAAGAGAAGAAGACGAGGACGCGAGTCTTCGGCCCCACGCCGCTGCGGGCCACTTCTCCGCTGCGCGTGATGGTCAGCGGGTCGCGCTCGCCCGCCGTCCAGTCGGACAGCAGGCCCTTGGCGCCCAGCCACGTGCGGAGCGTGGTGAAGAGCACGCTGCACACCAGGTGCGCGCAGAGGATGGAGAGCCCGAAGGGCACCGTGGCCATGACGAAGGCCTGCAGCATCGACACGTCGAAGACGCCGCCGGAGGTCGGATCGGCCCACCGGATGAGGCGGCCGCTGGCCCAGAAGAACGCGACGACGGCCGCGACGATGGCCAGGATGCGGGAGAAGCGAACAGCGAGCGATTTCACGGGATGATGAGGCGGGTGGCAGGGTGGAGGCGAAGGAAGACGTAGAGCCCGGCCAGGAGGGCGAGGCCGACGGCGGACCACCTCCAGAAGTCCCGGCTCGCCGTCGTCTCCTCGAGGCGGACCTTGGCGCGGGCCAGCTCCTGGGCGTTGTGCTGGGCGGCGGCTGCGTTGGTGTCGGCGTCGATCTTCAGACGCGTGGCCTCGGCCTCGGCCCGGCCGAGCTGCAGGAGCGTCTGGGTCTGGCCCGTGCGGAGGGATTCGTTCGCCTCCTGCAGCCGATCACGCTCGCGGGCGATGGCCTCGGCCTCCACCCGGGCAGCCTCGCCGGCCGCCTGCGCCTCGACCACGGCCGCGCGGAGTTGCGCCTCGCGGTCAGGGGTGGCCGTGGCCGCGAGCGGCAGCAGCGCCAGCAGCAGCGCGGCCGCGGTGGCGAGCATGCGCTTCAGTTGCTCGAGGATCCCCGGCAGCATCTTGCGCCGGCCTTCGAGCCCGGCCTTGGTGAACTGCTGGCGATCGAGGAACGGCAGACGATTCCAGCAGGGGTGGCAGGCGACCTTGCCTTCGGGGCGGGGCTGGCCACAGCCGGCGCAGGTGGCGGCGGAGTTGCTCATGGCGTGACGACGGTCTTTCCGTCGAGGAGGAGTTGCGCGCGGCGGAGGGCGGCCCGCTGGCGAGCGAGCGCGGCGCGCTGCCGATCAAGCGCGGTCGCCTGCCGGTCGAGGCTGGCGCCGATGTCAGCGGAGACCCGCACCGCCTTGCGCACTTCCTGCACGGCCGGGTCAAGGGTGACCGCCCGCGCCTGCACGGTCGGGGCCGGCGTCAGCGTGTCGCAGGCAGGCAGCGCCAGGCAGGCAGCGCCGAGGGCAATGATGTGCGGGGAGCGCCGTCGGCGCCGGAAGAGGTCCGCCGCCGTGCTGACGACGACACAGACGATGGCGCAGAAAAGGAGGGTGAGCGTGCCGAGCGGGCGGTTGTCCGGGTCCATGACGGCCGCGGCGGTCAAAGGTCAGTTGGGATCGCCGCCACCTTTCGCGAGCCCGGGCGCAGGTTTCGCGCGGAGATCGATCGGCTTCACCAGCTCGGCGCGGGCCGAGGCGCAGGCGTTCAGCAGGAGGCTGGCAGTGACGAGAGCGAAGGTGAGTGCGAAGCGTTTCACGGGAGTTCGATGGTGGGGTTGGTCGGGTCGGAATCGCCTTTGCGCGGCATGCGCTGCCCCATCGGCGGAGTGTCCCCGCCGCCAAGCGCGACGCGCCACTGACACCCGGGAACAGCGCAAGTCCGCACGCCTTTGATGACGCCGCGCACCTCGCCGTATTTCTGCCGGAGGTCGCCCAGTTCGCGCTGTTGCTCGGCGAAGAGCTTCGCGCTCTCCTGCTGCTTGGACTGCAACGTGATGATCTGCTCGCGCATCCAGAGCCCAAACCACCCGACAACGGCAGCGAGCCCTCCGATTCCCGTAGCAAGATAGGCTTCAGCGGTCATTGCGTTTTCGCGCGGTCAAAACTCAGAACGTGACCGTCACCGAAGGGAACGTGCCGGACAGCTGGTGGAACCAATCGTAGGCCTGCACGAGGTAGCGTTTGTTCGTGCCGGCAGCGCGCGTGAGGTGGAATTGCCGAGTGCCGACCGGCACCGATCCGATCTCCACGCTGGTGCTGTAGTCGATCGCCTGCTCGACGATCACGTAATTGTAGATGTCGCCCGCCGCGGGCTCCTCCCAGGTCAACGTCAGCACCCCACTGGTGATGGAGCCGGCCAGGTTCGTGACCTCGGCCGGGATGCGGTTGTAGGGCGACACGTAGACCCAGGCGCTGGCGTCGCCGAAGCGGTTCACACAGCGCACGCCGAAACGCAGGCGCGCCCACTGCCCCCAGGAGCGAGAGGTCGAATACCAGCTGCACAGATGCGGCGGCCAGAACTGCGCCACCTCGGCCACCAACGGCGGGAAATCGGCGCTCATCTTGGCGGCGGTGTAGATGTATTGCGGGACCTCGACGTCGTCGGTGCGAATGGTGTTCCAGACGTTGCTCGAGTCTTTCGTCTCCACCTTCACCTCGAAGTGGGAGAAGAACGGATCATTGACCGCCGGGCCATACCACCCGGCCGGCGGGGTGACGTCCCAGTTCAGCTCGAGTTCGCGCTCGTCGAAGGACACGCGGCGGAAGGTGGCACCGGTGAAATCCGCGGTGATGTTCACGGCCGAGCCGAACGCGTCCGTGGCCGAGAGCTTGAACGCGCCGCTGGAAAGACCGGAGGCGAGCACGAAATACGGCGTGCCGGCGGTCAGGCCGGTGCCGCCGGCCACGGACAGAAAGACAATGACGTCCGCCGCCACCAAGCCATGCGAGGCGCAGGTGACCACGTCCGTGCTGGCGGTGCCCGTGCACGTTTTCACGTCGGCGCCGCGCACGCGCAGCTGGGCCACGTCGAAGACGGTCTCGGCGAAGCTGACGTCATAGTCCGCGGTGATCTTGGCCGAGCGGCCGCCGATGCTGTTCACGGCCACGACCTCCACCTCGATGTTGCCCGGGGTGTCGATGGGGATGCGGATCTCCGGGGCGCTGACGTCCGGCAGGTGCTCCCAGTTGCCCCCGTCCTTGCGCACCAGGACGGCGTAGCGGCGGAGGAATGGGTCGGGACTGGCGCCCCAGCTGGCCTCGAGCGAGACGTCGAAGCTGATCTCCGTCGTGCGATAGACCATTTCGAACGCGATCGGGCCGACCGGCGGCTGGCAGCTCCAGGCCGAGGGCAGGAGCGAGGTGGGCGGCGGGTCGAGCGCCAGGTCCTGCTCGACCGCCGCGTATTTCGTCGGGTCGTGCTGCAGAGCGGTGACGTCGTATTCGAGCGGGTTCTCGGTCTCGGCGACCGTGATCACCCGCCATTGCTCCGGCTGCAGATTGGAGGCCTTCAGGACCCAGAGCGTGTTCGCCAGCGGGGCGGAGGCGAACGCCGGCGAGACGGCCAGCGTGGAAACCGTGCCAGCCGAGGTGGTGACCGGCCGCGAGACCGGCGCGCTGCCATCCGGCGGATACACGCTCAGCTCGTAGGTCTGGCCGGACTCGATGAGCACGGAGCGATCGAGCACCACGCTGCTTGTCGTGGCGGACTGGATCCGGCCGGCCATGCTTCGGCCGGCGCGGGCGGGGTCGGACGTCTCGATGATGTCGCCCGGGACGACGATGGCCGCTTCCAGCGAGGCGCGGAAGGTGACCGTGTCTGTCTCCCGCTGCTCGACCGCCAGGGCCCACTTGCCGATGCGGTTGGCCTGGCCGCGGCTCGTGCAGCCGAACCCGGTCACGTTGAGCTCGCGCACGCCGAAGCGCTCGACGGCGTCCGAGTCCTCCACGTATTCCGTTTCGAGCCGGCCGAGGTTGGCCAGGTTGTTCCAGGTGACCAGCGCCACGGTGTGCCGGGCCCGCAGGGCGCTGCCGCGATAGACGAAATGATCGCCGTTCTCGGCCGGGATGACGTTGGCCCGCGAGAACTGCGCGACGGGGTCGGCGGGGGCGTCCTGCGTGGGGGTGATGAGGCCGGCCGCGAAATAGACCATGCCCCGAAAGATGGATGCGATATCAGCCATAACTTTGAGTGCTTCCTGTCTAGTTTGAATCACCAGATTGCAGGTGAACCGCGGCTCCGTGCCCCCGTCGCCGTCGTCGACCAGCTCGTCGCAATACTGCGCGATCGCGTAGAGCTTCCATTTATCGACCGAGGCTTCGGGGATGAATTTGCCAAGCCCGTAGCGCGGGTGCGTCAGGAGGTCGTAGAACACCCAGGCCGGGTTGTTCGTCCACGTGGGCGCGGAGAAGGTGCCGTCCCAGGTGCCGGTGTAGACGCGGGTCGTGGGGTTGTAGTTGCTGGGCACGCGCACCAGCAGCCCCTTCACATCGGCCGCGATGATGGGGATGCGCGAGAACTGCTCGGCGTTGATGTCGATCCCCACCTGGGCGCAGTAGGGATAGCTGAATTTGCCCTCGTAGATGAGGGAGTAGGAATCGACGTAGGTATCGTTCACCAGCGAGGAGACCGCGCTGTCTGCGGTGAGGCGAACGACGCGGATGTCCCAGGGGCCAGTGCCGGCCGGCAGCGGGATGCGATAGCTGCGCTTGTAGTTGGAGCGCTGCTTGCCGTTGATCGTGTCCGTCAGGATGTCCGTGTAGGAGCCACCGCTGTTCCGGCGCTGGATCTTCAGCTGCACGCTGGTGCCGCCGATGTCGCCGTTGCTGGTGTCCTGCTTGTAGATCGCCGGCAGCGAGACCGTCACCCGAACGGCGTCGGCGGTCGTGTCCGTGATCGCCTGCGTCCACGGCGAGGCCGTTTCCACCTGCACGTTCACCGAGGTGGCGCTCTCGGCCGAGGTGAAGCCCGGGATGTAGGACTGGTCGACCGTGCCCGGGAGAAAGTAGATCTTCAGATCCTTGAAATTCCTCGTCCCATCGCTGGCCTCGACCGGCGTGTCGTCGAGATAGAGGCAGCGCAGCGGGTGGTCCGGATCGGTGGGGCCGAAGATGGGCCCGGCGCTGAGCAGGCCCAGCACGCGAACATAGTCATTCGAGCGCAGCGAATCGGGCGCCTCGACGGCCGCGCGAGCGGCGCCGCCGCCCTTGCCGCCGCCACCGCTGCCGGCGGCGGGGAGGAGGGCGAGAGGTTGAGCGGGAGAGACGGGATGAGCGGACATCGCTCATCCCGCGGGAGTCAATTCTTGCTCACCTTACGAAACAGAGCTGCGGGGAGTGCAACATCATCACCCGCCGGCAGGCCGTCCTTCGCTACGTTGCGAATACCGCGAAAATCATCCTTTACGAAGGCCCCGCAGAGAATGTTCCCATTCGCGTGAACCTCCAGGACCGTCAATGACAGCGGAGGCGAACCAGCCCACTTAACAATGTCACCGACCTTGGGGCTGTCGTATTCGCTCGGACCACTTACCCGAAGAAGTGCGCCAAGCGGAATAGATCGCTTACGTAGCCCGAGAGCCAAATCGAGCCACGCAACCTTAACAGATCCAGCGACCGGCGGACTGCAAACAAGCAGCTGCCTCGTCCTGTAACCCCTCACAATTACAACATCGCCAACGCGCACGTTTTCCATCCTGAAAACTATTTCTGCGCGGAATTGAGCGCAATCAGAATTTTCTATGGCTCCTCCACCCCTACTGGCAGCGAAGGATTGCCGCTGCCAGTGTTCGAACTGCTGCTGCCGCTGGTGGCGCTGGTGGCCTCCACGTCGCGGCTTTCGATGCTGGCGCTGATGATGGTGCAGCCGGTGATCACGCGCCCGTAGATCAGCGGGATCGGGCCGCCCTGCTGCACCACGTTCGCCGGGCCGTTGAAGACATAGCTCGCGGTGTTCTCGGGCTCCTTGCCCTCGGCGCTCTTCGGGGTGCCGGCCAGGAGCTGGGCGATGCCGCCCACGGCAAGCGACAGGCCGATCATGGCCACGGTGCCCTTCAGCGCGATGCCGAGAAAGGCGGCCGAACCGGGGATGAACAGCGAGGCCACCACCAGCACGGCGCCGAGGATGGCGCCGAGGATGCCCTTGCCCTTGCCGGCACCGGACGCGACGGGGACGATCGAGACCGTGCCGAGGTCGGACTGCAGCTGCAGGTCCTCCTTCGAGATCGCCAGTTCGCCATTGCGGCGGACGATGAACTTGCACTGCATGGCCAGGATGGCGCGACGGAAGCCAGGTAGCTGGCAATCGATCGCGTGGACGGCCTCGGCCACACTGCGCACGGCGAGGCGCCAGCGGCGGCCGAAGCGGGCCCCGAGCGGGCCGGCGAGGAGAATCGTGGTCATGCAGACCACGGGAGTCAGAAAGCAGGATGCCGGCCGCCCCGAGTGAGGCGGCCGGCTGCTGGCTTCTACCTCCGGCGCCGAACCTTTAGCTCGCCGAAGGAGAAGGGCGGGAGCGTGCGGAGCGGCTGGCCGTTCTGCCGGCGGAGAGTGGCCAGCCAGTTCTGCCAGATGTCGGGGCGGGGAGTCTGATTTTGTTTGTTCATGGTGGGCGTGTGCATGCGCATAAATTACAGAACACAGACAAAACGCAAAGCAAATTTTTAGAACTTTTGCGCAATCTTCTGCGGCCGGGACCGCAGATGGGGGCGCAGCTTGCGCACGGCCGCCTCGACCGGCTCCCATCGCTCGATGATTCCCGCCCGCTCCAGGGCCTCGATGCGCCGCGTGTCCCGCAGCCCGCAGGCCACCGCAACCGCCGCCCGCCACAGACCGAGCGGGCGACGGTGCGCGTGGAGTCTACGCCAGGCCGGCATTGGCAAATTCGAGCAGCACGTCGGCGTGGCAGGGCGCTCCGAGCGGGCACCAGCATGCGAGGTTCTTGCCGCGGAGTGAACGGACATCAGCCTCCGTGAGCGTGCACGGGCGGACGATGCCGGCGGTATCGAATTCCCGAGCCAACCAGCGCCGGTAGTGTGCAACGGCCATCGCGGGCGTGGCGGGGTTACGCACGATGTCCTGATCGTGGGAGAAGATCACCCATGGCGTAAGGACGGTGCGCCGATGCGAGGCGTCGCAGTAAAGGAACTCGTCTTGGCCAAAGACTCGGAACGGATTCCCGAACCGCCCCGGGCGCGCGACGCTGACCGTGTTCGGGGGCATGCGCCAACCCTTGCGGCGGCTCAGTTGGACGCGCCCAGGCTTCACGCGGGCACCTCGCTTTCCACCCGCGGAAACTCGCTGTGCTCGCGCCCGTCGAGCAGGCGGCCGGCGGCCTTCTTGCCTACTCGGTTGATAATCTCGACGTAGCCCTTGGAATCGTCTGGGCTACCGGTCCAATTCAGCATTTCGCCGTCTTCGCCCGTCAACCAAGCGCTGCCTGTTTCTCCGTCGCGGTTGATCCACGTTTGAGCGTTTTTGCCGGTCTCGGTCCCGCCGGTGAGATCGACTCGTTTTTCCTCATCGAACCCGGGGCCCCACTCGCCCCACTGCTTGAAGAAGAACGGAACGCCGGCCGCCGCACACTGGTCGCGCAGCGAGCGCGCCCAGTCCGGATGCATCGGCCGAGCGCCGGGGCCGCTCTCGCCGCCGCAGATGACCCAGTTCAATGGCCCCCCGACAACGCCGTCGAGGGCCGAGACGTCGATCTCATTCAAATCAACTGGCCCCAGCAGCGGCTCGCACGAGAGGAACCGCACCTTGGCCGGAATGCGCAGCAGGTGCGGGATGCGCTCATTCGCCCGCGCCTGATCTTCCACCGTCGTCCCGACCCATACGTTTGCGGGCGGCGCATCGCTCAGCCAGCGGCAGATCCAGCGGCCCAAATCGGCGCGCTTCGCGAGGTGGCCCATGACCTGGCCAGCGCCGCCGGACTCCAAAAAACTGACGACCTCGCCGAGCCGCCCGTCGAAATTCTCCGGCCGCTTCGTGAGCAGCAGCCAGTCGATATTGGGCGTCTGCGCGATCAACCCGAGCAGGCGAGCCAGCCACTCGACCGGCACCTCGTCGTCGAGCCAATCGGCCAGCGAGGCGCAAAAGACGCGCGCGCGGCCCGGCTCGGGTTTGTCGAAAGGAGCACCGGCGACAAATGCATGGTCCCGCTCCCATGCCCATTGCTCATGCGCCGTGGCGATCGCGTCATTCCAGCGCATCGGCTGCCGCCAATTCGCATCGCTGGTCAGCTGGCGCGGCGCGCCCTTGCCCCAATGCCCGCCAGCCAGGCGAATGTCGCGCCGCTCAGCGTAGCAGTTCAGGCAGCCGGGGCTGACCTTCGCGCAGCCCACCCAGGGATTGAAGGTGTGGTCACACCATTCGATGCGGGAATCCTTCACGCTGCCACCTCGCTTCCCTTGGCGGCCGGGAGGGCCGGGTGACGCCAGACGCTGTGCAGGCGGTCGATCCAAAAGCCGCGCGGGCCAGCGAAGGGCTCGCGGCAGCTGAGGCGGCCCTCGGGGTGGTGGACGATGCAACCGTCGCCCTCGTAGATGGCGGCGTGCTGGGGGACGGGACTGTTCGCGAGGGTGTAGAGGAGCAGGTCGCCGGGCTGCAGCTGGCGGAGGAGCGCAGCGCGCTCGGTCCCCTCGCCTACCCGCACAAAACCGTGCGGGCCGACGTGCTCCAGATACAGGTTTTCCCCCTTTGCCCACCAGTCGTCTTCGCGGGCGAACTGCGGGAACACCAGACCGCGGGTGCGATACCAGTCGCGCACCAGCGTGTAGCAATCGAGCACGCCATGCATCCACGGCCGGCCGATGAGCGCGACCGCGGGCTGATCCTCCGGCGGGGGCTTGTGCAGGTGCCAACCATCGGTCGGCAGGCTGTAGATCAGGTAGGGGATCTGCAGATCGTGCGAGCGCTGCAGGTCGGCAGGCGACGGCGCGGCCGGAGTGGAGGGGTGCGTGTGCCAGATGGCCAGGATCTGGCCGGCCTCGTCCGCGTAGGCGAACTTCGCGGGATCGAGGATGAAGTCTTCCTGCACGCCAGCCTCGTTCTTCGGCGCCAGGTTCCGGGCGGTGATGCTCACGAGGCCCTGCGTGGTGAGCACGAGCAGCCCGCAGGCCTCGTGCGGGTGGGCGTGCTGCGCCTCGCGCGGGATGCAGCGCAAGGCGGCCGGCAGGTCGTTCCCAATCTGCATCAGATACTTGCTCGGCACGAGCGGCGCGGCCTCGACCGCCTCGAGCATGAGCCGGCAGATGAAGTCCGCGGGATCGAACCAGTTGATGACCTCGAACTCGGCCGGCCGGAGGCCGAGCAGTTCGCCATTGCCACAGATGGCGTCCACGGCGCCGTGGCTGTTGGTCCAAACGGTGTAGACCGTGTCGGCGTGGGCGATCACGCCCGGCGGCAAGCAGCTTGGGACGTCTGGCCGAACGGTGCAGGTCATTCGCACCCGCAGCGGGACGCGATCGAGAAAGCGCTTCGGATAGTGCTCCGAGCGCTGACGGAGCGCCGGGGATTTCCAAAACTCCGAATCCCAGACGGGGAACGCGGGGCGGTTGTGAGTGGCAGCGGAGAGAGAGGCGGATTCCATAACGCTTTCGCGCCGCGTCAAAATTTCCTGTCCTTCGCTATCGCTTCCGAAAATTGCTCAGCGAACGCGAGGCACGCGGGCGGCGCCGGGGAACGCGCCGCGCGGGAGGACGCCGGTCGCGCCGAAGCGCTGCTTGCAGCCGGCGGTCGTCTTCGGGCACATGTCGCGGGCCCAGACGGTGGCGTCGGTCAGCGGGGCGGCCGAGGAACTGGCGGCGATCTGCACGTAGTAGCGGCGGATGCCGTTCACCAGCTGGTAGACGTAGTCTCCGGGGGCGTAGGTGCCGGCGGCCCACTCGCCGCGGCTCGTGAGGGTGCCGGAGAAGGCGGTCCCATCCCGCCGCGAGACGGGCGCGCCGGCGTAGGGGCAGCCGTCGCCGCCGCGGTAGACGTGCCGGCAGCCGCTGGCGGAAACCTGCTCGCGCGGCAGCATCACCCCCTCCACGTCGCAGATGGCGGCCAGCTCGAACTCCACCGCGGTCTCGCTCTCGGCCAGCTTCTGGTTCACGACCCACTCCTCGGTCTGAAGGATGGCGGTCGGGTCGGCGTCGGGCGCGCCGTCCAGATACTTGGCGAACGTGCGGATGCGGCGCAGGCGGGCGCCGACCAGGTCGCCGCTGACGCGCAGGATGCTGGTGATGGCCGCGCCGATGTTTGCGACTGTCAGCCGCGGCCGCGGCAGCGCACCGCCGGTGGTGCGCTCGAATCCCTGCACGCCGATGGGCCAGCGGGAATACTCCTGGCCGTCGAAAGAGGGATTCGATTCGGTGTCGTAATTGTGGAAGTAGAGCACGTCGCCGCCCAGCTCTTCGGCCGAGGCATCTAGCACCCAGAGATCGACGATGGCGGGCAGCGTGAGGACGCGCAGATCGGCAGCGGGCAGCATGCCGATGGCGGGTGTCAGACTTTGGCGGCCGAGCAGTCGGCCGTGAGGACCGCGATGCGATCTGCAGCGCGCAGGAGCGCCCGGCCGACAGCGCCGGACGTCTGCAGCACACCCGCCAGCGCGCGCAGCTCGGCCACCAGCGCGCGGTCCTCTGGGCCGCCAGCAATGCGCAGGACGCCGCGCGAGAGAACGCCGCGGGCCACCAGGCGGCGGACGATGGCGCCGGCGTAGGCCGGCGAGCGCCAGCCCATGGCGTGCGCGATGGCCCCATAGGTCGGGGCCGCCCCGTCGTGCCGTTGCTGGTGGCGCTGGATGACGCGCAGGACCAGACGCTCGTTCTCGGTCAGGTGGGCCATGCGCTCAGAATTCGGCCCCGGACGCGCGCAGGGCTGCCTCCCTGACCGCGCAAGGCTCGCAAAGGTAGGGCGGGACCCCGCGCGGGCTGGCGTCGCTCGGACGGCCGCAGGCGTCGCACGCGGGGATAGGGCTCGGGTCATCGTCCGGCTGCCATTCGGTGTGGCCGGGCGTCAGGGCGAGGAATCCGCCGCTGGCCGACTGAAACAGCAGGTGGGCCTTCAGCCGGGGAGCCTCCAACCGCGTGCCGCGGAAGGTGAGGCGGCCAGCGTAGCGGCCCAGGACTCGCTGCCCGAGCTGCGGAAGGCGATCAAGGGCGCTGATCCAGTTCACGACTCGAAAACGCGGCGAAAGCGGACGCGGACCTCCCGCACGAGTCCGCCGATGGGGTTGATGACCCAGCGCCCGACCGAGCGCACCTTGATCTCCGTGTCGTGCGGCTTGGGCGGGGTGAAGGTGAAGGGAGTCACGCCGGCCTTCAGCGTGAGGAAGTCATCGATGGCATCGGCCACGGTGACGGACACGCGGAAGGTCAGGTCCCACTCGCGCACGATGGGATTGAGCCCGTTCGTGGCCACGGCCTCGTAGCCGTCTCCGACCTTCGAGGAGAAGACGCGAGGCTCGCTCTCGACCGGCGAACCGACGGCGGGGACCCAGGCGAACTCGGAAGGCATGACCTACGACAGGCGAGGTCAAGCAACCGCGCGCGTGGTGGGCGCGAGGAGGTTGCCGGGCCGCAGTTGGTTCTGGATCTCGGCGACCACCGCCGAGCGGATGGCCGAGGCCAGGCCGCGAGCCTTGGCGCCGGTGGCATCGGTCTGAACCTGGGCGCTGCCATCGGACTGCACGCTCACCGCGATGGTGCCGATGCTGACGCCGTCGCCGGCCGCGCCCTTGCCGATGGGCAGCGGGGCCGGCGCGGCCTTGCCGATGGGCACTCCCAGGCCGCTCCAGTCTCCGCCGAGCACCGAGCTGCTGCCGCCGAGGCTGAACCCGCCGCCAGAGGTCAGCGATTTCGGGCCGATACCGAAGAATCCCAGCGTGCTCTCGATGGCCTGCAGGAAGAGCAGGCGCCCGATGACGCGCGCGATATCGTTCAGCACGCCGGCCGCGAAGTCGCGGAAGGCGGCGCCAGCGCTCTTGCTGCCGGTGACGATCGAGGCGAACGCGGAGCCGAATGCATCGGCGGTGCCGGTGATGAGCTGCGGGATGGCGTTGGCCATCTGCTTGGCGATTTTGCCGGACTCCTGCAGGGCCTTCTCCAGGCCGTAGGTGATGGTCTGCAGCAGCGAAGCGTTGCCGCGCTCGATGTCCTGCTTCATGACCTCGAGAATGCGAAGCTTCTCCTGCTGGGCGGCCCGGAACTGCTCGATGTCTCCGGCGTAGCGCGACGGGTCGCCGAGCCCCTGAGCGAGCCGGTCGCGCAGCTGGGCCTGGCGGGTGGCAAACTCGCCGGCCGAGACGGTGCCGTCGTCCATGGCCTTGCTGAGGAACTCGATCTCCTTCCGGTAGCGCTCTACGAGGGAGGCGTCGGTCTCGTAGGTCTGCTGCCGGCCGCCGCCGCCGCGGGACTTGTTCTCCGGCAGCGGATTCGTTTCGGGCAGGTCCTGCCGGCTGTCCTTCGTGCCGCCGAGGCGCTCCGCTTTCTGCGATTTGATCAGGTCGCCCTTCGTGAAGAACATCACGAGGTTCTCCGGAAGGAGGGCGATCTCATCGAGCAGTTCGCGGATGGTGGATTTCAGCTCGCGCGCGACGCCGACCGCCTGGCGCATGGCGGAGGACGCGCCCTGCAGCACAGGGGTGAGCAGATCCGAAACAGCCCCGCCGAGCGTGGCCTTCAGCTCGTCCCAGGCCTTCCCGAGCTCGTCCTTGGCACCGGGGAAGGTCTGCCGGCGCTGGTCGAGCACGAGGCCGTAGCGATCGAGGGCCTTGGCGGCCACGTTCCAAACCTCGTCGCCCTCCTTCCCCGCTTTCTGCAGCTCGGCGATCTTGTCGCGGGCCTCGTCGGAAACGAGCCCCATCTTTTGCAGCGAGCGGATGGTGCTCTCGGCGTCGTCGCCGTTCTGCAGCTCCTCGTAGAGGTCCGCGACCTTGTCGGCCACCTCGGAGAAGTCCTTCCCGGCCACGAGCGCGGCGGCGCTGATGCGCTCCAGATTCTCGCGGGTGGCATCGAGCCCCGCACGCTCCAGCTTCGCTGCGCCCTTCAGGATGTCGGACGTGCTGTCACCCGGGAGCGTCAGCGCCGTATCGATAACCGGCTGCATGCGGCTGCCGGGGTCGCGCAGGTTGCGCGAGGCCACGCCGTATTTCAGGGTCTCGACCTCGCGCTTGGCGCCTTCGTTGACGCTGTCGATCGCCAGCTTCAGGGCCTGATAGCCGAGCACGAGGCTACCCACCAGAGCGATGGTGCGCACCAGCGAGGAGGTGAGGTTGATCCCCACCGCCGCGGCCGCGGTGTTCGCGGCGCCCGCCGTGGCCTGAAACACGCGCAGGCCGACGTTCGTCAGCCCCAACTGCTCGAGGTAGGCCTTCAGGGCGATGCGGGCGGCGGTGGTGCGCTCGGAGAACAGGAAGAAAAGTGTCGCGACGCTGGCCACAATGGTGCCGGTGGATCCGAACGCGGAACCGGCCGCGAAGATGGGGATCGAGAGAATGCCCATGCCGTTTGCCAGGAGCGCGATCTCCGCCACCAGCGCGGCCACCTTGGCGTAGCCGTCATCGAAGGCGCGGGCGAAGTTGCCCCCCAGGGCGGCGCTGATGCGCTGCAGTTGGTCGATGGTCTCGCTGAGGGCATTGCTGGCGGCCTGGCGCATGCGGCGCCAGACGTTGCCGGTGACGGTGCCGGCGGTCTCGACCGCCGAGGCGTGCTCGCGGGCCGAATCGCTCGCCTCGCGGTTCGCATCGCGCACGGCGCCGGCGAACGTCTTGGCGTCCTCGCCCGTCTTCCGCATGGCCTCGCCGAAGCGGCGAGAGCTGTCGATTCCGGGGTTGGCGTCGAAGTCGACGCCGAAGCTGGCGAGCGTTCTGGTCATTCGGCGGGCGCCTGAGGCGTCTTCCTCTGCCGCTTGGTCAAACCGGCCTGATGCTCGAGGAAGACGGCGTCGAGGCCGAGGACCAGCTCGACGAATTCGCGGCGGTCGGCGTCGTCATCTTCCGGCCGGAACACCTCGGCGTAGTGCAGGATCTCGCTCAGCGGAATAGCGCCTGCCTCCATCCCCATTGGGCGAGAGCGCGAAAGCCGCGTAAACGCGTCGTAGATGGGGGCGAGCCAGTAGGGATCAAGCTCGGGGCGCTCGGCCAGGGCCTCGGCCGCGCGGTCGGATTCGAGGCCGCCATCGGCGGCCATTTCCTCGAGGGCCGCGACGGTGTCTTCCAGCGGGACGCCGTCGCGGGTCCAATCAAGATCCCACCTGAGCCGGTCCGCGAAACATGGCGGCCGCCTCGGCCACCTCCTCCTTGCGGTTCTCCCCGGCCTCCTCGGTCTGGCCGAAACTGGCAGGGTCGTTGGAGACGGACTGGATCCAGGCGAGGAGATCGTTCGCCGCGGCCGTGCCGGCGGTGAGAAGGCGGAGCCCCAGCTCGGGCGTGTAGGCGATGGCCGTCTTGCCGTCATTGTCCACGATCCCCTCCCAGTCGCGGATGACGTGCAGGGCGATGCCCTCGCAATTCATGCGCAGCATGGTGGCGGCGCTCTTGCGGTCCTGCCGGGTCAGCTTCCGCGCGCGCTTGGCCAGCCAGTCGCGGTGCGCGGGATTTTCGGCGGCGGCCAGGCGGAAGCGCACGCCGTCGTCGTAGGTGAACCATTTGCCTTCCGTCTCCTGGGCGACGGCGGCGGCGGACGTGAGGGCATCAAATTTCAGGGACATGGCAGGCAGTGGGGTGCCGCGCCGGGATTGCGCCCCCGGCGCGGCAGGTTCGTCAGTGCGATGGCGATATCGCGCCCCGAAGGGCCAATGCGCTTTTCTGAGAATTCCGGGTTACGACCCGAGGGTGCGGGTCACGCTGGCCATCGCGGTGATGGACGCGTCGAGAGTGGCGACGAGCTCGAGCGGATCCATGACGTGCTCGTTCTTCTTCGTGAGGAGCGGCGATTGCTTGGCGAACTGCAGACGCGGGATGCTCCAGGCGTAGGACGCGTTCGCCGCGCCGCTGGTGGTGCCGATCGTGAAACCAAGGGCGAGCGTGGTGTGCCCCAGATGCTTCGCGGTGAAGACGTCATCCTCGAAGTAGAACTGCGGTTTCACCGAGAGGCGCCAGTCGCCCAGGATGGGCTGCTGGCCGTAGATGCTATCGACCACCGGCGTGGCGATGAGATTCGAGCGGATTTCGAGATCCAGCTTTTGCAGGGCGCGACTGCTCGAGGCGCCGTCGATCAGCAGCGAGGCCACGCGCGGGCCGGCGGTGATGATGGCCGGCGTGGTGGGCGCGGCCGTGGTGCTGGTGCCGCGGGAGGTGGTGCCGCTGCCGGCCTTGATGCCCATAAAGGACACGCGGCCGGTGATCTTCTGATTCGCGGCAATGGAGAGCGTGAGGCCCTCGACCATGCAGCCCTCGAAGTAGTGATACTTGCCGATGTCCGCGTAGTAGCGCTCGAAGAAGAAGCTCGGCGTGGCGGTCCCGTTCCGGATGTAGTTGGTGACCGTGACCGTGCCGTCCGTGAGGTTGGTCGTGAAATTCACGGAGCTACCACCCAGAGTCGTGCTCAACGTGAAGGTGGTCGAGGTCGGCGTCGAAATGACGAAGTAGACGCCGCCGTCCGTCAGCCCGCTGCCGCCGGTCAGCGCGCTCAGCACGACGCGATCGCCCACCACCAGGTTGTGCGCACTGGGCGAGGTGAAGATATCGGTGGAGGCGGCGCCGGTGATGCCCGTCTTGGCCGCGGTGGTCTCCGTGAACGACAGCCGGCGGAAGGCGGCGGCGAAGAACGGGTCGAAATGCTGACCGCAGAACTCAAACTCGAAGAACCCGCGCACCATCTGCCCCGTCTGCAGGAGGTCGACGAGGTTCCCGCCGTCCTGAATCTCGTCGGATTCGACGGTCGTCTTCACCGCCTCGAACCCCTCGCCGGTGATGCGCAAGGCCTGCAGGGCAGTGGTGACGCCGGAGGAGTTTTCGGCGAAGGAGGCCTCGGTGCGGTAAGCAAGGCGGCCGCGGATCGTGGTAGCGAGTGGCATGATGCCCGCGGCGGTCAAAAGTTACCAGCTTGCGAGCGCTGCCCGCTTCCACGTGTTGGTGGCCACGCAGACGTAGAGGCAGGAGCTATCCCAGGCAATTTCCCCGGTGGTGCCCGTATCGCTGGCAGAGGCGGGCGTCTTTGTGGAAGTGAAGATCGAGCGGACGCGGAGGTCGCCGTAGTCCGTGACCGTCGCCGACTTAATGATGGCCATGCGGCCGGAGGCGTCGCGCACCATGCCAGTATCGAAGGTCCCGGCATTGGAGGAATTGTTGTCCGTCCACCCAAGCGAGTTAGCCGCACGCATCTGCGTCCGTGCCGAATCGAAGACAAACGTGATGTTCGGATTGGTGATTGCTCGGATGGACATCCGGCCCGTGCCGGCGTCCCAACTCAGGTTGATCTGCGCGCCTGTCGCGTTGCCGATCGTGTGATAGGCGTTGGAGGCCATGGCCTGAATGCCACCCGTGTCGTCGACAGAAAACACGGTCGTAAACGCGCCGCCATTGATCGAACTCTGCAGCCGCCAAAGGCCCGTCGGGGCGGCTGCTCCCTGCACGGGCTCAGCGTAGGCGCGGAATGCCACCGCTTGGCTAGCCGCGGTGGAATTCGTCTTCCATCCCTGCCCCGTCCAAGACGTCGCAGGGGAATAGCGCTGGCTGCCGCTGGTGGCCGCGGTCGTGTTTTCCAGCGCAATACCTACGCCCGCAGTATTCGCGGCGAGCGATTGGCGAAACGTATGCGTAGCGGTCCATGTAGGGGCCATTGCCAGGTCGACCGCCGGCGCTGCATCGCTGCGCATGTAGGTCGAGGCGCTGCCATTCACCGCCGCCGTGCCGACGCTGGCGGTGGGATTTGCCGCAGACGGGCCGGAGGCGCTGTTGCTCAGGGTGCCGCCGCTGAGGCTGAGGCCAGTGCCGATGGTGATCTCCTCAGCCCCACCGCTTCCGGCCGTGGTGCGGCCGAGGATGCGCGCTGTGGCCATCTGGACGGCAGACGGGGGGTGCGTGTGCGTCGCCGCCGCGAAATCGGTCGATGCGGACGTGGCGGCGGTGCCGAGGCCGAGCGCGGAACGTGCGGCCGCGGCATCAGCCAGCGTGAGGAGCGACCGGCCAAACGTCGTGGTGGTCAGCGCCGCGATTGCGGCGAGGTCAGAATCGGCTGCTTGGAAGGAAATGGCATCTTGCGTGGCCGCGCTGCCCAGCCCCAACTGCGCCCGCGCGAGGGCCTGCTGGGTAGACGGAAACGCCAGGAAGAGGCGCCAATCCGAGCCGGCCTTCACCAACTCCAGCAGCGCATAGGCCGGAAAAACAACCGAGCCGACCTGGCCGTCGATCGACTCGCCGGCGGGCGGATCGATGTAGCGAGTGAACCCTCCGCCGGAATTCAGCGCGTAGCCGTTCGGGTCCGAAATGATGATGCGGTGTCCGTCGGGCGCGGATGCAGGCAGCGTGATCGTCCGGTCGTCGGTCAGGACGGTGGTCAGCCTGACGTTTCGCTGCGCCAGGGTCAGGGTGGGGCTGGACGATCCCGCTACGCCGAGCACAGATCCGGAGCCCTCAATGCCGGTCAGCGCGCGCAGAGCCGCGGCATCTGCGGACGTGAGCAGCGATCTGCCAAACGTCGTGGTGGCCAGCGCCGCAATGGCCGTCAGGTCGGAATCCACTGGCTGATAGCCAGCCAGCGCGGAGACACGCGCGATCTCAACCGGGATGTCGGCCTCCACCAGAGCCCGGCCGCTTGCGGCCGCAGGCGAAGCGCCGCTGGCCGGGCCGGCCAGGACCTGATTTGGCTGTGTGCTCGGGAGCGCGCTGCCTCCGGGCAGACCATCGGTGGGGACGAGCTTCAGCTCGAGCGCGCCTGCCTCCAGGGCCAAGCAGACCGCATAGTCTCCGTCTTCCAGCTGGGGTTTTACGCCGCCATTCGTCACGAGGTTCTGCAGCTTGATCATGCAGGACCGCGGAGTCAGATGCCGGCCGGTCAGGCGACCAGGACGCCGGAATCGTCGTCGGTCACGATGCCCGGCAGTTCGCTGCGGTAGTAGTCGGCCGTGAACGGGACCTGCAGCTGCATGCGGCGCCAGCCGGGCTCGTCCGGCACCGGCACGGGCACGACGGCCTGGCAGTCGATGTCCCGCAGGCCGGAGCTGTGCAACTTCACGAAATCCCACTGTTCGGCGACGAGGTCGGTCAGCTCGCGCAGCACGGCGGTGCCGTTGTCCGCAGGGCCGAAGAGATCCACCACCAGCAGTCCGGTGATGCGGACGACGACGGCGCTCACGTCGGCCGCCTCGCGGTCGCCCTCGCGCAGGGTCACGCGGACGTAGGGATCGTTCGTGGGCGCTTGGAATTTCACGCCGGGCAGCTCCACCGGCGTCTCGCCGTTCCACTCGGTGACGAAGCGCTGCATGAGGGTGAGGCGGAGATCGGAGAAGCTCATCGGATGGAATTGCGCACTTCCTGCACGGCCAGACCAAGCATGTGGGCGCCGGGCCGCTCACGAGTGCCCAGCTCGACGGTCTCGGCGTAGGGCTCGACGTTTTCGACCCGCAGCCCCGCCGGCCCATTGGCCACGACCTGCCACCCGCGGCGCAGGCGGCCGGTGCGCACGGGCGTGCGGGCGCGAGCGCGATCGGCCAGCACCTCGGCGGTCTCGCGCATGGCTTGGCGCACCCCATCGACCAGCTGCTCGGCGAAGGTCTCCAACTGCTCGGCAAATGCTTTGGCGTCTTGGCTCATGTGACGACGACGTGCAGGAGGTAGGCGGCCGCGGGCACGGGGTGCTCGAGTTCGACGATGGTCCACTCGGCGCCATCGAAGAGGAGTGTGTCCGTCTCCGTGGGGACGACGCCGTCCGGCAGCGAGGCGAGCGGGATGATGACCTGGCGGACCCGCATCCACCCGCGGCGCTCGAACCGGGTGTTTTTCCAGCCTGTGACCAGGACGCCGGTCAGCGCGTGGTCCGTGGTCGAGGAGACTGCCGTGTCGGCCGCCACGTTATGCGCGCCGAGGGTCACCTTCCGGAGCGTGCAGCTGGTGCCATGCGTCGCGCTCGATCGCGCGAGGCCTCGGCGATTCAAAGCGGCAACCTGGGAAGCGTAGGACATCAGGAACTCGCGCGAGTCAGAAAAGAAAGCGCCCACGGCGAACCAACCGTGGGCGCTCCTGGGGTGCCTGAATGCCCGTCAGGCAGAATGAACGGCGCGGCGTGTGGTCGACCTGCCACCAGCGCCGCGCCGGATGCCGCTCAGCCTCGGCGCGGCTTGCGCGAGGACTCGCTGGGCGGCGTGGAATCGAGTGGAGGCTCGGTGGGCGCCTCGGTGGGCGCGGCCGGGGCCTCGGGGGCCTCGGGAACCGCGGCAGGCTCGGCCGGCGGCGGCAGCGCGATCATCGCGGCTTCCGCGCGCTGATCGCGCTGCGCGGCTTCCTCGCGCAAATCGCGGATGATCCCTTCGAGTTCGGCGATGCGGTCGACGCAGCGCTCGAGCGCATCGGCCATTTCCTCGCGGAAAGTTTCCGTGGCGGTCGACAGATCGGGATCAAAGCGCGCGTTGTTCTTCCGCACGCCGTGCGCGGACTTGAAGATTTCGTGCTGCACGCACGTGACGTCTGCCGCCCGGACCGCCTCGAGGGCGCTGCCGCTGGTGCCAACGTAGAGGGCGACCGGTTGAGCCTTTCGCTCGCGCCAGCCGATGAGAAGATGAAGTGCCATAGAGTTGCAGAAAAAGGCCGGGCGTCGTCAGAGAGACAACGCCCGGCCGGGATTCATGGGTCAGGAGTGACGTGGCTTAGGCGCTGATCACGCGGATGCCGCCGTAGTCGCACTTGCTGCCGGCCGAATTGGCGGCGGACTGGCGACCAAGGGCCCAGCCCCAGACGAGCGTGGGGCTGTAGAACAGGTCGCCGGTGCCGACGGCCTGCCAGCTGACGCCGGCCATGGCCAGGCCGGTCATGGGATCGACCATGGCCTGCATGTTCATGACCTGCTGAATACCGAGGCCTGCCGCGAGGCCGGCCTGGGCGAAGTTCTCGGGGACTCCGGCCAGCAGCGCGAGGGCGCGCTGATCGAAACCGAAGGCCACCAGGTTCTCCGTCTTCTTCAACGTGCCGCCCGAAATGTCGGTCGTGAAGTTCAGCGCGCTTCCGGTGGAGACCACCGTCAGGGTCAGCGTCGTGGTGCTGGGCACGCTGGCCACGCGATAGCGCGTGGTGGCGCTGGCGGTGATGCCGCTGCCGCCGGTGACGGTGGGGATGGTGACGATGTCGCCCACCGCGAGGCCGTGCGCCGCGTCGGTGGTGATGACGTCCGTGGAGGCCACGCCGGTGATGTTGAACGTCAAGCCATTGTTCGACGGGAAGTCGGGATACTCGATGATCTCCGCGAATCCTCCCACGTTCCGGAAAATGCGGTAGCCGTTGCCGGCGGGCTGCTGGCCGCTGTAGTCGCGCGAGGAGATGCGCACATCGGCCGCCAGCGTGGAGGCCACCGCCGAGTTCACGAGGAGCACGCGGCCCGTCGGCAGAGCGCCAACGGCGTTCATCTTCTCCGTCACGTCGTTCAGCATGTCGAAGTCGCAATCGACGGTGGCGAACGTGGTTTCCCGCGTGAACCGGCGCGAATCGCACTTCGAAAGCGCGTCATCGATGACCGTCTTGGCGAGGACGTATCCGGTGTTACTGATGCACTCATCGTAACGGTTTTTCTGGTCCTTGATGGCGTCCAGATGCTTGAACTGCAGCGGGACGTGCTTGTGCTGGTCGACCAGAACGTCCACATCGACCAGAAGGCTCCGGCCGGTCTGCGCCCCGTTAGCGTAACCAGTGGTCGCATCAACGGAGGCGGCCACTGGCAGCGTCGGAATGTGCGCCGTGTAAGTTTGGTTCAACTTTAGCGCGCTGGGCCGGAAATCGGTTCCGATGCGGTTGAGCGCAGGGAACCACTTGGCGAAGGTAGCCATGACGTCACCGAGGATCTCCTGCGACGTCAGGGTGACGCCGAGGAGCATGATGGTGATGACGCCGGCGGACACTCCCGGGGTGATGTCCGGGGCGGCCGAGGCGACGGCGGCCGGCGCAGGCGCAAAGGCCAGGCCGGCGACAAGCACACCAATGAAGGTGGCGAGGAGCAGGATCGCCAGAGAGGCGAAAGAGCGAAGGGATTTCATGATTTCTGGGTCTGAAATTTGAAGTGAGAGGCGACTGGGGGATCAGTTGCGGGAAAGATCCGGGTTGCGCAGCGCGCGGGACTTGGCGGTGAGCCGGCCCAGCTCGACCGGGTCCTTGGTCGCCTTGATGGCGGCCTGAACCTCCTCGAGCGTCTGCGGCTCGTTCGAGCCGCGCGGCTGATTCGAGGGAACGTCGGCGGGCGACTGGTAACCGAGCTGCGCGACCTGCGTCGCGACCGCGCGGGCCTGGGTTTTGGCCGAGCCTTCCAGCTGCGCGATGGTCTCGACCATCGTCTTGTGCTCTGCCGCGATGGGCTCCAGTTCGGCGTTCCGAGCAGTGAGCCGCGCGACCTCGGCGCGCAGATTCGCGATCTCGTTCGTCTGGGCGCTCGGATTGAAGAGAGCCTTCAGCCGATCGAGGGCGCCCGGCGTGGCCGGCGGCGCCTGCGGCTGAGTGGGACCGCCAGCGATGGGCGGAGGGGCGGACGGCGCCGGGGAGGCGGCCGGGTTTGCAGCGCCACCACCCTCCACGGCGGTGGCGTTCAGCAACGGGCGACGGATCATGGTCGGGTGGGTGCTATGTGGGTTTGATGAGGCCGGCGGCGGGATGCCCCCGGATGAAGCCCGCACCCGTCAAACGCGCGCGGATTGCTGCTGCGCCTGATGGATCATGTGCACCAGCTCCGGCAGACTCGGGACGAGGGCATCGACGAGGCCGACTCCCACCGCGCTGCTGGCCCGCAACCACGCGCCTTTGAGCGCAGGAATGTCTACCTGCCGAGACCGGCCGACGAGGGCGAGCATGCGCTGTTCCTCCTCGTCGACGCGGGCCTGATAGAACGCGCGCGCTTCGTCGGTCAGCGGCTCGCCCGGCGCCGGGGCATTCTTCAGGCTGCCGGTGCGGAAGACTTCGATCTTCAACCCCTGCTGGGCGAACGCGGCCGACTGATCGAGCACGGCCGTGATCACTGCCACTCCGCCGACCGTGGACGAGGGCGCGGCCATGATCTGGTCGCACTGCGACGCCAGCACCCAGGCCGCGCTGCACATCTGGTCGGACGTGTAGGCGATCTTTCGCTTGGGGCAGGCGAAGAGCACGTCGGCCGTTTCCTCGAGGCCGCGCAGCATGCCGCCGGGGGACCGGAAATCGAGCACCAGCGTGTCGATCAGCGGATCGCCCACCGCCAGCCCGATCTGCTGGTCGATGGTGTTGTAGTCGCACATCCCGAAGTAGTCGACCTCATACCAAGCGAGGTGGCGGGCCAGGACGCCATAGACGGGGATCACGGCGACGCTGCCGGCCACGATCGTCTGAGGCCCGCAAGGGCGCCCATCCGGGCCGGCGGGGTCATCGGCGCGCAGGGCCTCGAGATGGGCGCGGACCTCCGCACGAAGGGCGGCGTGACGCGAAGGAAGGAGCGCCCAGGGCTCCTGAAACAGCAGATCGGCAAGCTGGGAGAGCATGCCGAGTGCGGGCGTCAAAGCGCAGGCGCGACATGCCTGCGACATGGCTACAGAGTAAACGGGGCCGAGGAGGTAACTGCGTTGTTACAGTTCCTCTTCTGGATCATCCTGCCCGTCGGCGTTTGGGTCCTTCGGGCCGGCCTTTTCGGGCGCATACCACGCGGGCTGGTAGCCGGCGGCGCCGGGCGCGGCGGGGTAGGCCTCGGCCATCGACAGCCCCAGCTCGGCCATGCGCTTCTTCCGCCAGGCGATGAACTCCAGGTGCTGATTCACCTCCTCGAACACGTCCTGGCCGCGCATTGCAAACAGCCGAGTGGCCGTGATCAGGCCGGCCTGATACTGCTCGATGTGCAGCTTGCCGTCGCGGCCAAAATCGAGCGTCTGGCGCTCCGGCGGGATCCAGCCGTGCGCCCACCACTCGGGGTCGATGCTCTCGTCCGGGCCTTCAAGGTCGCCGCAGTCCAGGCCGGCGCCGATCGTGCTGATGTAGTCGTCGGCCAGATGGTGGTCGACGAGGTCCTGCTGCCTTGCAGCGCACATCGTCTGCGCGTCCGCGAGCACGTAGCGCGTATTCGCGCCCCCGAGCTTCGTCACGTTCCAGAGCAGCTCCGGGCTCATTTCCGCGCCCCAGGAGACTTTCTGGATGAACGACCAGCTGAATTCGCGGGTGTTCTCGTGCGGGCGCTCATCGAGGAGCCGCTTGATATCCCACCCCGGCGGCAGCCTCGGGATCTCGGCCCCGGGCGTCTGCACGTCCTTCAGCGAAATGCTGGCGCCGGTGGCATCGGTGACGTTGGTCTTGCCACCCTGCCGGAAACGATCCTCGAGGCCGACGCCAGTCTGGGCACCCAACGCGGGCGCGATGTAGTAGGCGATCCGATGGGCCTCCTTGAGCCCTGCCATGACGGTGGCGTCGAGTTCGGTGATGTCGATCATCGGCGCCACCGCGTGCGCAAAGACGCTGGCGCCGTGAACCTGGCCGAACTGTTCAAGGTTCGTGTAGTAGGAGACGAACGCCGCCGGGACGATCCTCTCCGTGCCGTTGCGCTGCGGGAAGCGGTAGTGGGTGATGCGCTCGGCCGAGTCGAGCTTGCAGCCGTCGATCCAGCCGTCCGGGCTGGATTTCGGCGCGCCCGAAACGGCGATGGCAGAATAGAACGCTCGGAGCGCTCCGCCGCGAGCATCGCGCGCGCGCACTTTCACCATGCCCCCGTCCGTGACCATCGTCCGCACCGCCAGTCGCTGGGCTTTCCGGCCGGTGATCCGCTGCCGGACATCGTAGGTGATCGGGGAGTTGGCGCGGGCGTTGTAGTAGCGTTCGGCGCGGGCCCGGAAGGCAGTGTCCTTGTTCGTGGACTTCACGGCCAAGCCTGTGCCGGCGATCAGATTCACGAGGGCCCCGGCAAGGCGTCGAGCGAGGCCCAGATTGGCGCAGCACCAATGCACTCGACGGGCGATCTCCTGCCGGCTGTAGCTATCGACCTCGCGCTGCGGATCGGTGGTGGGCCACCAAAGATAGCCGCGCTGGTGAGTGTTCCACGCGGCCTGATAGCCGCTGCTGCCGATCAATTGGACGTTGCCGGCGAGGAGATCGGGGCCGCTCTGAACCATGGCCGGCCGGGCGGCGGCCGCGGCGGCGATGGCCTGGCGTTGCTGAAGTCGGGCGCGCTTGCTCACGCGAACGCGCGAGGGTCAAAGGTCGGTCAGTGAGCCCCGCCAGCAAACACAGCGCGGATGCCCCACCACAGCCAGCGCAGAGAGACCGCATACGCTCCGGGCGAGTCGCAACAATCGCAATACGCTGCCTCAATGCTGAGGGCTGGCGTTAGGGCACAAACGCCGGGGTCATGGAAGGGCTCAATGCCAGAGAACTTCAGTTTCATTTTTCGAGCGATCGTCAAACCAGCACCATGCTGTTCCCGCGCGAAGTGCCCTGCGCGCTGGCGGGCACGGCCGGCGCGTCGGGGTCGAGTTCGCGGATCAGGGCCTCGAGGGCGGCGCCGATCGCCCATTTCGGGATGTTCACCACCCCCTTGTTGAGCACTCCGCGCTCGAAACCGGTCTCGGTGATGATGACCTCGGTGTCGTCGACGCTGTAGAGCGTATCGGCAAGCGTCCGCAGCGATGTCAGCGTCATCGAACCGGCGGCCACCTTGCGGCGCCAGTAGCTGATGTAGTAGTCGATCTGCGCGTCGTAGGACTCGGCCATGCTATTTCCCGCGGTCAAGACGCCGGCCGAAGCATGAACCAGATGACCAGCGCCTGTTTCGACGCGTCGCCCCAGTCGTTGCGCGTCTCAGGGTCGAGGAACACCTCACGGTCATTCACGATCGCCAGCCTCTCGGCCGATAGTTCGCGGAACAGCGGTTCGGTGGCATCGACAGGCAGCCAGATCTTTGGCAGACGGTTCAGCTGCTCTCTCTCTTCCTCGTCGAGGGCCCCGCGATCGTGCTTCCCGAGCAGCTCGATGAGCCGCTTCATGCGAGTGATGTAGAACTGCCGCTTGATGAGGAAGTCCCGAAAGAAATAAGCCGGCTTCTTCTCTCCGCCGGGCAAGACAACGTCCGTTCGCCAGACAGGGTTTTTCGTCTCTTTGCTGCGCGCGCCTTTAGTGGTGTAAGCACCGTAGAGGAAGCGGTCATCGGCCGCGGCCACGAACGCGCGGATTTCGTCCGTCCGCTTGCCGTCGCCTTCGTCGATCACCAGGGCCTGTGGCAGCTGCGTCTGGCCTTCCGGCAGGGCCACCGGCTTCTCGGCTACGTCGGCCAGGAGCTTTCCAAAGTCCGTCGCCATGCCGTAATCGACCAAAAACCAGTCGCCGGCCGCGTTGAACGCTCCGACGACGAACTTGATGTAGGTGTCCTGCACGTCGCATTGCAGCGAGACGAGCCACGGCACGAATGGCAGCGTGCCGCGCCGATACGGCAGCAGGCCGAGCGGCCGCGTGAGCCGGCGCAAGGCCTGCTCGGCGATCGAGCCCGACTGCAGCTCAGGCCACAGGCCGAGGCGACCGATGCGAAAGGCGGCCTGGGCAGAGGTATCGTCGCCCGCCTTGATCCACTCGCAGGCCAGTTCACCCCAGGTGCAAAACATCGAGTAGAGGTCGCTGATGTGGCGCGACCGTTTCCGCGGGTGGGGCGCAAACTCGCCGGTATCGAAGTTGGTCCGCTCCCAGCCGTAGCCCGGCAGCTCCACGGCGGCCAGCATCATGCCCAGTTTGCGCCAGTGCTCGATGCGGCAGCCCTGGGCCGAGCACTCATACCACGTCTCGGCCAGCACCCGCTCGAGGTCGTAGCTACCGTCCTCCCGCCGGCAATGCTCATAACGGAGCTGCTCGAACACCAGCTCCTGGCGCGATCCGCAGTGAGGGCACGGCAGCTTGAACTTGCAGCGCGTGCCCGTCATGTATTCGCGGTATTCGATGCCGCGCTGCTCGCCGGGTTTGGTGAGCGTGTAGAGTTTGCGGCGGCCCTTACCGAGCGTCTTGAAGCGTTCCCGCGCGAGGTTGACCGTGTTTGGCGAGCCAGGCTTGGCCAGGTGTTTGGCCAGTTCGTCGAGGAAGATGGCGCCGAGGGCCTTATTTTCGAATGCGCCGGTGGCGTGCGAGCCCAGGAAGTGCACGACCATGTCGCGCAAATTCAAGAAGCCGGCGGCCAGGTCGTCGTCATTGCTGGGCAGCCGAGCGGCGATCTCGGGAATCGACCGCAGCGTCTCGATGAGGCGCACGCGCGAGATCTTCCGCACCTCGGCGTCCGACTCGACCGCGTAGGCGATGTTCGTCGGCGTGTGCGCGATGATGAAGCGCACGATGTTGAGCGCGATCTCGGTCACGCCGGCCTGGGCGCTCTTGATCCAGTGCTCCTCGTCCCAGTCTGGATCCAGCCAGGAGTCCATCATCCCCACCCCGTAGGGCGCGAGGGCGATCTTGTAGGGGCCGGCGTGGCCGGGACTCTGCTTCTCGCTGAGGAAGACACGCGCGACCGCGAACTCACTCACCCGGACCGTGGTCGGGGCCGCGAACGCGCGCGCGAGAGCGTCAGGCAGCGCGGACGTGTGCCACATCGGGGGACGGGAACGGCAGGGTGTGCGGCGCCCGGAATAGCGCCTCCTCGGAGCGGCGCACGTCCTCGACGGCCGCCGCGACGCGATCGACGATCGCAGGGTCGAGGTCGGTCAGCGCGGCCCGCACCCGCTCCACCATGCTCCGGTGCATCGACCGGAGCGCATTGGCCAGCGTGGCCGCATCGGCGTCGACGTCGGACTTCAGGATGTAGTCGCCACGTTTGCGGCGCATTTCCTCCTGTTGGCTTTCCAGCTTCTGAAGCGTGGCGATGGCGCGCTGATATGCGCTCTCGCGGGTCGCAATGGTCTCAGGACGGCTCGATTTGTAGGCCTCGCACAGCCCCTGGAAGCAGGCGGCCACCGCCTGGCGGAGCCCTTCGATCTGCTGCTCGACGCTCTGGCCGACCATGGCGCTGATGTCGATTCCTGCCGCCGGCTGCGCGGTCGCCCCCTCCCCTGCCGGCGCCGGCGCCGCGCCCCCTCCCTTCTCAGCGAGAGCTACCAGCCGCGGGGGGATCTTGGCATTCAGCACCCGCGCATACCAATCCGCCATCTTGTGCGGCTCATTCAGGGGCGGCCAGTCCTTTGCATCGCGGCCGCGGGCCACCCAGGCCTTGATCGAGCGGTCCGACACCTCATAGGTGACCGCGTATTCCTTGTAGGGCCGGTAGGTCGACGGTCCCGGGAGGTCAGCGCGCAGCTCGAAAGTGTCGGCCGGCGCCGCGCCACTGCCAGGAGCCAGCCGCGCCAGCTCCGCCTCGACCAGTTCCAGGTCCGCCGCCGGCAGCCGCTCGCCCTTCTCGTATCGATCCAGCAGCACGACGACGCGCGCCCGGCGGATTTCCTCCGGGGTTTTTGCTGGCGCGAGCGCTTCGCCGTGGTTCACCCTCACTTCCCCGGTCAAATACAGAGGGGAAGGGAAGCCGTTTTTCAGATTTTTGCGCGCGACGCGAGGTTTCGAGGCTTCCCGAGTCCGAAAAGGGCAGCGCGGTGAAGAGATTCCTTACGGCGGGGTAGTCCGCGGGGAAGCGCCTTCCCTTATCTAGCGAAGCGGAAGACTCACCTTTATTCAGCACTCTCTACATTCTTACCACCAGCACTCTGGTAAACCTGCCTTATACCGATGACGAGAGAGGGTGACGAGACGAGGTGACGAGACGACTGCGAACACAAAAAGGCGAGCGCGACGCGGCGAGGCGATGGCGATCGAGGGCGCGAGGGTGGCGAGTCCCTCCTCGCGGTGGCGAGAGGAGTGCAGAGTCGGTGACGAGTCAGCGCAGCGGACTCGTCAGTCAGAGGAAGCGGCGGCTTCGCCGCATCGGTCGGGACGGGGCTTGATCAACCGCGCCGGCAGCGCAGAGATCGGCGCCTACGGCGCAGGAGGTGGCTTGTCGTCGTCGCCCTTGAGGAATTCGAGCGGGTATCTCGCCCCGTGCTTGTTGCGGCCGTGCCCCCAGCGAAAGCGCCTTGGTTCCTCTTCCTTGGTCTCCAGCACTCGATCGCGCCATTTCTGCAGCTGCCGGCCGAAGCGCTTCGAGGCGTTCGCGTCCATCCGGGGATCGCCTTGGGCGCCGACCAGGTTCCCGATCATGTCGCGCTTCCGCGCTTCCTCGACGAGATCCTCGCGCGAATAGTCCCAGTCGCCGGCCGTGTCGGAGGCCACAGCGATGAGGAAGTCGCGCATGTCGTCCTCGTCCGCGCGACCGCCGGCGACCATTTCGGGCGGCGAGAGAGGGTCCGGATAGCCGGCCGCGATGACGATGCAGGCCACCAGGTCCGTGTATTCCTCGAACGACTCGAGCGGGGACGGGTGACGGATCAACTCCTGCCCTGCCTCCCGCTGCGCTTCCTGCGCGGTCTCGAAGGCGAACACCAGGGCGTGCATGGCCGCGAGGAAATTGGCGCGCACGTCACGCCGAGCCAGATAGCGGCCATTGATGCGGATCGGGAACTGCCGACCGCGGACGTCGGTGGCCAGAAACAGCTCGGCCACCAGCGTGCGGCGCTGCAGGTCGCGAGTCGGCGTCACGTCGATGCCGGTCGTGAACACCTGCGTCATCTGCGGAACCGTGCGGATCTCCGTGTTGCCGCCCATGACCCGGGCCTGATGCGAACTCGCCGTGATGAACCGGTTCAGGGCCGTGCTCGCGATACGCTCGCCGATATCATCGAAGAACAGGTAGGGAAGCAGCGTGTTGGCGGCCGTCTGCAACTCTGCGATCAGCTTTTCGTCGTTCCGGGCCGGCAGGTCGGTGCTCGAGGCTGTGCCGAACACCGGCACCAGCGCCATTTCCGCCAGCGTGGTCTTGCCCGTGCCCTGCTGGTTCGCCAAGTAGGCGATCATCGGTTTCGGCGTGCCGGCCGGGAAGCAGCCGCGGAGGTAGCACCCGATCATTGCGGCCAGGTGCACCGCCCACGATCTGCAGTTGCGCAGCTTGCGCTCGGCGAAGGCCTCGGGGAACACCCACGGGTAGCCTTCCCCGTGCTTCTCCAGCCATTCCAGCGCCTGCGGCACGGTCCAATCCAGCGGGTATTCCAGAGACTTGGCCGTGAAGATCTTGCTCTCGACGTCGTAGCCGTAGGGCAGCAGCTTGAGCCGGCCATCGGCCCGCATGACCGGCAGTCGCATCAGGTGCACGCCGATGAGCGGGCGGAGCTGCCGGCGGAAGATGTCCTGCGCAAGGAACACCTCGGCCTCGTCGCGGCTCATGCTCTCCCGCGTGCGGCCGCCTCGAGGGCAGGCAATGGCCACGTGGTCTTCCGCCCACCCGGTGAAGCGGCGGGCAGTCATCGGCTCGACCTCGCCGGAATCCGGATCAACCGTCACGATCTGGTCGCCCCGCAGATAAATGTCCTTCGCGGCCAGGATCTGGCCTAGGTTGTAGGCGATCACCTTCACCGACTGCGTCAGATCGATCCGGGGGGCCTCACGCGACGCCAGCGGCAGGTCGATTCCCTGCGCTTCCGCGAAGGGGAGCAGGCGACGCACCAGGTCGAGGGGCAGCTGGATCTTCTGATCTTCGTCGGGCATTCATCGGAGCTCCCTGCGGAGCAGTAGGGGTTCACCCGACGGCGCCGGGTCAAGGTAGAGCAGCCGCTGTTTTTGCGGCGCGTCGTAGCGGTGGTAGCGGCCATCCTTGCCCGCCGTGCCGAGTCGCATGCAGCCAGGCAGCCGCGAGAGGCGCACGGCCGTCAGCGCGGCCGGGTCGGCGCCGAGCGGGCAAACCACCTGCCGGACGACGTCGCGCTGCTGGTCCCACTCCGGTTTGCTTGGCACTTCGGAGCGAATGAGGGCATGCACCGAACGACCGCCGGACGTGTAGGCGGCGCAGATCGGGAGCGGGAGCGTGGCCAAGACCGGTAGCCATTGCTCCGGCGGAAGTTCGTCACCCTCGAGCACGTAGTGCAGCCACCGGGTGACGTTGCAGTCCGAACGCCGCGTGTATTTCGCCTTGTCGGCCGCCAAGGCCTTCGGGTTGATCATCCACTGCCCGCTGACCGGCTGCACGAGCCACCAGATGCCCTCGCGCCCTTCCAGGGGCAGCGCGCTCTTCACGCCGCGCACGTGCCGGTCCTGCGACAGGCGAAACCCTCCTCGGCCCACCTCATAGCCGAAGCAGCCCTGCGTCCATAGCGAGGTGAAGATCAGCACCCGCTCGCCCGGATTGAGCAGCGCCTCGAGGAACTCCTGCGGCCCCACCCCGACGGGATCGATCGGGGACCGCCGGCGCAGCCAATCGGGGGTGATTGGGCCCGCACGACGGCAGATCTCGTCCACCTTCTCCTGATTGATCGGCGGCCGCTTCTTCGCCTCGCCCTTCGGCGCGGCCGCGATGGCGTCACCGCCCCAGGCCGCGGGGATGTCCTCCCGCCGGCCACGCGGATTCTCCTCGAACCAGATCCGCCGGCGCAACTCCCTGTTGAACTCCTCGACCTTGTCCGAGCAGCTTTGGTGAAAGCAGAACGCGGTCGGCGCACCGTCGAGGCGGATCCGGAATTCGCGCCGATTGCTGCCCTTGCTGTGCAGATCGCGGCCAGGGCACGGGGCAAACTCGCCATCCTCAAGCGGATGGCCGAGCAGTTCCTCGGCGATCTGCAGTCTGGATCTCACAGCGCAAGGACCTCCTGCGAAAGCCTCGACGCAGCGATCTCGCAAAACCGCTCGTCAATTTCGATCCCGATTGCCCGCCGGCCAAGCCGCTTCGCAACTTCGAGATCCGTGCCGGGGCCGATGTCCGTGATGGCGTAGTCGATGCCCTCGACCGTCACCAGGCCGAGCCGGTCCTTCGTCGGGATCGTGTGGGCGGGATCGTGCAGCGTCTGATCCTGGCCGCCCTCGCCGTAGTATTTCATCAGGAAAGCGCGGACCTCGTGAAACCGGGTGGCGCCGGCGAGCACCGTCTGGAACGGCTCGCGCGGGTCGCTGCCGGCCGAGTTCTCGCCCATGGCCTGCAGGTGAGAGACGGCCAGCTGGGTCTTGCCGCCGCCGTCTGCCATGATCGTGCCGACGGGCGCGCTCACGCTGCTGCCGGTCGACGTTCCGAACTGCCGCACGAGGCTCGCCGCCACCACGGAATTGGAGTCTGTCGCCTTCACGGTCGGCGCGGGGGCCGTCAACGGCGCGGCCTGCACCTCGCCCGGGTGACGCTCGCTCTGGTGTTTGGCCAGGAAGGCGGCGACCACCGCGTGCTTCTGGCCATCGACGGCCGTTCCGAGCGGCTTCTCAATGCCGGGCACGCGCGGCGCCTGGCCCGGCCGTTCGCCGTATCCAGTCTGGATCAGCGTCGGCACCACGGCCGCGAAGTGGCCGCCCTTCACCTCCCCGCAGGCCGTGCGCAGCGGTTCGTCGGCGGGGAATGTGCGCTGCCCGCTGGCGTTCGCGTGCTCGGTCAGGAACGGGGCGAGTTGCGCCTCGACCACGCCCAGGGCATGCGCCGCCGTGACGGTCGGGACCGGTTCGTTCATGCCGGCGCCGGTGCTGCCGGTCCGGAACTTCGTCATGTGGGGCACGCAGAGGCACGAGTCCGCCTTGGCCGTCAGCGTCTGCGCCGGCGCCGAAACCGGCCGCGCGGGCGACTGGCCCATGCGTCCACCGACGCCAACGACGAACGGCCGAGCCGCCTCGAGGACGTAGCGCCGCACTCCGCGGGCGATCCGCCGCATGGTCGCCTCGGCCAGCGGGCGCTTCACGCCGATTGCGCGCGCCTCCTCCTTGCTCAGGAAGATCGACGGACACGGGAGCGAGAAATCGATGCATTCCGCCGCGGCGCGCCAGGGCAGCAGCCCCAGCGCGCCCGCGCGGTCCGGCGCCGCGTGAGTCGGCGCGGGCCAGACGATGGGCCGCCCGTCACAGCGGGCGATGAGGAAGAGCCGGCGGCGGATGGTGGGCGCGCCGTAGTCGCACGCGCGCAGCTCGCGCCACTCGACCGCGTAGCCCAGATTCTCCAGCTGCGCGACGAAGCGCCGGAACGTGCGCCCCTTGCGCAGAGGGCAGGGCGAGCCATCGGCCAGGAGCGGCCCCCAGTCCTGAAACTCCTCGACGTTCTCGAGGATGATCACGCGGGGGCGAACCGTGGCGGCCCACTTCACCGCCACCCAGGCCAGGCCCCGGATCTTCTTGCTCCGAGGCTTACCGCCCTTGGCCTTGCTGAAGTGCTTACAATCCGGGCTGAACCAAGCCAACCCGACCGGCCGGCTGCCGCAGACCGCGCGCGGGTCGACCGCGAACACGTCCTCGCAGAGGTGCCGACTCTGCGGGTGGTTGATCGCATGCATGGCGATCGCTTCCGGGTCGTGGTTCACGCACAGGTTCGGCCCACGGCCGAGGCCCAGCTCGATCCCGACCGAGGCACCGCCCCCGCCGGCGAAGTTGTCGACGATCATTTCCGTCATGCCGCAGCAGCCTCGGCGGGCTCCTCCACAGGCTCGCGGCCCTCGATTTCGGCGCGGATCGCCTCCACCCGCGCGGTGGAGATCTTGGGCAGTTCGATGCCGAGCCCCCGCACCAGCTGCAGGCCTCCAGTCGTCGGGCCTTTGCCGTCGCCGAAGAACATGATGGCGACCGCCAGACGCCATTTGCTGCCGCCGTGGAGTTCCCCGCCCTCGTCGGCGTGCTTCGCGAGTTTCCAGCTCTCGGGCATCAGCTCCGGGTCCAAGTATTCCGCGGCCGGGGCCTCACTCGCGAACTCGGTCAGCAGGGCCTCGGAGAGCACCTCAGGCACCTTGAAGAAATCCTCCGCCACGACGAGACCGCGGTCGATGGCGCCGAGGTCCGAGGCGATCTGGGCGCGAAGGATGGCTTCCTCAATCTTGGCCTCGCGCGCCTTCAGCCGGCGTTCGCGCTCCTGCTGCTCATAGTCGCCGCCCGGCGTGCGAGTGAACAGACCCTTATGCCCCGCCTTGGCAGCGGCCGCGTAGGCCGCATCGATCGGCAGGACCCGCGTCACGGTGCCGTCGCCGCGGAGCACCACCGGCGCAGTGACGCCGGGAATGAGCTCATCCCAGGTCTTGCGCTTCATTTCGTCCCGCCGGCTGGGCTTCAGAAATCCGGGGTCGACCTCGTCGTCGAGGACCACGACGCCGACCGGCTTCAGCTCGCCGCGCGGCCCGAACACCTTCTCCTCGTCGATGACCTCGACCCCCTGCGCCTGAAACTTCTCGCGCTCCCGCGTCAGCCAGCCGCGCCGCTTGCGCTCCCAGCAGTCGATGTCAGGGCAGACGTCGCCGCACCGCTTCGGGCAGGCGTCGCACGAGCCAGCGGCTGGCTCGAGTTCTGCGTCGAAGAGATCCCAGGCGACGCCGTCGAGAGGCTTGCCGGCATTGTTCCGAAGGAACGCCAGCGCCTGGCGATAGCTCATTCCCCGCGAGGCAATGGCCTCCGCGGTCTCGGCCCGCTTCGCGTCATCCTCGATGGATGCGATGACGGCCGCGATCGAGCGATCGATGGAGCCGTCCTCGAGCAACGTCTGCACACTCTCCGGCAGCTTGAGCAGGCGGAGGGTGCGGTGGACGTGCTGCCGCGTCTTGTGCACCAGCGCCGCCAGCTCCCCGACCTTCATCCCCTCAGCCCGGAGCGCCTCAAATCCCTGCGCTTCCTCGATCGGGCTCAGGTCCAGGCGCTGCAGATTCTCCAAGACCCGCAGCACGGCCGCCTGGCGCTCATCCATCGTTCGCACCGAGCACGGGATGACGAGCCACCCGAGCGTGCGCGCAGCCCTGAGCCGGCGCTCGCCCGCGATCAGCTCAAACTTGCCGGCCGGCAGGTGCCGCACCACCAGCGGCTGCAGGATGCCGTGCTCCCGCATGCTCTCCACCAGCTCCGTCTGCGCCCCCTCGGGGAACTTTTTCCGCGGATTGGCCACGACGACGATGTCGTCGAGGGCCAGGAGCTGGGTCGGCGCGTGGCTCAGGCCGGCCTTTTTGCGCTTCCGGTAGTCCGCGCAGCGCTTGGCGTTGTGCGCTTTGTCCCCGCTGGTGAGTTTGGGTTTGGCTTTGCTCATGGTCAGGCTCCGATGGTTGCTTGCCGCTCGAGGCGGGAGCGGCGGCGGGCGTGCCGCTCGCGGGCGCGCTCGGCGTTCTTTTGCTGGGTTTCCACCCCGCGATTCCCCGGCACGAACACGCCGAGGGCCCCGAAAACTCGCTTGGCGCGCCAGCTGGCCGAGGCCTTCCGCTCCCCCAGCATCTGCGCCACGTCGCTCTTGCTCATGAACCCGGTCGCCGCCGGGCAAAGGACCTGCGCCACCGCGAACACCCGCTGCACGACCGCCCGCCAGTCCCGCGGGCCGTGTTCACCGACGAAGAAGGCCAGGATGCGCTCGCAGTCCTTCGCCCTTGCCGCACCGCCCAGAACGGCCTGAGCCTGCGCGACCACCGTCCGGTGTGCCCTCTCGGCCTTGCTGATGTCCGGCGTCGTCCAGGGCGCGGCTTCCAGGGCTGGCGCCCGGCCGCGCAGCACAAGGCGATTCCGAATGTAGAGGATGAACTTGTCGACGTGCCCCACCCGCTGCCCAAAGATCTTCCGCATGCGCCACTCGCGGCTGGCCCTGTTCTCGCCCAGCAGCCGGGCGAACTCGTCTTGGCTGATCGTGGCCGACAGTGCAGGGCTGATCGCCGCGACCGCGGCCGCCGTCCGCTGCAGCATGGCGACTGGGTCAGGCCCGCCGCCGAACAGGTAGAGAAGCAGCCGCGTGAAGTCGCCGAGTCGTTCGTCCTCGCGCGTCGGCTCGGCGAAGAAGTCATCGCCCGTCGACTCCTCAGCCTCCACCAGCTGGGCCAGCGGCGATTCCCAGGTGACCCCTTCCCCCTGATAGAACGCGCGGTGATTGCGCACGCCGCCCAGGACCAGCGTCTGAATGTCGCGAAACTCGCTCATGCCAGTTTCAGCGCCTCCAGCCGCTTCTGATACTCGGCCAACCGCCGAGCTTCGCCGCTGGGCCTCACCTCCTGGCCGCGTGGCCTGGCAGAATCGATGCAGCCAATGACCTCGGCCGATTCCGGCTCGACCACCACCGGGAAGGCGCCCAACCTGCGCGCAATCTCATTGGCCTGTTCCCACTCCCAGACCGCCGACGCGTGCCGATCCGTCGTCCAGACCTCCTCCGGGGTCTCCCGCACGAGGAACCACGAACGGCCGATGACGTCGTCCTCCGTGTGCACCCGTCGGCAGACCTTTGCCAGCAGCGAACGTGTTACACTGCTTGTTACAGTCTGGGCCGCATTTTCGGCCGCCGACCCCGATGTTTCCTCGCGCGAGGCTTGGGTCGACTGGGACTCGAACCC
>JAFEGM010000103.1 GCA_018240025.1 Verrucomicrobiota bacterium
CGTGCGCGTGACCGACAACGGCACGCCGTCGCTGAGCGCGAGCCGCGACGTACAGATCTTCGTCAATCGCGCGCCGGTGCTCGCGGCGATTCCCGATCAGGCGGTCGACGAACTGACGCTGCTGACCTTCACGGCCTCGGCCACCGAGCCGGATTCCGGCCAGTCGGTCAGCTATAGCCTCGCCCCCGGCGCGCCGAGCGGCGCCAGCATTCAGGCCAGCACGGGTGTCTTCACCTGGACGCCCACGGAGGCGCAGGGCCCGGGGGTCTACAACATCACGGTGCGAGCCACCGACAATGACGCGCATCTGCCGCTGGCCGACGCCAAGACCTTTCAGGTCACCGTGGCCGAGGTGAACGTCGCGCCCACGCTTGCCTCCATTGCGCCCAAGTCGGCGGTGGCCGGTTCCACGCTGACCTTCACGGCGGTCGGGAGCGATGTGGACGTGCCCGCGCAGACCCTGACCTACTCGCTCGAGGCCGATGCCCCGGCCGGCGCGAGCATTCATCCGACCACCGGTGTCTTCAGCTGGGACGTGCCGGCGGCGCCGTCGGCCTCCCTCTTCACCCTGACCGTGCGGGTGACCGACAGCGGTACGCCGCCCCTCAGCGCGACCCGCGTGGTGCAGATCTACGTCGATCGTCCGCCGGTGCTGGCGGCCATTCCTGATCAAACCGTGGCCGAGCAGACGCTGCTGACCTTCACCGCCTCGGCCAGCGATCCCGATGCCGGCCAGACGCTGACCTTCAGCCTCGCCCCTGGCGCACCGAGCGGGGCATCGATCCATCCCTCGACCGGCGTCTTCACATGGACGCCCACCGAGTCGCAGGGCCCGGGGACCTACAACATCACGGTGCGGGTGACGGACAATGCGGTCCTCGGCGCGCTCAGCGACGCCAAGACCTTCAGCGTGACGGTCAACGAGGTGAATCTGGCTCCGACGCTGGCGGCCATTTCGGCCAAGGCCGTGGTGGCCGGCAACGTGGTCACCTTCACCGCGAGCGCGACCGACGCCGATCTGCCGGCGCAGACCCTGACCTACTCGCTGGACGCCGACGCGCCCGCGGGGGCCACGATTCACCCGACGACCGGCGCGTTCAGCTGGACGACGCCGGCCAATCCCGAGGCGACGCCTGTGCTCTTCACGGTGCGGGTGACCGACAACGGCACGCCGGCGCTGAGCGCGACGCGTTCGGTGGTGGTGCATCTGAACCGCCCGCCGGCGCTGGCGGCGTTGCCAGATCGCGTGGTCGACGAGCGGACGCTGCTGACGTTTGCGGCCAGTGCCGCCGATCCCGACGCCGGGCAGACGCTGACCTACTCGCTCGCTCCGGGCGCGCCGAGCGGTGCATCCATCCATCCGAACACCGGTGTCTTCACCTGGACCCCGAGCGAGGCGCAGGGCCCGGGCAGCTACAATCTGACCGTGCGGGTGACCGACAACGGCCCGCTCAATGCGCTGACCGACGCCAAGTCGTTCAACGTGCAGGTCAATGACGTGAACTCCGCGCCGATCATCACGTCGGTGGGTTCCAAGACGATCGGTGCCGGCAACGAACTGACCTTCACGGTCGCGGCCTCGGATTCGGACATTCCGGTGCAGTCGCTGACCTTCAGCCTCGATCCGGGCGCTCCCGCCGGCGCGAGCATCGATCCCGCCACCGGCTTCTTCCGCTGGAACGTGCCGCTGACCACACCCTCGGGCCCGGTCCCGGTGACCGTGCGCGTGACCGACAACGGCACCCCGCCGCTGGCGAGCACGCAGGTCGTGACGATCACGGTCGACAACGACGGCCCCATTCTCTCCAACCTGAAGTTCGCCAACAGCGGCCTGGTCGACGGCGCCACCATCGTGCGCTCCGGCCAGTTCAGCGTGCAGGCGACCGATTCCTCCGGCGTCTCGCGGGTGGTCTTCCTCGTCCAGCGCGTGTCGGATGGCGCCACCGTCCTGAATGCCACCGACCTCAACGGCGCCGACGGCTACAGCGCGATCTGGGGCGTCAATGCGCTGCCGGACGGAGCCTATCAGCTAACCGTGACGGGCTACGATTCCTACGGCATCTCGAGTGTGCTGACCCGCTCGCTTACGCTCAGCCTGGCGGTGCCGCTCGCGCCGGTCATCACCTCGCCGGCCAACAACAGCGCCACTTCCCGCAGCCTCCTGACCGTGCGCGGCACGGCCCCGGCCGAGACCGAGGTCTCCCTCTTCCTCGGCGGCGTGCGCGTCCCGCCGGCTGTGCCGGTGGGCAGCTCCGGCGAGTTCACCACCACCGTCACGCTGCAGGAAGGGGACAACGATCTGCGCGCCGTGGCGACCAATCGCGCCGGCGACAGCCCGAGCTCCGCCAACGTCCGCGTCCTGCTCGACAGCACCATTCCCGCGCCTCCCACCGGCCTCGAGGTGCTCGCCTACGAGGGTGGCCGACTGCGCGTGCAATGGCGTCCGCCCGCCGGAGTCAGCGTCGGCAGCTACGCGGTCTATCGCAGCACCAGTCCGTTCACCGATCCCGCCGCGGCCACGCGCCTCGCCGCCGCGGTCACGGCGCTGGGCTACGATGACTTCCCGCAGCCCGACGGCACTTACTACTACGCGCTCACCACCACCAACACCGCCGGCACGACGGGCTCTCTCTCCGCCTGCGTCTCGGGCAGCGTCGATCGCACTGCGCCCATCGCCACCAGCATCGTCTTCACGCATCGCGATCCGACCCGCTACCGCGCCCCGCGCTACGGCCAGGGCTTCGTCGATGTGGTGCTCAATCTCAGCGAGCCCGCCTCCAGCACGCCGTTCCTGAGCGTGACCCCGCCGGGCAGCGCGCCGCTGCCCATCGAGCTGACCAAGGTCAACGACACACGCTACACCGGCGTGCTCATCCTCACCACCGCGACCACGAGCGGCACGGGCGCAGTCACGTTCTCGGCCCGCGATGCAGCCGGAAATCGCGGCTCGACCATCCAGAGCGGCGGCACGATCGAGATCGACACGACCGGGCCCGACCTCACCTCGCTCGTGGTACTCTCGCCGGCGGTGCCGATCAAGAACGACCCGAGCCCGGCCTCGCTCGCCGTGCGGGTGCAGCTCAGCGAGGCGCCCCTCGGCTCGCCGACCTTGAAGTATCGGCTCAGCAGCTCGCACCCGACGCCGACGGCCCTGACCCTGACTCCCGGCGGCGACGCGCGCACCTTCGAGGCCAGCTTCCTGCTTCCGGCCAATGCCGGCCAGACCGCGCCCGAGGATCTCAGCTTCGAGTTCGCCGCGACCGACGATCTGCAGAACACCAGCACGCGCATCGCCGCGTCGGTGGCGAACCGTTACCTCGTCTATCAGGGCGCTCTGCCCGATCTCCCGCCGCCCGCCGGACTCGTCGCTACCGGACGCGCCGGGGGCGTGATCGAACTCGCCTGGTCGAAGGTGAACGATGCCGCCGGCTACCGGCTGTATCGCTCGTCGGTCAACGGCACCACGCTCACCGCCCTGGCGGATCTCGACGATCCGAACACCGTGACCACGACCGACACTCCGGGCGTGGATGGCACCTATCGCTACGCCATCGCCACCAAGCGCTCCGCCAACGGCCAGACCAGCGAGGGCGCGCAGTCGTCGCCCTCGGTCAGTGCCACGGCCGATTCCGTGGCGCCCGGCCGACCGGTCAATCTGCTCAGCAATCTCGCGGGCAACGGCGTGCAGCTCGCCTGGCAGCCGCCGGCCGAGGCGGGGCCGTTCAAGTATCGGATCTATCGCGCGGCCAGCGCCATCGCCTCGACCAGCGGGCTCACACCTATCGCCAGCAACGTGAGCGTGACGGCGGTGACCGATCCGTTTCCCACGCCCGCGCAGCCGTACTACGCCATCACCACGCTCGACGCCGTCGGCAACGAGTCGATCCCGTCGGAGTCGACGTATCTCAACGCCTCGCTCCTCCCGGTCAGCAGCCTCTCGATCACCCAGCTCGACGGCGAGAAGCCGCTGGTGCAGTGGACCCCGCCGCCGGGCACGTTCGTCGGCTATCATCTCTACGTCGGCGCGGGCGCCAGTCGCGTGCGGCTCAACGGCAGCACGCCGGTGACCGGCACGAGCTTCGTCGACACGGGTTTCCCGACCGGCGGCGAGCGCCTCTACACCGTCACGGTGGTCGACCAGGCGGGCGTGGAGAGCGCGGGTCGCTCCCTGCTCCTGCCGCAGGCGAGCCTCGCGCTTGCGCCCGACGCCGTGGTGCGCCGCGGCCTGATGAACGCGCTCTTCTTCAGCGTGGTGGACGGCTCAGCGACCGACCTCGCCGGCTCCAAGCTCTCGGTCAATGTCGGCGGCGTCACGAGTCTCTCGCCCACCTTCACCGCCGTGGCCGGCGCCGCCACGTTGCAGAAGGTCGTGGTGGGCGGCTACGCCAGCCTGACCGGCAACAGTGCGCCCCTGGAGGCGCGGCTGATCGTCACGCCGAACGTCGGCGAGACCGTGCAGCTGGTCCGCAGCCTGACCGTGCCCGTGACCGACGGCGGTCTCGACCTGCAGGTGCTGCCCGGCAGCTTCGTGCGCGGCGGCAATGGCCAGCTGCAGTTCCAGCTGACCAATGCCTCGGCCGAGCCGATCGAGATCGTGGTCGCGCGGAACTTCGGCACCCAGCCGTCCGACCGCACGCGCCTGCGCCTGACCACGGCGGAGGGTAATTCGCTCGCCACCGCGACCATCCAGCTCAACAGCGGCCTGAATGTGGTCACGCTGGCCAACGGCACGAGCGTCATCCGGATTCCCGGCGGCGCGCAGTTCACCTCCGAGGCGCTGACCATCGCGGTGCCGGCCTCGGCCCCGCTCAACCTCTTCGCACAGGTGGAGGTCGACAAAGTGTACTACCACCTCGGCCAGGCCGACAGCGTCGAGCTGAACGGCCCCACCGCGCGGGTGCCGGTTTCGCTGACGGAGGTCTCCTACGGCGCCAGCATCGCCGCGGCGTCGCCGGCGGTTTCGAACGGCGACCAGAACGTGACCATCAGCGGCCAGGCGCTCGACCGCCTCGCCGGCACGCCGGTGCCGAATGTGCCGGTGAAGATCGGCATTCTGCTGAACGGCTTCGAGCGCACGGCGCAGGTCACGACGAACTCCGCCGGGGCTTTCGCCTACGTCTTCCGGCCGCTGCCGGGGGAGGCGGGCATCTACTCGGTCTACGCCACGCATCCGGAGCTGAACGGACGGCAGATCCAGAAGACGTTCTCGATCAATCGCGTGACCGTCGATCCGCAGACCGTGCGACTGCGCGTGCCGCGGAATTACCCCTACGACATCAACCTGACGGCCCGGGCGATCGGCGGCACCACCGCGACGAACCTGCGCCTCGAGTATGTGGCGGCGGACCAGACGCCATCGGGCACGTTCCTGCCGGGCCTTGTCATCACGCCGACTGCGCCGATCAATCTCGGGCCCGGCGAGTCGGGCGGGCTCGGCTTCCGCTTCCTGGCCGACAACACGGCCAACGGCACGGGTTCGCTCCGGGTGCGCGTGGCTTCGGACGAGAGCGGCACGACCGGCTGGAGCATGGTCAATGTGACCTACGAACTCGTCACGGCCACGCCGGTGCTCGGCTACAGCCCGACCCTCCTCGACACGGGCGTCAATCCCGGGGGCGCGGTGACCGAGAACATCCGCCTCTCCAACATCGGTCTGGCCGCCTTCTCCAATGTCCGGCTCAGCCTGCTGCAGCAGACGGCGCCGAACACCTACGCGCCGGCCCCGGCCTGGATCACCCTCACGGTGCCGGCGGCGCAGGGCGGGCTCGCCTTGGGCGAGAGCCGTGATGTGGGCATCAACCTCCAGCCGCCTTCGTCGGTGCCGCTGGGCGACTACTTCTTCGTCCTTCGCGTGGAGAGCGCGACCGCCCCGGCGGTCAACATCCCGATCCACGTGGCCATGACCTCGGGCGTGAAGGGCAATGTCATCTTCAAGGTCCTCGACCTCTACACCGGCGAGCCTGATCCGGCGTACGTCCCGCCCGGCACCGCCGATCATCCGACGCCGACCTTCTCGGGCGTACGCGGCGCCACTGTCACGCTGCAGAACGTGGCCACGCCGAGCTTCACCCGCACGGTCACGACCAACGGCTACGGCGAGGCCGACTTCCGCGACTCGCACGAACCGCTGCCGGGCTACGGCCTGCCCGCGGGGCGTTACCGCTATCGCATTACGGCCGACCGCCACGATCCGGTCACCGGCCAGATCGACATCCGCCCGGGCGTGACCTCGACCGAGAGCGTGCCGATGAACATGCAACTCGTGTCCATCGAGTTCAGCGTCGTGCCGATCAACCTGCAGGATCGCTACAACATCATCCTCTCGGCCACCTTCGAGACCCACGTGCCGGCCCCGGTGGTGGTGGTCAATCCGGGCTTCCTCAACATCCCGCAGATGTGCGCGGGCGATGTCTATCAGGGCGAGTTCACCATCACGAACTACGGCTTGGTGCGCGCCGACAACGTGCGCATCCCGAACCTGCCGAGCGATCAATATTTCCAATTCGAACTGCTCGACGCCGTGCCGAGTTCGATCGGGGCAGGGGAGGTCATCACCATCCCCTACCGGCTCCGCTGCCTGAGTCCGCTGGCCGGGAACTGCCCGACGGCCCCGGCGGCCGGCGCGCGGCCGAACACCGAGGGCCTGCAGCCCGTGACGAACTCGGGCGGCGGCGCGCCCTGCTCGTATTCGGCCTGCATCCAGGTGCCCTACGAGTACGTCTGCGCCAACGGTCTGCGCTTCACCGGCACGGCCACCTACTGCGCCGGCTACTCGGCCTGCCCGCCGGGCACGCCCACGGTGTACACCGGCCCGAACGGTCCCGGCGGTCCGTGGCCGGGCGGCAACGGCGGCCCGAGCGGCCTGAGCGGCACCTTCACCTCGCCGTGCTGTGAGGATAAGGACAAGAAGAGCCCGACGGGCAGCTCGGTGAATCGCGTCAGCGGAAAGTATTCCGACGAGGTCACCGACCTGCGCGGCTTCGCCATCGGCACCACTTTCGAGGTCACGCGCGTCTGGACCGGTTCGGAGTGGAAATTCAACCGCTTCTTCAGCGATCTGGTCTTCGCGGCCGACGGTGCCACCGCGCTGTTCCTCGGCAACACCTTCACGAAGTCGGGCACCAACTACGTCTCCGGCACGACGACGATCGTGCCCAAGGCGGGCGGCGGCTGGCGCCTCGACGACTCGGTCACCACGCTCTTCCGCGAGTTCAACGACCGCGGCTGGATGACCGCCTTCGGCGTCGGCGCGCGGCTGCAGGCCACGATCGAATACCGCGCGGGCGCCTCCGGCGATGTCGCATTCATCCGCGATCACAACGGCACCGCCGCGCTCACCTTCACTTACGACGGCAGCAGCCGTCTCCAGCGCGTGACCAGCGCCGAGGGCGGCGAAGTCACCTACAACTATACCGGCGCCAATCTGACCTCGGTGCAGGACGTGACGCTCGGACTGACCACGACCTACGGATACGACGCGCAGAAGCGGCTGACTTCCAAGGTCTTCCCCGACGGGCACGAGCGCCGCATCACCTACCATCCGAACCTCGGCTACGTCACCAGCGTCCTGGACGAGAACAACCGCGGCAAGACCTTCGAGTTCAGCTACAACTCGGCCACGCGCGAGTACTACTCCAAGGTCACCACGACCTCGGGCAAGGTGACCGAGAGCTACTTCGATTCGAAGAGCAACGAGAAGCGCGTCGACGTGAATGGCGTGACCGTCCTCAAGATCCTCCGCGGCGACAATTCCGAGGAGGCCAGCGACGGCCGGGGCAATCGCGCCGTGCGTACGGTCTCCGATGCCGGGCGCGTCTCCACCACGCTGAATCCCGACGGCACCGCGTACAAGCGGGAGTACGACCGCACCACCGGAGCCTTGGTCAAGGAGACCAACGAGCGCGGCGTGGTCACCACCTACGAATACGGCCCCTACGGCATGACCCGCAGCGTGGCCGCCTTCGGCACGCCGCAGGCCCGCACCACCGTGGTGGCCTACGACGCCCTCGGGCGCGTGGCCAGCAGCACGGTGCTGGGCGGACCGGTGCAGGATTCGGTGGGCAATGTGGTCACCGGTCCGGACGGACAGGCCATCATTCTGCCCGACGCCGTCACGACCTACGAATACGACGACTTCCGTCGGCTGGTCGCCATCGTCGATCCCGAGGGACATCGGACCCGGGGCGTCTATGACCAGCGCGGCAACCTCATCAAGCAGATCGACGGCAACAATCACGAGACGGTCTACGAATACGATCCGGTGACTCAGCGGCAGACGAAGCAGACCACGCCGGGCGGCAAGTCGACGACGTTCACGTACGACAACCTCGGCCGCATCAAGACCACGACCGATGCGCTGAACAAGACGATCACGATGTCCTATGTGGGGCAGCGGGTGATCGCCACCGGCCCGGACGGCGCACAGGCGTTCACGGAAATGGACCTCGATGGTCGCATCGTCCGCGCGGTCGATGCCGAAGGCGTCGAAGTCCGCTACGAGTACGACATCCACGGCCGCCGGGTGAAGCAGACCGACGGTGCCGGCAATGTGGTCACCACGGCCTACGACGCGCTGACGACTTCCTACGAAGGCGGCGGGCAGGATCTGGTGGCGCAGATCACCACGCCGGCCTTCACGGTCGACAACTTCTACGGCCCCGGCAACAAGCTGACCCGCAAGGTCATGCGCTACACCGGCGGCGGGGAAACGACGGTCGACTACACCACGCAGGATGTGGCCCGTGCCGTGCAGGTCTCGACGAACAGCCTGGGCGAGCGTTCGACCACGGAGCTCGACCGCTACGGCAATCAGACGTCGACCAGCGTCGCGCTGGCCAGCGGCGGCGACTACCGCCGGAACTTCGTCTACGACAGCCGGGGCAATCTGCTCCAGCTCATCGATGCGAACGGCCAGACCATCTACCTCGAGTACGATCGGGCCGACCGGCTGGTGAAGAAGACGCTGGCCAACGGCAGCGTGCAGACCTGGACCTACGACGCCGCCGACAAGCCGACCCAGTCGGTCGACGCCCTCGGCCGCAAGACCGAGCTCATCTGGAATAGCGACGGACGCATCACGACGCAGAACATCTACCCGACGCCCTCGTCCACCACGCCGATCCGCACGATCGCGTTCACCTACGACGACGTGGGCCGCCTGCTGACTGCGACGAGCGGTACGACCGGCCTGGCCTACACGTACGACGACAACGGTCGCGTGCTGACCGAGACGACCACCTACGGCCCTGGGCTGACCATGAGCCATGCGTTCACCTATCAGAAGAACGACTTGGTCAAGACCTACACCGGACCCGACGGGATCACCTACAGCTACACGTATGCCGGCGGGAAGAACCTGGCCACGATCAGCGCCGCGGACCTGGGCTCGATCACCTACAACGAGTTCTTCTGGTATGCGCCGCGCCGCGTGAGCTATCCCGGTGGAGTCACCCGCGAGGTCGTCTACGGCGGCCCGATGAAGCCGCAGTCGATCACCTTCCGCGGCCCGGGCGGCAACGAGGTGGTCAAGGAGACCTACGCCTTCGACGCAGTCGGCCAGCTGCTCCAGCGCACCACGCTGGATGGCGTGACCAACTACGGCTACGACGCCATGGGCCAGCTCGTCTCGGTCAATTCGCTGGTCAGCGGGGTGCCGAGCCAGACCTTCGCCTACGACCGCGCCTTCAATCGGACGGCGGTCTCCGGCGTGCCGAGCATCACGTATCAGGCCGGCAATCAGATCGCCACGTTCGGCACCGAGAGCTTCGGCCACGATGCCAACGGCGACCTCACCACCCGCGTGGATGCGAACGGCACGACGACCTACGTCTACGGACCGCAGCAGGAGTTGACCGAAATCCGGCGCGATGGCGTGACGGTCGCCACCTATGCCTACGACGTGCTGGGCCGGCGATTGTGGAAGGACGTGGGCGGGGTGCGTACCTACTTCCATTGGGTCGGCAATGCCCTCGTCGCCGAGGCGCAGGTGGATGGCGGTGGCCAGTTGACCGTCACCCGCAGCTACGGCTATCGGCCGAATCAGCCCGATGGCCTCGAGCCGATCTTCCTGCGTGAAGGCGGCAACTACTACTTCTACGCCAACGACCATCTCGGCACGCCGGTCGCGCTGCTCTCCAGCAACGGCACCGTCGTCTGGTCGGCGCGCTACGAGGCCTTCGGCCGTCTCGCCGCCACCGGCTCGGCGGCGCTGACCAACAACCTGCGCGGCTCGAACCAGTATTTCGATGCCGAGAGCGGCCTGCATTACAACCTGCAGCGCTACTACGATCCGGTGCTCGGCCGGTATCTGCAGAGCGATCCGCTCGGGGTGCGTGGCGACATCAACAACTACGCCTTCGCCAACAACGCCCCGCTGCAGATGGTCGATCCGGAAGGCACGCAGGCGCAGTCGTGCGACTGCCCGCCGCCGCCCCCGCCGCCGATCTGCGTCAGCGCCAAGGTCGAGTTCGAGCTCGGCAAGAAGGAGTTCCCCGGGCCGCCGATTCCTTTCCTCGGCATCACCAAGACCAAGTTCACGCTCTCCGCCAAGATCTCGGCCGAAGCCAAGACCTGCTGGGCGCCCTGCCCGGGTTGCGACGGCAAGCGCGGACTCAGCATCGAAGCCAAAGGCACGCTCTCGGGCGGCCTGAGCGGCGGCGGCAGCAGCGCCGAGTTCAAGGCCTTCGGAGTCGATCTCAAGGGCGGCGTGATGATCTCGGCCTCCGGCGAGCTTTCGCTCTCGCTGGCCATCAGCAAGCCGGCCTGCAAGGACGCGGAAGCCTGCGTCGAGGGCGAGTTCAGCTTCAGCCCCTCGTTCAAAATCGGCGGCGGCGCCGATGGCAGCGTCAAGGAGGGCGCCACCGGACCGCTGGCCCGCTACGTCGGGACCAAGGTCAAGGTCGGCGTCTTCGGCTCGCTCAGCGGCTCGGCCAAGGGCAAGTGCAAGCTCTGCCTGCCGCTCAGCTTCAGCTGCGATCCGATCAAGGTCTGTGTGAAAGGCGAAATCTACGCCGAGGCCAAGATCATTTACGAAAAGAAGTACGGCAAGAAAGGCGAGGAGAAGACGACCGAAAGCGTCGACCTCGGCTACCGCTGGGACATCCTGAAAGGCGAATATTGCTTCTAACTCTCTTCCTGGAATGCAAACTTCCCTCCCTTCCTTCGCCTCGCCGCTCCTGCGCGCGTTGGGTTCCCTCCTGCTGCTGGCGGTGCCGGTGATCCGCAGTCAGGCGCAGGATATCTGCGCTCGGGTGAAGATCGAAATCCAGCAGGAGGTCACGCTGGAACGGCAGGCCTTCGAGGCGCGCATGCGCATCACCAACGGCCTGACCACCGCGCCCCTGAACGACCTGACCGTCACGCTGACCTTCAAGGATGCGGCCGGGAATCCGGTGGTGGCCAGCACCGATCCGAACGACACGAACCCGAGCGTGCGCTTCTTCTTCAATCCGGAGGGCAGCGGCGTGCCGCCGAGTGTGGCTGCGGGCACGGCACAGAGCTTCGCCTGGCTCATCATCCCGACCATCCTGGCCGGCGGCACGACGCCGGCGGGGCAGGTGTATTTCGTGGGGGCCGATCTCACCTACCGCATCGGCACGTCCTCCGACGTGCAGCGGGTCTCGGTCACACCGGACTTCATCTACGTGAAGCCGCTGCCGAATCTGCAGCTCGACTACTTCCTTACGCGCGACGTGGTCGGCGACGATCCGCAGACGCCCTTCACGATCGAGCTGCCCGAGCCCTACACCCTCGGCGTGCGGGTGAAGAACATCGGCTACGCCACCGCCAAGCGCCTGCGCATCGAATCCGGCCAGCCGCGCATCGTGGAAAACCTGCAGGGCCTCGCCATCGGCTTCCAGATCATCGGCTCGGAGGTGAACAACCAGCCCGGGACCAACAGCCTCAACGTCAACTTCGGTGACCTGCCGCCTTCCGCGGGCGGACAGACCGGGGTGGCGCGCTGGATCATGATCTCGACTCTGGCCGGACGGTTCGTCGATTTCAGCGCGGCCGTGACCCACGACGACGAACTGGGCGGGCAGCTCACCTCGCTGATCAAGCCGGAGAATTTGCACACGCGCTTCCTGCTGCACGACGTGCGGGTCGACCTGCCGGGACGCGACGAGGTGAAAGACTTCCTCGCCTTCGATTCCGAGACGGGCGGCGTGTATCAGAACTTCCGCGTGTACGAATCCTCCGGCGTGGACACGACGGTGCTCGACCACACCAGCGGCGACGTCTCGCTGCCGGGGGGCAGCGGCGCCGGCGTTTACACCTTCTCGATGCCCGGCGGGCCGGGCTTCGGTTACGTGCGTTACCGCGATCCCTTCACCGGGGCGAAGGTCCTCACCAGCGTGGTGCGCTCTGACGGGAAGGTCATCCGCCCGGAAAATGCCTGGCTCTCGCGTCGGCAGAATCCGAACACGCACCAGTTCGAGTATTTCTTCCACCTCTTCGACGGCGCGAACGTGACGGCCTCGACCTACACGGTGACCTACGCCGATCCCACCGTCGGCAACCGCGCGCCCATCATCGCCTTCATTCCAGACAAGTTCACCAAGCCGGGGCAGAACCTCGGCTTCCTCGTGCAGGCCTCCGATCCCGATGGCGACAGCGTCACGCTCAGCGTGGTCAATCCGCCCGCGGGCTCGACCTTCACGCCGGACCCGAATCATCCGGCCGCCACCAACATCCGCGTCTTCAACTGGGCGCCCGGCACCACGCAGACCGGTGCATTCCCGGTCACCTTCAGCGTGACCGACGGCCGCGCGACTTCCGAGCGCACGGTGCTCGTCAGCGTGACCAGCGGGGCGATCTTCGACAGCTGGCTGGCGCGCTACTTCGGCACCGAGACGAATCCGGCCATCGTAGGCCAGCGCGCCGATCCCGACCGCGACGGCCTGCCCAACCTGCTCGAGTATGCGCTCGGGCTCGATCCGACCAAGCCCGATGGGCACCTCGGGCCGCGCATCGGGGTGGACCGGGTGGGGAGTCTCGACTTCACCACCATCACCTACGAGGCGCGCACGGACGATCCGACCCTCGTCTTCGCCGTCATGGGCACGGACAGCGCGCGCAACGGCCCCTGGACCGCGGTGACCGGCGCGGGCGTGCCGGTCGATCAGGACGGCGTGCAGCCCGGCTTCGTGCGGGTGAAGATGCGCGACAATCTCCCGCTCTCGACCACCAGCCGCCCGCGGCGCTTTCTGCGCCTGGATGTGTCCCTCAATCCCACGCCCTGACCTCCGCGACCATGCGCTCGTTCCTCCGCTTTCTCCTCGCCGCGGTTTGCGCCGCCGCTCCGGCTGCCGCCGAGTCGGTCTCCTCACCGGCCGGCGGCGCAGTCATCGTGCCCATCCGCGGTGCCTCGGACAATTTCGTCTCCATGCCATTCACCAGCGAGCCGATCTTCTCCGGCGGCGTGACGGGCATCGCGGCCAACGGCCTGCAGCTGAGCGGGTCGAACTGGACCTCGGGCCAGTTCGAGTATGCGCCCGGCACGCAGCCGATGCGCTACTACGCGAAGTTCACCACCGGTCCGCTCGCCGGCGTGTTCTATCGCATCGTCGGCAACACGCCGCTGACCCTCATCCTCGAGAACGAGGGCGATGACCTCACGAACCACCCGATGGGCGTGATCGGCTTCGGCGACGTGGTGGAAATCTCGGCCTACGCCAGCATCGGCCAGCTCTTCGGCTACACGGACGCCACGCTGCGGATCGACCCCCGTCCGACCGAGACCAGCTCGACCGACGAACTACGCTTCTTCGACAACAATCTGGTCGGCTCGAACAAGCCGCCGACCGTGTACTACTTCCTGCAGGGTGCGGGCTGGCGACGCGATGGCGATCCGACCCAGGCGGACGCGGCCGACACGATCATCCCACCCGGCTATTCCTTCGCGGTGCGGCGGCGCAACAGCATCAGCACCTCGCTGGTCAGCTACGGCTACGTCCCGAAGACGATCTTCTCGGTCTATATCCCCGGGGGCAACGGCACCATCGGCAACGACGTGTATGCCGCCATCACCTATCCGGAGCCGGTGCTGCTGGACAACGCCGGCCTGCTCAACGTGGCCCAGCCGGCGCTCAGTGTGCTGAAGCCCTCGCCGAGCGGGCTCAACATCCAGGACCAGCTCTACATCTACAGCGGCGCGACGTCCGGCTACAATCCGGTGCCCGGCACCTACTACTACTTCCTCGCCGGCGCCGGCTGGCGGCGCTACGGCTCGCAGGCCAGCAACATCGGCCAGACGGTCTCGATCGCGCCCGGCCTGGCCATCCTCATTCGCAAGAAGCCCGACAGCCCCGGCATCGACTGGATCCTCCCGGCGCAGCCGATGTCTCCGTAATCCTCCGCCGTCGTCCGCGTCATGCGTTTCCTCCTCGTTCCCTTCGCCGTCGCCGCCGTCGCGGGTCTGGCCGCCTCGGCGCGCGCCGACGTGCAGATCAACCTGACCATGGCCGATCTGCGAACCTCGGCCGGCGCCAGTCTGCTGGCCAACGACCGGCTCATCCAGTTCGTCAATCTGGGGCCGAACGGCGTCTTCGATGCCGTCACGCCCGGCTCGTGGGTCGGCGGCGACGACCAGCTGATCACGCTCTCCTTCGGCAGCGCCGAATGGGGCAGCGCGGCGGGCTTCGATCTGCAGGAGTTCGATCCGTTCAACCCCGGCCTCAACGGCGTGCCGGGCCAGCTGGTGCGCACGTTCGTCTTCGGCAGTCTGCTGACCGAAGGCACCGCGATCGGTGTGCGCTGGTTCCCGGAGTATTCGACGCAGGATTACTACGACGGCGTCCTGCCGCTGCCGGCTTCGTCCTACGGACAGTTCACCGCGGGCTGGACAGTGCCGGCGCAGGGACAGATCGCCGACCTCATCATGCTGACCGTTTCCGAGGGCGGCACGGAGCCCGATGCGGCCGGCTTCGCCGACTTCACGACCGTGCCCGAGGCCGACCCGCGCTGGGTCGGCGCGCTGGGGGTGGGCGCCGTGCTGGCCTGGCGCTGGCGCGGGCGGCGGCGGACCGCATGACCATGCGCACCTGCCTGCTGCGGCTGGGCCTGGCCGGGCTGCTGGCGCTCGGCCAGTTGTCCGCCGCCCCGACGCACGAGGTCGTACTCGGCTTCCAGGCCCCGCCGGCCTTTCCGACCGCGGAGTGGGCGGCCGATGGCACCGGCTCCTATTGGTCCACCAGCCAGTTCGGCGGCACCTTCGGGGCCGGCGCTGTGTTTCGGATGCGGGCGGACGGCAGCGAGTTCTCCGTCGTGCTTTCGTTCAATCCCGAAGCCGCCGTGCAGCGCGGGGCCAATCCGCGCGGGCCGCTGGTGCTGGGACCGGACGGCGCCTTCTACGGGACGACGACCTACGGCGGCACGCTCGGGTTCGGCACCGTCTTCCGCGTCGCCTTGGACGGCACCCTGACCACGCTGGTGAATTTCACCTCCGACGGGGCCAGCAACCGCGGGGCATATCCCTTGGGCGGACTCGTGGTCGGCTCCGACGGTCAGCTCTACGGCACCACCTCGGCCGGCGGGGCGGGGGACTTCGGCACGGTCTTTCGCGTCAGTCTCGGCGGCACGCTGACCACCCTGGCCGAATTCGACTACAGCGGCGGCGCGGCCGCGGGCGCCACGCCCTACGGCACGCTGGTCCAGGGCGCGGCCGGCGTCTTCTACGGCACCACGCAACTCGGCGGCGCGGCCGGCTTCGGCACGGTCTTCCGCGTGACCAGCGGCGGCGTCTTCACGACCCTGTTCGAATTTCAGAACACCGGCAGCGTGCCGGGAGCGTATCCGCAGGCGGGACTGCGCCGCGCGGCCGACGGCTCGTTCTACGGCTGCACCTACGCCGGCGGCGCGGCCGGCTTCGGCACGGTCTTTCGCTTCACCGATCCGGGCGCGTTGACCACCCTGATCGAGTTCACCGGCACGGGGGGCGCGCGGGCCGGAGCCTATCCCGCGGCGCCGCTCTGCCAGACGTCCGGCGGCGATCTCTACGGCACCACCTACGGCGGCGGCGCCTTCGACAAGGGCACCATCTTCCGTCTCGCGGCCGGCTCCGGCGCCTTCAGCGTCGTGCGCGAATTCAGCAATACCGCCGGCGGCATCCGGGGCGCCTTCCCGCAGGCCGGGTTGCTGCCGGTTCCCGATGGCACGCTCCTCGGCACGACCTCTGTCGGCGGGGTGAGCGGCAATGGCACCCTCTTTCGCCTGACCAGCTCGGGCACGCTCACGACGCTGAGCGAACTCGCCCACGACGGCTCGGCCAATCGCGGACTGCGGCCCTCGGCCGGCCTGCTGCCGGTGGGCACCGGCCGCCTGCGCGGCACCACGGAGAGCGGCGGGGCCTTCGGCTTCGGCACGGTCTTCGAGCTCGACGAAGCGGGCATCGGCCAGACCGTGGTCGACTTCTCCGGCCCGGGCGGCGCGAATCGCGGCGCAGCTTCGCTGGCGGGCCTGACGGCCGCCGGCGGAGTCCAATTCGGAGCCACCTTCGGCGGTGGGTCGGGCAATCTGGGTACGCTCTTCCAGCTCGATGCCGCGGGCGCGCTCACGACCCTGGTCGATTTCACCGGCCCGAGCGGCGCTGCACGCGGAGCCGGTCCGCAGGCGGCGCCAGTCGTCGGGGCCGACGGCAATCTCTACGGCCTGACCGTGTCCGGCGGCACGCTGAACTACGGCACGCTCTACCGCCTGACGCCGGCCGGCGTGCTCACCACGCTGCTCGATTTCACCCGCAACGGCGCGGCGCCGCGTGGCTCCGCGCCGCGCGGCGCGTTGCTGCCGGGTGGCGATGGCTTTCTCTACGGCACCACCGCCGAAGGCGGCGCGGGTTTCGGCACGCTCTTCAAGGTGACCGAGACGGGCGTACTGACGACCCTGCTCGAGTTCACCGGAGCCGGCGCGAATCCGCGCGGGGCCGCGCCGGTCGGGGCGCTGATCCGGGGAGCCGACGGACTGCTCTACGGGACCACCCAGCGCGGCGGGGCCGGCGGCTTCGGTACTATTTTCAAGGTCACCACCGACGGCACGCTGACCACGTTGGTCGAGTTCACCTCGGCCGGTGCGACCAATCGTGGCGCGCTGCCGCTGGCCGGGCTCGTGCAGGCTCCGGATGGATTCTTCTACGGGACGGCCCAGCAGGGCGGCGCGCGGGACTTCGGGACCGTCTTCCGGGTCGGCGGCAGTGGCCCGCTGACCACGCTGGTCGAATTCACCGGCCCCGGTGCGCAGGCCCTGGCGGGGGCGAATCCGGGCTACGGCGCGCTGGTCTTCGGCGCCGATGCGAATCTGTACGGCACCACCAGTGCCGGCGGCCCTGGCGGCGGCGGGACAATCTATCGGCTTCGCTTCGGCCCGCGCCCGGTGACCTTGGCCGCGACTGCGATCAGCGGCGGAAGTGCGACGCTCCAGGGCACGGTCGCGCCGAACGGCGCAGCCACGACCGCGCTCTTCGAGTGGGGGACCAGTCCGACGACGTTGAGCAATGCGACGACGGCGCAGCCGGTGGGCAGCGGGAGTTCGCCGGTGGCGGTGAGCGCCGTGCTGGCGGGCCTGCAGCCGGGCACGACGTACTACTATCGCATGCGCGGCGACAACGCAGAGCAGTTCGCCCCGCAGCGCGGCGCGGTGCGGACGTTCACCACCAGCGGCGGGACGGCACCGCTGATCACCAGCGCCGCTTCCACGATCTTTACGGTCGGTCTGGCGCAGAGCTTCACCGTCACCGCCAGCGGTTCGCCGACTCCGACCCTGGCCGTCGTCGGTGCGCTGCCGCCGGGGGTCACCTTTCAGCCGGGCACGGGCGTGCTGGCGGGGACGATCGCCAGCTTTCCGGGCGCTTCGTACGCCCTGACCTTCACGGCCGACAACGGCGTCGCGCCCGCGGCCCAGCAGGCGTTCACGCTGCTGATCAATCGACGGCCCGTCGCCGGCGCGGTGGCTTACGGGACCCCGGCGGGCCAGACGCTGACCTTCTCGACCTCGCGCCTGCTCGCAGCCGGGAGCGATGCCGACGGCGACGCGCTCAGCGTGGTCTCCGTCAGCGCCGCCAGCGCGCTGGGCGGCGCTGCCAGTTTGGTCGGCGGCACGATCTCCTACCAGCCGCCCGCCGGTTTCGTAGGCAGCGACTCGCTCGGCTACACCCTCGCCGACGGCCGCGGAGGGACCGCCAGCGGCACCGTGCAGATCTTCGTCACCGCGGCCGGGCAGCCCTCCGCCCGGGTGCAATCCGTAAACTTCGGCGGACCGAGCAGCACCACGCTGCAGGTCTCCGCGCTACCGGGTGTGGCCTACGTGGTGCAGGCGAGCGATGACCTCTCCGGCGCCTGGCTCGACGCCTCCGGCACGCTGCTGGCCGACGGCACCGGCGCGCTGACCTGGACCGACACCCGCCTGCGCCCGGGTCGACGTTTCTATCGGCTCGTCGCAGCTCCCTAACGACCGAGTTCCGCCGTCGAATGCCGAACCGATCTGCCACTCCCCCCTTCTGGTTCTCTGGCCCTCTCGCCTTTTGGTAATCACCGTCCGACGTCGCCGCACGCAGTTTTCCCCCTGCGCCGCTGGTGTAGGCTGCCGCCCATGACCCCCCTCGACCTCACCGTCGCTCCGCCACGTTCTCCGCGCGAAACGCTGCAGGGACTCTGCATGCTGCCCCGCATGATCGACATCGCCCGCGCCAAGCTGCCCGGCGGCAACGTGGGCGACTACCAGATCGGGCTCGGCATGAGCGGGATCGTCTTCGGCAAGCTGAAGCTGGAATGCGCGGCCTTCGAGGCGCTGGTCGCGAATGCTGCCGACGACACCGCCGTGGCCGCGCAGGTCTGCGGAGACCGCTCGCCGGCCGACTTCGCCCGCCTCAACGCCTTCCTCGCCAACGTCGCCGTGAAGGACGTCCCGCCGGAGTTGGCCGCCTCCTTCCTCGACTACTACGGCTCCGGCCTGGAGCCCGAGCAGAAGATCTTCGACCTCCTGGAAAGCGACGACGCCAAGCTGCGCGAAAGGTAGGAGGCAGGCCCTTGCGGCATCTTCATCCTTCCACCTTCCACCTTCATCCTTTCAGCAAAAGCGGCGGTCCGTCGCCGGACCGCCGCTTCGCGGAGTGAGACTGTCAGCCGGCGCTCAGCGCCTTGGCCGGATCACGGCGCGGGCCGCGCGCGATAGAACCGCTTCGGCGTGACGCCCGGATCGCTGAACGTGAACGAGCCGTTCGCATCCGCGGTGACGGTGCCGGGCGGATTCAACTGGGTCCACGTGACCACCGGCAGGGTGTCGGAGTATTCGATCACATACGTCAGCCCCGGCACGCCGTTGAAGCCGGCGCTGAAGATGCCGCCGGTGCGCACGATGGTGATGGGCTTCGGCGGGAACTCCGGCGGGTTCACCGTCACGTTGACCGTCCCCGAGGCGGTGGCCCCGGCGGTGTTCTGGATGGTGTAGCTGAACGAATCGGCTCCCGTGAACTGCGGGCTCGGCGGCGCGTAGCGCACGGCGGTGCCGGTCAGGGTGACCACGCCGCCCTGGGCGCTCGTCGGACCGGCGCTGATGATCGTCAGCGTCAGGCCGTTCGGATCGGTGCACTGCGACAGGATGGTCGCGTAGGCGAGGTCGACGAAGCGTCCCTGCGAGGTCGAAGCCGAGATCGTGCCCGCCACCGGCGTCGGGGTGGGCGTCGGGGTCGGAGTGGGCGTCGGCGTCGGCGTAGGTGTGGGCGTCGGCGTCGGCGTCGGCTCGATCGGAGTCGGCGTGGGCGTGGGTGTCGGCGTCTCGGTCGGGGTGGGTGTCGGCGTCTCCGTCGGGGTGGGGGTCGGAGTCGGCGTTTCCGTCGGCGTCGGGGTCGGGGTGGCCGTAGCCGTCGGCGTCGGGGTGGGCGTCGGGCCGCCGCTGTTGACCGGCGCGAGGGCGATGCCGCGGAAGGCGGTGTTGGTCGAAGCGATGGCCCGGACCACCGGCGTGCCGGCGAAGGCGCCATTGTAGCCGCTCGAGTCCGTGAAGGTCACGAACTCGCCGCCGCCGGTGCCCGTGCTGCCGCCCTTGCGGGTGGCGAACAGGGTCACCACGTTGCCCTTGGCGACCACACCGGTGAGGCCGCGATACTGATCGGACGTGCCGCCGATGGTGCCGTTGGAGACCCACGAACCCGCGACGAGCGAGAACTTGGTCAGACCGCCGGCGCCTTCATCGGCCACGTAGAGCGTGTCCACGCCCGCCACGCCGGCATCGAGGTCGGCGAAGAAGAACGCGTTGCTGGCCGGAGCGAGCGTGTCCGTGAAGCCGGGCAGACGGACCGTGGCCGCCGGGCCCGTGGTGGGCAGGCCGGTGCCGATCGCATTCACGCCCTTGGCCAGATTCGTGCCCGAGGTGGAAGAGGCGTAGAGCTGCCCGCCAGCCACCAGCACTTCGCGGAAGTTGGTGACGTCGGTCGTGAGCTGCGTCGAGGTGGTCGCACCCAGCGTGGCGTAGCGCACGCCGCTGCTCGAACCCACGGCCCAGAAGGCCGAGCCGTCGATGCTGGTCGCGCTGCGCGGATTGTTGGTGCTGGAGAAGTCGCTCAACGCGGTGCTCGTATCGATGCTGGCGTCGGCTCCGACGCGGCCGATGACGCGCGGGACGACCGCGGCATCGGTCCCCGCCACGGGTGCGCCACCGGTGGTCACCCCGTAGCCGGTCGCGATCAGATAGCGCCCGTCGACCGAGCGGGTCAGGAACCCTTCGGAGGTTGCGGTGCCGCTGGCGATGAGCGGGAAGTTCGAGCCGCTGACGGTGGTCGGCATCGGTACGCTCTGCACCAGCGAGCCGGTCGGCGTGTATTCATCCAGGAAGACCGCGCTGCCCGTATTCACCAACGCGCCGGTGCCCGTGCCGACGCGATAGATGACCACATTGCCGCTCTCGAACGGCCCCACCGGACGCGGCGTGGGCGTCGGAGTCGGGGTGATCGTCGGGGTCGGGGTGATCGTCGGAGTCGAGGTGACGGTCGGGGTCGGCGTCGGCGACGGCGTGGGCGTAATTGTCGGCGTCGGGGTGGGCGTCGGGGTCGGCGTCGGCCCCGTCAGCACCTCGGTGCTCGGCGTTTGGGTGGTCGAATTGTTCGACTCGTTCGATTCGGTGATCGTGTTGGCCGGATCGATGACGCCGGCGCCCGCGCTGAGGGTGATCGTGCCGGTGGCCGCGGCGGTCACATCGACCGTCAGCGTGGCCGGACTGGCCAGGGACACGTTCCCGCCGCTGAAGGTGACCACGCCGCCGGCCTCGGCCGAGGTGAAGCCGTTGTTGCCGCCAGAGCTGACGTAGGTCACCCCAGCCGGGAGGGTGAATTGCACGGTCACTCCCGAGGCGGCGGTGCCGCCGCTGTTCGCCGCGGTCAGGGTGTACGTGAAGGGCACGCCGACCGAGGCATTCGCCGGGGCCGCCACGCTGACGGTCAGGTCGGGCTGAAGCGCGATCGGGGCGAAGACCACGCCGCGGAAGGCGGTGTTGACGGCCGCGGTGGCGAGCGGCGCAATAGTGGCCGAGGTGGGGGCGGCGTTGTAGCCGGTGGTATCGGTGATCCTCACCAGTTCGTTGCCCTTGCGGGTCGCGTACAGGGTGACCGCGCCGCCGGCGAATACTCCGGTCAGGCCACGGTAGGCGTCCACCCCCGCGCCGATGCGGCCGTTGAGGACCCAGGTGCCGCCGACCAGCGAGTATTTGGCCACTCCGCCCGTCGCGCCGTTCGTGTCGTCCGCAATGTAGAGCACGTCGGTGCCGGCCACGCCCGCATCGAGATCGAGGAGGACGAACCCATACGGGCTCGGATTGAGCGTGTTGGAAAGTCCCGGCAGTCGCGTGGTCGTCTGCCCGGAGGTGGTCGGGGTGCCGGTGCCGATCGTATTGACCCCGATAAAGGAGCCAGAGGCGGAGCTGGCGTAGAGCTGTCCGTCGATCACGTGCAACTGGCGCAGGTTGGTCACCGTCGTGCTGAGCTGCGTGGACGTGGTCGTCGTGCCCAGCGGGGCGTAACGCACGCCGCCCGCGCCGCCGGTCGCCCAGAGCGCGACTCCGTCCGTGCTGGTCGCACTCCGGACGTTGTTGGCCGAGGAGAGATCGGTCAGCGCCGTGGTCGTGTCGATGCTGCCGTCCGCGCCCACCCGGCCGATCACCCGATTCACCGTGGTGGCGGCGGTGTTGGCCACGCTGGCCGTGCCGGCATTGGCGCCATAGCCGGCCAGCAGGATAAAGCCGCCGTCGGCGGAACGCGAAATGAGGCCCTCCGAGGTGGAGGTACCGCTCATGGTGAGCTGGCGCTGCGCCCCCGACGTCGTGGTTGGCAGGAGGATCGTCTGCACCAGCGTCCCAGAGGACGTGAATTCGTCGAGAAAGACTGGCGTGGCGGCGCTGGTCAGGACGGTCGAGCCGTCCCCGATTCGGCAGACGACCAGGTTACCAGGAATGAAGGGGGCGGCTGTGACGACCGCGGGTAACAGCGCGGCGGCAGCCAGAAGGGCGGAGCGGAAGGTCGAGGTCATGGGTAACGGCGCGGAAAACGGCGCGCGATTAGACCATCTCCCGGCCCGGAAGCAATGCTGCTCTCTGTGCCGATTTCGGCGATATCGGCTGCGGCGGCGCCTGAGCCGCGCCTCGGCGCGGAAGAGCGGAGGCGCCGATTTCGCTCTGTCCAACGCCGCCCGGCCGAGTCGATCCGCGGCGGGGTGGGTGCACTCAATCGTGCCGCAGCGCCTCGACGGGGTCGATGCGCGTGGCGCGCCGGGCCGGGAGGAGAGTCGCGCCGAGGGCCACCAGGGCCAGCAGCACGGCCATGCCGCCGAAGACGACGGGGTCGAGCGGGCCGACGCTGAGCAGGGTGTTGCGCAGGGCCTGGCCGGCTCCGGCGGCCAGCAAGAGACCGAGCCCGAGCCCGAGCGCGACCAGACGGAAGCCCTGCGCCAGCACGAGGCGTACGACCTCGAGCGCCTGCGCCCCCAGGGCCATGCGAATGCCGACCTCGCGGGTGCGCTGGGCGACGCCGTGGGAGACGATGCCGTAGATCCCGAGGGCCGCGAGCAGGAGCGTGAGGCCGCCCAGGTAGCTCAGCAGCACGGCGGCGACGCGGAATTGGAACGAGGAGGCCGCGATGTACTCCCGCAGCGGCAACGCTTCGACGACGGGGAGCGCGGGATCGAGCGCGTGCAGCTCGCGCCGCAGGATGGCGAGGCCCGCGCTGTCGGCGAGGCCCGGCGTCGTCCGCACCTGCACCCAGGTCTGATTCTGGGGGCGATAGAACTGGGCGCTCGGCACCCAGAAAAACGGGCGCGCGGGTTCGTTGAGCGCAAAGACCTTGGCGTCGTTCACCACCCCGACCACGGCGATCTCGCGCCCCCAGCCGGTGAAGACCTGGCCGAGCGGGTCCCGCCCGGCGAAGTACTTCCGGGCGAAGGCCTCGTTCACCAGCGCCACGGGCCGTGCCGAAGCGTTGTCGGCCTCGGCGAAATCGCGGCCGGCCTGCAGGCGGTAGCCGAGGGTTTGCAGATGTCCGGGGGAGACCGCATTGCGCCAGACTTTCAGATTTTCGTCCGCGGCCGGGACATAACCGGGAATGCTCACGTCCTCCCAAGACGCTCCGCCCAGTCCGAGCGGGACAAAGTCCGAAATGGACGCGCGAACGATGCCGGGGGTGGCCTCGAGCCGGGCCCGCAGCCGATCGAGCAGTGCGACCGCGCCGGCGGCGTCGTAGCCCGCGGCGGAGGGGATCAGTCTCGCCACGACGGTGCCCTCGGGTTGAAAGCCGGGGTCGAACCCCCGCGCGGCCGCGAAGCTGCGCTGAAAGAGTCCGGCACCGACCAGGGCGACCAGCGCCAGCGCGACCTGCGCCACGACGAAGGCCTGCCGCAGCAGGGCGTGGCGCGGCGTGCCGGCGCCGTCCTTCAGGGCGGTCAGCGGATCCGCCCGCCGGGCCTGCCAGGCCGGGAGAAGCCCGGCGGCCAGCACAGTGAAACCCGCCAGCCCCGCGGCCACGAGCAGAGTGCCCAGCCCCATCGACGCGCCGAGTTCCAGCGGCAGGCGGGTGGTGGGCTGAAAATACTGGAGGAGGTCGGTCAACCAACGGGCCAGCAGCATGCCACCCAGAGCCCCCAGCGCGGCCAGCAGCGCGAATTCACCCAGCAACTGCCCGACCACCCGACGACCGGGCGCTCCGAGCGCGAGGCGGAGCGCGAACTCCCGCTGGCGGGCGGCGCCCAGTGCGAGGAGCAGATTGGCCACATTGGCGCACACCACGGCGAGCAGGAGTACGCTGGCGGCCTGCAGAATGACGAAGAGCGGGCCCAGGAGAGCGCGCGGGCCGAAAGGCAGCCGCCAATAAGGCAGCAGGCGGGCCGAGAGCCCGGCATTCGTGCGTGGAAACTCGCCGGCGAGCTGCTGACCGATCGCAGCGACCTCGGCCGACGCCTCCTCGGCGCTGGTGCCGGCTCGGGGTGCGGCGAACAGCGTCAGCCAGCGCGTCTTGCGGTCCTCGAAATTGAGCCCGGTCTCGCCGCCCGCCACCGGTCCGACCATGCTGAGCGGCAGGAAGACCTCGAAGCCCAGACCCGGCACGCTGCCGCGGAAGTCGTCGGGAGCGACGCCGATGACCGTGAGCGGCTGACGGTTGAATTCGAGGGTGCGGCCCACGATGCCGGGATCGGAGGAGAACTGACTGCGCCAGAGCCGGGCTGAGAGCACCGCCACCGGCGCGCCGCCGGGACGATCCGTCCGCTCCTCGCCCGCGAAGAAGCGGCCCAGCAGGGGTTGCAGCCCCATGACCTCGAAGTAGTTGGGCGAGACCAGTTCGCCCCAAATTTGGGCGCGCTCGCCCGCGCCCGCCCGCGGATCGCGCAGCACCAGCAGGCGCCCGGTGGCGGCACCCAGTTCGGAGAGGCGGGCGCGAGCGCGGAAATCGCGGTAATCGAGCCACGAAGTCGCCAGATAGGACCCGTCCGGCGCACGCTGCTCGAAAGCGAGGATCTCGCGCGCGGGATCGGTGCCCGCCAACGGGCGCAGGATGACGCCATCGATCCACGCGAAGAGCGTGGCGTTCGCCCCGATCCCCGCCGCCAGCGACAGCACGATGATGAGCGCCACGGCGGGATGCCGCCGCCAATGGCGCAAGGCGACCCGGAGATTGGAGAGCAGGCGGGACATGGAGGCGCGAGAGAGCAGCGTCGATGCCGGGCGATGCGGACACTGGGAGCGCCTGCTGGCCCTCGCAAGATTGGGATGGGGTGGTCCCGGTGGCGGGACGGAGGAGCGAGGGAAACTCGAAGTTCGAAACTCGAAACTCGAAGGAAGTCTGAAGCTCGAAGTTCGAAGGGGCGGGAGAGGTGAGAGGTGAGAGGTGAGAGGTGAGAGGTGAGAGGTGAGAGGTGAGAGGTGAGAGGTGAGAGGGGAGAGGAGAGAGGTGAGAGCGGAGTGGAGAGAGGTGA
>JAFEGM010000104.1 GCA_018240025.1 Verrucomicrobiota bacterium
GGCACGCTCTGGGAGGAACGCTTCAAGAGCGTGATGGTGCAGTCGGCCGGGGAGGCGATGGCGAGGATGGCGGCGTACATCGACCTGAATCCGGTGCGCGCGAAGCTGGTCGACGACGTGGACAATTACTACCGCTGGTGCGGCTACGCGGCGGCCATGGCGGGCGACGCGGAGGCGTTGGCCGGCCTGCGGGTGATCGATGAAGCCCGCGAGGCGCACGTGGAATGGCCGCAGACGGAACAGGGGACGCTGGAGAACTACCGGGTGTGGCTCTTCGGCAAGGGTGAGCAGCGCGAGGGCCTGATCGACGAGGAGGGCACGATCGGTCCGGTGGGCCGCGCGGGCATCGAACCCGCCAAGGTGGCCGAGGTGCGCGCCAAGGGCGGGAAGCTGAGCCGCTGGCAAATGCTGCGCTGCCGGGTGCGTTACTTCAGCGACGGCGTGGCGCTGGGCGAGAAGGCGTGGATCGAGTCGCTCTTCGCGCTGCGGCGAACGTGGTTCAGCGCCAAGCGCAAGACCGGGGCGCGGCCGTTGCGCGGGCTGGATGCGCCGGGGTTGCGCACGATGCGCGATCTGCAGGTGGACGTCGTGTCCGCGTAGTGGCGACGGTCGATCGGGCCCGGTGCCGACGGACTGAGCGCCGATGTGAGCCCGCGGGTTCTCACGGCGCCGAGTCTGAGGGGGCACGCATTGCTGAGGGTCCGAGCGCTAACGCGGCGGCGAACCAATCACCGAATCGCAGTCCCGCGGGGCCGACGAAGACGAACTGGAGGTCGGGTTCCTGACGGATGTCGAGCCATCATCCGCGGGGCCGGTGGCCGCCGAGCCGGACATCTGGCCGCCGAGCGGGGCATCCGGCCGCCGAGCGGGGCATCCGGCCGCCGAGCCGGACACCTGGTTCGTGGCGGAAATCCAGCCCGAGGCGAAGGCGAAAGTGGCAGGGCGCGCCCTGGCGGGTCGCGCGCTCCTGCCGCACTCCGAAGGGGCATTGGGTGAAATCTAGCGCTTGAGGGTGTCCCATTTCTCCTCCGCCGCGTCATCGCGCTGCCACGGCGTTGCAGCGCGGCCATTCCGTGATAACCGACCGGCCCGTTTATGAATGCCGAATCCACCGTCTCGCCCACTCCCAAGCTGCGCCTAGGTCTTCCGACGGGCAGCCTGCATGAGGCGACGCTCACGCTCTTCGCCAAGGCCGGCTACCTGATCAGCGGCGCCAAGCGGTCGTATCGCCCGACGATCGATGACCCGGAGATCGAGATCCGGCTGCTCCGCGCCCAGGAGATCAGCCGCTACGTGGAGCATGGATTTCTGGATGTCGGCCTGACCGGGCGCGACTGGGTGGAAGAGAATGGCTCGGAAATCGAGGTCCTCTGCGACCTGCCGTTCTCGAAGGCCACTGCGCAGCCGACCCGCTGGGTGCTGGCCGTGCCCGAGGCCTCGCCCATGCACACGGTGGCCGACCTGGCCGGCAAGCGCATCGCCACCGAGGCGGTGGGCCTGACGAAGCGCTTCCTGGCCCGCCATGGGGTAGAGGCGGAGGTGGAGTTCTCCTGGGGCGCCACCGAGGTGAAGGTGCCGGATCTGGTCGATGCCATCGTCGACATCACCGAAACCGGGTCGTCCCTGCGGGCGAACAACCTGCGCATCGTGGCCACCCTGATGGAGAGCTACCCCCAGCTCATCGCCAGCAAGGAGGCCATGCGCGACGACTGGAAGCGGGCCAAGGCGCGCCGCCTGGAGATCCTGCTGCAGGGGGCCATCAACGCCCGCGACAAGGTGGGCCTGAAGATGAACCTCCCGGAAAACCAGTTGAAAACGCTCCTCTCCAACCTACCGTCGCTGCGTCATCCGACTGTTTCTCCGCTCGCCACTCCCGGCTGGGTGGCCATTGAGACGATCATTGACGAAAAAATCGCCCGCGAAATCATTCCCCAGCTGAAGCTCCTCGGAGCGGAAGGCATCATCGAGTATCCGCTGAACAAGGTGGTGTACTGAGATTCGGGGCAGAGATTGCCAGCCGCAGCAGCAGACGACAGATCACCGAAACCATGGGTTCCCTGAAGAAGAAGCGCAAAGAAAAGATCGCCAAGCACAAGCGCCGCAAGCGCCGTCGTGAAAACCGGCACAAGAAGCGCCTGCGCTACAAGTCCTAAGCGCGGCTTCGCCGAATGCTGCGGTCCCGTCCTACGACTCGTTCGAGTCTGCGGGCCGCAGCCGGGCCAGGGGCACCGGGCAAGACTCCCATGCACATCGTCGGATTCGGAGAAGGCTGTCCGCTTCGCCGGCCGGTGAGGGGTTTTGTGCTCGGGGCACTCCTGGCCTTTTCCGTCGCTTCGGCCCACGCCGTTGCGCCCAAGGCCCCGCCGGCCAAGGGGAAGGAGAAGGATCGTCCCGAGCCGGGCGAGCGTGCGGTCGTGTTCGATGACCGCTACCGTCCGCCGGCCAAGGATCTTGCCCTGACGCCTGCCAACGAAAAGAAGGCGGAGGCGTACGCGTTGTTCATGAAAGGCGTGCTGGCCGAGGAGGCCGGCGAGCCGGAGAAAGCGCTGCCGCTCTACGTCAAGGCGCTGGCGGCCGATCCCACCAACGTGACGCTGGCCCTGCGGGTCAGCAGCGAATACCTGCGCCGTGGCGACAGCACCGAGGCGGTCGAACTCCTGCGCGATACCATCAAGGCCGCGCCCAAGGACCCCGGCGCGCACCTGGCGCTGGCCTACGTCTTCCTCAAAAGCCTGCGCAAGCCCGATCTGGCGGCCAAGTCGGCCGAGACGGCGCTGGCCCTCGATGGCAACAACTTCCTGGCCTACGCCTACCTGGCGGATGCCTACTCGCAGCTCGAGCAGTCGGCCAAGGTCAATGCCGTGCTGGCGCGGGCGGCCAAGTCGGACTCCAAGGATCCGAAATTTTGGCTCCGGGTGGGTGAGATGTTCCGCACGATCCTGATCGGCGAGAACGCCAAGAAGGCGTCGAAGGAGGCAATCGAGCGGACCAACACCATTTTCAACAAGGCCCTCGCCTTCGCGGGCAACGAGGTCGAGACGATCCACCAGATCGCCAACTACTTCGCCGCCTCGGGTCAGCTGGGGCAGGCAATCCCGCTCTATCTGCGCGTGCTCTCGCTCAGCCCGGAGCATCCGAGCATCCGCGAGAAGCTGGCCTACAGCTACATCCAGAGCGATCAGCGGGCCAAAGCTGTGGCCGAGCTGGAGGCCATCCTCAAAGCCGATCCGGCCAAGGTCTACGCCTACGAGATGCTGGCGCAGATCTACGAGCAGGAGAAGCAATACGACCGCGCGGTGGTGAACTACGAGCAGGTACTGCTGCTCACGCCGAACCAGCCGAGCGCCTACCAACGCGTGGCCGAGCTGTTCGCCGGTCCCCTGAAGCGGCCCGACAAGGCCATCGACGTCCTGACCGAGGCCCGCCGCCGCTTTTCCGACCTGCCCGGCTTCGCCTATCTGCTGGCCCGCGCCCTGACCATCGCCAAGCGCTACGAGGAGGCGCTGGCCGCCTACGAGCAGGCTTCGATCGAGGCCGCGCAGGTGCAGGACAATCTGCTCAACGGCGGCTTCTATTTCGACTGGGGCGCGGCCGCGGAGCGCGCCGGGCGCATCGAGAAGGCGGTCGAGCTCTTCCGCCGCTGCCTGCGCATGGAGGATTCGCCGGAAGTCGTGGCCCAGGCCTCGAACTACCTCGGCTACATGTGGGTGGACCGGAACGAAAACCTCGAGGAAGCCGGCGAACTCATCCGCCGCGCGCTGCAGATCGATCCCCAAAACGGCGCCTACCTCGACAGCCTGGGCTGGTACTACTACCGCACCGGCAAATACGACAAAGCGCTGGTCGAACTCCTCCGCGCCGCCGAGGCCGTGCGCGAGCCCGATGCCGCCGTCTTCGATCACCTCGGCGACACCTACGCCAAACTGAAGAACGAGGCTCAGGCGCTCAACTACTGGCAGAAGGCCCAGGAACTCGAACCGGACGAGAAGATCGCTGCCAAGATCAAGGACGCCAAGGCCCGCGGCGTCGTGGCCGCCACCGGCCCGGTGGTCATGCCGACGCCGAAGAAGGAAGAATAGCCGCGCCGGGCGCGGCTCTCGCCCTTGCTTAGACCGGCAGCGCATCCTCCTCGATGCTCGTCATCAGCAGCACCGAGAGCCGGTGCGTCGAGCCGTCGAGTTGCTCGAGCACGACCTGCGGTGTGTCCGCCGCCGAGGCGAGCACGAAATCCGGATGCTCGATGCGATACGATCGTCCGTCCGCCATGTGGATGGTGAACGGACAAAAAGGCACCTGATGCAACAATTCCCGAATGCGGGTTTTCATATTGCTATGCTACGCCGGACGCAGAGCGAGTAAAGCCCGAATTCAAGGCAGCGCAGCGCTGACGCGATAGAAACGTTGGGCCAGCCCGGGCGGCGGCAGGGTGAAGGTGAGGACGTTCCCGTCGCCGGCCAGCGGGGGCGTGGGCGCGTCGGTCCAGGTCTGGAGTTGGTCGCTCGTTTGCAGGCGATAGAGGCGGCCGGTGGCGGAGCGGAAGCTGAGGGCGGGCGCGCCAGCCACCAGCTGGCAGGTGGCCGCGAAGCGCTCGCCGGCGCGGGCGGGGTCGGTCAGGGCCAGCCACTCCTCGAAATTGGTCTGGCCGTCCCGATCGAAGTCGAAGCCGGCGTCGTGCTCGGCCGGGGTGGCGGCGGCGGGGAGCTTTTCCTGGATCCAAACGGAGAAATCCGAAAAGGTACCGGCTTCGTAGGCGCCGAGATCGGGCTGACCGACGATGGGGAGCCCGCGCTGATCGGCCAGACTGGGCGAGCCGACGCCGGCTTCCCGCGCCGGGCTGTCGGCGGTGAGGGGCATCGTCAGGGTCGGACCGCCGTAGTTCCCGAGCGGGGCGAGGCCGGGGGCCAAGGCGAGGATCGTGCCGGAGCCGGTTGGAGACACGCTGAAGGAGGACTGCAGGACGAGATTGACGCCGACAAGCGTGGCCGGATTGCCGGCATGACGCACGTCGTCCGGCGTGTTTCCGGAGACGATGCTGTAGGCCAGCGTGAGCCCGGTGTTGCCCGCCTGACTGTCGATGCCGCCATGGAAGGTGGCGGAGTTTCCCGCCACGGTGCAGTGCGTGAGCGTGGTGGCAGCCGCCAGGTTGAGCAGCGCGCCGCCCTGGGGAGCGTCGTTGCCGGTAAAGGTGGAGCGAAGGACCTCGAGGACGGAGTTGTTCCAGATGGCGCCGCCGAGCCGGCGAGCGTGGTTGCCGACGAAGGTGCAGGCGGCGACCTGACCGGGTCCGTACGCCGAGGAGCAGGCGAGGCCGCCCCCGAGATCGGCGGCATTGTCGGCGAAGGTGCAGCGGGTCAGCGTCCAGCCCGCGCCGCCGCAATACACGGCGCCGCCGAAGCCGGCGTTGTTGATCCCGCCGGTGGCGAAGGTGGAGTTGTTCTGGAAGAGGCAGTCCGAGGCGCTGAACGTGCCGAAGGAGACTGCGGCGATGGCCGATCCGCCGTTGCTCGGACCGGCGAGGGCTCGATTCCCGGTGAAGACACAGCGCCGGACGGCGAGGTTGCCGCCCTGCTGATAAATGGCGGCGCCGGAGATGCCGGTGTGATCCTCGAACCGGCAGTCCTCGACCGTGAGCGTGCCGCCGGTCTGGTGCAGCGCGCCGCCGCCGGGGGCGGGGCCGGTGGTGCCGGTGAAGCGCAGGGCGCGGACGGTGAATTGCCCGGCGGTCAGCTGGAAGATGCGCTGGCCCGCCACGGCCTGCAGCACGGGCGGCGCGGCCGGGCCGGTGGCGTCGAGCACGAGCCCGAGGGGCGGACTGAGCACGAGCGAACTGGCCAGCAGCACCGTCTGGCCCGCCAGCGCGCTGTCGAAGCCGATGGTCGGAGCTTCGCTCGAGCCGGCGAAGTCGCCCAGCGTTTGGCGGAGCGAGCCGGGGCCGGCGTCGGCGGCGTTGGTGATGGTCAGATTGACCTCGTGGGCGCCGAGATCGACCGACGCGCCGGCCAGGCGCAGGTTGCCGTGGAGATCGGTGGGACTGGGCCCGGCGGCGGCCAGGTCGCCCGCGTCGCGGCAGGGCGAGGCGAGGCTGAGCCGATAGCCGTTACCGGTCTGCAGCAGCGGGTCGACATCCAGATTGCCGGCACCCGGCGGGAGGGGCGTCGTGCAGCTGTGGTCGAACGTGCCGCCGGTCCAGTTGAGGGGCGTGCCGGCGGTCAGATTGCGATGGACGATGGAATTGCGCGCCACGCAATCCCGCAGCCCCGCCGCCCCGCCGGCGAGGCTGGCGTTGGACGTGACGGTGCATTGGGTCAGGGTCGATCCGGCCGCCGCGCCGCCCGTGACGGTGCCGAAATTGCTGACCAGCAGGCAGTTGCTCAGGCTGCCGCCGAAGGCGCCGCCGCCGGTCGGCGCGGTATTGCCGATCAGCTGGCAGCGCTCCAGCGCGGCCTGAAAAACGCCGCCACCGGTCAGGCCCGCGAAGTTGTTGGTCAGGGTGCAATCGAAGAGCGTGCCGCCGACCACGCCGCCGCCGCTGTGGCTGGCCCGATTGTTGGTCAGGCTGCAGGCCCGCACCTGGCCAGTGGCGTCGCAGCGGACGCCGCCGCCGCTGCGCTGCGTCAGGACGTCGCCGGTCGCAGCGGTTGCGCTGTCGCGGATCGTGAAGCCTTCCAGGACGGCGTTCGGCCCCACGTAAACGCCGCGCACCGCGGTGGCCCCGACCGGCCCGGCGCCCTTGATGATCGTCGTGGCTGCGCCGGCCTGACTGGCCACGCGCAGGGCTTTCGTCAGCGCCACGCGGGTGGCCAGGCCATCGACCACGGTGGACCCAATTTCGTAGGTGCCGGGCGCGACCAGCACGAGATCGCCGTCCGCGGCGGCGTCGATCGCCTCCTGGATCGTCTGCGCCGCGGTGCCCGGCGTGGCGAACGGGGGCGTGGGCGTGGCGCTGAGGAGATCGACGTAGAGCGTGGCCGCCGGCGCCAGGACGGGGAACAGGGCGAACAGGAGCAGGCGAAGACGGAGCATGCGGGCAGAGGGTTGCTCCTCCTTCTGCGTCGTTCGTCCCCGGCTGTGACAGCGGGAGCCGAGGATCGTGGCCGCATCTCAGCCGCGCCGCAGCACCGCCTGCAGGGCGCGCAGTTCGTCGTCGATCGCCTCCTCGCTCGGTTCGCGCAGAGTGTCGGCAATCTGCTCGCGCAGGGCCGCGCGGAAGCGCTGGCGCAGCCGGGTCACGGCCTGGCGCAGGGCCGGCGGCTGCAGGCCGAGCTGCACGGCCAACTGAGCGGAGTCTGCGGGTTCCTGCTGGCCACTGCCGAGAGCAGGCCGAAGCGCCTCGAAGAGTTCGCCGCGTCCGGTCGCGCGGTAATCTTCCGCCACCCGGCCGAGCGCGCCTTCGAGCACCGCGGTGGCCCAGGCGGCCTCGAATTCCAGCGCGGGCTCGGCGCTGGCGGGCCCGCCGAGGAAGCGCTCCTCGGCTGCCTCGAGCGGAATGTGCTCCGTGCCACCGCCTCGGCGCTGCCGACGTTCCCGGCGGCGGGTGTCGGCCAGATCGCGCGAGAAAGCCTTCAGCAAAAACGAACGCAGACGTCCGATGGAAGGATCGGCCGCCGCGAAGAGGCGCTCCTCCAGCACCGCGGCGAAGAAGCTCTGCGTGGCATCCTCGGCGTCCGGCGGCCCGAGGCCGGAGCGGCGGGCGAAGGCGTAGAGCGGATACCAGTAGCTCCGGCAAAGCTCGCCCAGCGCGCGCTCGGCGCTGGAACGGTCCGCGCCCGTGCCCAGCGCGGCCACGACGGACCAGCGGGTCAAGGGAAAGGCGGTCGAATCCACGCGTCGGCAGACTGCAGCGACCGGGCCCGGCATTCAAGCGCACTTGCCCCCGCCGGGGCAGTCGCGCCATGCTCGCGCAAAATCTCTGCTCCGTGCGCCCCTCCACCTCGCTCCTTCACGGCCTCGACCCCGGTGGGTTGTTCGACGAGGGGCTGCGGTCGACCGATGCGGTGAGCCTCGACCGCTGGACCCCGCCAACGCTGGCGGAACTCGCCGGGCTGAGCCCGCGCTACCAAGTGCTGCGCCTGATCGGTCGCGGTGCCATGGGGGCGGTGTACGAGGCGCGCCAGGTGCCGCTCGACCGCCCCGTCGCGCTCAAGGTGCTGCCACCGGAACTGGGCGAGAATGAGGAATTCGTGGCCCGCTTTCGGCGGGAGGCGCGTCTGCTCGGCAGCCTGCAGCATCCGAACATCCTCGCGCTGCACGACTTCGGCCGGGGTGGCGACGGCTATTGGTTCTTCGCCATGGAATTGGCCGACCGCGCCGACCTGGCCGAGCGGCTGCAGGGGGGCTCGCTCCCGCTCGAGGAACTGCTGCCGGTGCTCGAGGCGGTCCTGCAGGCGCTGGAAGCGGCCCATGCGCAGGGGGTCATCCACCGCGACATCAAGCCCTCCAACATCCTGCGCGGCAGCGGCGGCATGGTGAAAGTGGCCGATTTCGGTCTGGCGGTGGCGGCGGATCGCCCCGAGGCGCGGCTGACGCGCACGGGCCTGACCTTCGGCACCTTCGAGTATGCCTCGCCCGAGCAGGCGGCGGGCCGGCCGGTCGATGCACGGAGCGATCTCTACAGCGTCGGCGTGCTCGCCTACGAGGCGCTGACGGGCCGGCTGCCGCAGGGCGTCTTCGATCCGCCCTCGCGCCTGCGGCCCGGCCTGCCGGGCGCGCTCGACGCCTGCATTCTCCGGGCCCTGCAAAACGAGCCTGCGCGCCGTTTTCAAACGGCGGCCGAGATGCGCGCGGCCTTGCGTGCCGCGGTCGCGCCGCCAGCGAGCCGGGCACGGCGCGTCGGCTGGGCCGCCGCGGCGACCCTCGCGCTCGCGGGGGCGCTGGGTGGCTGGTGGCTGCGCCCGCCCGCCGAGCCGCCGCCCGCCCCGACCCAGCGCGCGGAGCCGAGCGGAGGCACGCAGGTGGCTTTCTGGGGACGGAACCACGCGGCTCAAGGGAATATTCCCGCTGGATTATACGACGCCATCGAATTGCGCGCGGGCTGGGATCACAACCTGGCGCTGCTGCGCGATCGCACGGTCATCGCCTGGGGTCTCAATACCGCCGGCCAGATCAACGTCCCGACCGGCCTGGCCAACGTCCGCGCCATCGCGGCGGGCGCCCAGCATTCCCTGGCGCTGCGGGAGGACGGCACGGTCGTGGCCTGGGGCCGGCGCGCGGAGCGACAGTGCGAGGTTCCGCCCGACCTGCGCGACATCGTGGACATCGCCGCCGGCTGGCGTCACAGCGTGGCCCTGCGCCGCGATGGCACCGTGGTGGTCTGGGGCGACAACGGCTACGGCCAGCTCAATGTCCCGGCCGGACTCGGCGGCGTGCGTCGACTCAGCGCCGGCAATGCGCACACCCTGGCGCTGCGCGAGGACGGCTCGCTGGTCGGCTGGGGCGACAACGTCCACGGCCAGTGCACGGTGCCGGCCGATCTGGGCGAGATCGTCCGCGTGGAGGCGGGCGGCTTCCACAATCTCGCCCTGCGGCGCGACGGCTCCATTGTCGTCTGGGGCAACAATGACGCCCTCCAGATGCGGGTGCCGCCCGCGGCGCTCCGCGACGTGCAGGCCATCTGTGCGGGGCGTCGCCACAGCCTGGTGCTGGGCCGCGACGGCCGCCTGCACGCCTGGGGCGAGAATCGCTACGGCCAGTGCGAGGTGCCCGAGCCGATGCCTGGTAAAATCATCGCCTTGGCTGCGGGTGCGGAGCACAGCCTGGTTCTGCTGGAGCGGACGGGCCCCGGGCGGCCAGCGGCTACGGATCGACCACCACGCGATAGTAGCCAGCCTGGGCCTCAGGAAAGGGATCGATGAAACGCAGGTCGCGCCCCGTCTGGCCGGGCTTGGGCTTGCCGAGCGAGACGAAGCTGTCCGGGTCGAGACTGCGGCCGCGCTGCAACTGATAGGTGTGGCCCGTGTGGCTCTCGATGCTGAGGGCGACTGTCTCGCCGTTACGCGCGGCGGATTTGACGCGCACGACGCTGGAATCGAGCACCAGGCCGAGATTCCGGAAGGTGGCCGGGAACAGGATGGTGCCGGAGATGCGGTCGATCACGCCCTGATTCACGAGCAGCGTGGCGCCGGACAGGTTCAGGATCGCGCCGCGGGTGGCCCGCAGCGTGCCGCCGGCCGCATTGGTGACGGGGCCGCCGCGCACGGTGAGCACGTTCCAGGCGCCGTCCACGCAGACGGTGCCGTAGTTGATCAGCCCGCCGTGCAGGTGCCCGACGCCCTCGGCCAAGCCTTCGGGGGCGATGGAGGAAGTCGCGCCGAACGCCCCGATCGTACCGCTTTCGAGCTGCAGCCGCCGCGCCGGCAGAATCTCGAACGCTCCGGCCCAGGCGCCGCGCAGCGCCACGCCGGCGCCATCGATTTCCAAGGTGCCGCGTGCCGCGCTGCGGCCGGTCAACCGCAGGAGTCCGGGGCCCGCCTGCCGGACTCGCCCGGCGCCAGCGATCTGGCCCGCGAAGGCGAACTCATCCGACCGATCGAAAACGAGCCGTCCGTGCACCGTGATCGGCCCGGGCACCGAGCCGGACTCGCCCCCTTGCCCGAGTTGAAGCGTGCCGCCGGCGATCATGGTCCCGCCGGTGTGGCGATGGTCGGCAGTGAGAATGAGTGTGCTCGGACCGGATTTCGTCAGGCTGCCCGGCGATTCGGGGCCGAGATCGCTGAGCACGCCATCGAAGACTTCCGGGCTGGGTTCGAGGCTTGCTTCCGGCTCGCCGGCGCCTTCGGTCGTGGTGGCCAGCGCGGCATCTTCCGCGGGCGAAACCGGGCCTGACGCGGAGTCGCTGGCCGCCTCGGCGTTGGTCGGCAACGCGGCCGCTTGTGCGGGCACCGCCGGTGCGCTCTCTGGCGCAATCGGGGTGGGTTCGAGCAGTTCGTGCGGCACGAGGTGTTGCTCCCAAAAGCGGTCGGGTTTGGCGAGTCCGGAGTGTGTCGGAACGGCCGTGAATCGCGGCGGACACCGTCCGACACCGGCGTGGGCGGCCTCAGAGCGGGCTGAGATCGCGTTCGCTGCCGTCGTCGTTCACCACCTTGCCGCCCCAGGAAAGAATGCGTGCTTTGGCCCCGGCGGCCTCGGCCTCGGCGATCTGGCCGTTGCGCACGTAGAAGAGCGAGAGGCTGGACCAGGCCAGTTGCTCGTTGGGCCGCAGCTTGGTCGCGCGCAGCCCGGCCTCAATCGCCTCCGGAAAACGGCCCAGTTTCATCAGCACCATGCCGAGCGCGTGCCAGCCGTCGAAGTAGGCCGGATCCAGCTCCACGCAGGCGCGGTAGCACTTAGCCGCCTCCTCCAACTCACCGAGGGCGAGGTGCAGATTGCCCTCGTCGAAGCGCTCGTCGAGGGCGGGATCCATGGGCGTCAGCGGTCCGTTCAGGACTCGCGCAGGTCGACCGTCTGGTTCATGCCCGCCGCGGTGCGGGCCGAACGCAGCCATTCGCGCAGCGCCAGCGACTTCCGCCGCGCCTTGAGGTTGTTCGCCATCGCGTCGCGCATGGTCTCGAAGCGCTTGTCGTCGGCCGGCAGCCGACGCACGAGCAGGATGAGCGTCGAGCCGTCCGGCGTTTCCTGGGGCTTGGAGAGCTGGCCGTCGACCAGCTGCGTGGCGGTCTGGATGACCGTGCTGGCGTCCGACGACTCGAAATTCGGCTCGCTGCGCGAGTAGAGCGGGAAGCTCTCGGCCTTCAGGCCTGCGGCGGTGCAGGCTTCGTCGAAGGTTTTGCCGGCCTTCATCGCCTCCACGACCTTGCCGCGCGCTTCTTCCATCTTGGCGTTGAGGGCGACGCGGGCGCGCTCCTGCTGGATCTTCTTCACGATCTGCGGCTTGGCTTCCTCCAGCGTCAGGGCGCGCTCGGGCGTCCAAGCGCTGACCGCCACGAGATAGAAGGCATCGGGAGTCTGAATCACCTCGCTGACCTTGTTTTCGTTGGTCAGCGCAAGCGCGGCCTGCGTGAAGCCCTGCAGCGAAGCCTCGGGGAGCGAATTGATGCTGGCGCGGTCGAACTCGGCCGTCTCCTTGATCTGCTCGGCCAGACCGAGGCCGGTGGCGACCTTGGTAAGGTCAGCGCCCGACTCCTGCATACCGTCGGCCAGCTGCTCCGCCTTGTTCGCGATGCGCTGGAGGCCGTCCTTGCGAGCCGGGCCGGTCGCCTTTTTTTCCTCCTCGGTCAGCTCGACCTTGACGTACTTCACCTTGCGCTTGGCGTCCTGCTTGTAGGAGTCCTTCTTCTTCGGGTCCTCGAACTCCTTCTTCACGTCCTCGTCGCTCACCTGTACGGCGGCGGTGAAATCGGCGAGCTTCAGGCGGGCAACCTTCACGTCATTCTTGGCGTAGGCGTCTTCGAAGGCCGCCCGCACCTCGTCGGCGCCGACCGTGGCGGTGGCCTCGAGCATCGAGCGAATGCGGCCGAGCTGGAGATCGAGGCGCACGATTTCCTCCACCTGGCGCAGGCCGAAGCCCTTCGAGCCGAGCACCCGGGTGGTGAATTCCTCGAATTTGACCGCGTCGAACTTGCCGTTGGTTTGGAAACGGGGCACGCGCTGGATGGCCTCGCTGACCTCGTCGTCGGACGGGTCGAGACCCATGCGCTGGGCTTCGCGGTGCAGCACGAGCACGTTCCAGCCATAGCTGGCATCGGAGGCAAAATCCTGGCTGACCAGATTGTTCATGCCCAGCTCGTAGCCCAGCTGGACCATGCGCTGCACCCGCTGCATCTCCGTGATGGTGACCTTGCGGCCGTAGATCACGCCGATGTCCTCCCGGCCCATCTTGCTCATGTCCGCGCGATTGAAGAAGTACGCGAACGAGATGATCACGAGCACCGTGATGATGATCATCAGCGGCTGCTGATGCTTGCGCATGTTTTCGAGGACCATAGGCAGTAAGGGGGCGGGAAAGTGCGCGGAATCGAGCAGGGAGCAAGAAGGGAAGTTTGGCCGGAGGCTTTGGTGGGAAGGTTGGCCTGCGGCTTTGGGTCGAATCGAGGACGAGGGGAAGGTTGGCCTGCGGCTTTGGTCGAATCGAGGACGAGGACGAGGGGAAGGTTGGCCTGCGGCTTTGTCGAATCGAGGACGACGACGAGGACGAGGGGAAGGTTGGCCTGCGGCTTTGGGTCGAATCGAGGACGAGGACGACGACGAGGACGAGGGGAAGGTTGGCCTGCGGCTTTGGTCGAATCGAGGACGACGACGAGGACGAGGGGAAGGATTGGCCTGCGGCTTTGGGTCGAATCGAGGACGAGGACGAGGACGACGACGAGGTCGAAGGGAAGTTTGGTCAGCGGCGGGGTTGAGGCGATGGGACCCGACCTCAGCCGAAAGGCTGACGCGATCGATAAGCTACAGACCTGCTTTCGCGCCATCGTCCTCGTCCTCGCATCGACCACAGCCGCAGGCCAAACTCCCCCGCGGTTGCCCTGTCGCTCGTTGGTGCGACAGTCACCCTTCCCTTTATGTGCGGCATCGTTGGCTACATCGGCAAAGCTCCGGCGGCTCCCATCCTTCTGGACGGGCTGCATCGGCTGGAATATCGCGGTTATGACTCGGCGGGTCTGGCGACCCTCAACGGTCATGGGCTGGAGGTCCGCAAGGCGGTCGGACGCATCAACAACCTGGTGGCCTTGGTCAAAAAAGAGCAGGCCCACGGCAATATCGGCATCAGCCACACGCGCTGGGCGACGCACGGCGCAGTCACCGACGACAACGCGCATCCCCACTACGACCAGTCGGGCAAGCTGGCGGTCGTGCACAACGGGGTGATCGAGAACTACCAGCAGTTGCGCGAGGAGCTGGTCGAGAAGGGCCACATCTTCCGCTCGCAGACGGACACCGAGATCCTGACCCACTACATCGGCATGCTCTACGACGAGGCGGGCGGTCCGCCCTCGAAGGCCCGGCTGGTGGAGGCCGTGCGCTCGACGCTCAACAAGACGATCGGCGCGTACGGGCTGGCCATCATCCATGCGGACGTGCCCGATGTCATGATCGGCGTGCGCCGCGGCAGTCCACTCGCGCTCGGGCTCGGCAAGGGCGAGCATTTCCTGGCCAGCGACCCGGCCGCCTTCGCCATGCACACGCGGGAGGTGGTCTATCTGAACGACTTCGACCTGGCGGTGATCGAGCGCGGGCAGTTCGAGATCCAGACCCTGAGCGGCGGCGCGCGGGGCAACTACGAGGTCAGCGAATTCGAGTACACGGGCGAGGCGGTGAAGAAGGGTGACTACGCCCACTTCATGCAGAAGGAGATCTTNNTGCGCGACGCGCTGCGCGGCCGGCTCAGCCAGGAGGATGCGACCGCCCGCCTCGGCGGCATGAACATGACGCCGGCGGAGATGCGCGACGTCGACCGGATCATCCTGACCGCCTGCGGCAGCGCCTGCCACGCGGCCATGGTGGGCGAGTACATTTTGGAAATGCTGGCCCGCGTGCCGGCGGAGGTGGATTACGCGAGCGAGTTCCGCTGGCGCAACATGCCGCTGAACAAGGATACGCTCATCCTCGCCATCAGCCAGAGCGGCGAGACGGCCGATACCCTGGCGGCGCTGCGCGAAGGCATCCGCCGCGGCCACCGCGTGCGGGGCATCTGCAACAACGTCGCCAGCACCATCGCCCGCGAGAGCGGCGGCGGCGTCTACATGCACGCCGGCCCGGAGATCGGCGTGGCTGCGACCAAGTCGTTCACCTCCCAGGTGGTCATTCTGGCATTGCTCTCGCTTCTGCTCGGCCGCATTCGCCACCTGTCGTTCGGCGACGGCGTGAAGATCCTCAAGGCGCTGGAGGAATTGCCCGATCAGGTCTCCCGCTGCCTCGAACTCGATGGCCGCATCAAGCAGATCGCGGCGAAGTACGCCAAGTCCGAGGGCATGCTCTTTCTCGGCCGGCAGTACCACTACCCGGTCGCGCTGGAAGGCGCGCTGAAGATGAAGGAGATCTCCTACATCAATGCCTCCGGCCACCCGAGCGGCGAGCTGAAGCACGGGATCATCGCGCTGGTGAAGGAGAACTTCCCGAGCGTGTTCATCGCGCCCGATGACGCGGTCTTCGACAAGAACCTGAACAACATCGAGCAGGTGAAGGCGCGCAAAGGCCCGGTCATCGCGATCGGCACCGAGGGCGCCACCGGCCCGCTCGAGCACGTCTGCGACGAGGTCGTGGCCGTACCGCGCACGCTCGATTTCCTGGCTCCGGTCCTGACCGTCATCCCGCTGCAGCTGCTGGCCTACCACACCGCCGTGCATCTCGGCTGCGACGTGGACAAGCCCCGCAATCTGGCCAAGAGCGTGACGGTGGAGTAGCGAAGCGGAAGAGCGGAGAAGGCGGCAGCGCGTGCGACATCATCCGCTGCTCTAGTACTCTCGTTAGGGCACACCAAGGCACGAAGGCACGAAGGGAGGAGGAGCATCACCTCGATCGGCCTCGGTCTTTTGTGGCTTTGTGTCTCCGTGTGAGCCCCCGCCCGGCCGCCCGAATTGCGTCGTCGATGGCTGCAAGCGGAGCGGCCGCGACCCGCCGCCGTTGTGGGCGCGGCCCCTCAGCGCAGCTGCGCGAGAACCACGCCGTGGTCGCTGCTGCCGAACTCGCGGCGGACGACGCACGATTCCAGGCGCGCGGCGAGATCGGCACTGGCGAGGAGGTAGTCGAGCCGCCAGCCGATGTTCCGCTCGCGCATCGACCGCCAGGGCGCCCACCAGGTGTAGAGCTGCTCGTTGGCGGGCTCGGCCGCGCGGCCGAGGTCGGTCAGGCCGTGCGCCAGGGCGGCCTCGAAGAGCGCGCGCTCCTCGGGCAGCTGGCCGGTGGTCTTGCGCCGCTCCTTCGGGTGTACGTCGATCTCCGCCCGGGCGATATTGAGGTCGCCCGCGATCAGCAGGCTCGCGCCGCCGGCGAGCTGCCCCTGTGCCCAGGCCGAGAGCGCGGTGAAGAAGCGCAGCTTGGCCGGGAAATCCTTGCCGCCGTTCGGGACATAGACCGAGGCGAACGTGATTCCGCCGATCGCCGCGGTGACGATGCGCTGCTCGTGGTCGAAGTCGGGATGCGCGAAGACCGGCGCGCTCGGCGCGAAATCCCGCCGCACCAGCAGCGCCACGCCGGAGTAGCCGCGTTCCCCGTGCCAGTAGGTCCAATAGCCGGCCTGCTCGAGGAACATCGCCGGGACCTGGTCCGAGGCCGCCTTGATCTCCTGCAGGCAAACCACGTCCGGCCGCTCGGTCTCGACCAACTTCTGCACCTCGTCGATGCGCGCGCGGATCCCGTTGACGTTCCAGGTGGCGATCTTCATGCCCGACCATACCCGCCTTCCACCGGCTGACAGCCCTGCGTGACGTCACGCCGCCCTGATGACAGGCCCCCCAAGTTGCGCCCCGACCGGGCCCTTCTTCCTTTTTCCTTCCTCCT
>JAFEGM010000105.1 GCA_018240025.1 Verrucomicrobiota bacterium
TCCTCGGCCTTCTTGGCCTCGGCGGCGTTGCCGGCTTTGCGGTGGGCCTCGATGACCAGGGCCAGCGCGCGCGGGGTCAGGTCGGGATCGTCGTAGAGCACCGCCACGCTCTTGAAGGCCTTGGCGGCTTCCGCCGCGTCGCCCTTCGCCAGGGCGATCTGCCCAAGCAGCAGGCGGCCTTCCGCGTTCAGCTTGCCTTCGGCCTGCAGGGCCATGGCGGCGTCGGCATTCTTCTGCGCTTCGACAAAGTTCTTCTCCCCGACCAGCGACTCTCCGAGCGCCAGCAGGCCTTGGGCGCGGGCGGCCGCGCGTTCGGGCTTGGTGGCCAGGTATTTCTCGGCCGCACCGCGAGCGCCTGGGAAATCCTTTCGATTCAACCGGCACCGCGCCACCAGCAGCCAGGCGTCGGCATTGCTGTTGCTGGGGCTCTCGGCGGCCGCGGTCAGAAAGGGGTCGGCCCGGTCGTAGGCGCGCGTCTCGAAGAGATACGACCCCACGTAATTCAGCACCTGCGCCGGGACCGCGGGCTGGAGCTTGGCGGCGAGGTACTCGCGCACCTCCTTCTCCAGCGGTTCCTTCTCCTCGGCGTTGAAGTAGCTCAGGATGAGCAGCAGCCAGGCGCGGTTCTTGTACTCGTCGTCCTTGCGCGCGGCCTGCAGTGCGGGCACGGCATCCTTGTAATTCTTGGCTTCGAAGGACGAGCGGCCGATCCAGTAGTTCGCCAGACCCGAGGATTCCGTGTTCGGAAAATCCTTCAGCAGCACCTTGAACGTCTCCACCATCCCCTTGGTGTCTTCCGTCTGCCCCTGCAGCAGCGCCTTTTGCCGCAGCGCCAACTCGCGTTCCTTGGCCCGCGGGAAATCGGCCAGCAGGGCGCTGAAATCCTGCAGCGCGGCGCTGAAGTTGCGCATCTGCTGGTAGGCCAGGCCGCGCTGCGCCAGCGCCTTGGCGGCGAGCGAACTCTCCGGGTAGGCGCGCAGGAAGCGGGAGAACGCCTCGATGACGCCGGCGGGCTGCTTCAGCTGCGCGTAGCAATAGCCGATGCGGTAGGCGGCCTCGGCGCGGTACTTCGGCTCGATGTTAGCCGACTCGGTCACCGTCGCGTAGGCGGCCGCGGCCTCCAGGTACTTTTCCTTTCGGAACAGTACTTCCGCTTTGATCAGTTTCACCTTGTCCGCCTTCTCCTGCTCTGGATTGGTGGCCAGGTAGGCATCGGCCGCCTTTTCCAGCCGCGAGTCGTTGGCGGCATAGAGCGTGACCACCCGCTGATACGCCACCTCGCCGGCCTGCGGCGAGCGGGGGAACTCCTTCAACAGCTGATCGTAGAGCGCCAGCGCCTGAGCCGTGTCGTTGAGCTGCCGCTGCGAATTGGCGGCCAGCAGCAGAGCCTCGGCCCGGGCTTCGCCGGTCAGCTGCGCGTTGTTGGCCGCGTAGTTGTCGAGCAACTCCTTGAATTTCCCGGCGCGGTAAAGAATGCGCAGGATGCCGACCCGCGCGTCCGCCCGCTGGGTCGGCGTGGCCTCGGCGCTGGGCCAGTCGATGACCATCTGCAGATTGCGCGTGGCGGCATCGATCAGACCCAGGTCCGCCGCCAGCAGACCGGCTTTGAGATGCGACTCGAGGCGTAGGCTCTCCTTGGAAGCATCGCGCGCCAACGCCTCGAACTGCCGGAGCGACTCGTTTTTGCGGCCGTCGGAGAAGGCCAGGCGGGCCAGCGTCACGCGGGCGTAGTCGCGGTACGGATTGTCTCCGGTGATCTCGGCAATGCGCTCGTAGAGCTCGCGCGTTTCCACCCGCCGATCCAGGTTTTCCAGGCAGAGCGCGGCGTAGTAGTAGGAGGCCAGCTTTACGTCGTTCGCCTTGGCCAGGGTGGCCGAGCGCTGGAAAAGCGGGACGGCGGAGCGGTAGTCACGCTGATTGTAGTAGATGACGGCCAGGCGGTAGTGGGCCGGTCCGGCGAATTCGCCGGTCTCGCGCGACTCGATGACCAGATTCCGGTAGCAGTTCGTGGCCGGCTCGAGGCGATTGGTCAGGCGGTAGCTCTCGCCGAGGCGATAGAGCGCGGCCTGCCGTTCGGTCGCGGAGGGGAACTGGCCCAGGTACTTCTCGTACTCGACCGCAGCCTGCTGGTACTGCTTTCGCGCATAGAGATTGTTGGCCAGCTCCAGCTGAATCATCTCCGGCGTGGCCGCGGTGCCGGTGGCCCCGGGGGTCAGGCGGATGGTCGATTCGTCTTCTCCACCTGGAGCGGCCGGCTCGCTCGGACGTTTCAAGTCGGGCGCGACCGGTGTGGGCGAGGGGCGGCGGGCGCCCGGGGCGGGCGTGGCCGCCGGGCCGCCGAGGGCGCGGCTGAGCGGATCCTCCGGATTCTCGCCGAGCGAGGGATACACCCGCTCCGCCGGCCGGACCGGGATCTCGTCAGGGTTGGGCGTGGGGGTGACCCGCGGAGCCACCCGCTGGGCGCGGCGCACCGTCGGTTCGGGGGTCGCCTCCGGCACCGGCGTCGGGCGCCGATTCCAGGGCATCTGCGCCTGGACTTCGGGCGCGGCGGCCAGCAGCGCGAGGAGACAGGAAAATCGGGGGGCAAACTTCATGGGGCGGGCTTGGCGGTGGCGAAGGCGACGTTCCAGATGTTCGCGCTTCGGCACACGTCGAGGACTTCGACGATGTAGCGGTAGTTCACCGTCTCGTCACCCCGGAGAATGACGGCTTGATCGGGGTAGATTTGGGAGATCTGCAGCAGCTTCGCCCGCAGCTGGTCGGACGTCAGCGTCTGGCGATTGAGCACGATGGCGCCATCTGACTTCACGTTGATGATCAATTCCTGCAGGTTGCGCCGAACCTCCTTGCCTTCCTTGGCCTGCGGCACCTTCACGTCGAGCGCCATTTCTTCGCGGGCGAAGTTGTAGGTGACGATGAAGAAGATGAGCAGACAGCAGAAGATGTCGACCATCGGGGTGATCTGAAACCCCGGGGGTGCGGCAGCGGAATCGTGAGCGGCTCGGAAGCGCATGAGTGGGCTCGATCTCCGGATTGGAATGGTTCGGTGACGTAGGGGAAAACAGCAGGAAATCGGCCGGCCAGGTCGGGCTTACCACCACCGCCGCTCCATCCCCGGCGTGGCTCAGAATTCTTCCATCAGGACTTCGCGACGGGCCGGGTTGCGCCCGCCGCCGCTGCTGGACTGACCGTGGGCAATGCTGAACTGGGCGAAGAACTGCGTCGTCACCGCCTCCAGTTCGGCCGTGAGCCGGCCGGCCTTGGTCCGGAAATAAGCGTAGGCACTGAAGGCCATGATGCCGACCAGCAGGCCTGCGGCCGTGCAAACCAGCGCCTCGGAGACGCCGCTGGCCAGCATCAGCGGCTTGGAAGCCGCGACATCGGCGCCGAGGGCGGAGAACGATTTGATCATGCCCGCGACCGTGCCGAGCAGACCGATCATCGGAGCAATGGCCCCGAGGTCGGCCAAATAGCTGACGCGCTGGTTCAGCGCCGCTGCCTGCCTGGTGCCCTCGGACTCCGCGATCTCGCGGATGGCTTCGAGCGAGGCGCCGGTGTTCTTCGTGCTGAAATCGAGCGTGCGCTGCACTACCCGGGCAAGCGACTCGCTATGCCGATTCGCATCCGAGAGCAGGCCGAGGAAGTCTCGTTTGCGCAGGCGGGCGTCGATCGTCTGGAGGAAGCCGGAGGTGGCGATCCCGCCGCGCCGGATGGTGAAGAAGAAAAACAGGATCAGCAGGAGGGTAAAGACCGACATGATGACCAGCGGCCAGAGAAAGACGCCGCCCTTCTCGATCAGGTCCCAGGCCGTCAGCGTGCGCTGAGCGGCCTCGGCCGCAGTGCCAGGTTGCACCGGGATGACCGGGGACGGTTTCGGGGTCTGCGCCAGAAGCGGCAGGGCCAGGGCAGCGTGCGCCGCGAGGGCGGCGAGGCCGGAAGAAATTTTCATGCGAACGGGCGAAGGTAGCTTCAGGTGTTCCGGGGGCAAGTGGGCGGGAAAACGTCAGTGTGTCCCGGTCAGGGACGGGCGAAGATGCTTGGACCGTCCCGGCTCGCGGGCGTTCGGATTGGCTTGCGCGGATCGCTTCTTCCGTCTGCCTTGGGACCGCCATGCCCTCCGAGCCCTTTCTTCGCGAATGCCGCCTCATGCTGGAGGAGCTGGCCAGCAACTTCTTCCGCCAGCAGTTGGCGCAGCGGACGCAGCTCGACCCCCGCAGCATCCGGGTGCGACAGGAAGTGCGGCTGGCGCACGAGACGTTTGCCGATCTCCGGCTCGATGCCCCCGGCGAGCCTCCGCTCTTCGTGGAGGTGAAATACGGCTACCCGCGGGAACGCATCGCCCACCACCTCTCGCGCAAATACTCGACCCCGGTCGCGCCGCGTTCGCGACTCATCGTCATCGGCGCGGAGGGCGACGTCCCCGGACTGGCCATCGACCCGTCCTTCGAGATCGAGCACTGGTCGCTGGCTCATTTTTTGCGCCAGGCCGAGGAGGCATATGGAGTCACGCTGCACGAGCCCGCCCCGGAAACGATGCACGAATTCCGCTCCATGCTCGACCGCGCCAAGGGCCGGCAGGCCTTCGGCGACGGGTGGGTGGGCTCTGATTTTCAGTCGATGCTGGTCTGGCAGTTCGGCCATCATCAGCTGCGCCAGCTCCTGCAGGCGGGCGCGGGCGAGGAGGAGGTGCTCGCTCCGGGGCTCTATCGCAATGTCGTCGCCATGCTGGTCGATCTTTGCTCGTTCAGCGCCTACGTCCGCGACACCCGCGACGACGAGGTCATCCGGCATTGCCTGAGCGCCTTCTACGCCAAGTCGCGCTACGCCATCCTCAATGCGGGCGGCATGCTGCTGCAGTTCGTGGGCGACGAGGTCATCGGCCTCTTCGGGCTGCGCGGCCGGGACGAGCGCACCTGCGACGCGGCGCTCGAATGCGCCATCGATCTGCTCGATCTCGGCGATTCCATCTCGAACGAGTGGCAGCGCAACATCGACCGCGTGCAGGCCGCGCATGGCGTGCATGTCGGCATCGCCACGGGCGATCTGCAGATCCTCGCGCTGCAGCCCTTTTCGCGCGCCCGGCTAGGCGCGGTGAGCGAGGCCATCAATCTCGGCTCGCGCCTGCTCTCGGCCGCGGGGCCATCGGAGATCGTGGTCAGCAACAGCTTCTTCAAGGGGCTGTCGGTCGAGTCCCAGCGGGCCTTCGGTCCGACCGAACCCATCGAGGCCAAGAACTTGGGACGCATCAATGCCTGGCGTCGACCCGCGGGTGCGCCGGCCGCGAGCTGATCGCTGGCCTGCGCGAGCCCCGGGGGATCGGTCGGAGCGCGATTTCGGTTTTCGAGCCGCCTGCGCTGGCTATCTGTCTCCCTCCTCATGTTGTTCCGACGACTGTTTGCCGCCGCTAGTCTTTGCTGCCTGCCCCTCGCGCTCCCGGCCGCCGAGGCTTACATCGTAGCCGATGCCACCACCGGCCAGGTGCTCGATGCGCGTGAGCCGCGGGCCAAGCGCCAGGTGGCGAGCCTGACCAAGGTCGCCAGCGCCATCCTCGTGCTCGACTGGTGCGAGCTGCGCAAGATCAACCTCGGCGAACTGGTGACCATTCCGCCGCAGTCGGTGGTGCCCAACATGAATAATCCGATCGGCTGGGCCGCGGGCGACCGGGCCTCGGTGCGCGATCTCCTTTTCTGCTCGCTGCTGCAGTCCGACAACATCGCGGCCGATGCGCTGGCCTGGCATTTTGGCGCCCAGCTGCCCGGCGATGCGGGTGCCACCGCGCAGCAGCGGTTCGTGCAACAGATGAACGCGCTGGCCAAGTCGCTGCGCATGGATCGCACGCTCTTCCTCAATGCCTCGGGCATCGACGCGCAGGAATCGCCCTACTCGACCGCCCAGGACATGGCGCGTCTGACCAAGCACGCGCTGAGCAAGGCTGGCTTCCGCTTCTTCGTGGCGCAAAAGGAGCGCCGCATCAGCATCCAGCGGGCGGACCGCGTGCCGGTGGCGGTGGCCCTGCCCGCCGGGACGCCGGGAGCGCCGACGGCGCCGCGTGGGCCGGTGAACGAGCCCGCCCTTGGCGGGCCCGGCGCGGCGGCTCCGACCCCGGTCGCCGCCCCGAGCGAGTATCTCCTGCGCAACACGAACGAGATTCTCGGCAAGGACGAGATCGACGGCGTCAAGACCGGCCAGACCGCCAAAGCCGGCTCCTGCCTGATCGTCTCCGCCACCAAGCCGCCGCTGACCAAAAAGGTGGGCGACGAAGTGCAGGTCACCCCGCGCAAGCTGATCGTCGTCGTCCTCGGCTCGCCCGACCGCTTCGGCGAAGCCCGCGCGCTGCTGCAAAAGGGCTGGGCCCTCTACGACCAGTGGACCGCCCAGGGACGCCCGCCGGGAGAGCCGAAGAACAACCTCTAGGCGAGGAGCGGAGGAGCAGAGGAGCGCGTTACGTAGTCCGCACTCTCCGAGTGCGGCCGCGTCGCTTAGCGCAGCGGCCCGGACGCGTTTGGATCGTGAAGCGCTCCAGCTTGCTGGAGCCGTCACCGAGGCAGCTTGCTGCCGTCGAAGCGGAGGTGGTGAGTGGAGGAGCAGGCTTGGAGGAGGGAGTCTGAATGCGGGCTCGCGCTGAGAATGGGGGTGGGAATGAGAGTGAGAATGGGAGTGGGAGTGGGAATGAGAGTGGGAGTGGGAGTCGAATGCGGCTGCGAGTCCCACGCGTCGCTCAACCCATTCCCCTCACTTCCTCTGCCACCGATCCTCCTTCTCCAACACCCCGCGCGGTCCGGCGCCGTCCAGCCAGGCGCGAGCCGTTGCGTCTTCCTTCAACCATGCGTCCCAGAACGCGGTGCTGAGCGCGAGGATGGCGCGGTGGTGGTTCGGATTCCGCCGGCCGCTTTCGCCGGGCAGGGCGCGCTCCGTGAAAGCGGAATGCTCGGCAGCGGCCAGCACCAGTTCGTATTTCCCGCCGGGCGGAAGGGCGGGATAGACGCGCTGCCGGTCGGCCGCGCTGTGACCGCCGATCAGCGCCTCATCTTTCGTACCGGTCATGAGCAGCCAGGGAATCCGAACGCTACCGAAGGCGCGCTCCACCTCACCGCGTTTGGGCGGGCTGGGACTCATCGGCAGCGCCGCGCGGATGCGCGGCTCGGTGAAGCTCACCCCGAGCGGAAAGCGTTGTCCGGCCACGGCCTGCGTCGTCACGGCACCGAAGGAATGGCCCGCCAGACCCACGCGCCGCAGGTCCAGTCGGCCGGCCAGCGGATGCCCCGCGGCGGCATTCCAGGTCGTCAGCTGATCGAGCACCGCGGGCACGTCGCGTGCGCGCAGCACGAAGTTCCGCAGTGACGCCGCCTGCACCAGCCGGCCGTAGCGTTCGCCGCGCGGCGCGTCCTGCCAGACCGCAGCATCGCTGCCGGGATGCTGCAGGAAGACCGCCACGTAGCCGCGCCCGGCCCAGTGCCGTCCGAGGAAGGCCGAGCCCGTGCGAGCCCCGCCCAGTCCGTGGCTGAAGAGGACGACCGCCGCCGGCGCGGTCGATTTCGGCAGGTAAACGAGCAACGGGATTTCGCGGCTGCGGGCCAGGTCCGACACGGTGAGTTCCACCTCCGGGCCGCGCCCCGACGTCGGGAGCGGGTCGTAGCCTCCGCCCCGCGCTCCGGGGACGAAGGCCAGGCTGTGCAGACAGGCGAGGAGAACGGCGAGGGTTGCGCGCATTTCTCCTAAAACGCAGGTGGGCAGCCAGAGGTTGCAGAAATTTGCTCCGGAGCCGCTCCGTCGAAGGAGCAGGAACTCGCCACCACCTCGACTTCCGCCTCGTCGTCGTCCTCGTCGTCGTCCTCGTCCTCGTCGTCGTCCTCGATTCGACCAAAGCCGCAGGCCAATCCCCCCGCCGCGCCCTTCAGCCTTGTTCCCTGGGCCTTCCTCCTTTTCTCTAGCGGCGTGTCCGCTGCGCCCGTTCAGGAACTCGCCCGCTTCGTGCCCGGGTGTGTGCTGAATGCCATCCTGGCGCGGCCGGAACCGCTCACCCAGCCGGCGCTGGAATCGTTCCTCGGCGCGGTGCTCTTTGCCGACATCTCGGGCTTCACGCGCTTGAGCGAGAGCCTGGCCGAGAAGGGGCCGGCCGGCGCGGAGGAGCTGTCGGCCATTCTCAACGACTACTTCGGCCGGCTCATCGAACGCATCCATGCCCATGGCGGCGATGTGGTGAAGTTTGCGGGCGACGCGCTGCTCGCGATCTGGCGGGCGGAGGACGAGACGCACCTGGCCCGGCTCGCAGCCGAGGCTGCCCGTTGCGCCCTCGAGCTCGAGGAGGCGGTCCGCGGCTACACCACGCCGGAAGGCCAGCCGCTGGCGCTCCGCGTCGGGATTGGCGCTGGCGAAGCGCGCGGGGCCACGGTCGGCGGCGTTTTCCGACGCTGGGAGTTCGTGGTCTATGGCCCGGCTCTGCAGGAGGCAACCACGGCGGCCGCGGCGGGCCAGCCGGGCGATGCGGTCAGCGGACCGCGGCTCTGGGGGCTGCTCGGCGGCGAGGTGCGCGGAGACGATCTGCCGGCCGGCCGACACCGTTTGCGCACGGCCGAGCCGACCGATTCCTCCCGCACCATCCTGCCGCGCGAACTGGCGCAGGAACTCGCCCCGCTGCTGCTCTCCTACATTCCGGCGGCCATTCACCTGCGCCTCGCCGCGCGGCAGACCGCCTGGCTGGCGGAGTCGCGGCGCATCACGGTGCTCTTCGTCAATCTACCCGACCTCGGCGCGGACACGCCCATCGGCGTGACGCAGTCAGTCATGCAGTCGTTGCAGGACGGGCTCTACCGCTACGAAGGCAGCGTCAACAAACTCAGCATCGACGAGAAAGGGGTCACGCTGGTGGCGGCGCTCGGGCTGCCGCCGCTGGCCCACGAGGACGATCCCGTGCGCGGCGTGCGGGCGGCGCTCGAGCTGATGTCCCGGCTGCATCAACTCGGCTGGAAAGGCTCCATCGGCGTGACCACGGGCCGCGTCTTCTGCGGCACCATCGGCAGCGAGGAGCGGTGCGAATACACCATCATCGGCGACACGGTGAATCTCTCCGCCCGCCTGATGCAGGCGGCGCACGGCGGCATCTACTGCGACGAGCCGACCTACCACGCGGCCCGCGCCAAGATCTCCTTCGAAACGCTGGAGCCCGTGCAGGTGAAGGGGAAGGCCCTCCCCATCGCCATCTTCCGGCCCCGCGGCGCGGCGCGGCTGCGGGAGATCGACGAATCCAACGCCACGCCCATGGCCGGCCGGCAGGCGGAACTCGCGCTGGTCACGGCGCGGCTCGACGCCCTGCGCGAACGCAGCGCCGGCGGCGTCATCATCATCGAGGGCGAGGCCGGCATCGGGAAGTCGCGCCTCGTGGCCAGCATCACGCAAGCCGCGCACGACCGGCACGTGCCGACGCTCCTGGGGCTGGCCGATGCCATCGAACGCTCAACGCCCTACTACGCTTGGCGCGACGTGTTCCAGCAGATGTTGCACGTCGATCCCGCGCAGCACGACGTCGACGAAGTCCTGCGCCGCATCACCAGCCGGCTGCACTTCGATCCTTCGCTGGTGCGCCTGGCCCCGCTGCTCGGCGTGGTCGTGGCGGTCAATCTGCCTGACAACGAGACCACCGCGGCCATGACGCAGGAGGCGCGGGTGACCAGCACCGATCAGCTACTGGTGCGACTGCTGGCGCATTTCACGGAAGGTTTTCCGCATCAGATCATCTTGGAGGATTGCCACTGGCTCGACAGCGCCTCCTGGAAGCTGGCCCGCACCATCGCGAAGGAGCTCCCCGCGGTGCTGCTCGTGCTGGCCACGCGGCCGCTGCCGGCTCCCGTGCCGCGCGACTTCGCGCAGCTGGCACTGGAACCCGCGGCCATTCGCATCCCGCTCCAACCGCTTTCGGAAGCGGAGACGCTCGCGCTGGTCAGCCGGCGGCTGGGGGTTCAGGTGCTGCCGGCCGCGGTGACCGATCTCATCCGCGCCAAGGCACAGGGAAATCCGTTTTTCAGCGAGGAGATCGCCTTCGCGCTGCGCGACTCGGGCGTGATCCTCATTCGCGATGGCGAATGCCAGCTGGCGGAAGGGACCGATCCGACCTCGATCGAATTTCCCGACACGGTGCAGGGCGTCGTGACCAGCCGCATCGACCGTCTGGAGGCCGACATCCAGCTCACGCTCAAGGTGGCCAGCGTGATCGGCCGCGTCTTCCCCGCGCGGCTGCTGCGCGATGTGCACCCGCTGCAGGAGACGACGGTCGATCACCAGCAGCAGCTCGACACGCTCATCGCGCTCGACCTCACGCTGATCGAGACCCCGCTCCCGGATCTCTCTCACATCTTCCGCCACGCCATCACGCAGGAGGTCGCCTACAACCTGATGGCGCCGACCCAGCGCGAGCGCCTCCATCGGGCTATCGCGGAGTGGTACGAGGAGATCTACCGGGCCGACCTCGCGCCCTACTTCCCGCTCCTGGCGCGGCATTGGAGCCTGGCCGACGAGCGCGAGCGTTCGCTGAAGTACCTCGAGCGCGCGGCCGACGACGCGCTGCGCCAGTTCGCCAATGCCGAGTGCCTGCGCTTCCTCGACCAAGCCCTGCAGATCGACCGCGAACTCGGCAACGTCTCCAGCGCGTTCCGTCGCGCCTGCTGGCATCGGCGCATGGCCGAGGCGCACTACAATCTCGGCGACCTGGCGGCCAGCCGCGACCACTTCGGCATCGCGCTCCGACTGCTGCGGCATCCCGCGCCCGAGTCGACCGGTGCAGCCATCTGGGGCTCGGCGAAGGAGTTCTGCCGCCAGCTGCTGCATCGCGCCTGGCCGTCCCGCTTCGCGACCGACGCCCGGGGCGACAGCGCCCGCGCGCTGGAGGCGGCGCGGGCCTACGAACGCCTGGCGCAGATCACCTACCTCAACAACGAGAAGGTCCCGACCATCCACGCCGCCTTCAAGGCGCTGAATCTCGCCGAGGTGGCCGGCCCGACGCCCGTGCTGGCCCGCTGCTATGCGAATGCCGGCGCCGTCACGGGCCTGCTCATGCTGCACGGCTACGCCAAGGCGCAGTTGGCCCGGGCCATGGGCGTCGCGCAGGCCGTGGGGAATCGGAGCGCGACGGCCTACGTCGATTTCATCCGCGGGCTCTACTACTCGACCGTGGGCGATTTCGAGACGTCGATCGCCGCGCAGCGAAACTCCGTGGCCATCGCGGAAGACGTGGGCGAGCGACGCCGCTGGGCCGAGGCGGCGTTCACGCTGGCGGTCACGCTGTGTCGCGACGGACGCTACCGCGAGGCGGCCGAGTTGAGCGTCCGGCTGACCGAATCGGGCCTCAAGCAGGACATTTCGCAGATCATCATGTGGGGCCTCGCCTGGGAGCTCTTCTGCCGCGGCGTGATGGGCCAGGCGGCGGCGCGCGAGACGGAGCTGGGCGAGATGATCGCGCTCTGTCTGGCCGAACGCTCCGACGTGCCGCAGGCCGATCAGATCCTCGGCCACGGCGTCCTGGCCGCGCTGCACGAGCGCCGCGGCGATCACGCCCGCGCCGCGACCCACGCCGAAGCCGCCCAGCGGGTGATCGAGGCGACGAGCCAGGTTTCGCATTACATCCTGCCCGCCTTTCACGGCCTGGCCACGTTCTACGCCAGCAGCTGGGAGCGTCGGTCCGACGAGCGCGGGAAGTGGGATCCGCGCCTGCGGCGGCTGGTGCGCGCGCTCTTCGAGTTTCGTCTGATGTATCCGGTCGGGGCGCCGGAATTCTACCTCCACCGCGGCCGCTGGCTCTGGTTGGTCGGCCGGCCGGGACGGGCGCGGCGCGCCTGGGAGCGCGGCCTGCGCGGGGCGGTGACCATGCGCCTGCCCTACGAGGAGTTCTTTCTGCGCCGCGAGCTGGCCCGCCGCGGACTGGGCGAACACCAGAAACGCATCGCGGAACTGGAAGCGCAATTGGCCCAATAAAGAGCGCGCACCCGCGGCAGGCGGCAGCAGGATGTTGCCCGCGCAAACGTTGGCGGCATGGTGCCGCCCGATGCCGTTCGTCCCGCCTGCCGATTACCCCCGCCTGCGCGTCGTCGGCTCGTTCGCGGAACTCCTGCAGACCCCGTTTGCCGACGGGGTGAACGCGCTGTGCTGGCCGCGGGAACTGACCGGCGATTTCGCGGAGGTGGTGCGCCATCTGCCGCCGGGGACGGGCATTCAAACGCTGGACGAGGACACGCTGCTGGCCCTGCCGCTGAGCGCGGCCGGTCGGGAGGCCGTCGACACGCTGGGGGGGGATCTGGCGCTGCTGCGCGAGGCCGGGCTCGACCCCGTGCTCGACGCCGTTTTCCCGCACGAGCGCGAGCTGCCGCCCGGGCCGGTGCCGACGGACGTGTATTCGTGGCATGCCGACAGCGCCACGGTCGAGGCCGACACCTGGCTGTGCACCTATCACGGCGCGAGCAGCGAGCTGCTCCGCCAGGAGGATGCGATCCGCCGCGTGGACGTGCCGGCCACGCGCGCGGAATTGCGGCAGATCTTCGGCGGTCCCGAAGGCCCGGAGTTCGGGGAGTTCCTGCAGGAGCGCTGCTACGATCTGCACTACGTCGCGCGGCCCGGCGCGAAGCCGGTCGTCTTCGGCCACGGCAACTTGTGGCGGATCGCGGTGGAACATCCCGACCGCCTCGTCACGCCTTGCGTGCATCGGGCGCCGCTCACGCCGCCCGGCGCGGCCACGCGGCTCTTGCTGCTCAGTTGAGCGGTCGCGATCTCACCGTCCGCGAAACTCCGAGCGAACCGGCGGCAGCAGGAGCACGAGCAGCAGGGCCAGGCTCGCGCCCAGCGGGAAGATCGAGCCGCGCGAACCGGAGCGGAAGGTCGTGGTCTTCACGCCGGTCGGCGAGTAGGTGACCGTCTCGGTCGGGCCAAGAGGCTGTCGGGTGAAATCGACCACGCAGGAGACGGCGAAGAGCGCGGTCAGCAGCAGAATGATCAAGTACCCCCAGACCTGGCGCAGCAGCAGGCCGAGGCCGCCGGCGAAGAGCACCCAAGGGCCGACCACGACGATGAGGAAGTCCAGCGTCGAGGATTGGCCGTAGCGGGCCGTGCTCAGCATCATGAGAGAGATGACCGAGATGACCATACCGAGCGCGCCCACGCCCAGCGCGGCGCAGGCCAGGAGCGTGACGAACCAGGAGCGTCGCGGCGCGGGCTGGAGCGGCGGCGGATTCATCGGAAACGAGGCGCGCTTAGGTGGCCGAGCCGAGCCGGCCGTCCACGATTTCCAGCCGTCGGTCGCCGCGCTCGGCCAGGCCGCGATCGTGCGTGACCACGAGCAGCGTCTTGCCGCGCTCGCGCACGAGTTTGAGCAGCGTCTCGATGACCCCGGCGCCGGTCTTCGAGTCGAGATTACCCGTCGGTTCGTCGGCGAAGAGGATGGCCGGGTCGTTGATGAGCGAGCGGGCGATGGCCACGCGCTGTTGCTCGCCGCCGGACAGCTCGGCGGGCAGATGATGCACGCGTTCGCCCAGCCCCATCTCGCGCAGCAACGCCTCGGCGCGGGTATCGAGCTCCTGTACCGTGGGGCCGGAGCCGTGCATCATGGCTGGCAGGCGCACGTTCTCGAGGGCCGTCAGTTCGGGCAGCAGGTGATAGCCCTGGAAAATGAAGCCCATGCGGTCGTTGCGCACGCGGGCCTGCTCGCGGCTGCTGAGGTCGTAAAGCGAGCGGCCCTCGAACTCGACCGTGCCGCCCTCCGGCCGCTCCAGTCCAGCCAGCGTGTAGAGCAGCGTGGTCTTGCCCGCGCCGCTCGCGCCGACGAGGAAGGCGACTTCGCCAGGGACGATTTCGAGCGAGATGCCGCGCAGGACTTCGATGCGCCGGCCGCCGATGCGGAAGGAGCGCTGCAGATCGCGGGCGGCGAGAAGAGAGGAGGTAGACAAGGCGGGAGAGGGAGGGATGCGACTCGGCACGTCGTTCACGACCAGCGGTTGGTCGACCACGCGCGCAGCACGAGCCAGAGCTTGGTCAGTTTCCCGAGCCGGTAGTCCTGGCTGAGGATGCGGTAGCCGTCGTCCTCGATGCGCTCGAGGATGCGGTGATAGACCGTGCGCATGATCTCGGCCGCGACCATGGAACGTCGGTCCTCGGCCGGCAGCGCGGCCAGCGCCCGGCGATAGAAATTCTCCGAACGCTCGGCCTGGAAGCGCGCCAGCGCCCGCACCGCCTCGTCCTCGCGGCCCGTGCGCAGGTGCTCCTCGGTCACGCCGAAGCGCTCCATTTCGTCCTGCGGCAGGTATATGCGACCGCCGTTCGAGTAGTCGCGCGCCACATCGCGCAGGATGTTCGTCGTCTGCAGCGCCAGGCCGAGTTCCTCCGCGTAAATGCGGCAGTCGGCGTGGCGATAGCCGAAGATCTCGATGCTGACCAAGCCCACCACGCTGGCCACCCGGTAGCAGTATCTACGCAGCTCGTCCCAGTCAGCGTAGCGGACCGGTGCCAGGTCCATCTCCACCCCGGCGATGATCTCCAGCAGATGCTCGACCGGCAGCTGATAGCGCCGCATCAGCGCGCGCATTTGCATCCCCAGGCGATGCGGCTGCGGCTCGGACTCCGGCTTGGTCAGGTTTCGTTTCCAAGCGTCGAGATACTGCTGCTTGGTCGCGAGCGGCAGTGCGGGCGAGTCGGCGATGTCATCGACCACCCGGCAGAACGTGTAGAACACATCCATGTCCCGCCGCTTCGCCTTCGGCAGCACCAGGAAGGCCAGCGCCAGATTGCTCTGCCCCGAATGGTCCTCCGCCTCGGAGGCGAAAACCTCGGTGGGCGGCTCAGCGGGGGGAGGCATGGGGGAGATGGAGGAAGGAGGAAGGTGGAAGGAAGAAGGGGCTGAGTCTCGGCGAAAAGCCGCATCTCTCAACCGCCAGACCGTCCGGCGACGGGCGCAGAAGTCCCCTTACGTTTCACCTATCTCCTCTCACCTTTCACTTCTTGCAGCCGCTCTACTTGATGAAGCCCCAATGCGGGCCGAGCGGCCAATACACGAAATAGCCGGTGCCGAGGAGGTTCTGCTCCGGGACGGGGCCCCAGAAGCGGGAGTCGGAGCTGTTGTAGCTGTTGTCGCCGAGCGCGAAATAGTCCTTCGGTCCGCACTCGTAGGAGTCGGAGGTCGTGCGGAGGAGATTCGCGCTGAGCAGATTGCCGTAGCCCGCGTAGGGCGGCTCCGCCTTGGCCACCAGAACCAGGCCCGGCTCCTTGGCTTCGGCGCCATTGAGAAAGAGACGGGGCGAGGCGATGCGCAGCGTGTCGCCGGGAACGCCGGCGAGGCGCTTGATGTAGTGCTCGCCGCGATTGGGGTTGGAGAGCTCGGCCTGGCCGCCGCCGATGCCAGCGATCCCCTCGGTGCGGAAGACGAAGACCTCACCGCGCTCGGGGCGGCGGAAGTGGTAGCTCATGCGATTGACGAAGACCTGGTCGCCCGCCTGCACGTAGCCGCGGGCGATGACGTCGCCCTCGTTGTAGATGCGCCCGCGCACGATGCCGAAGCCCTCGGCCTGACGCGCCGGCACGCCGATGGTGGTGCGGTCGCCGCTCTCCCAATGGATCGTGGTCCGCGCGAAAAAGCCGCCGTTGCTGGTCTCGGTCAGCCCGACCACCTTGTCGCGCCGCGGCGAGACCAGATCGACGTAGGCATGGCCGAAAAGCGCGCGCTTCAGAATGCGCAACGGCGCCGACGGCAGCGGCTGATCCTTGGCGATCTTGTGTACAATGAGCCCGTTGAGCGTCGGCTGCATCGACCCGGTCGGGATGGCGAAAGGCTGCAGGAAGTAGGCGCGGAAGGCCACTACGACCGCAATGGAAACCACGATCGTCTCGGTCCAGTCGCGCAGGCCGTCGGCCGGGGGCGCGATGGGGTGGAAGAGTTCCTCCAGCGCCTTCGATTCCGTCTCCGTCTTCTGCTTGTCCCGCGCCTTCACCGCCTGGTTCAGGCGCTCGATGCCCTCCTCGTAGCGCGCCAGATCCTCGCTGCTGAGCAGATCGCGTTTGCGGTGCAGGATCTCCCGGGCCGTGCGGACGAGTTGGTGGCCGTGTTTGAGCGTGCGCGAGAAGTAGAACATCAGGAAGGCCGGCAGGTTCGCCAGAAGCGCCGCGGAGGCAAATGGCAGATGCTGCTGAAATGCGGTCGTGAGCGGGGCGGCGGAAGGTTACCGCGAGGCGGCGGAGGGTTCACGCGAGGGCGCGAAGGGGGCGAAGAGGCGAAGGAGGAGGTTAGAGACAGGAGATCGGAGACTGGAGACTGGAGAAAGGACGTTCGGTGGGCAGCTGCTTGCCCCAATGAACGCAGGCTCAGGTAAAGCTTCGGGGCAGGGCTACGTCTCCAGTCTCCGATCTCCAGTCTCCGATCTCCAGTCTCCGATCTCCAGTCTCCATGCGTCAGTCTCCAGGCGTCAGTCTCGCGTCTTCGCCTCCTTCGCGCCTTCGCGCGAACCTTCCGCCGCCTTCGCGTGAACCTGCCCTCCAAAAGAAAAAACCGCGGGCGCCGGGAGCGCCCGCGGTCGAATCACCGGGGGTTTGGAGAATGGGCTCAGTACTTCACGCTGCAGCCGTAGGACTGGGTGCTCGGCGTGGTCACCGGCTTGCCGGCCATCGCTTCGTCGAGCGCGGCCTTCACGTAGTTGGTGGCCTTCGGGATGTCGTCCTGCTTGGCGCTCTTGATGGAGTCGATCGCGCCGCTGTAAACGATCTCGCCCTTCGGGTTGATGACGAACATCTGCGGGGTGGTCTTGGCGCCGTAGAGCTTGCCGACCTTGCCGTCGCCATCGAGCAGATAGGCGGTCGAGGCCGCGCCGTTCTCCTTCCACTTCTTGTTGATTTCGGCGGCGGGATAAACGCCTTCCTTGCCAGCGGCGCCGGAATTGATGGTCAGCCAGACGACGCCCTTGCCGGTCGCCTCCTTCTGGAGCTTCTGCATGTTCTGGCTGCCGTAGTGCTTCACCACGAAGGGGCAGTCGGGATTGTTCCACTCGAGCACGACCCACTTGCCCTTGAAGGAAGAGAGCGCGTGCGATTTGCCGTTGGTATCGGTCAGCGTGAATTCCGGCGCGGGCTTGCCGACGGTGACTTCCGAACGAACGAAGGGAACCGCGAGGAGCGCGGCGACTGCGAGGAGGGCGAGTTTTTTCATGAGACGGAAAATCCTGCAAAGTGGTGGTCAGCGTCCGCCGGCAGGACCATCGGCGAGCGCGACCTTCTGAGACTTCGCGGGGGCGGCGGCGTTCAAAGCATCCAGCACAATCTGCTTGGTCAGCAATTCCGGCAGCACCTGCGGCTCGGCCTTCCCGCCGGCATAGACGAGATACAACGGCACGCCCGCGCGCTGATACCGCCGCAGGACCTTGGTGATTTCCGGATCGCTGCGAGTCCAGTCGCCCTTCAACGCCAGGAAGCCCTTCTCCCTGAGCGCGCCGCGCACGGCCTCGGTCTCGAGCACCGTCTTCTCGTTGAACTTGCAGTTCACGCACCAGTCGGCCGTGAAATCGACGAAGACCGGCGTGCCCGCGGCCACGGCCGCCTCGACCCGCGCGCTGCTGTATTTCTCCCAGGGAATGCCGCCCTTCTCCGCCAGTTCGCTCGGCCGCGCCTCGGCCGCGCGGATTTGCCCGAGCGTGAACCAGCCGCCGCCAGCCAGCACGAGCACCAGCGCGACCCAGGCCCGACGCTGCGTGGCGGCGGGCGACGAGGGCGTCAGGAAGGTGCCGTAGATCCAGCAGGCGATGGCCACCACGACCAGCAGGGCGGCGGTCCAGACGATGCCATTCGGACCCTTCTGCGCGCCGATGACATAGAGGTAGTAGACGATCGTGGCCAGGAGCACGAAGCCCGAGCCCTGGCGGAAATGCTCCATCCAGGTGCCCGGCCGCGGCAGGAGGCGCATCCAGGCCGGAAAGGCGCAGAGCAGCAGCACCGGCGCAGCCATGCCGAGCGAGACCATGGCGAACATGGCCAGGACCAGCGCGGCCGGCTTGCCCGAGGCGAAACCCACCGCCGCGCCCAGCAACGGCGCAGTGCAGCTGGCGCCCAGCACCGTGGCCAGCAGCCCCTGCGAGAATGCACCGAGATAACCGGAGCCCTGGCTGGCCTCGGCCGCCTTGTTCTGCAGGCTGCCGGGCAGGGTGAACTCGAAGACTCCGAGCAGGCTGAGCGCAAAGACGAAGATGATGACCGTGATCCCGACCATGAAGGCCGGCTGGCCGAACTGCTCGCCGTAGGCCAGGCCGAAGAGGATCATCAGCAACGCGATGCTGAGGAACCAGACGAAGACCCCCGCGCTGTAGGCCAGCCCGAGGCGAAAGACCTTCTTCGGCTCCTCGCCCGCCTGGCCGAGAAAGCTCAGGATCTTGAGCGAGAGCACCGGCAGGACGCAGGGCATGGCATTGAGAATGAGGCCGCCGAGGAAGCCGAGCAGCAGGTAGTAGAGCAGGCTGCCGTCGGCGGTCGGCGGAGTCTGGCCGCCACCGCTGCCGGCGGTCGCATTCGCGACGGAGCCGGTGCCGGCCGCGGGTGTCGCGCCCGCGGTGCCGCTGCCGCCGAGGTCGCGCGCGGAAAACTCCCAGCCCTCGCGCCGCCCGCCGCGGTCGAAGGCCAGCACGCCGGTGACGCCGGCGCCTTTCTTGGTGGGCTGGCCGAACTCGATCCGAATGCGATACCCGTCGGCCGTCGACTCGAGCTTCGGCGCGACCAGTGAAACCTCGGAGTCATTGGGCAGCGGATAGAAATCGGCCTTCTGCACCACGCTGGCCGACAAGCCGCGCACGGTCAGCGTCAGGCCCTTGTCGTCGAGCGTGCGGGCGACGGTGAAGCCGGCTGCAGCGGGTTCGTAGGCGCGTGGCAGCTGGGCGGCGAATTTGGCAAAAAGCGCGGTCAGCGCGGCGTCCGGGCCGCGGCCGGGGTTGGTCAGCGTGACTTCCGCATCGCCGGGGATGCAGCTCTCCTTGCAGACCAGCCAGGCGACCTTGGCGCCGACCTGCCGCAGCGCGGCTTCGGTCACGGCCGCGGTGGAGGGCGCGGTCAGATCGGTCAGCAGGACGACTTCGTCATCGTAACCGAACGTCACAATGTCGCCCGCCGTGATGCGATGCGGCAATGGCCAAAGCAGCGGCCCAGCCTTCCAGCCTTCCGGCAGCTTCCATTCCACCTCGGTCGGCAGGCCGTAGTCGCCGGAGTTCTTCCAGTACGTGTGCCAGTCCTTGGCCATGACCAGCTTCACCCCGACCCGGACCTGATTCGAAGCCGCCCCGGGCTCGGTGGGCTGAGCGACGAGCGAGGCCTGGACCAGCTCGACCCCGCCCTGCATTTGGGCGGAAAGCGGCGCAACGAGGAAAGCCGCGGCGAGCAGTGCGAGGAAGCGACCGAACATGGAACAAGATGGCGGACAGGCGAGGGGAGACAATCTGCGAGTGTGTCGTGTTCGAAGGGATGCGTGGGCAGGTGCGGCGGAGGCTCACGCGCAGGGACGATGAGATGCGCGGGCGGGCACGGCCGGGGCTCACGCGAAGGGATGAAGTGGGCGAAGGTGCGAAGTCGGAGGAGAGAGTGACAGGCTGGCGGCGGTCGACGCGGGTCGAGCCGGCGCTCGGGATCGGCGGAGTGGATCTGCCCGTTGCTCGTGACGCCTCGGCATTCAGCCATGTGCAGCCTGGCGGCTGACCCCGGGCGCCCGAATCCGCGCGCCGACTCAGGGCAGCTTCTTTCCTTGCAGATAACGCGAACGGGCGTCCCGCGCGTCGGCGTCGTCGGCGGGTGGCGAGAGCACCGCGAAGGTGGCGGCGTCGGCTCCGGCGACCTCAGCTCCGCGGTGGTACACCCGGCGCGCGTCCTTGGCGTAGTCGGAGCGCAGCACCTCGAATCCGGCCTCCCGACTGAGCGGACGGGCGCCGTAATACGCCTGCTGGGCGTCGCGGGCGTAGCCGGACTCGAGCGGCTGGAAGCTGGCGGGATCGGCCCCAGGCAGGCGGGTCACGACGATGCGCGGACGGCCGCCTTCGCCAGGCAGGATGTCGCCGTGGTACACGCCCGATTTGTCTTTCGCGTAGCGGGAGTCGAGCCCGGTGAAGCTAGGTCCGTCGCTGCCTGCAACGATGCGCTGGGCGAAGTAGCCGACCTGCCGGTCGCGCGCGAAGTGGTACTCCAGAATCTGGAACGACTCGAGATCGCGCACCTCGAATGGCTCGCTCTCGAAGTAGATCCGCCGGGCATCGCGGGCGTAGCGCTGGCCCAGCACGCGGAAGCTGGCGGGCTCGGCCCCGGGCAGCGGCAGGGCCCGGGCGCGCCGGACCAGAAAGAGCTCACGGCTGTCGCGCTCGGTGGTGCAATAGTAGGCGCCGTGGGCATCGCGCCCGAAGTAGTCGTCGAGCGGCGCAAAGCTGGCCGAGTCCACCCCGCTGAGCGGCAGGCCCTTGAACAGCCATTGACCGTCCTTTTGCTCGAACGGTCCCCGCCGCGGCCCGCAACCGAAGAGGAAGGAGAGGAGGCCCATGACGAGGAGGGAGAGCCGCATGGCGGGAAGGAAGAAGGAAGAAGGAAGAAGATTCTGGCGGGACGATGTCGAACCGGGGCGCGCCTTCATCCTTCTTCCTTTCTGTCACTCGTGTCGCAGCGCATCGATGGGGTCGAGACTCGCGGCGCGGCGGGCGGGGTAATAGCCGAAGACGACGCCGATCAGGCCGCTGAAGGCGAAGGAGACGCCGACCCAGAGTGGTTCGATGAGAGTGGGCGATTCGGAGTTGGCGCGGAGGATCTGGGCGACGCCGATACCGCAGACCACGCCGATGAAGCCGCCGAGCAGGCTGATCACGATGGCTTCGACCAGAAACTGCCAGAGCACTTCGCCGCTGCGGGCGCCGACAGCCAGACGCAGGCCGATCTCCCGGGTGCGTTCGGTCACGCTGACGAGCATGATGTTCATGATGCCTATGCCGCCGACCACGAGCGAAACCCCGGCGATCGCGCCCAGCAGGTAGGTCAGCTCGCGCGAGGTCGCTGTGGCCGTCTGGGCGATGTCTTCCTGCGAGCGGACGGTGAAATCGTCGTCCATGCCGGGTCGAATGCCATGGCGTTCGCGCAGGAGAGCCGCGATCTGCTGCTGGGCTACGCTGAGGAGTTCGGTGCTCGTGGTGGAGACCGTGATGATCCGCAGCCGTTTGTCGCCGGTCACCCGCTTCATGGCGCTGGTGTAGGGCATCACCACCACGTCGTCCTGGTCCTGGCCGGCGAAGTTGTTGCCTTTCGAAGCCAGCACGCCCACGACCGTGAAGGGCACGTTGCGGACGCGCAGTGTTTGCCCCAGCGCAGCCTCGGGCGAGCCGAAGATCTGTCGCGCCACGGTCGTGCCGACCACGCAGACTTTGGCTGCGGCGATGACATCGCGTTCCGTGAAGACCTCGCCGTAGAGCAGCGGCCAGCGCCGGATGGTGAAGAACGCGGGGCCCTCGCCCTGCACCGAGGTGAACCAGTTTTGGCTCCCCGCAATGATGCGCTGATTGCGCCGCACGCCCGGGCTGACGGCGGCGAGATCGGCAATCTCGCGCTCGATCGCTTCGGCGTCGTCGATGGTCAGCGTGCCGGCGCCGCCGAAGCCGCTGGCCACCCCGCCGCGCGAATTCGAGCCGCTGAGGACGAGGATGACGTTGTCGCCCAGCGCCGCGATCTGCGCTTCGACCGCGGCGCGCGCGCCCGAGCCGAGGCTGGTGATGGCGATGACCGCGCCCACGCCGATGATGATGCCGAGGGCGGTCAGCATGCTGCGCAGCTTGTTGCGCAGCAGCGCCTGGCAGGCCGTCCGGAAGGTGGTCGTGACGCGCATGGCGCATCCTGCCGCGGATCGGTCGGGAGGGAAGGGACGATCTCAACCTGCACTGCGCTCGGTCGAGGCCCGGCGGGCGTTCTGCCGGCAGCGATCGCTGCAATACTTCACCTCGTCCCACACCCGCTCCCACTTCTTGCGCCAGGCGAAGGGACGGCCGCAGACGAGGCAGGGCTTCTCCGGCAAATGCTGTTTCTTGACGCCGCGCATCCGTGGACCCGTCGGCTTGAAGCCGGGGCTACGTCAACGCTGGTGATAAGGGCAAACCGAGTGCTCGTGTTCGCCGATGCAGAGGTCTTCCTGATGCCTCAAGTTTCGCTTGTTTGATCCGTCCATCAGAGAAATGATCAGCCTTCCTCCAGCGGGTAACCTCCGCTCGGGCCCGCATTTCCATGAAACTCTTCCGTACTCCTCTTCCCCTGAGCCTGGTGGCGACGGCTCTGCTGTTCTCTCTGGTCGACGCCCCGGCGGCCAGCCGAAGGATCCTACCGCCGGTGGGCCCGATCGAAGCGGCCGCGCTCCAGACGAGCGATGAGGCCGTGGCGGCGACCCGCGGCATCACGGTGGCGCAGCTGCGCCGGCTCTGCGAGTTGCGCGAGACGACGCGCGCGGAGGTGCTGGTCATGCCGAGCGCGAAGCTCGAACGGGCGATCAAGAAGACCGCGGTCGATGCCAAACAGCCGGGGTATCCCGAGGAGTACATCCGCTGGCGCGAGAGCTTTTTCCAGGACGAGAAGGGCGTGATCGACTCCGGCCGCATGCAGGCCGCGCGCGAAGCCGCCAAGCGCATGCCGCTCAATCCCCGACTCCTGCCGGCGGCGCGCAAGAACGCGTCGGGCGAGGTGGAGGCGTTGGTTTCCCCGATGGACTGGACCTGGCGCGGGCCGGGCAACATCGGCGGCCGCACCCGCGCGCTGGTCATTCACCCGACGCAGACGAACCGCCTCTGGCTGGGCTCGGTCGGCGGCGGGCTCTGGTACAGCTCGGACTCCGGCGCCTCCTGGAATCCGGTCAACGATTTCATGGCCAATCTGGCCATCACCTCGCTGGTCATGGATCCGAACAATCCGGACATCATGTACGCCAGCACCGGCGAGGGCTTCTTCAATGTCGACGCCATCCGCGGCGCCGGCATCTTCAAGTCCACCGACGCCGGTGTGACCTGGAGCCAGCTCAGCGCGACGAATACGTCGAACTTCTACTACACCAATCGCATCGCCATCTCGCCCAACGGCGCCACGCTGCTCGCGGCCACCTCCACGGGGCTCTTCCGCAGCACCGATGCCGGCGTGACCTGGAATCAGGTCCAGGCCACCGCGTCCCGCATGACGCAGGTCGTCTTCGACCCGAACGATTCCACCAAGGCGGTGGGCGTGGGCTACGGCTCGCTCGCCTTCTATTCCACGGATAGCGGCGCCACCTGGACCGCGGCCACGGGCCTGCCGGCGCCGGGCACGGGCTCGCTCCCGGGCCGCTCGGAGGTCGCCTACGCGAAGAGCGTGGCCGGCACGATCTACAACGGCTTCTGGAACAACGGCACCGCTTCGCTCTACAAGAGCACGAACGGCGGCCAGACCTACACGCAGGTCACGGTCACCGGCAGCACCAACTGGATGTCGGCGCAGGGCTGGTACGACAACACGATCTGGGTCGATCCGACCAACGCCAACACGCTCTTCGTCGGCGGTCTCGACCTCTATCGCTCGACCAATGGCGGCACCAACTTCACCAAGATCTCGACCTGGCAGAGCGCCCCGGCCTCGGCCCACGCGGATCACCACGGCATCTTCCCGGATCCGGGCTACAACGGCACCACCAACCGCCGCGTCTATTTCACGAACGACGGCGGCATCTACAAGGCGGAGAATGCGCTGACCGTGGCCGGCACGACCGGCTGGACGGAGCTGAACAACAACCTCGGCATCACGCAGTTCTACGGCGCGGCCGGCAACCCGACCACCCTGACCGTCGTGGCCGGCGCCCAGGACAACGGCTCGCTCCGCGGCCTGGCCGGCAACACGGAAGGCTGGACCTCGTTCAACGGCGGTGACGGCGGCTACTGCGCGGCCGATCAGAACGATCCGAACTACTTCTACGGCGAGTACGTCTACGCCACCGTCGCCCGCTCGACCAACGGCGGCGGCAGCGCGACCGACATCTGGAGCGGCATCAGCGATGCGAACGTGGCCACCGGCGCCGAATTCATCGCTCCGTTCATCCTCGATCCCAACGACCAGGCCCGCATGTTCGTGGGCGGCAAGAGCCTCTGGCGCTCCAACAACGTGAAGGCCACCACGCCGGCTTGGACGAACGTAAAGGCTTCGATCGGCACCGCTAACACGGACAACATCACGGCCATCGCGGTCGCACCGGGGAATCCGGACATCATCTACGTCGGCCACCGCAACGGCAACGTCTACAAGACCACCAACGGCACCGCCGCCTCGCCCACCTGGGCGCAGGTGGACACCAACGGCGTGGGCCTGCCGAATCGCCGCGTCGGCCGCATCGTGGTCGATCCGACCAACGTGCAGCGCGTGTACGTCTGCTTCGGCGGCTACGCCGACCCGAACAACTTCGGCGCGACCAACCTCTGGCGTTCGAACGACGGCGCCGCCACCTGGGCCAGCGTGACGAGCAATCTGCCGCTCATGCCCATCTACGGCCTGGTGGTGCGGCCGGACAACGCCAACGTCCTCTACGCCGCCACCGATGTAGGCGTCTTCGGTTCCGAAGACCAGGGCGCGACCTGGAGTGCGACCAACGTCGGGCCGGCCAATGTCTCGACCAGCGAGATCTTCTTCATGGCGCAGTACCTCGTGGTCTGCACCCACGGCCGCGGCGTTTTCCAGGCGCCGGTCCTGCCGGAGACCATCCCGCCGACCCTGAGCATCTCCCCCACGCAGACGGTCACCAACGTCTCTCCGATCACCTTCCGTTTCACCTTCTCGGAGAACGTGACTGGCTTCGACATCTCTGACATCACCGTCACCGGTGGCACCGCCGGCACGCTGACGGGCTCGGGCTCCAAGTACCAGCTGCAGGTCACGCCGACGCTGCCGAACAATCCGGTCACCGTCTCGGTCGCGGCTGGCGCGGTCACGGACTCGTCGGGCAATGCGCTCGCCGGGGGGTCGAGCGCCACGGCCACCTTCAGCACCACGTCGCCGTTCCTCTACGCCACCGCGGCCGACGGCGCCGCCGCGCCGACCGACTGGCAGCTCGGTTCGGGCTGGTTCTTCGGCAGCTCGGCTGCCGGTGCGGGTCGCCCCACGGGCGATCACACCAGCGGCACGGGCAAGCTCTTCGCCAATGCTCTCAGCGGCAACTACACGGACGGCCTCAACGCCTATCTGACCTCGCCCATCCACGACCTGCCCGCCGGCCGCGGCTACAAGCTGCGGTTCTGGATGTGGCTGCGGGCGGAGAAGGACACGACGGCGTGGGACGGCGGTAACGTCGAGATCTCCGTAAATGGCGGCAGCTTCACGCTGGTGCCCTCGGCCTCGCTCAGCGTGCCCTACACCGACACCTCCGTCACGGCGCTCGGCGCGCCCGGCTGGAGCGGCCTCACGCTCGGCGCGTGGACCCGGGTGCGCATGGATCTCTCGGCCTACGCTGGGCAGAGCGTGCAGTTCCGTTTCCGTTTCGCCTCGGACACGAGCGTGACCGAGACCGGCTGGTTCATCGATGACTTCGCCATCGAGCAGGACCCGGTCCTGACGCTCGCCGCCACGGTGCCGATCGCCAATGAAGGCGGCGCCAACGGCCAGTTCACCATCGCCCTCAATCCGGCGGCTCCCGAGGCGCGGACGATCAATTACACCACCGGCGGCACCGCCGTCGCGGGCACCTCCTACGTCACGCTCTCCGGCACGGCTTCGGCCGCCGCGGGCGCAACCAGCGTGACGATCCCGGTTCAGGCGATCAACGACGGTTCCAACGCCCTGCGCGCGGAGTCGGTCACGGTCACGCTCGGCACGGGCGTGGATTACTCGCTCGGCGCCGCCACCAACGCGATGGTCGTCATCGTCGGCTCCGGCGGGTACGATCAGTGGCGCTCGACCCGCTTCTCGGCCTCCGACCTGCTCAATGCCGGCATCAGCGGTCCGAACGGCACGCCCGCGGGCGACGGCATCACGAACCTCATGAAGTACGCGCTCGGTCTCACGCCCGGCGTCGACGGCTCGGCCAGCCTGCCGCGCACGGAATACGTGAACGTCCTGGGCAACGTGTACCAGCAGATCCGGGTGGTGGTGCCTTCCAACGTGGCCGCCACCTACGCCGGCGAAGTCTCGCCCGATCTGCTGACCGCCTTCAGCTCGGCTCCGGCTGACGTCGAGGTGATCACGCAGCCCGACACGCCCTCGGTGGGTCAGACCACCCGCATCTTCCGCGATCGCACGCCGGTCACCACGAACAAGCGCTTCATCCGCCTGCGGGTGACGCTGAATTGATCGAACCAGGCCCGGTGGGAAACCGCCGGGCGATGGTGCGCTGGAGATAGTCGGTGAGTTCCGGCAGATCGACGGGTTTGACCAGATGCTGGTCGAACCCGACGTCGCGCGAGCGGGAGCGATCCTCCCGCTGGCCGTAGCCGGAGAGCGCCACCACGACGGTTTGGGCGGTGGTCGGTGCAGCCCGAAGGCGGCGGCAGACCTCCCAGCCGTCGACGTCCGGCAAGCCGAGATCGAGTAGCACCGCGTGCGGCGAGAAGCTGGCGGCCGCCGCCAATGCGCTCAGTCCGTCGTACGCGAGGTGCACCGTGTAACCCCGTCGGACCATCAGGCGCCCGAGGCCGTCGGCGGCGTCGAGGTTGTCGTCGACGATCAGCAGGCGGAGTTCGGCCGGCCCGGCCTCGCCGGCGGAAGGGACGATGGGGCGGGGCAGCGGCGTGTGCGCAGGTGAGGCAATGGCCGGCAGGCGCACAACGAACGTGGCGCCTTCTCCGGGACCGCCCGACCGTGCGCCGACGCTCCCGCCGTGCAATTCGCTCAGGGCGCGCACGACGGTCAGCCCGATGCCCAGGCCACCGTCGCTGCGCGCGCTGTCGCGCTCGCCCTGCACGAAGAGCTCGAACATCTCCGGAATCCGCGCGGGATTCAGCCCGATGCCGTTGTCGGTGACTTCGATGCAGACTTCCCCGCCCTCCCGACGGGCCGAGAGCCGGATTCGCCCCTGGGGCGGAGTGTAGCGGGCGGAGTTGGCCAGGAGATTGCCCACGATTTGCTCGAGCCGCGTCGGGTCGGCCTCGACCCAGAGCTCGCCGCTGGGGAAGTCGGTCGTCAGCGTGTGCTGCCGCTCGGCGACCAGCGGCGCCACCGCCTCGCAGGCCCCGCGGAGCGCGCGGGCCACGTCGACCGGCTCCTTCCGCAGCACGATCTGCCCGCGGGAAATGCGGGAGACATCGAGAAGATCGTCGACCAGGCGGGCCAGTTGTGCGCTCTGCCGGGTGATCACCCCGGCCGCCCAGCGCTGCTCGCCGGCCTGACTCTGCTCGCGCAGGAGGGTGGCGGCATTCACCACCGAGGAGAGCGGATTGCGCAGCTCGTGCGCCAGCATGGCCAGGAACTCGTCCTTGCGCTGGCTGGCCTGATGCAAGGCCTCCTGGGCCTGCCGGTGCTCGGTCACATCGCGCGAGACCGAGAGCAGGCGGGCAATGCCGCCCGCACCCGCGGCCACCGGACTGATGCGGACGTCCCACCACTTCGGCGTCCCGCGGGCCGTCGGACAAAAGCCGACGAACGCGGCCGTTTCACCCGCTTGGGCCCGAGCGAGGGCAGCCTGCACCCGCGGCATTTCCTCAACCGGCCACATTCCGGGCCAGGGCTGGCCGTGCACGCGGCTGACGTCGTCGATTTCGAAGAGCTGCTGCCCGGCTTCGTTCATGCGCAGAATGCGCCCTTCCCGGTCGAGCAGCTTCACGCAGTCGACGCTGGCATCCATGAGCGTGCGGTTGAATTCCTCGCTTGCCCGCAGCTGCTCCTCGGCTGCCAGCTGGTCGGTCACGTCCCGGCTGATACCGATGAGTCCGCGGACGACCCCGTGTGCGTCGCGCAGGGGAGACTTGGTGGCCCGATAGGTGCGTGTGCCGTCGGCGCCCGTAAAGACCTCGTCGACCACCAGCGCATGCCCGGTCCGGAACACGCGTTGATCGTTGGCGTCGATCAGCGCGAGTTCCGCGGCGAGAGGCGAAGCTTGCTCGCCCTCGCGCAAAATGCGGGAAGGGAGGTCGACTTCGCCGATGACGCGCTTCGTCTCGCGGTTGGCGAAGATCAGGTGGCCGCGCAGGTCCTTCACGAAGATGAGTTCGCTGGCGCCATCCGCGACCTCCTGCAGCAGGGCCGCGCTGGCCTCGGCCTTGGCCGCTGCCTCCCGGCGCAGGCGGGCGAAGCGCAGCTGGGCGCGAATGCGGGCCAGCAGTTCCCGGGCGGTGAACGGCTTCACCACGTAGTCGTCCGCGCCGCCGTCCAGTCCGGTCACCTGCTCGTCGTGGCCGGCCCGGGCGGAGACCACCACCACGGGAATTTCCGCCAGCGCGAGATCGTCGCGGATGGCGCGCAGCAGCCCCAGGCCGTCGACGCGCGGCATCATCACATCGGTCAGGATGAGCGCCGGCCGGGCGCGACGGGCCGAGCGCAGGGCCGCCTGGCCGTCCTCGACCGCCTCGACGCGATACCCCTGTTCGTGCAGCAGTCGCGCGAGGTATTCGCGCATGTCGGCATTGTCGTCCGCCACCAGGATCCGCTCGCTGGCCAGGCCATCCGGCACCACCGGGGTAAGCGCGCCGGCTGGACGGGACGACGGCTCGAACTCCAGCGTGAAGAGATCGGCCCGCAAGCGCGGCCGGCTGGCATCGGCCGGTTCGGGCGTCTCGCTCGGCGCCGCGGCCGGCAGCGCGACGTAGAACCTCGAGCCGACACCCTCCTCGCTCTCCAGCCAAGTTCGCCCACCGTGCAGCGCGACCAGCTCCGCGACGAGCGCGAGCCCGATCCCGGTGCCCTCGTGGGTGCGTCCGCGCTGTTCGGGAATGCGATGGAACCGCTCGAAGACGCGCTTTCGGTGCTCGGCCGGAATGCCGACCCCGGTGTCTGCCACGCGCAAGACGACCATCTCGCCCTCCCGCCGCAGCCGCACTTCGATGCGCCCGGCGAAGGTGAATTTGAGGGCGTTGGAGAGGAGGTTGAGGACGATTTTCTCCCACATTTCGCGGTCCACCCGTACCGGTCGGAGATCCGGGCAATCCACGACCAGTTCGAGGCCGGCGCGCTCCACCGCGGCGCGGAACGAACTCGCCACGTCGGCGGTCAGACGCGCGAGATCGGTCGGTTCCTGGTGCGCCTCGATGCGCCCGCCCTCGATGCCGGAGAAGTCGAGCAGCATGTTGACCAGCTTCAGCAACCGCAGCGCATTGCGATGCACCAACTCGAGCCGGTCGCGGGTGGTGCCGCGCGTTCCGCCTTCGCGGAGTTCGTCCTCCAACGGCGCGAGCATCAGCGTCAGCGGCGTCCGCAGTTCGTGCGAGACATTGGAGAAGAAGGTCGTTTTGGCCCGGTCCAGCGCCGCCAGGGCCGCTGCCCGGCGCCGTTCCTCGATCAGCGCCCGTTCCTTGGCGATGGCCGCGCCGATCAACGCCGCAATCAGCTCGAGCCAGCCCCGGTAGCCTTCGTTCCAGCGCAGGCGGGCGCTCAGCCCGGCGACGAGCAGACCCACGGGCTCGAGCGAGCGGCCGGAGGGAATCGGTACGATGACCGCCTGCTGGGGCGCGTCCTTCCACGGTCCGGGCGGAACCGCCGCGAAGCGTGTGGAGAGATCGTCGACCAGCACCGGACCGCCCTCGTGCAATGCCCGGGCCAGCGGCCAGACGGCACGCTCGTCCTCGAGGGAGATTTCGCTCGGCCCGACGCAGCGGCGCGTTGTTTCGCCGGTGCTGCCGGCCAGACGCGCGGTGCTCCCGCCGTCGCGGAGATAGAGGAGCGCGAAAGGGATGTCCTTCGGATGCTCCTGCAAGACGCCGGCCGCCGCCTCGCAGGCGGTGCGGGATGCGCCTAGTTCCGCGGAGAGCTTGGTGCCGAGATCGCGCAGGAGGGCGACGCGGCGCTCGGAGATGATCCGATCGGTGATCTCGTGGACGGTGGCCAGCACTCCGCCGATGCCGCGCGGAGCCGCCGCATCGGGCACGGGGCTGTACGCTACGGTGAAGTGCGCCTCCTCGATGAAATCGGTGCGATGCAGCGCCAGTTCGAAGTCCTCGATCCACGTGGCCGGCCCGCCCCGGAACGGCAGGTCGATGAGCGGGCGGAGAATGTGCCAGATCTCGTCCCAGCATTCCCAAACCGACCGACCGAGACTGCGCTCCGGATGCTTCTGCCCGAGGATCGGCCGATAGGCGTCGTTGTAGACCTGGATGTATTGCGGTCCCCACCAGAGCAGGAGCGGAAAGCGGTTCGCGAGCAGAAATCCGACCATCGTGCGCAGGGTGGAAGACCAGCGCTCGATGGGGCCGAGAGGCGTCGTTTCCCAAGGGTAGGCGTGGATCAACTCCGCCATCTCCCCGTCGTAGGCGGGAAAGGGAGCAGTCGCCGCGAGTCGGGCAGTATCAGGGTCCGGAAGCGCGGGCTCCATGGCAGCGGGGTTCGTCATTCGTCGACGCCGATCTGGACGCGGCGCGGCGGCCTGCCGCCGAGTCGGAGGAGCGGGCGGAGAGCTGACGTGCGGTGATCGGTCGTCGGTCGTCTTTCGCGGGCAAACCCCCGTCCGGATGGGTGAAGCTGCGATGGCTAGCGTAGTGTGCCGGAAGCCTCACGGACCGGACGCCTTGGCGCATGCTCTGATTTGGCCGCGCTGACGATACTGGCGCGGCCGGGTCGGAACTCGGCGCCTCCCCTCGCGGGCGCTCCACGCTCGGCCGATTTTCTCAGCGCCGATCGCGACGCTGCCGGAGCCACTCCCAAGCCCGGCGTGAATGCTGTGTGAGTAGATTGGGCTGCGCTTCGAGGACGGGCCCGAGCTGCGGCTTCGTCCAAGTGCGGGGCTGATAGCGGAAATCCTCGAGGCGCAGGCCGGTGGTGCTCCAACGGGGATAGCTCACTTGTCCATGCAGGTTGGTGCGCGCCGGCCGTTCGCCTTCGCTGTCCTGGACGTAGACGCGCGCCAGTGGAATGCCGCCGCCAGCGGGCGAGACGATCGTCACGGTGCGGGTGGTCAGCGCCCGCCACGCGTGCGGCTCCTGGGTCAAGCCGATGGCTGCGGCTACCAGCAGCAGGCTGGCGGCCGTCTGTTGCCACGTGGGTAACGGATGCTCCGGCGCGCGACCTTCCCGCAGCGCTTGCTGGCGGGAGGTGGTCAGGCGCGGCAGTGCTACGTTCTCGAAGAACAGGTGAAGGATGAGCTCCAGCCCGGCAAGGCCCAGATTGACACACAGGTAGGTCACCTCGAGCAGCAGGGTGAAGATCCCGAAGAGTACGGCGGGAAGGGCTTCGAGAAGGCCGAGCACCGACTAGATTAATGCCGACGCGAATTCTGGCAAAGCGGGGCGGCCGCCCGGCTTCCTCCCTGGCGTTCTTCGCAACCTCGGCGGACTAAGCAGGATCAGGAGCGACCTGCGCGAGCGGCGGCAGAAGGTGGTCGATCGAGTTCGCGTAATAGCGCAGCACGCGGGCATTCTCCGGAGCCGGATCGGCCAGCAGCGTGCCATCGGGCTGGGCGCGGATCAGCCGGCGCAGGGTGAGCGTGCGGAGCCCGGCTTCCAGCGCGTAGGCGCGGTCACGACGCGGAACGTAGATCTGTGCCCCGGCCGACTCCAGGCGCTCGAGCAGCGTCTCGGCGGCGGCTTTCCAGCCGAGGTCGTCGAGCGCACGGTCGCCCGCCTCGACGAACACGCGCGCCAGCAGCGCGGCGGGCACGACCGGGACGATGGCCCCGACGGCGCGCATGAGTTCCTGCGCCAGGGCTTCGACCCGCGCGACCCGCTCGTCGCGCGGGAGCGTGCGGAAGTCGATCCCCCGGGCCGCCGCATAGCTGCGCAGGGAGACAGCCTGACCGACATTCACGACCGCATAGCCGAAGCGATACCAGCCGCCGCGGAGCCGCAGGCGCAGATTGCGCCAGATCCAGCCGAGCAGACGCGCGACGGTCTGGCCCTTGCTCAGTCGCGGGGCCTGCGGATCGAGTTCGGAGAGAAGATTGCGATCCTCGAGCACGCGATCGTAATTCACGGCCACGGGCACGAAGACGAGATCGCGCGGTCCGGTCGGATCGAAGGCGCGCGCCATGTAGTCGAGCAGACCGAGCTTGGGCGGGCGCAGATGACCGTCGCGGGTGAGGCCGCCCTCGGGATACACGACCTGGACGATGCCACCCTCCGTCGCGAGCTGGACGTACCGTTCGAGCACCCGCCGGTAGAGCGCATTGCCCGAGCCGCGGCGGACGAAGAACGCCCCGAGCGCGCGCACGATCTGACTGACCGGCCAGACCTGCGCCCATTCGCCGACCGCGTAGCTGAGCGCGACCTGATCGGCTGCGAGGTGTGCGAGCAGGATGTAATCCATGTTGCTCCGGTGGTTCATCACGAAGACCACCGAGGCCTGCGGATCGGTCACCGCCATGGTGCCGGCGTCGGCATGGCCGAGTCGGACGCGGTAGAGCGAGCGCGCCACCGCCCGCGCCAGCCAGGAGCCGACGCGAAAGTAGAGGTAGGGTCGGAACGCCGGCACGATCTCACGGGCATAGCGCTCGACTTTGCGCGCGATGACCGCGGCCGATTCGCCGGTCGCGCGCTGCTCCTCGTTCATGGCTTCGAGCAGCCGCGGGTCGGCCACGAGCCGGCCGATGAGCGCCTCGCGGTTGGCCATCTTGTACGTCGGAATGCGCAGCTTCAGCCGTTCGTTCATACGCTCCACCAGGAGCAGCGCGCGGCGTCGGAAGTGCCCCCGCACCAGCGGCCAGAGCGTCAGCGAGATCAGCGCCCAGGCCGCCAGCAGACCGCCCAGCCAAGCCAGCCAGAGAGGAATCTCGACGGGCTGGGAAAAGCTGGCGGGCACCGGCCCAGCATGGGGCCTGCGGGAGGCGCGGGACAAGCGTGGAAACGGAGGAGCGGAGGAGCGGAGGAGCGGAGGAGCGGAGGCTCACGCGAAGCTGCGAAGGGGGCGAAGGCGCGAAAGGAGTGAGAGGGTCACAGAAAATGCAGAAATCTCGGAGACGGAGCAGATTTGGTCTCGCGCAGGGGACGCCGTGGACTGCGCGCAGCTTGCTGCCGCTTTCATTCAGGCAGCTTGCTGCCGTCGAGAGGGAAGACGAGTCATTCACGCCGTGCGTGTGATGATGTCCACCATCCCGACACGCCCGCGCCGCGCGGCGAGCTACTCCTCGGCAAACCGTCCGTGGGCCAGGAAGTGGCCGACGTGCGTCTGCACGTCCGGCTGGTCCATGATGAAGGTGTGCGAGTAGGGCAGTGCGCGGAAGTCGGCCATGCCGTCGAGCTTGGTGCGTTCGAGCGGGACGGTGCCGTCGCTCACCTGGTCGGCGAACAGCGAGCCCCAGAGCGGGTGGCGGTTGACCGTGCCTGCGATGACGCCGACTTCGCACGGCAGCGCGCCGAGACGGGTCGGCAGGCCGTCGGTGGCGAGCTGGAACGAGGCGGGGCCGAAGAACCGGCCGAGCGCGCGGCCCAGCAACCCGCGGCGGCGGCGGAAGTGGTCGACCACATCGCTCCCGCGATTCGGCGGGCAAAGCATGACGACGCGGCCCACCGGCAGTTCCGGGCGACCGCGCAGAAAGGCGCGCGTGAGGATGCCGCCCATCGAATGGGTCACGAAGTGGATCGCGCTGGCGCCAGCCGCCTGCGCCCGCGCCAGAGCCGGGCCGAGGGCCTCGTCGGCCAGCTCCTCGATCGTCCGGCGGCGCGACGGGTAGTCCACGTTGTCCACCCGGTAGCCGCGCCCCGCCAGGAAGCGCGCCATGCGCCGCATCGACCAGCTCGTACGGGCGAGCCCATGCAGGACGATGACCGTGGGAGCGGAGGACATGGCGAGAAAGGGCGAGACAACATCGCACGGGACGAGGGGCGGGGACAGAGCGCGGTGAGGCGCGAGCGCACCGACTCCAATTTCCACTCCCACTCCCACTCCCAATCCCAATCCCAATCCCAATCCCAATCCCAATCCCAATCCCAATCCCAATCCCAATCCCAATTCCAATCCCAATCCCAAATCCCAAATCCCAAAT
>JAFEGM010000106.1 GCA_018240025.1 Verrucomicrobiota bacterium
TCTCTTGAATCTTCCCCTCACGGCGTGTCTTCCTCCGAAAACGTCAACCCCTCCTCCGCCTCTTCGGCTTCCGGCACGCGGACGAGAAAGACGCTGCAGGGGGCCTTGGCGGCCACGGTCGAGGCGGTGGAGCGCCACCAGGCGGCGGTGCGGGAGCCTTCGCTGGGGGCGCCGAGGATGATGAGGTCGACGTGATTGTTGCGGGCGAAATCGAGGATCGCCCCGCCGGGGCTGGAGGCGTCGAGCACGTGCAGGGAGAGGCGCTCGGCGGGCAGCTGCAGCGGCTCGACCCAATGTCGCAGGCGCACGAGATGTTCGAGATGCGGATCCTCGCCGGAGCGGGCCGCGGGATCGTCCGTGCCCTGCAGGACGGAAACGCAGGCCAGCCGCACCTCCTGCGATCCGGCCAGCGCCTGCCGCGTGGCGCGATGGATCGCCTCCTGCCGCACGTCGTCGAGATGCTCGGTCTGCACCGCGACCAGGATGACGGGCGTTTGCGCCCGCGCTTCCTGCCGCCGCGCCGGACGGGTGCGTTGTCCCCACCAGCGGCCGATCTGCCCGAGCAGGCCCGCCCGGTCGGATTTCTGCGCGCGCCGGGTCAGCTGGACCTGCGCGGGATGCCGCAGATCGAACGCGACCAGGGCCGCGGTCTGGTAGCGCGCCGGGGCATTCACCTCGAGACAGCGCAGGATGATCTCCTGCAGCCACGGCGGCAGATCCGGCACGTGCGCCCGGGGCGGCAGCGGATCGAGCCAGAGCCGATCGCGCAGACCGGCCGCAGTCTCCGGAATGCCGAAAGGCAGCTCGCCCGTCGCCATCTCGTACAGCACCACGCCGAGCGCGAAGAGATCGCTCCGCAGATCGTGGCGCGAGCCCTCGACCTGCTCCGGCGAGACGTAAGGCGCGGAGCCGGCGGTGAAGCGCTGTTCCTCCGCCAGCAGATCGGGAAAGCGCACATGATGCGAGAGGCCGAAGTCGATCAGCGCCACACCCCCGCCCTCGCGCAGCAGGATATTGTCGGGCTTGAGGTCGAGATGGATGACGCCCTGCCGATGCACGCTTTGCAGCGCGTCGGCGATCTCCGCGCCAATGCGCGCCACGTCTCCGGCGGTCAGTCGCCCTTCGCTCAGCCGGTTTTCGAGGCTGCGCCCGGCCACATACTCGAGCACCAGATAGGGCAGGCGCGTCAGGTCGCCCGCCGCCACGAACCGCGGCAAATGCGGTCCCTTCAGCGTCGGCAGAATCATGCTCTCCATCTCGAAGCCGAGCAGATTCTCCATCACCGGGCCGCGCGAGAGTCGCGGCATCTTCAAAATGAGCGGGATGCCGTGCGCCGGATGCGTCACCCGGTAGACATCGCCCATGGCCCCCGCGTGCAGGTGCTCCGTGACCTTGAAGCCATCGACTTCAACACCGGGTTCGAGCAAGCCAGACATGGGCGTGCCGCCAGCATACACCAACTCCAACTCCCCGGCAGGACATGAGATCGCCTCCAGGCGGCCGCCCCGCATCTTCCTCCTTCATCCTACTTCCCTGCTCACTTGAAGTCCGGCCCCGTGATCACGCCCCGTGCATTGCGGTACACCACATTTCCCGCTGGCGTCACATCCTTGGTGCCGATGATCAGCCCGTTCGGACCCCGATAGGTCGTGCGCGAGCCGCTCGTGCTGGTGGTGTATTGAATGCGACCGCTGGCATCGCGCGCGGTGCTCCGATCGCCCGAAGGATTGACCTGCACGTTGCCGAGAATGCGACCGCTCCCGTCGCGGTAGGTCGTGCTGCTGCCGTCCGGGCTGACGCTGCCGGTGCTGCGAATGCGGCCCTTGGCGTCGCGCCGGGTGGTGCTACGCCCGTCGGTGCCCACCGTCACATTCTCGCGGAGCGCCCCGGTGCCATCACGCAATGCCCCCGCGGCGGGCGCGCCGGGGCCATCGAAGGGCACGCTCGGAGCGGCCTCCTGCGCGCGGCTCGCCTTGGCCTTCGCCTTCGTCTGCGAACGGTCGGCGCGGGGCTTGACGACTCCCTCGGCCGCGGGGCTCGGCGCGGGCGAACCCTGCAGGATACCGCCGAAGGCATCGGGCTTCGCTTCCTGCGCGCCGAGCGCGGCAAGACTGAGGCTACAGGCGAACGCGAGGAAGAGGCGGGAGGGCATCATGAGCAAGGGTTTCCCCTTCCTTACCCGCCGGACGCCGCCGGTTACACGCGGGCTTCCTCCGGCTTCTTCTCCCATCCGACCAGCGTGCGATCGGCGAAGAACGGGCCGAAGGGCAGCAGCCCCGAGGTGAAAATCCAGACCACCTGCGGGAACGGCGGCTTGGCTACGATCCAGGCGCGCAGCAGCGCCAGACCGAAGAGCACGAACAGGACGCCGTGGATCCAGCCCACGATCTTCACCGCCAGCGGCTGGCCGGCGAAGTATTTGAGCGGCATGGCGATGAACAGCAGCACGAGGAACGAGATGCCCTCGATCTGCGCGACCCGACGGAGGAGCGAAATGGCGTTGGTGGCAGGCATGCGCGCGCAATGGAGCACAAGGCGTCCGGCCGAACAGACTGCTGACAGAGACGGGTTGGGCGGTCAGCCGCGCCAAGACCAAATGGAAAGGCCGGACGGAAGCGCTTCCGTCCGGCCTGGCCGCGAAGATGCGAGCGTGGCTGAATGCGAGGCTTCAGCGCAGCGGCACCACCAGCTGCGCGGGCGCCGAGGCGGGCGAGCTGAAGGAGACGGTCGCCCCGAGCGGCGACTGCATCGTGAAGCGGGCGTCAACGGTGTCGATGACCAGCGCGAGATAGCGGCCGGCGCCGATGTCCCAGCTGGTGGCCTCGAGATCGACCGTCAGCGTCTGCGCCGCGCCCGGTGTGACATTGCGCAGGGTCACCGGCTTGCTCGTGACGAGGTCGCCGATGCCGAGGAGATCGACGCTGTAGAGATAGACCATGGCCGAGGCGTTGGCGCGGCTCGGCGTGAGCGTGAAGCGCACGGTCGGCGTGCCGCTCAGATGCTGCGAGCTCCACGAAACCGGTCCGGTCCAGACGGCGCCGGCGAGCCGATTGACCAACGGGATGGAGGCCGTCGTCGGGAGGCCGAGGCCCTGCATCAGGCCGCTCAGGATGACCACGCCGGAATCGGCCCCGCTCGGCACGCCGGCCGCGACCCCGTAGGACCAGCCGGTGCTGGCGGCGGAGGTGAATCCGCCCGTCGGCACCAGGCCCGAGGGCCGCGTGAGCGAATAGGTCAGCCGTCCGTTCTGGACCGCGTTCCAGTCGGCGTAGCTGCGCCAGGTGCCGTTCTGCGACTTCAGCTTCACCTTCGGCTCCCCGCCGACGCCGTTGGCGGCGCGCTTGAGGTGGAAATCGAACCAGCGCGTGACCGCCGTGTAGACCTCGTTCGGCAGCCCGAGCGCGCCCGGCAGTTCGACCGTGGCGTGGTCGCCGTGCGCGAACATCAGCTGCTTCGGGCCGGTCAGGGCATTGAAGAAGCGCACGTACTGATTCGGCGTGAAGAGGCCGTCGCCGAACGCGTTGGCGAGGAAGACGGCGGTCCCGTTCGTGTTGAGCGAGTTCACCGCCGTGATCGGGCTGCGCGAGGCGGCGATGGGCAGGAAGGTGTCGACCGCGCCCTGGTAGTCATTGACCAGCACCCGCTGGCTGAGCGCCGCGAGTTCGGGCCCCGGGCGGCCGGTGAAGAGGCCCAGACCGACCAGGAGGGCGATGGCCTGCTGGCTCGGGGTCTGGTTCGGATAGAGTGAGGCGACGAGATCGCCCCAGCCGCTCAGCGCAGCCACGGCGCGGATGCGGGGATCGCGCTCCGCTGCGAGCAGGCTGGTGCCGGCGCCATAGGAGATGCCGGAGGCGCCGATGGCATCGGCCCGCGACGGCGTGTTGGCCAGCGCCCAGTCGATGACCGAGGAGACGTCCCGCACCGTGGCCGTGCCGGCGATGTCGATCTGCCCGCCCGATTCCCAGAATCCGCGCGAGGTGTAGCTGATGACCACGTAGCCCTGGCTGGCCAGGACCGCGCCGCGGCCGACGTACTCCAGGTTCTGGATGCCCCAGCTGGAGGGCATGACGATGAGCGGGAACGGCCCGGGCCCCTGGCCGCTCGGCGTCAGCACGACCGCGCTGATGGCCGTGCCGTCAAAGCTCGGGATGGATTGATAACGCACGGACGTGCCGGCGTGGAGGGAAGCGGTGGAGAGCGACCACAGGCAGGCCGCGAGGAGGGCGAGCTTACGCATAGGGTTTTGCATTTTTACAAGGTCGGGCGACAACGGCCGGCTTTTACCCGACCGGTCGGTCTATGGGAAGAAGTTTTCCGCGCCGCAGCGAAGATTCGCTCCGAGCGTATTCTGGAGATTCTGAAAAACGCCTTCCTCTCTGTGGAACCCGGTATTTCCAAGCGGAGCCGACGACGAACCCGCCGCCGGTCGAACCCTTGGGAGATGCCCCGGCGGTCCCGCGAGGCGTTCACCCGCCGAGGATCTTTCGAGTCCGGCGGGGAGGCCGAATGCGCTTCTCGCACGGTGTGAATCGGCGACGAACTGGTTGGCGCCGGGAGCGCCTGGCACGCGACCGCGACGCGGGCCTGTGCGATAGGACGGGATGGTGCCGTTGACCGAAAAACTGCTCGTCGATGCCGGAGGCTGGGACGTGCTCAAGCACGCCCGGGCGCTCCGCGAGATGGGGCGCGTGATCAGCGCGAACTACGCGCCGCCGCTGCTCCGCGGTTTCGTGCGCGAGGGCGAAACCGAGTACCGCGCCGGGCTCAAGATCGACGGACCGACGCGCATCGAGAACATCTGCTCCTGCCGGCAGTCGCGGGAGTATGGCACCATCTGTGCACACAGCGTGGCGGTGGGGCTCGCCGTGGTGGCGGCCAAAGCACCCCCGCCCGCCCCCGCGAAACCCGCCCCGGCCCAGCCGGCGACGCCGGCCCGCGTGACCCACGACTACTACGTCGACGATGCCTCGCTGGCCCGCATTCACGTCGTGCTCCCGCCCAACTTCGCGGCGGCCTGGGCCAAGGGCGGAATCATGTTCGGACTCGAGCTGCAGCGCGGGCCGCAGCGCACACTCCTGCCCAAGGGTCAGCGCACCGGCCTGACGCGCGGCGACTGGGAGGTGGTCGAAGCGCTGGCCCAACTCGGTGGCACCGCGCCCGGCGGGATGTCGATGCTGACCGGAGATCAATGTGGACGGATGCTCGACGCGCTGCGCGGTCACCCGCGAGTCTCGCTGGCACGGAAAGACGCGGTGACGGTTCGCGATGCGGCTCTGCGCCCGGGCTTGCAGGTCACACGGCGACCCGCTGGCGGGGCTGAACTCGCGCTCGAATTGCCGCCCGATGCCGAACTGCTCGTGGCGCAGCCGCATCCCTGGCTTTGGCAGCCCAAGACGCGCACGCTCACGCCCTTCGGGGTCGGCGTGCCGGCAGCCTATGCCGCCATCTTTGCCGAGCGTCGCATCGTTCTCGGGGCCGCCGAGGCGGCCGCGCTGCTGACGCGCGAGTTGCCGACGCTGCAGGAGCACTTTCTCCTCAGCGGCGTGGATGCGGGCGCCGCGGAGCCGGCCGGCGCGGGACCGAAGGCAGGGTTCGCCGTGCGGGCGGCCGACGCGATCATCAGCCTCGAAATCGAAGGCTCGCTGCAGCATCTCGACGGCGTGCTGCAGGCGCATTACCCGGAGGGCCGCAATGCCACCATCGGCCTGACACCGGAGAGCGAGGTCTTCACCTGGACAGACCCCGAGCGCGTGCAGCTCCTGTGGAGTCGGAATGTCCCCGCCGAGCGCGCCGCCGCCGCCCGCCTGGCGAAGCTCGGCTTCGTCGGCCCCGGCTCGGGCGGGCGCTTCGCCCTCAAGGGCCAGGAGGCCATTCTGACCTTCTTCGCGCTCGGACTGCCCGCGCTGCAGCGCGAGTGGAAGGTGCGGATCGGGGCCCGCTTCCAGCGCGTGACCGAGGCGCAGGTGGAGGTCATCAAACCGGAGGTCGAGATCCGCGGCAGCGGCGAGAACTGGTTCGATCTCGAATACTCGCTGGTCAGCGCCTCTTCGCGCGAACGCATCAGCGGCAGCGACATCCAGCGCCTGCTGCAGATGGGGCGCGGCCATACCAAACTGAAGAACGGGAGAATCGGCATCGTCCCCGCGGGCGCGCTCGACGATCTGCAACAGGTTCTGCTCGACTGCGACCCCGGCCAGCCGCAGGCCGGCGTGTATCGCATCGGCCGGCGCCATGCGGCCTATCTCGACGGAACCCTGCAGCAACTCGGCGCGGCCGAGACGCCCGCCTGGCAGAAGTTCCGCCGCGGGGAGAAAACGCTGGCCACGCCGAGCGAAGTCCCGCTCACGCCGGAGATCGCCGCGGTGGCTCGGCCGTATCAGCGCGAGGGCATTGCCTGGCTCGCGCTGCTCGCGCGCAACAGCCTGGGCGGCATTCTGGCCGACGAGATGGGCCTGGGCAAAACGCTGCAGACGCTGGGCTGGCTGGCGGCGGGAGCGAAGGAAGAAGGAGGAAAAAAGAAGGAAGAAGGGCGGCCGGCGCTCGTGGTGTGTCCGACCTCGCTGCTGGAGAACTGGCGGCGCGAGGCGGCGAAATTCGCACCGCAGCTCCGGGTCGTGACGCTGCACGGACTCGAGCGCGCGCAGCGCTTCGCCGCGGCGCGGCAGGCGGACCTCGTGCTGACCAGCTACGCGCTGTTACGGCGCGATGCGGAGTTCCACGCTTCGCTGCGCTACCGCGCGGCGGTCTTGGACGAAGCGCACGCGATCAAGAATCCGGATTCGCAAACGGCGCGCGCAGCCTTCGGGCTGCAGGCGGAGCACCGGCTCGTCCTGACCGGCACGCCGCTGGAGAATTCGGTCCGCGACCTATGGAGCCTGATGAATTTCGCGCTCCCGGGTTACCTCGGAAAGCGGGAGGAATTCCGCGATCGCTACGAGCTGCCGATCAGTCGCGAGTCCGATCCCGGTGCGCGCGACCGCTTGGCGCGCCGGCTGCGCCCGGTCCTCCTGCGGCGCCGTAAGCGCGATGTGGTCAAGGACCTGCCCGAGAAGCTCGAGCAGGTCGCCTGGTGCGAACTGACCCCCCGGCAGGCGGCCGCGTATCGCGAGATCCTGGAGCAGGGCCGGAAGAAGATCGACGAGGCCGAGGACGAGCGCTCGGGCCGCATGCTCATCCTCAGCACCCTGCTGCGCCTGCGCCAGGCCTGCTGCGATCTGCGCCTGCTCGGACTCGCACCCGCCGACGACGCCGAAGCGGACGACGAGGAACCCGTCAACGCCGAGGTCCATTCCGCCAAGGCGGTGCTGCTGGCCGAGCTGCTGGAGGAGATCCGCGAAGGCGGCCACCGCGTGCTCATCTTCAGCCAGTTCGTTTCCATGCTGACGCTGTTGCGCGAGCAGCTCGAGGCGCGCGGGGTCGAGTACTGCTACCTCGATGGCGCCACCAAGGAACGGCAGCGCGAGGTCGACACCTTCCAAACCGACGACCGCAAGCTCGCCTTCCTCATCTCGCTCAAGGCCGGCGGCACCGGCCTCAACCTGACTGCGGCCGACACCGTCATCCATTTCGACCCCTGGTGGAATCCGGCCGTCGAGGCCCAGGCCACCGATCGGGCCCATCGCATCGGCCAGAACCGGGTCGTGACCAGCTACCAGCTGATCACCCGCGGCACCGTCGAGGAGAAGATCCTCAACCTGCAGCGCCGCAAACGCGAGACCACCGCCGCCGTACTCGACAGCGACGAGAGCGGCGCGCCGACCGGTCTGACGCTGGCGGAAATGCGGGAGCTGCTGGCGGACTGAGGGGGGCAAACTCGAAGTTCGAAACTCGAAGTTCGAAGGAAACTCGAAGTTCGAAGTCCAAAGTCCCCGCTCGAAAAACTCTCTCGCGCACGAGCCGCTCGGCCTCGCGGGGAGCGTGCAGGCGATCAGGTCGAGGCGGCCACAAAAGACCTCAGGTCGCGGTGCAGGCAAAACCCTCAGGCCAACGGCGCGCGACACCTTCGAACTTCGAACTTGGAACTTCCTTCGAGTTTCACAGTCATCCCATAGCCGCG
>JAFEGM010000107.1 GCA_018240025.1 Verrucomicrobiota bacterium
AAGATCGAGCGCGAGCTGGGCTGGCGCCCGGCCGAGACCTTCGAGACCGGCATCGCCCGCACCGTGCGCTGGTACCTCGAGCACGCCGACTGGGTGGCCGAGGTGCAGAGCGGCGCCTACCGCGACTGGGTCGCCACCCAGTACGGCGGCCGATGAGACTGCTGCTGCTGGGCTGCAACGGCCAGGTCGGCTGGGAACTGCGCCGGTCGCTGGCGACGCTGGGCGAGCTGGTCGCGTTCGACGCCGCAGGGGCCGACCTGTCGCGGCCCGAGAGCGTGGCCGCGCTGGTGCGCGACCTGCGCCCGGCGGCGGTCGTCAATGCGGCCGCCTACACCGCGGTCGACCGCGCCGAGTCCGAGCTCGAGCGCTCGCGCACGATCAACGCGCTGGCGCCGGGAGCGCTGGCGCGCGAGGCCGCCGCGCTGGGCGCCTGGCTGGTGCACTTCAGCAGCGACTACGTGTTCGACGGCAGCGGCAGCGCGCCGCGCGCCGAGGACGCGCCGACCGGCCCGCTGAACGCCTATGGCCGCGCCAAGCTGGAAGGCGAGTCGCTGATCCGCACCAGCGGCTGCCGCCACCTGATCCTGCGCACCAGCTGGGTCTACGCGGCGCGCGGCGCCAACTTCGCGAAGACGATGCTGAAGCTGGCCGGCGAACGCGACAGCCTGAACGTCATCGACGACCAGGTCGGCGCCCCCACGGGCGCCGAGCTGCTGGCCGACGTGGCCGCGTTGGCGCTGCGGCGCGCGATGGCCGAGCCGGCGCTCGCGGGCACCTATCACTGCGTGGCCGCCGGCCACACCAGTTGGCACGGCTACGCGCGCTTCGTGATCGAGCGCGCGCGCGCGCTGGGCCACCCGCTGCGCGCCACGCCCGAGGCGGTGCGCCCGATCCCGACCACGCAATTCCCGACGCCGGCGCGCCGGCCGCTCAACTCGCGGCTGAGCAGCGCCAAGCTGCGCGAGCACTTCGGCCTGGTGTTGCCCGATTGGCGCGCCGGTGTGGAGCGCATGCTCACAGAGGTGCTGGGGCGTTGAGGCCCCCGACTAGAATCCGCGCTTTGCTCGGTGACTGCCGCCGACCCGGCTCGCGGCATCGTCTCGCTCAGACCTGAAGGCACTCGCACACCATGCGTCACATCATCTGGATGCTGCTGCTCGCGGCAAGCGCTGCGCAGGCGCAGGTCGACCCGCTGCAGGTCGGCAACGAAGCTGCTGGCACCACGACCGGCTCGCCGATCCGCCTGCGACAGGGGATGCCTGCTTCAGCCCAGATCGAACGCGATACCGGCGTCGTGGCCCAGCCGGGCTCGCAACAGCTGTATCGCGTTCCGCCCGAGCCGGCCCCCTACGTGCCGGACGATTTCGAACGCTACGTGCGCAAGCTCGCCGGCATCGAGGAGTCGCGCACCGTCGCGAGCCAGACCGCCCTGCGCGATGGTACCCGGCCGCCTGCTGCCGACAGCACCCAGCCGGACATCCGCCGCTTCGGCGCCGACGTGATCCTCGGCGGCCAGTCGATGGCGACTCCCGACAACGCCGCGCTCGTTCCGGCCGACTACATCATCGCCCCCGGCGACGAACTGCAGATCACGCTGTGGGGTAGCGTCGATGCCGACGTGCGCACCGCCGTCGACCGCTCCGGCCGCATCAGCCTGCCGCGCGTCGGCAGCTTCATGGTGGCCGGCACGCGCTATGCCGATCTGCCCGACGTCGTCGGCCGCCGCGTCGGCCAGGTGTTCAAGAACTTCCAGCTCAGCGTCGGCCTCGGCCAGCTGCGCAGCGTGCGTGTCTACGTGACCGGCTTCGCCAAGCGGCCCGGCGCGCACCACGTGACGAGCCTGTCGACCATCGTCAACGTGCTGATGCGCTCGGGTGGGCCATCCTCGGCCGGCAGCTACCGCAAGATCGAGCTGCGCCGCGGCGGCCAGACGGTCGCCAGCTTCGACCTCTACGACCTGCTGCTCAAGGGCGACAAGTCGGCCGACCGCATCGTGCAGGCCGAGGACGTGATCTACATCGGAGCGGTGGGCCCGCAGGTCGGCCTGATCGGCAGCGTCAACAAGCCGGCCGTGTTCGAGCTCAAGGCGGGCGACACCGCGCAGGACGTGCTGGCCATGGCCGGCGGCTTCACCGCCGTGGCGGATCGCTCGCGCCTGACGATCGAGAGCCTCGCCGATCGCGACGGCCAGCGCATCGCCCAACTGCGCTGGCCCGACGAAGGCAAGCGCAGCCTCGAGAGCGGCGACGTCTTGCGCGCCTTCAGCCAGGTCGACGCGCGCCTGTCGACTCAGCTGCAAAACAAGCGCATCCGCGTGGAAGGCGAAGTCGTGCGGCCCGGCGAGTACGTGCTGCCGCCCGAGAGCACGCTGGCCGATGCCTTGCGCGCCGCCGGCGGCCTGACGCCGCTGGCCTACCTCTTCGGTACGGAGTTCGCCCGCGAGAGCGTGCGCAACACCCAGCAGGAAAACTACGAGCGCGCGCTGCGCGACCTCGAAGTCGAGTTCGCCAAGGCGGCCTACACCCGCAAGGCCTTGACTGCCGACGAAGCCGCCGCGCAAGCCGCCGTCGGCAGCGGCTCGTCGGTGCTCATCCAGCGGCTGCGCGAGGTGAAGCCCACCGGCCGCGTGGTGCTGCAGCTCAACCCTGCTGCCCCCGAACTGCCCGCGCTGGCTCTCGAAGACGGCGACAGCCTCTACGTGCCGGCGCGCCCCAACACCGTGGGCGTATTCGGCAGCGTCTTCAACGGCGGCAGCTACCTCTACGCACAGGGCAAGAGTATCGACGACTTCCTCAAGCTCGCCGGCGGCCCGACGCGCGGCGCCGACGCCGAGAGCGTGTTCGTGCTGCGCGCCAACGGCAGCGTGGTCAGCGCCCGCCAGGACAGCGGCTGGTTCGGGGGCGGTTCCCTCGGTGGCGTCGCGGCGCAGCCGGGCGACACGATCTTCGTGCCCGAGGAAGTCGGCAAAACGACCTGGGTTCAGAATGCCAAGGAATGGACGCAGATCCTCGCGCAGTTCGGCCTGGGCGCGGCGGCCATCAAGACGCTGAAGTGACCAATCCATGACCGACAAGGTGCGTGCGTCCGTGCAGGACGACTGGAGCGACGGCGAGGATGAAGGCATCTCTCTCGTCGAGCTCATCTCGATGCTGGCGGCGCGCAAGAAGCTGATCGCCGCTGCCACCGTGGCCGCCGGCGTGCTGGCTTTCGGCGTGGCCAGCCTGCTGCCCAAGTGGTACACGGCCAGCGCGGTGATCCTGCCGCCGCAGCAACAGCAGAGCTCCGCCGCGGCAGCCATCTCGCAACTCGGCGCACTGGCCGGGCTCGCGGGCGGCCTCGCCAACGTGAAGAGCCCGGCCGACCAGTACGTGGCGCTGATGCAGAGCACGACGGTGAGTGACCGCATCATCGACCAGTTCAAGCTGCAATTGGTCTACGAGAAGGAGTACCGGCAGGACACGCGCAAGAAGCTGCGCGACAACGTGCGCATCAACGTCGGCAAGAAGGACGGCCTGATCACGGTGGATGTGGACGACCGCGAGTCGCAACGCGCGGCGGCCATGGCCAACGCCTACGTCGACCAGTTGCGCCAGATGACGAACTCGCTGGCCGTCTCGGAGGCCCAGCAGCGCCGCATGTTCTTCGAGCAGCAACTCGCGCAGACCAAGGAGCGTCTGGCCAAGGCGCAGAACGCGCTCGAAGAGAGCGGCATCAGCCAGGGCGCGCTGAAGGTCGAGCCCAAGACGGCCGCCGAGAGCTACGCGCGACTGCGCGCCCAGGCCACGGCGGCCGAGGTGAAGCTGCAGACGCTGCGCCGCATGCTGGCGGAGCACACGCCCGAGGTGATGCAGCAGCAGGCGGCGCTCGCCGCCTTGCGCGAGCAGGTGGCGCGCGCCGAGCGGCAGGACGACGGCCGCGGCGGCTCCGACTACATCGACAGGTACCGCGAGTTCAAGTACCAGGAAGCCCTGTTCGACATCTTCGTCAAGCAGTACGAACTGGCGAAGGTCGACGAGAGCCGCGAGGGCGCACTGATCCAGGTGGTCGATGCGGCGCAGCCGCCCGAGCTCAAGGCGGGGCCGAAGCGCGGCCTGATCACCGTGGCGGCAGCCTTGCTGGCCCTGCTCGCATCCTGCGTGGTCGTCGTCATCGCTGGTCTTCGTCGCCTGAGCCTCGAACCGCGCGCCGTCGCTTGACGAGAACGCGATCATGAGCAAGCGCAAGGGCATCATCCTCGCTGGAGGCTCCGGCACTCGGCTGCACCCCGCCACGCTGGCGATGAGCAAGCAACTGCTGCCGGTGTACGACAAGCCGATG
>JAFEGM010000108.1 GCA_018240025.1 Verrucomicrobiota bacterium
GACATCGGCAAGAACATCGTCGGGGTCGTGCTCGGCTGTAACAATTTCGAGGTCATCGACCTCGGCGTGATGGTGCCGTGCGAGAAGATCCTGGCCGCGGCCCGCGAGCACGCGGTCGATGTCATCGGCCTGAGCGGCCTGATCACGCCGTCGCTCGACGAGATGGTGCACGTCGCGCAGGAGATGCAGCGGCAGAATTTCACCCTCCCGCTGCTGATAGGCGGCGCGACCACCAGCAAGGCGCACACGGCGGTGAAGATCGCCCAGCACTACGACAACGGCGTCATCCACGTGCTCGACGCCTCGCGCTCGGTGCCGGTCGTGTCCTCCCTGCTCAATCCCGAGCAGCGCGGGCCGTATTTGAGCGGCGTGAAGGAAGATTACGCCAAGACCCGCGAGGCCCATGCCGCGCGCTCCGCGGCCAAGGCGGTGCTGCCGCTGGCGGAGGCGCGGGCGCGTCGACCGGCTTTCGACTGGGCGGCGGCGGAAATCGCCGTGCCCGATGCGCTCGGTCTGCGGGTGATCGAGGATCAGCCGCTGGCCGAACTGGTGCCGTTCATCGACTGGTCGCCGTTCTTCCACACCTGGGAGCTGCGCGGCCGGTTTCCGGGGATCTTCGACGATCCGTATGTCGGCAAGCAGGCGCGCGAGCTCTACGACGACGCCCAGCAGCTGTTGGAGAAGATCGTGGCCGGCAAGACCTTCCGGGCGCGGGCCGTCTGGGGTTTCTATCCGGCCAACTCGGACGGCGACGATCTCGTGCTCTTCACCGACGAATCGCGCCGCGAGGAGCGGCTCCGCTTCTGCATGCTGCGCCAGCAGATGGAGAAGCCGCGGGGCCAGTTCAATCACTGCCTGGCCGACTACGTTGCGCCGCGGACCAGCGGCCGGGCCGATTACCTCGGCTGCTTCGCCGTGACCGCCGGCCACGGCGTGGAGGAAGCCGCACTCGCCTACGGCCAGGCGGGCGATGACTACAACAAGATCATGGCGCAAGCCCTGGGCGATCGCCTCGCCGAGGCCTTCGCCGAATTCCTGCATCAGAAGGCGCGCCTCGCCTGGGGCTTCGGCGGCGAGGAGCACTTCTCGAAGGAGGATCTCATCCGCGAGCGCTATCGCGGCATTCGCCCCGCCGCCGGTTATCCCGCCTGCCCCGACCACACCGAGAAGCGCAAGCTCTTCGCCCTCCTCGGCGCCGAGGCCCGGGCCGGTATTCGCCTGACCGAGAGCTGTGCCATGTGGCCCGCCAGCAGCGTCAGCGGCCTCTACTTCGGCCACCCCGAGTCGAAGTATTTCGGCGTCGGGAAGATCGGCCGCGACCAGCTCGAGGACTACGCCCTGCGCAAAAACATGCCGCTGCCCGAGGCTGAACGCTGGCTAGCGCCGAGCCTCGCTTAGGCTCGGCATAGGCAATGAGCCTCGCTTAGGCTCGGATAGGCAATAGTCGATAGGCGATAGGCAATAGGCCGAAGCTGCGCAAGTGGGCGACTTCCTATCGCCTATCGCCTATTTTGTATTGTCTATGCCGAGCCTAAGCGAGGCTGTCGAGGAGGCGGCGGTGCTGATTGCGTCAGCGGCCTCTACTTCGGCCACCCCGAGTCGAAGTATTTCGGCGTCGGGAAGATCGGCCGCGACCAGCTCGAGGACTACGCCCTGCGTGCAAACATGCCGCTGCCCGAGGCCGAGCGCTGGCTAGCGCCGAGCCTCGCCTACTTAGGCTCGGCATAGGCAATGAGCCTCGCTTAGGCTCGGCATAGGCAATAGTCGATAGGCGATAGGCAATAGGCCGAAGCTGCGCAAGTGGGCGACTTCCTATCGCCTATCGCCTATTTTGTATTGTCTATGCCGAGCCTAAGCGAGGCTGTCGAGGAGGCGGCGGTGCTGATTGCGTCAGCGGCCTCTACTTCGGCCACCCCGAGTCGAAATACTTCGGCGTCGGGAAGATCGGCCGCGACCAGCTCGAGGACTACGCCCTGCGTGAAAACATGCCGCTGCCCGTGGCTGAACGCTGGCTAGCGCCGAGCCTCGCTTAGGCTCGGCATAGGCAATGAGCCTCGCTTAGTAAGGCTCGGCATAGGCAATAGTCGATAGGCCATAGACAATAGGCCGAAGCTGCACAAGTGGGCGACTTCCTATCGCCTATCGCCTATTTTGTATTGCCTATGCCGAGCCTAAGCGAGGCTACGCGAGGCTGTCGAGGAGGCGGACGAAGAGGCGGCGGTGCTGATTGCGGCGGCGGAGGTCGGCGCGGTATTCCTCGAATTCGTCGGCATGGCCGAGGCGCTCCATGAGGCGGCGGACTTTGGCGATGTGCTCGGCGGCTTCGCGATAGGAGGCGCTGGAGCCGGCTTCGAGGCAGGTCTCGGCAGCGCGGCGGTAGATGGCCAGGGATTCGGTCGGGTGCCGCGACTCGCGGCGGTCGGCCAGGCGCAGCCACTCCTGCGGGGAGCAGCCGTGCTCCTGCGCGGCCTGCCAGGCTTCGTCGTCGCGACCGCCCTGCAGGAGGAGTTCGACCAGCAGGGAGGCATCGGCCCCGGCGCCGGACGGCCGGGTGCGGAGATGGGCCAGGGCGCGCTCACGGGCGGATTCGGACGGTTCGCCGGCGCGCCCTGCCTGATCGAGCCAGAGTTCGTAGGTGCGCCGACTCGGCTGGGCGGCAAAGCGTTCCCAGGCGATGGCGATGGCCTCCTGCCCGCGGCCGACTTCGAGATACAGCTCCGCCAGCAGTTCGCGCAGGGCCTCGGCCTGGCCCGAGCGGCCGCGAAAGGCCTCCCAGCCGCGCTCGGCCCAAAGCACGGCATCCTTGGCCCGGCCCTGACGACGCCAGCCTTCGGCGATGGCCACGAAATCGTGGGGCGTGGAGAGATCGCGCAAGCGCACGGCCAGCTGCGCCGGCCAGCTGCCAGCCCGCGCGGCGATGCGTTCCATCAACGAGGTGATCTGCACGCGTTCCTGCGTCACCTCGACCGGCCGATCCCCCGGCCCCATCGGGGGCACGCGTTCCCAAACGTGCGTCAGGGCGGCGGCGTAGGCTCGCAGGCCGTCCGGACCGAGGACATCGGCGTAATTGACCGCCGCATCACGAAAGGTCCCCAGGGTGCTCTGCAGTTCGCGCTGGAGCAGGCGACGGGCGAGTTCGGCGCGGTCGCCGTTCTGGTCGAGCCGGGCCGCCCGCAGGTGCCAGTTTTGCAAATGATGCCAGAGCTCCGAGAGCGCCGGGTCGCCGAAATCGGCCAGATCGGAAACGTCGTCCATCCGTTCGAGCGCGAACTCGCACAGCTCCACCACCAGCGCGGCGGGCGGCTGGGGTTGGTCGAGGAGGGCGCCGAGGGGGGCGAGCACTTCCTCGATTCCTTGGGCGTAATCCGGCAGGCCCTCGAAATCGATGTAGTCCTTCGTGACGATCGCCTCCTTGAGCAGGCGCTTCCATTCCGCGGCGTCCGGAGTCTGGCGCGGGCGGTTCAGCTCGCGCTCCAGCAGGAGCCGACGGCGCAGGATCGAATCGTAGTCGGTCGCCTCCACCAGCAGTTCGAGCAGGCGCTCCCGCGGCAGTGACTCCAGATGTTCGCGCACCGGATCTGGCGCACTGGAGACGCGGCCGCCATCCAGCCAGGCGAGCGCCACGGCCACGCAATGGACGCAGAGTCGGCCTTCCCGCCCGGTGCTGCATTCGCAGGAATACTCGAGCGAACCGCCTGGCTGGGCCCAGAGCTTGACCTTGTAGGGTCGCTTCCCGGTCACCCGGGCAGAAACCTGCTGGCCCTGCCGGTGAAAGCTGCGCACGCGGCCCTCGCGGAAATACGACTCGCCGCGCTGGAAGGTCTTCTCGCCCGCCCATTCGAGCAGCGCGCCGGCCGTGAACATGTCGGACGGCGGCTCCATCAACGGGTCCCCTCCTTGGGTGTCCCGGCGGCCATGTCGCGCAGGATCGAGCCGACCACGGGCCGGGCGTGATACTCGATGAAAAAGACGTCGCGGGCGTGCAGCGCGGCCAGCGGCAGCGGGTATCCCTCGCGCGCCACCCGCAGGTGCGCCGCTGCTTTCTCGGCGGCACCGCGTTGGAGCTCGACCGCAGCCATCATCATCGACCAATCCGGAACCTTGCGTTGCTCGTCGCTGGCTTCCTGCAGGAAACGCTCGATCTCCGCCGCATTGCCCCGCTCGATTTCGGTCACGGCGATGCGCACCCGCAGCAGCGAGAACTCCGCCGGATCGACCTCGCGCTTCTGCGCCAGCTGATACCGCAGCAGCGCCTGGCCGGGATAGCCCTGGCGGCGCGCGAAATCGCCCCAGTAAAGATAGTGTCGGGCCCGCAGCGGCTCGAGGGCGATGGCCACCTGCATCCACTCTTCGACCGCCTCCCAGCTCTTGATGTCGGCATGCATGAGCGCCAGCTGCATGGCCGCGGCGGCCGCGCCCTCGCCGCTGCTGACGGCCTGTTTGAGGTACTCGGTGGCCGAGGCCAGGTCGCCCTTGCGGGCCGAGACGAAGCCCAGCCGCAGCGCCGTGCCCGGCGGACGCGGCTTCATTTCGGCGGCTTCCTTCAGGAGGCGGATGGCCACGTCGAGCTTGCCTTCCGACTCGGCGGCGACGGCTTCGTTGAACTTCTGCATGCCCGCGGCGGTGGCGAAATCCCGGGCCAGCCGCTCCAGCTGCACGACCGTCCCGCGCCCCGGGGCGCTCGGGGTCATCGAGGCCGCCGCCCGCGGAGTCGGCGTGGGGGTGCGCACGGGGGCTTGGGCGACCGCATCGGCCGGCAGAACCGCCGGAGCGCCGCGGAGAAGGTAGCCGAAGCCAACGCCGGCACCGAGCGCAGCCACGATGAAAAAGACCCAGAGCCCCGCCGGAATGCGGCGCAGTTCGTTGCGACCGTCCCAGGCAGGCCGGCTTTCGCCTTCGGGGTCGCTCCAGTACGGGGCCGCTTTCGGCTCGGCGTCGCCGCTCTGGGCCGCGGGCGCCGACTGGAACTCGGGGGGAATGCTCTCGCGCGGCGGGGGCGGCGCGATTTCCCGCTGACCGGGGTCGGGAGCCTCCGCGCCGGGTTCGGCCAGTTCCTGCTTGGGCCGGAACCGGCGGGCGCGGAAATCGATCTTTTCGCTCTCGCGCGTCGCCTCCGCCGGACCACGCCCAAGAAGTTGTTCGAGCCGCGCCCTCGTCTGGGCGATCTCGTCATCGATCTGCGAGTCCGCTTCGTCGGCGCGTCGGCCGGGGCCGGCGGGTTTGCGGGGGCGGGGCTGGGGGTCTTTCACGGCCAAAGCGGAGCACGTTAGGCTGCCTGCCCGAACCTGCAATGCAGCATCCATTGGACAGCCGCGGATTCCCCGCTACTGTCCCCCTCCCGAAATTCAGATCACCATGGCCGTCTCCATCCGTCTCCGCCGCGAAGGCACCACCAAGCGTCCGTTCTACCGCATTGCGGTCGCCGATCAACGCAGCCCGCGCGATGGCCGCTTCATCGAGCTCATCGGCACCTACGACCCGAAGAAGCAGGGCGAGAATTTCACCCTCGACCTCGCCCGCGCCGACTACTGGCTCGGGGTCGGCGCCCAGCCCTCTGAGACCGTGCGCAGCATCATCAAGAAGGTGCGCGTGAAGGCGAAGGAAACGGCCGCCGCCTGATCGGCCGGTCGTCCTTTGACTTCGGATCACCTCTGCCCGCGCGGACGCATTTTCCGCTTGGCAGACTCCCGCGCCCCAGCCAGCGTTTTTCCACGCCCGGCGCCATGAAGGGATTTCTGGACTACACGATCCGGATGCTGATCCAGCATCCCGAGGACTTCGTGCTGTCCGAGGTCGATGGCGGGCGCACCACTTTCTTCCGCGTCGAGATGCATCGCGACGACGTGGGACGGGTGATCGGCAAGAGCGGTCACACGATCAATGCGATTCGGAATCTGATGACCGCCGCCGGCGAACGGGATGGCCGGCGGGTCCAGATTGAGATTATTGGCGCGCAACCCTGAACCACCCCCGCCGCGCGGGACAGGTTCTGGGATTGCGCCACTCGTTTACGAGCTTCCCCCGGGGTTTGGGGGAGGACCCCAGCCTGGGCCGCCGGCGGTTTGTCCTGACAAACATGCCCACCCCCGCCCTTTACGACACCACCCTGCGCGACGGAACGCAGGGCAGCGGCGTCTCGTTCTCCGTGGAGGACAAGCTCCGCATTGCCGCCCGGCTCGACGCCTTCGGGATCGGCTACATCGAGGGCGGCTGGCCCGGCTCCAACCCGAAGGACATCGCCTTCTTCGCCGCCGCCGCCACGCGGACGTGGCGGCACGCCCGCCTGGCCGCCTTCGGGAGCACCCGCCGCGGCGGAGTGCGCGTGCAGGACGATGCGCAGGTCGGCCTCCTGCTGGCCGCGCAGACGCCGGTGGTGACGATCGTCGGCAAGAGCTGGCGACTCCACGTGCGCGAGGTGCTCGGCGTCGAGGAGGAGGAGAATCGCGCCATGATCTCCGACACCGTTCACCACCTGCGCGCGGCCGGCCGGGAGGTCTTCTACGATGCCGAGCACTTCTTCGACGGCTTCGCGGACGATCCGGCCCACGCGCTCGGCACGCTGCGGGCCGCGGCGGAGGCGGGGGCACATGCGCTGGTCCTCTGCGACACCAATGGCGGCACGCTGCCCGCGCGGGTGGCGGTGGTCACCGCGGCGGTCTGCGCGGCCTTCCCGGACGTGCAGATCGGCATTCACACCCACAACGACGGCGGACTCGGGGTGGCCAACGCGCTGGCCGCGCTGCAGGCCGGCGCCACGCAGGTGCAGGGGACCATCAACGGCTACGGCGAACGCACCGGAAACTGCAATCTCACCACCCTCATCCCGCTCCTGCAGGCCAAACTCGGCTGGGAAGTCGTGCCCGATCTCGCGCAGCTGACCGAGGTCTCGCGCTTCGTCGACGAGCTGGCCAACCTGCCGCCCGACCCGCGGGCGCCGTTCGTCGGCGACCACGCCTTCGCGCACAAAGGCGGCCTGCACGCCCACGCGGTGCAGAAGCTGGCGCACTCCTACGAGCACCTCGATCCCGCCACGGTGGGCAATCGCCAGCGCATCCTGGTCAGCGAGCTGAGCGGTCAGAGCAACGTGCTCTCCCGGGCCGCCGCCCTGGGCCTGCCGCTGGAGAAGGGCTCGCCCGAGGTGGCGCGCATCCTCCGCCGCATCAAGGAACTGGAGAACGAAGGCTGGGAGTTCGAGGCCGCCGAGGCCTCGTTCGATCTGCTCGTCCGGCGCGCGCTCGGGCGACATCACCCGCTCTTCGAACTGCTCGACTACCACTGCGTCTTCCGCCGCGATGGGGCCGGGCTGCAGCAGAACTGCGAGGCCACCGTCAAACTGCGCCTGGGCGGCGAGATCCAGCACACCGTGGCCAGCGGCGACGGCCCCGTGCACGCGCTCGATGCCGCCCTGCGCAAGGCCCTGCGCCCGTTGCATCCAGCGATCGATGGCATCGCCCTGACCGACTACAAAGTCCGCATCATCGATGGCCACCGCGCCACCGCCGCCCGCACCCGGGTCCACATCACCAGTCAGTGCGGGAGCGAGTCGTGGTCCACGGTCGGCGTGAGCGACAACATCATCGAAGCCAGCTGGCAGGCCCTGGTGGAAGGCCTCGAATACGGGCTGGCGCCTCGCTGAGGCTCGGCATAGGCGATAGGAAATAGGCCATAGGCGATAGATATCCGCCGTCGCGCTTCACTCTCTTTTCGGGCTATCGCCTATCGCCTATGCCGAGCCTCAGCGAGGCCTAGGCGAGGCCGAGGCCAGCGCGGTTCAGGATGGGCTCGAGGGGTAGGCCCGCGGGGAGGGTGCCGAAGGCGCCGGCGGCGCCGTCGCGGCCGAGGCGGGAGGCGCAGAAGGCGGCGCTGACGGAACCGGGAGCGTGCTGCACGAGCAGGGCGGCCTGGACGGCGAGGACCATGAGTTCGCTGAGGAGACGCGCCTGCGCCTCGTTGTCAGCGGCGCGGCGGGCCTGCGCGAGGACCTGCGCGATGCGGGGTTCTTCCGCGGCGGCCTCGGCCACCTCGGTTTGCAGCGCTTCCCAGGCCTCGGGGGCGCGGGCCAGGGCGCGCAGGACGTCGAGGCACATGACGTTGCCGCTGCCCTCCCAGATCGAGTTGACCGGCATTTCCCGATAGAACCGTGGCATTCCGCTATCCTCGACGTAGCCGCTGCCCCCGAGCACTTCCATGGCCTCGGCGGCGAAGGTCGGGCCGCGCTTGCAGACCCAATACTTGGCGGCGGGCGTCAGGACCCGGCGCAGGAGCGAGGAATGCGGATCGTCGGGCGCATCAAAAGTGCGGGCCAGCCGCAGCGCCAGGGCGGTGGCGGCTTCGCTCTCGAGCGCGAGATCGGCCAGGACGTTTTGCATCAGCGGCTGCTCGCCCAGGCGGCGGCCGAAGACGCTCCGATGCCGGGCGTGGTGCAGCGCCTCGGCCAGGCAGGCCCGCATGATCCCGGCGGTGCCCGTTACGCAGTCGAGCCGGGTGTGATTGACCATCTCGATGATGACCGGGACGCCGCGGCCTTCCTCGCCCAGCAGCCAGGCGTGCGTGCCCTCGAACTCGACCTCGCTGCTGGCGTTGGATCGGTTGCCGAGCTTGTCCTTGAGCCGCTGGAAATGCAGCGCATTGCGCGTGCCGTCGGGCAGGAAGCGCGGCACGAAAAAGCAGCTCAGCCCGCCCGGCGCCTGCGCGAGGACGAGAAACGCATCGCACATCGGCGCGGAACAGAACCATTTGTGGCCGGTCAGACGATGGCAGCCCGCGGCGGCGTCGGGCTCGGCGCGAGTGGTGTTGGCGCGCACGTCGCTGCCGCCCTGCTTCTCGGTCATCCCCATGCCGATGAGCCCGGCCTCCTTTTCGGCCATGGGCAGGAAGCGGTGGTCGTGCAGCGGCGTGAGCAGACGGGGCAGCCAGACTTCCTGCAGCCCGGGCACCCGTGCGCCGTGGCGCTGCAGGACGGGGAGGGCCGCAAAGGTCATCGTGACCGGACATTGCGCGCCGTTCTCGAACTGACCGGCGAGGTGGAAGGCGGCGGCGCGGGCCACGTGCGCGCCCGCCACCGGCTCGCGCCACGGGCCGCAGTGCAATTCGGCCGCGGTGTAGTGGCGCAGGATCTCGTGCCAGGCCGGATGGAACTCCACCTCGTCGCGACGCCGGCCGAAGCGGTCGTGCGTGTGCAGGACCGGTCCGTGGGCGTTGGCTTGACGCGCCAACTCGCGCGCGGCGGCGGTGCCGAAGGCCGCGCCGAGCAGACCGAGTTCGATCTCGTCCCAGGCGGCGCCTTCGCGGGCCACCGCTTCCCGCAGGGCGAGATCCTCCTCGAAGAGATTCCGATCGCCGCGCGGGGGCGGCTGGTTCAGGACGTCATGCGTCGCCGGCATCCCGGTCTCATTCCTCGTCCGGTTCGCGCGTCAACTCCATCCGCACGGCCAGTTCCTCGCCCCCGTCGGGTCCGGGCATGATGTTGAACATCTGCAGCACCATCTTCTCGCCCTCCGGCGGGGTCAGTTCGATGCGCCAGCCCCACTCGGGTCCTTCGCCGGCGGAATAGGTGCCTTTCAGCAGAATGCGGCCGTCCTTTTCCGCGTGCCCGGCCAGGCTCATGACGCTGTTGCTCATGTGGAAGCCGTCGGCCCAGCCGCCGCTGGCTTCGAGGTCCTCGTTCACGATGGCGAGGAGCGTGCCGCCGACCGGATTTTCCTCGTAGGTCCAGTCGTACTCGACCAGCAGGGCGGCGCCGCCCGCGCCCGATTCCGCCCAAAGGCTGACCTCCGAGCTGACCGGCTCGGAACCCTCGCCGAAGAAGACCTGTTTGGTGCCGGACCACGTGCCGAAGAACGGGAGATAGGGATCGAAGTCACTCATGCGGTCAGCCAATCACTTCGCGGCCGGCTGGGAAAGCGGGGATTGACTCGCCGCGCCAGTTCCGCTCACCCCGTCGACGGTAGAGAGACCTGCGCTGCGGAACGTCGACCCGCCTCGAAGCGATCCTCCGCGTCGGCCTCGAAACGCGCGCGGTCGCGGGCGGAGAGCGGCCAGCCGATACGCGGGGGGCGCGTGCGCGTCTCCACGATCTGCAGCCGCTGTCCGGTGTGCCGAAGCAGCGCAGCGCGCGCCTCGGCCAGCTGCGCGCCCATGGCCACGCGGCCCTGATCCACGATCCAGCCCAGCGTCGGCGGCCGCACGCGTCCGTCGCGCCGGTCGATGCGATGCAGCAGGATCTCGGGAATGGCCGCATCGCCGAGCCACGCGCCGATCGGCTCAGGGTCGGCAAAGCCCCCGTCGACGTAGCGTTGGCCGTCGATTTCCCGGGCGGCGAATACGCCTGGCACGGCGCAGCTCGCGAGGACGTACTCCCAGACTTTGCCGTGGTCGGCGGCCAGGCCGCGCGCGGTGGTGACATTGGTCACGGCGATGCGCAGGGTCGGATCGTGCAGTTCCTCGAGCCGCGCCTCGCCGAACCAGTCCCGCATCAGCTTTTCCGCCCGCGGGGCCCGTAGCGCGCCGGTCACCCCGCGCACGCCCAGCGCCGCGCCGGCCGCCCGCAGCGGCGCGCCCGCCTCGAAGAAGAGCGAGCGGAGATCGGCCGCGCGCAGCAGGGCAAAGATCTCCCGCCCGCTGCGCCCGGTGGCCGCCAGGGCAGCGATCACGGCCCCGGCCGAGGCGCCCGCGAGCTGCCGGGGGCGCAGCGCGCGCTCCTCCAGCCCGGCCACGAAGCCGGCATGGGCGAAGACGCCGAGGAAAGAGGAGTTGAGGCAGAGGGCGAAGGGCATGGGACAGTTTCCGCCGGACCGCGCGCCGGGCCAAGCGCCGGCGGCGGTGGCAGCTGGGACGCGGCGGCTTCTTGCCTCGTGCCGACCCCGGCCCAAGTTCGGCGGCATCGTGCCTGCACCGTCTCCCTCCGCCGTCGCCCGCAAACACAACGTGCTGGGCGTGCTGGTGGATGCCACCAACTACGACGAGGCGACCGCACGCATTCTGGAGGCGGCCCACGCCAGCCGACCGTTCACGGTCTCTGCGCTGGCGGTGCATGGAGTCATGACCGGCGTGGACGATCCGGAGCATCGGCACCGCTTGAACGCATTCGACCTGATCGTGCCCGACGGTCAGCCCGTGCGCTGGATGCTCAATGCCGCGCACGGAACCGGGCTGCGGGATCGCGTGTACGGGCCCTTCCTGACCATGCGGGTCTGCGAAGCGGCCGCGCGGGCCGGGTTACCCATCTATCTGTTCGGCAGCACGACCGCGGTGCAGGAACGGCTGCGCCAGAGTCTGCGGGAGCGCTTTCCAGGGATCGTCATCGCCGGTGGCCAGCCCTCCCGGTTCCGCACGGCGAGCGCGGAGGAGATCGCATCGGACGTTGCGGCCATTCGCGCCAGTGGGGCCCGGCTCACGCTGTGCGGTCTTGGCTGTCCGCGTCAGGAAGTCTGGGCCTATGAAATGCGGGAGCGCCTCGGGATGCCGATCTTGGCCGTGGGCGCGGCCTTCGACTTCCTGGCTGGGAATCTGTCGATGGCACCCGCCTGGATGCAGGCCAGAGGGCTGGAATGGCTCTACCGCCTGCTGGTCGAGCCGCGTCGGCTCTGGCGCCGCTACCTGATCCTCAACCCGCGCTACGCCTGGCGTTGCGCCCGCCAGCTGCTGGGGAAGGCGTATCCAGTGAAGGCGCCCGCCCCAGGAGAACCGAAGCGCTTCGGTTAGGCGCGTCCAAGTAGGAGTGCCAACCAGGCTCGATCACGGGCAGGGGAGTGGCCGGCAAGGACGCAGCCGGTGTGCCGCCGTTGGCCAGGAGACGTCTCACCCTGGGCGAAGAGGGCCCCAGGCAGCCGTTCAAGCCTCCTCGGGTGACCCGGGGCGCCCCTTCAAGGACCAGCCACGGACCAGCTCCACACGACGGGAAGCCTGCATTCATGCGGCTTGGGCCGCACCCGCGGTCAAAGGGGGATCAAGCCGCTCGGGCCGCGCTCGGCCGAGGCCGGAAACGGCGCGAAACGACCGCACGCCAGCATTGATGGGCCTTCCCGGCCAACGCACCCTCCCTACCTAGAGAACGCCTGTCTATAGTCCCCCCTTACAAGGCGGTCGGGAGACCCCGAAAACACCCCAAAACCGCCCTAAAACCCCGGAAAAGGCCCCAAAACGACCATCCCACATGTGGGTCAGCCCGAACTTTTTTTGCAGAATTTTTCCAGAGTAAAACGGCCGCAAACGCCTCCCGCGGCCGCAATTTTTTTGACGGATTTCGGATCCCATGTATCTTCTTCGTCCCGCCCGATGGTGGGCATCGACAAAGCGGAAACGTAGTCGGTGAGCGAGGTTAGTAGAAAAAACCCAGCGGATTCGTCCGTCAAAAATCTTTGAAGTAACAAGTCCGTCACCGACACACTCGTCGGAGGCGGCCGGTTCGAGGGAGGTCCGAAAGGATGCCCGAAGGATCGAAGTCAGCTCTAATGAGCTAAAACTTTCTACGGAGAGTTTGATTCTGGCTCAGAACGAACGCTGGCGGCGTGGATAAGACATGCAAGTCGAACGGGCCTTGTAGCAATATGAGGTCAGTGGCGTAAGGGTGCGTAACACGTAGGTTACCTGCCCGGAAGTGGGGGATAGCTCGCCGAAAGGCGAATTAATACCGCATGTGGCATTTGCCAAAGCCGGTGAAAGCTGGCGCTTCCGGATGGGCCTGCGGCCTATCAGCTAGTTGGCGGGGTAATGGCCC
>JAFEGM010000109.1 GCA_018240025.1 Verrucomicrobiota bacterium
CATCCGCGAGGGTGGCCGCACCGTGGGTGCCGGCCGCGTGGCCGAGATCCTCGAGTAATTTGCCGATTTGCATTCGCCGGGCACGGGTCCATCCTGTGCCCGGCGCTTTGCAGATCAGCCCATCGTCCGTTTTTCCGAGATTCCACAGGGCAGTAGCTCAATCGGTAGAGTAGCGGTCTCCAAAACCGTCGGTTGGGGGTTCGAGTCCCTCCTGCCCTGCATCCCTCTTCATTCGGATCCATGATCGCCAAGACCAAGCAGTTCACCAACGAAGTCAAAACCGAGCTCCAAAAGGCGACTTGGCCCTGGGATCCGAACGAGAAGGGATTCAAGAAATACAAGGAACTGGTCGACTCCACCATCCTGGTGTTGGTCGGCATGCTGCTCCTCGGAGGCTTCGTGGCCTTCTGGGACCTGATCCTCAGCTTCGTGGTCAAGGCCGTCACCGGCGCCTGACCTTACCGCGCCGACCCGTCGTCGGTGCCTTTTGAAGGACTCCCTCCTTCCCCCTTCCGCTACTTCCTTCACCCATGAGCTCCATCGCCGCCAAGGACCAGTGGTACGTCGTGCACGTGCTTTCCGGCCAGGAGAACAAGGTGCAGGAAAACATCCGCCGTCGCATCAAGACGGAAGAGATGAGCGATGTCATTTTCGAGGTCCTCGTGCCCACGGAGCGCGTCTCCGAAATCAAGCGCGGCAAGAAGACCGAGACCACCCGCAAGCTTCTGCCGGGCTACCTGATCGTGAACATGCACCTGCTCGACGAGAGCAACGGGCTGGTCGATCGCGCCTGGTACTTCATCAAGGAGACACCGGGCGTCCTCGGTTTTGCAGGCACAAAGGACAAGCCCACCCCGATGAAGCCTTCCGAGGTCGAGAACATTCTCGCCCAGATGAAGGATCGCGAGGACAAGGTGAAGCCGAAGCTCAGCTTCGAGGTCGGCGAAACCGTCAAGGTGGCCGATGGCCCCTTCCAGAATCAGAACGGCGTGGTCGAGGAAATCGATCCCGACCGCGGCAAACTGCGCGTCTCCGTCACCATCTTTGGCCGCGCCACACCGGTCGAGCTGGAGTACTGGCAGGTTGAGCGCGGTTGATCCGCTCCCCACCTCAAGGGCCCGTTCCAAACGCGCATTTGCGCTTTCTCGCAGGTGCCTATGCTTAGGCATGGGGCGACTTATCTGCCTGCTGGCTGCCTTGGCGCTCTGTGGACCCTGCGAGGCCGGACCCTCCGTAGTCCCCTTTCCGGGGTTCTCGTTCTGGATCTGGCAAGGACCCTCTCCCGAATCCGAAGATCTGCAGGTCCATTTCCGCATTGCCCGCGAAGCTGGTCACGACCTGACCAAAGTGAAGGCGACGGTCAAACCGCGGTTTCGGCAGCCCGGAAATGACGGCGACTTCGACGCCCTCGACTGCACGTTGTTTACAGAGGCGTGCGCCGCCGCCGCAGAGAGCCTGCCCTTCGACAAAGTACGGAATCAGCGCACCCGTTTTGAATCCACGCTCGGACCCGATGGCTGGCAGGTCCACGTCATCCGTGGACGGGAGCAGCTCGTCTTTCAGCCGGATCGCGCCGAACGCCTCCAGCGGGAGCTACGCGAGGCCTCCCTGGCGGTCGATTGGTACGAGCAGCTCTTCAACCCTCGGGATGCTAAGCGTGACGACACGGCGGGCAGCCCCCCAAGCGGGCGGCTCGCCAGCGCACATCTGTTGATCGGCGAGCTGCGCGACGGGCCCTGCCGCCTCGAAATCTCGCTCTATGCTTCCACCTACGCGCATCTCCAATCATTCTCCGACTCGGTGCAGTTTGTCGCTTCGCGGAGATCCCGGGGCGACCAGGAACTAGGCCCGACCATTCTGTCCGCCCGCAGAGCTCTGCAAACTGGCGAAGCCAAAGAATTCATGTTGGCCGAAGGACATTTCCTGATTCGCTCCGAACCGCACGCTGGCCTCGTCTCCGTCACCCTCAAATCGAGTCCGGACCTTCTGCATCCGGATGAAACCATCCGATTGAACGCAACCCAACTGGATGAGCTAGCCGTCCTGCTCAGCAAATTCGCCGCCGCTCGCGACTGGCTGCGCGGTCACCGTCATCTGCTCTGTCGAGAGTCCAACCTTTGGCAGCCTGACCCGCCGCAATTGAAAGCTTGGATTGCGGAGCTCTGGCGGCGCCTCGAAGCTGGTCCATGACCCTGTTCCGGCGGCTGCTGGCGGGCCTCGTGGCCATGATTCCCTCCCTCACTCCCGCCCAGACGGCACCTCCACCAACACCTTCGCCGGAAGCGGAGGCCATCAACGCGCTCGGGCTCGATCTCCTCGGCCGGCTCGAACCGGGCAATGCGCTCCTCTCGCCGTACTCGATCCAGTGCGCCCTCGCCATGACCTACGCCGGGGCCGACGGAGCGACCCGCGAGGAGATGCGCCGGGTCCTCCATTACCCCACGAGCGAGGCCGCCCTTCACGAGGCTCTCGGCCGCCTCAACGCCGCCCTGCAGGAAATCGCTCGCGCGTCGGTCCAACGCGCCGAGGCGGCGAAGAAATACGGAGGGCCCAGGGAACCGATCGCCTTCCAACTCGCGAATCGGCTCTTCGGCGAAAAGACCTACACCTTCAAGGCCGACTACCTCGAGCTCGTGCGCTCGAAGTACGCCGCGCCGCTGCAGGCGATGGACTTTCGCGGGGCTGCCGACCAGGCCTGCCGCGAGATCAATGCCTGGGTCGAGGCGCAGACGAACCAGCGCATCAAGAATCTCCTGCCGTCGCTCTCGGCCGACGCGCGGCTGGTGCTGGTCAATGCGGTCTACCTCAAGGCTCCGTGGGCGAAGGAATTCTCGACCTACTCGACCGCGCCGCGACCGTTCCATGTCAACGGCGGAGCGGCCCAGGACCGGCCGACCATGCTCCGGCAGGCAAACTTCGGCTACCGCAAGCTCTCCAACTGCGCGGCCGTGACGGTGCCCTACGCGGGTGAGGAACTGCAGTTCCTCGCCCTGGTCCCGGATCAGGTCGATGGACTGGCGGAAGTCGAACGGTCGCTCAATGCGGCGCTGCTGGCCGAGTGCGCCGCGGCCCCAGCCACCGACGTCATCCTGGAACTGCCCAAGTTCCGCCTCGAACCCGACCGTCTCGCACTCGCTGACGCACTCGGCGGACTCGGAATGAAGACCGCCTTCGACCAGCCCAAGGGCAGCGCCGACTTCAGCCGGATGGCCCCGCGCACGCCGGCCGATTACCTCTTCATCTCGGCGATCTTCCACAAGACGTTCCTCGCTCTCGACGAACGCGGGACCGAGGCAGCCGCTGCCACCGCGGTGGTCATGGCCGCCGGTTCGGCCGCGCCGCGCCCGAAGCCGAAACCGATCGAGCTGAAGATCGACCGGCCCTTCCTGTTCGCGATCCAACACCGGGCCAGCGGATCGTGCCTGTTTCTTGGGCGGGTCACCGATCCGAAGTGACGCGGGGCCGTGCGTCCCTCAGCTTGGTCTGCGCCATGAAGTTCTCCTTCGCCGTCTTCCTTGCCGCCTGCGCCTGCGCCGGCAGCCTCTCCGCCAAAACGCTCATCCACGCGGGCACGCTGATCGACGGCGCCAGCGATCAGCCGCGCAAGGACGTCACGCTCGTCATCGATGGCGAACGCATCGTCGATGTCGTGGCTGGCTTCGCGGCTCCGGCGGCCGGCGACAAGGTGATCGATTTGAAGAAGTCCACCGTCCTCCCGGGATTGATGGATATGCACACGCACCTTTCAGGCGAATCCAATCCGCAAGCCTATCTCGAGCGCTTCACCATGAGCGCGCCGGAGGTCACCCTGCGCACCGCGGCCTTCGCCCGTAAGACCCTGCAGGCCGGTTTCACGACCGTGCGCGATCTGGGCGATCCGGGCGGCTTCACCATCGCGCTGCGCAAGGCGATCGCCCAGGGGATCGCGGAAGGCCCGCGCATTTTCACGGCCGGCAAGTCGATCGCGACCTCCGGCGGCCACGCCGATCCGTCGAACTCGCTGGCCGGACGCTTCGACTTCGACCCAGGTCCGCGGGAAGGCGTCGTCAACGGCCCGGACGAGGCCCGTAAGGCCGTGCGCCTGCGCTACAAGGAGACCGCCGACCTGATCAAGATCACGGCCACCGGCGGCGTCCTGAGCATGGCCACGAGCGCACAGAATCCGCAGTTCACCGAGGAGGAGATCAAGGCCATCGTCGAAACCGCGCGCGACTACGGCTACAAGGTCGCGGTCCACGCCCACGGCGCCGAGGGGATGAAGCGGGCCATCCGCGCGGGTGTCGATTCCATCGAGCACGGTACCTACATGGACGAGGAGGTCATCGAGCTGATGCGGAAGCACGGCACCTGGCTCGTGCCGACGCTCCTCGCCGGCAAGTTCGTGGCCGAAAAGGCGGCCGATGCGACCTACTTTCCATCCATCGTCCGTCCGAAGGCGGCCGCGGTCGGCCCGCTCATGGCTGCGATGTTCGCCAAGGCCCACAGGGCCGGTGTGAAGATCGCTTTCGGCACCGACACCGGCGTCTCGCCGCACGGCGACAACGCGCAGGAGTTCGCGCTCATGGTGGCGGCGGGCATGCCGCCGATGGCAGCCATCCAATGCGCCACGCGCAATGCGGCCCAGTTGCTCGGCCAGGAACAGAACCTCGGCACGCTCGAAAAGGGCAAGTTCGCCGACGTCATAGCGGTCAGCGGGGATCCGCTCGCGGACATCAAACTGCTCCAGCGGGTGGCCTTCGTGATGAAGGGCGGCCAGATCGTCAAGCAGTAATATGTTTTCTATTGCTTAGAGGCGACTTAGGAGCACGATTCCGCCATGACCACGCTGCAGGAACCTTCCCACCGGCTGATGACCGCCGAGGAGCTCCTGCGCTTTCCAGACGACGATGTCCGTCGCGAACTGGTGCGTGGCGAACTGCGCACGCTCATGCCTCCCTCGTCCGAACACGGCGATATAGCCCTGCATTTGGGCTCTCTCCTCCGGCAATTCGTCCTCAAGCACGGTCTGGGACGAGCGCTTGTCGAATCCGGCTTTCGACTCTCCTCCTCGCCGGACACGGTCCGCGGTCCTGACCTCTCCGTCGTGCTGAAGGACCGTGTCGGAAGTATCGGACCGGGCTTCTTCCCCGGCGCGCCCGACCTGGCGATCGAAATCATCTCGCCCTCGGACACCTACGAGGAGGTGCACGACAAGATCGACGACTACCTCAACCACGGCACGCGCGAGGTCTGGATCGTGCGGCTGCGGCTGCGCTCGATCGCGGTCCACCGCCCGGAGCGGGCGACGGAGATCTTCCGACTCGGCGAAACGCTCACCGGCAGCGAAGTGCTCCCCGGCTTTTCCCTTCCCATCAGCGACCTTTTCCCGGCAGCCTGACCGCCCCGCTGTCGATGCCTTCCCTCGCGCTCGTTCTCCACGCCCATCTGCCTTTCGTCCGGCACCCGGAATACGACGACTTTCTCGAGGAGTGGTGGCTCTACGAAGCGGTGGTGGAATGCTACCTGCCGCTGCTCGCCGCCTTCCAGCGCCTGACGGAGGAGGGACTGCCCTGGCGTCTGTCGATGACGCTCTCGCCGCCGCTCTGCGGCATGCTGCGCGATCCGCTCCTCCGCTCGCGCACCGCCAGACACCTCGAGCGGCTTTGCGAGCTCGCCGGGCGCGAAGTCCAGCGCACCGCCGCAAAGCCCGAGTTCGCGGCGACGGCGCGTTTCTACGCGGCCCGGCTCGCGTCCCTGCAGCGCGACTACCACGAACGCTGGCAGGGCGATCTCCTCGGCGCGTTCCGTCGCTTCCAGGACGCCGGCTCGCTCGAGATCATCACCTGCGGAGCGACCCACGGATTCCTGCCGCTGATGGCCGACGAGCCCTCGGCCGTGCGCGCCCAACTCCGCCTCGCGGTCGACGACTACCGCCGTTGCTTCGGCCGAGCCCCGCGCGGCATCTGGCTGCCGGAGTGCGCCTACTACGATGGCCTCGATGCCGAACTCGCCGCTGCCGAGTTGCGCTGGTTCATCCTCGATGCGCACGGCGTTCTGCTCGGCACGCCGCGTCCGCGGGCCGCCATCTTCGCCCCCATCTTCACCCCGGCCGGACCGGCCGCCTTCGGGCGCGATCGCGAAGCCAGCCGACAGGTCTGGAGCGCGGAGGAAGGCTATCCGGGCGATCCACGCTATCGCGAGTTCTACCGCGACATTGGCTACGAACTGCCACCGGCCGAGACCGCGCCTTTCATCCCCGAGCACGGCCCGCGGCGTTTCACGAGCCTGAAGTATCACCGCGTGACCGGACGTCGGGTAGCGCTGGAGCACAAGCTGCCCTACGATCGGGCCGCAGCTGAGGAGGTTCTGCGGGCTCACGCGCGCCATTTCGTCGAGAGCCGACGGGCCCAGCTCGGCGAGGTCGAGCAGGTCCTCGGCCGCGAGCCGATCGTGGTGGCCCCGTTCGACGCCGAACTCTTCGGCCACTGGTGGTTCGAAGG
>JAFEGM010000010.1:0-1917 GCA_018240025.1 Verrucomicrobiota bacterium
GATCAGCTCCATCCTGTTCACGGTCTTGCCGACGCCGGCGCCACCGCCCAGGCCGACCTTGACGCCCTTGGACAACGGGCAGATCAGGTCGATGACCTTGATGCCAGTCTCGAGCACCGAGGTGCCGGTGTCCTGATCGACCAGCTTCGGGGCCTTGCGGTGAATCGGGTAACGCTTGGTCGCATTGACCGGACCGCGCTCGTCGACCGGGTCGCCGGTGACGTTGAAGATGCGGCCGAGGGTGGCTTCGCCGACGGGCACCGTGATGGGCGCGCCGGTGGCCTTGACCTGCAGACCGCGCTTCAGGCCTTCCGAGGAAGACATGGCGATCGCGCGGACGAGGCCGTCGCCGAGATGCTGCTGCACCTCCAGGACGAGGCGGGTCGACTGACCCATCACGTCGTATTCGATTTCCAGCGCGTCGTAGATCTTCGGGAGCACGCCGGAAGCGCTGAAGTCGGCGTCAACGACCGGGCCGATGACCTGGACGATCGTGCCGGTGCTGGTGGTGGCAGTGGACATAGGGTTGGGACTCTGGGAATGGAAAGGGGGTTAATTCAGCACCATCTGGGCAGTGGTGATTTCGAGCAGCTCGGTCGTGATGCCGGCCTGACGGACCTTGTTGTATTCGAGGGTCAGATCCTTCACGAGGCTCTTGGCGTTGTCGGTCGCGCTCTTCATCGCCACCATCCGCGCGCTATGCTCGGAGGCGCGGGCGTCGAGCACCATCTGATAGACCTGGAAGTGCAGATACTGCGGCAGGACCGCGTCGAGCACTGCATCGGGGCCGGGCTCGAAGAGATAGCCGCCCATGCTCTTGGTCGTGCCGGCCACCACATCGCTCTGGCTCTGATCGGCCGTCTGGAAGCCCTTCTTCAGGTCCTCGCGGCTGATCGGCAGCAACGTCTTGACCGTCGGCTTCTGGGTCAGGGTATTGACGAAATCGGAGAAGGCCACGCTGACCTTGTCGACCTCACCATTGACGAACTTATCCAGCGCGAACTTCGAGATCGTCTTGGTCTCGGCGAAGCTCGGATTGTCCTTCAGATGGAAGTCGGCCAGCAGATCCTTGCCCGTGCGGGTGACGAACTGCACGCCCTTGCGGCCCGAGCAGACGAACGTGGCCGGCTGACCTTCGAAACGGTTCAGCTCGCGAAAGAGGTTCGTATTGAGCGCACCGCAAAGCCCCTTCTCCGTGCTGATCAGGATGACCAGTTCCTTCTTCACCGGACGCTTCTGGAGGAGCGGATGCGCGTCGACGTCGACGCGTTCCTGCACCGAGACGAGCACGTCGTTCATCAGCGCCGCGTAGGACTTGCCGGCCAGCGCGGCGGCCTGGGCACGACGCATCTTCGACGCGGCGACCATCTGCATGGCCTTCGTGATCTGGGCCGTGTTTTTGATCGACTTGATGCGTCGGCGGATTTCGCGCGTGTTAGCCACGGTAGAGAAGGATGAAAGATAAAGGAGGAAGGAGGAAAGAGGCGGCTTGAACCGCCATCCGACCGCTTAGCGGAAGGTGCTCTTGAACTCCAGGCAGGCCGCCTTGAGCTCGGCCTCGAGTTCGGCGTCGAAGGCCTTCTTGGTGTAGATGGCGTCGAGGACGGACTTCTTGCGGTTGGCCAGGAACTCGTAGAGACCGGTCTGGAAGGCCTTCACCTTGTCGACGGCGACGTCGTCAAAGATGCCGTTCTTCATGGCCCAGAGGACGGCCGCCTGCTGCTCGACCGGCACCGGCTGATACTGCTGCTGCTTGAAGAGTTCGACGATGCGGGCGCCGCTATCGAGCATCTTCTTGGTGTTGGCGTCGAGGTCCGAGCCGAACTGGGCGAAGGCCGCCAGTTCGCGGAACTGGGCGAGGTCGCCCTTGATCTTGCCGGCCACCTGCTTCATCGCCTTGATCTGGGCCGAGGAGCC
>JAFEGM010000010.1:1966-36467 GCA_018240025.1 Verrucomicrobiota bacterium
AGGAAGATCTGGCCGTCGGTGATCGAGATGACGTTCGTCGGGATGTAGGCCGAGACGTCGCCCGCCTGCGTTTCGATGATCGGCAGGGCCGTGAGCGAGCCGCCGCCGGCTTCCTCGCTGACGCGGGCCGAACGCTCGAGCAGACGGCTGTGGAGATAGAAGACGTCACCCGGATACGCCTCGCGGCCGGACGGGCGCTTCAGCACCAGCGAAACCTGGCGGTAGGCCACGGCGTGCTTGGAGAGATCATCATAGACGATGAGCGCATCCATGTTGCGGTCCATGAACCACTCGCCCATGGCGGCGCCGGCGAACGGAGCCAGATACTGGTTGGTCGCGCTGTCCGAGGCGGTGGCCGAGACGATGATGGTGTATTCCATCGCGCCTTCCTTTTCCAGAATGGCGATGGCGCGGGCCACGTTCGACTGCTTCTGGCCGACCGCGACGTAGATGGAATAGAGCGGACGGAAATTCTTGTCGCCGCTGGCCTCGCCGACCTTGTTCAGGCGGGCCTGGTTGATGATCGTATCGATCGCGATGGTGGTCTTGCCCGTGGCGCGGTCGCCGATGATGAGCTCGCGCTGGCCGCGGCCCACCGGAATCATCGCGTCGATGGGCATGATGCCCGTCTGCACCGGCTGGTTCACGCTCTTCCGCTTGATGACGCCCGGGGCGATCTTCTCCACCGGATAGGAGGCTTCGGCCTTGATCTCGCCCTTGCCGTCGAGCGGCTGACCGAGTGCGTTGACCACGCGGCCGAGGAGCGCCTTGCCGACCGGCACCTGCAGGAGCTTGCCGGTCGTCTTGACCTCGGCGCCCTCGGTGATGGTGGTGTAGTCGCCCAGGAGAATCGCGCCGACGGAGGTCTCTTCGAGGTTGAGCGCCAGGCCGTAGACGCCGCCCGGGAACTCGATCATCTCGTTGAGCATCACATCGCTCAGACCCTCGATGCGGGCCACGCCGTCACCGATTTCACGAACGGTGCCGACATTCGACTTGGTGGTGGTGGTCTTGAGACCGGCGATCTGGGTTTCGAGATCTTGCAGAAGGGTGCTCATGGGAAAAAGGAAAGAGGGCGGAGGACGAAGGAAGAGGTGGATCGCTTAGAGGGAGGCAGCGAGACGGTCGAGGCGGGCCTTGACCGTGCCGTCCCAGACATCGGACCCGAGCGTGATGCGCAGGCCGCCGAGGAGCGCCGGATTGGTCTGGTATTCGGTGGTGATGTCGTCGCCGTGCTTGGCCCGGAGGTTCTCGGTCAGCGCGTGGGTGGCGACGGTATCGAGCGGTTCGGCGCTCTCCACCACGGCGTGGCGCTTGGCCAGCTCGAGGCGGAGCATGCGGCTGAAGTTCTCCAGCCCGCCGACGTAGCCGCGGGGGCGCTTGGCGATGACATGGGCGACGAGCGCCTTCACCTTCGCCTGGTCGATGCGACCGTTGGTGAAGCTGCTGCGCAGCAGCTGCCGCGACAGCGCCCGGGCGTCCTTGGAGATCTTCATGGATGAATGAAGGGTGAAATCGGGTGGAGCTCCGCTCAGGCAACGGCCTGGCGGGCCGCCTCTTCACTGAGGCGGCGGTGGTCGTCCGGCGACAGGATCTTGCCGGTGACCTTCTGGGCGGCGAGCACGATGAGGCGGCCAGCCTCGCGCTGGAACTCGCTCTTCAGGCGGTCGGCCTCGAGCGCCGAAGCCTCCTTGGCGCGGGCGACGATGCGCTCGGCCTCGGCCGTGGCTTCCGCTTCGAGCCGCGCCTTGACCGCGTCGGCGCTGACCTTGGCCTCGGCGATCATCTTCTGCGCCTGGCTGTTGGCCTCATCGAGAATCTGCTGACGCTTGGCCTGCGCGGCCGCCACGTCGCTCTTCACCTGCTCGGCATCGGCCATGGCCTGCTCGATCTTCTTCCGGCGGGCCTCCAGCACCTCGATGATCGGACCGAAGGCGAACTTCTTCAGGATGAAGAAGACGATCGAGAAGACGATCAACTGGGCGATGAACAGCGGCCATTCGACTCCGAAGGTCTTAAAGATGCTGGTCAGAACTTCCATGGCGTCGGGAAAAAGAGAGAGCTGAAAATTGGGAAGGGAGGCCGCCGCCGGAGGTTGGCCGGCGGCGGCGAAAACGACGAATTAGGCGCCGCGCGAGAGGAAGAACGCGATCAGCGCGTAAATGGCGACGGCTTCCGCGAGCGCCATGCCGATGATGCTGATGGTCAGGATCTGGCCGAAGGCGCCAGGATTGCGGCCGACGGCCTCAGCGGCCTTGGCGCCGACGAGACCGACGCCGATGGCGGCGCCGAGACCAGCGCCCGCGAGGGGGATGCCGGGTCCGATTTTGTCCACAGTCTGCGCAGCAGCCTGGGCGATGATGGTGGGGTCGATCATATACTGTCTTGGTTTTTTGGTGTTACGCCCCCGCCGCCCACTCTCATGGATGGTCCCGACGAGGAAAATCTGGTCGGTCAGTGAGCGTGGGCGTCGCCCTTCTCGTGACCGTGGTCGTCGCCATGGCCTTCCTCATGGGAGGTCGAGAGCTGAATGTAGACGGCGCAAAGGAGCGTGAAGACGAGCGCCTGCAGCACTCCAACCAGCAACTCCAGGAAGTAGAACGGGATCGGAACGAGGATGCTCAGGATGAATGAAACCACCTCCGGAGCGCCGACGGTCTTGCCCAACGTCATCATCGTATGGAGCAGGTTCTCACCCGCAAAGATGTTGCCGAAGAGTCGCAGCGAGAGGGAAACCGGGCGGAACCCGATCGAGATGAGCTCGATGAAGCCGACAAAGATGAAGATCGGCAGGAGCATGAACTTGAGCGCACCTTTCACGCCACCCTTCACGCCAAACATGTGCTCGAGGAATCCGCCCACGCCGACTTCCTGCAGCGTCCAGATGAGCCAGAAGACCATGAACAGCAGCGCCATGCTGAGCGTCATGTTCAGGTCCGCATTGGCCGGGCGGAGCAGCGGGGTATCGAGGTGATGATGCGAGAGCATCGCGCCGGGAGCCTCGTGACCGAAGCCGATCGTACCCACCCCGGGCAGCAGTCCGAACCAGTTGGCCGTAACCACGAAAATGAAGATCGTCGCCAGCAGCGGGAAGGTCTTGGCGATCATGTGCTTGCCCACGATCCCCTCGAGCATGCTGTAGAGCGCCTCGACCACGCCCTCGAACATGTTCTGGCCGCCCGGCGAACTCGGCACCAACGCCATCTTCGACGTGGAGCGCCTCACGAACAGGAAGATGATCCCCAGCACGACGAGCGCGACGAACACCGAGTTCGACAGGAACGCCGCCAGTTCGTGATCATGATGCGCATACTTCTGCGCATTCAGCGGGATGGCAGCGAGGAAAGGGCTCGAGGAAATCATGACGTCCGAATCTGAAGACGATCCACCCCGGCACTGCGTATCCAGGCGACAGCAAACAGCGCTGTGGCGGGGAGGGTGCCCTATGCATATCAGCGTTCGGAGAGTCAAGCAAGAGACTTTGTGAAATTTTTCACAAGCTCGCGTCGGCCCCTGCCTTCCGGGCTCCGACCGAGATTCCCGGATTGACAAACTCGCGTTCCCGCGGTTGCTCCCGTTCATGCGGGCTCTTCCGGCGGAAATCTTCCTGATTCTTCATCTGCCGATCCTCCTGCTCGCCCTCGCGGCCTGCATCTGGTTCGCGGCCGGAGTTCGACGCGCCGCTCGGGCACCTATCGTGGTCGTTTCCCCGGAGATCCTGCCGGATCTCCTCCGCCGGCAGGAGCGGCGGGCCAGTTTGCAAGGCATCCTTCGCTTCCACTGGGCCGGCTTGGCTTTGAGTCTGGCGCTGCTGTGGTCGGTGTTTGGACGCGATTGGCTGGGACATCCCGTTGCCATCGAATTCTCCCCCTGGTGGCTACTCGGCGGTCTGGTTGCCGGTTCGGTGTTGGGTGGGCTGACCTATCGCGCCGTCGCCACCACCGAAACGTCGAACAGCGCGACCGACCATGCGCTCTGGCGGCCTGCGCAGGTCTTCCCGTTTCTCGTGGCTCTGACGGTCTTGCTGGAGAAGGCCAACGTGGCACCCACGGCCGCCGCCTCGTATTTCGCAGCAGCGGGATTCTTCGCCCTCGCAGCGATCCTCTGGCCGGGACGAGCAGCCCTCCAAACGTGGCTCGCGGCCTGCGCGCTACCGCCGGAGTATCCGCCCGACGCCAACTTCACGTCGCGCGGATTGCGGAGGCCGTCGGCGAAGCAGCCCGCGGTGGCTTGAGGAGGCGGCCGTTGCATCCGCCCCGGCCTGCGGCTTAATGCGGGCATGGCCGACCTGCCGTGGCCGACGCTCCTCTTCCTGGCCGGCGCGGGGTTGCTGAACCTCGGGCTGGCCCTGGCCATTTTGCGGGCCGCACGTCGGGAACGCCGGGCGCTGCGCGGCCCCGACGGAGACCGCCTGGAACTCTACCGCGGAGCCGAACTGAGCCTCCTGCGGCCGTGGTTCATCCTCCCCGCGGCGGCCGGTTTGCTACTGTTGCATCAGCTGCCGCTCCCGGCCGAGCCCACGCTCACCTGGCGTGGTGCCCTGGTCTGCGCGGCGCTCGGCGCCGCTCTCACGCTGCCCAGCCTGCTCGGCCTGCGCCTGGCGGCGGCGGAATGGATCCGCTTACTGCGCCGCCTGGAGTTCCTGCTCGGCCTGGGCGTCCTCGCGCTCCTGCGCTCGCTGGTGCCGATCCCGGCGCTCGGCGCGGCGATCTTCCTGTTCGCCCATGCCGGGGCGCTGCTGGCCGCGCGCGGCTGGTTGCGGGACCAGCTCACCCGCTTCGCGCCGCCGCCGGTGCGGTTCGGCGAAGCGCTCTTCGCGCAGCCGCACATCCGCGTGCCCCGCGGGCTGCCGCCGGACTGACGAAGGCTCGGCCGGAAACGAAACGACCCCGCCGGTCAGGCGGGGTCGCGGGTCAAAGTGTGGAAGAACTGGCTTACTTCTTCTTCTTGCTCTCCTTGGCCGGCTTGTCGGCGGGCTTGTCCGCCGCCTTCTCTTCCTTGGCCGGCGCCGGGGCCTCGTCCTTCTTCTTCTTGTCGGCCTTCTCCTTCTTTTCCGCCTTGTCGGGCTTCGGGCCGGCGGTCACGGCGGTCATGTAGTATTCGACCTTCACCACATCGCCGACCTTCAGCTTGGCATCGACCTGCGACTTGCTGTCGCGGCGAATGACATACTTCTCCTTCCCCTTGCCCTGGGTCAGGACGATGGTGTTGGCGTCGATGCTGGTGATCGGGCCGGAGACCGAGTTGGTGTACTCCTCGGCCGCGAAGGCGGAACCGGTGAGGGCGAGAGCGGCGAGAGCGGCAAGGGTGCGAGCGATCATGTGGAGTGGAGGGGTGGGTGCTTGGGTTGGCTGCGGTGACGATGCATGGACCGTCGCGCCATCCGACGCGCCCGAGGCCGGGTTCTTCAAACAAACTTGCGGGGTTGTGTCATCACGACACCTACTTGATCCGCTTCCGGAAGAAGGCCGGCACGTCGAGGTCCTCGCCGTTCACGATGGTCGGCTCCCCCTTTTCGAAGCGACCGCGGTGCACCGGTTCCGGCGCCGGTGCCGGGGCCGGAGCGGGCTCAGGTTCCGGGGCCCGGCGTGGCGTCGGCGCGGGAGCCGGCGTCGGCGCGGGGGCGCTGGCGCCGAGAATGCGATCGGTGATGGAGCGCGGCTTCGGAGCCACCGGTGCCGGCGGGGGAGGCGGTGGCGGCGGCGCAGGGGCCGGAGCCGGCACGGGGGCCGGCGGCACGTAGCTGCGCAGCGGGGCGCCCGAAAAGGCGGTCTGGGCGGCCGAGGGCACCTGCGAGGTGTGCGGCAGGCCGGTGAGCTGCCGCAGCGGGGGCGCCGGCGCCTGCGCCGGAGCGGGCGCAACCTCGGCGGGACGGGCCGTGAGCGAACTGATGATGGTGATCGCCAGCCGGCCGTTGAGCTTGGGATCGACCGCGGCGCCGAAGAGCACCTGGGTGTGGTCGCCGGTGCGCTGGGTCAGCGCCCGCATCATGGTCTGGACTTCGGCGAGCGTCAGGTCGGTGCCGCCGGCGATGTTCACCAGCACATTGGCCACGTCCGAAAGCGGTACGCCCTGATCCATCAGCGGACTGCGCAGCGCCATGTCGAGCGCGGCCGCGCCGCGATCGGGGCCGTCGGCCTCGCCGTGGCCGAAGAGACACCGCGAGTCGTGCGAGCGCAGCGCGGTCAGCAGGTCGTCGAAGCCCAGCCGGATGAGGCCGCGGCGCTGCACGAGATCGATGATCGAGCGAATGCATTGCCCCATCAGCTGATCGGCCTTGGCGAACGCCTCGTGCACGCCGCTGGAGGGCAGCGCGACGTCGCTCATGCGGTCGTTCTCGAAGCAGATGACCGCATCGGCGAAATGCCGGATGGCGTCGAGCGACTCGAGCGCCTGCTGCTGGCGACGCCGGCCCTCGAAGGAGAACGGCAGCGTGACCAGTGCGAGCACGAGCGCGCCCCGATCCCGCGCCATTTTCACCACCAGGGGTGTGGCGCCGGACCCCGTGCCGCCGCCGAGGCCGGCCACGATGAAAAGCAGCGGCGCGCCCGCCAGCGCCTGGCCGAGCTCCTGGGCCGATTCCTCCGCGGCGCTGAAGCCGAGATCGGGATCGCCCCCCGCGCCGAGGCCGCGCGTGATGCTGCGTCCGAGCTGGACTTTCTGCGCCGCCACCGAGCTGGCCAGCGACTGCACATCGGTGTTGCAGGCGACGAGGTCGGCATCGATGGCGTTCTCGAGCACGAGGCGGTCGAGGACGTTGGCACCGGCACCGCCGATGCCGACAACGCGGACTTGGAGAAGGTCAGAATCGGACATGGGGGCGGGAATGCGGCAGGGCACGGATGCCGCGAGGCGGCGGCGATGAAAGCGGAAAATGTCGAAAACGGTGTGCCATCTGCTGCAGCCAGAGTCTTGCCACGAAGGGCAAGTCAGGTGAAAGCTGGCGCGGCGACATGGCGGATTGCTATTACCATCTCAATGGGCTCTCCATCGGCCCGCTGACGCCGCAGCATTTGTTCACTGCGGCGCGGCTGGGGACGATCCGTGGAGACACGTTGGTTTGGTCGCCCGGCTGCCCCCATTGGGTGCCGTTCGAGCAATGGCGCACTTCGCCCCTGGCCAAGCCGGGTCATACGCCGCCCGCCGGCACCCCGATCAAGCCGCCGCCACCGCCGAAACGTCAGCTGCTCGACACCGCGCCACCACGCCGCGATCCGGCCGCACCGACCTACCAACCGCCCAAGCCGACCGTAGCCATCGCCCCGCCCCCGATGCGGGTGGTGCACCAGCCGTCGGCCCAGCCCCCGGCACCTCCTGCCCGCCCGCCGGCTTCGCAGTCGATTCCGCGCGTCCCGCCGACCGGCACGACGGCCCGGCGTATGCCGATGACCCAGCCGCCGAACCGCGCCAGCGGTCCGGTGCCGCTGGCCCAGCCGCCCAGCCGCGCGACCGGCTCGGTTCCGCTGGCGCAGCCACCCCGACAGGCCACCTCGTCGGTTCCCCTGCAGCCGCCCCCGCCGCCGCCCGGACGCTCGACCATCCCCATGGCCCAGCCGCCGCGGTCGCAGACCTCCCAGATCCCGCCCGCGCCTCCGGCGCGTCCGCACACGGCCTCGGTGCCGCTGCCGCCGCCGCCGCGCTCCTCGGTGCCGTTATCGGCTCCGCCAAGGCAGGCCACCTCATCGGTTCCGCTGGCCCAGCCGCCGCGCCAGCCGACTTCCACGGTTCCGCTGGCCCAGCCGCCGCGTCCTGCCACTGGGGCCGTTCCGCTGCCCCCGCGGGTGGAGATTCCCGGCATTCAGCCCCTGCCGTCCCCGCCGCCGAAGGTTTTTCGCCTGGGTGCCGCCCCGCCAGGAACGGCCGTCCCACCGCCCCCCACGGAGGTGCCGCCGGCTCCCCCGGGTCCGCCGCCCGCGGTGCTGCGGGTGGTCAAGCAGACCTCGGTCACTCCGCCACCCACGGTTCCGGCTTTGCGCAAAACGAATGCGGTGCCGCCGCCCACCATCTCGCCCCGCTTGGGTGCGCCGATGGTCCCCATGCCGATCGCACCTCCGGGCCCTCCTGCCCCCGAGCCGCCGGCGGAGCTTGGCCCTGCGCCCGATGCACTGCCCAGCCTGAACGTCGCGGAGCTGCGGATGGCCGTTCCGCCTCCGCCACCCCCGCCGCGCCGGAAACGGGATCAACCGGCGGCGCCACCCGCCCCACCGCCGGAGCCCGCCCCGGAGATCGACCTGAGCGGGCTGCGGCTGGCTGGCTCGCCCGAGGCCGCTGCCCACTCGCCAGTTTTGCCGCCACCCGCGGCGCCGCCGGCCATGCCCGCCCCGCCGGCCCTGGTGGCCGCACCCGCGGTCGTGCAGCCCGCCCCCATTGCGCCGCCGCCCGCCCAACTCGCTTTGGCCACGGGCGAGACTGCCGCCGAGTCGGAACCGCCGACGCGCAACATCGTCAACATGATCCTCGGCGGACTGGTCATCCTGCTCGCCCTCGCGTTTCTGCTGCTCCGTCTCGGCGTGATCTGACCGAGGCCCACGCCTCCTGCTGTACCCTGCTGCCGTGCTGCCGTATCTCCGCAAGCTGTTCCGCTTTCACGCCCCGTTGCTACTGCTCATGATCGCGCTCGCGATCGCCGGGGTCTGCTCGATCTACTCGGCCACGTACATGCGGGACAATGCGATCCTCGCCTCGTCGTGGAACAAGCAGATGACGTGGTGCTTCGTCGGCTTCGGCTTCTTCCTCGTGGCCAGCCTGCTGGACTACAAATGGATCCGCTGGGGCGCCATCCCGGTCTTCTTCCTCGGCATCGCCGGGCTCATCGCGCTCAAGTTCATCGGCACGAAGGTCTACGGCGCGCAGAGCTGGCTGCGCTTCGGTGGCGTCGGCGTGCAACCCTCCCAGATCGCCATCTTCGGCGCCATCCTGGTCGTCGCGCTCTTCGTTTCCGAGTTCAAAGCCAAGCTCCACCCGGCGCTCATCATGCTGGCCGTCGGATTGATCTGCGCGCCGCCCATGATCCTCATCATCCTCGAGCGCGAGCTCGGCGGCGCCATCGTCTGGGGGCCCACCATCCTCTTCATGCTCTTCGCCGGCGGAGTCCCGCTGCGCTACCTCATCACCATCGTGATCACCGCAGTCGGGGCGATGCCGCTGGCCTTCAACTTCCTGCTCAAGCCTTACCAGCGCGATCGCATTCTGGTCTTCCTCGACAACAACATCGACCCCCTCGGCGCCGGCTGGCAGGTGAATCAATCGCTCATCGCCATCGGCAGCGGCGGCTGGAGCGGCAAGGGCTGGCTCGCCCCTGGCACGCAGAACGAACTCGGCTTTCTGCCTGCCACGGCCGCCCACAACGACTTCATCTTCTCGGTCATCAGCGAGGAATTCGGCTTCGTCGGCGGCGCGGCCCTGCTCGGGGCCTTCGCCCTGCTGCTCCTGATGCTCCTGCAGATCGCCTGGACCGCCAAGGACGACCTCGGGCTGCTCGTCTGCACGGGCTGTGCCGGCCTCATGTTCACGCACACGATCATGAATGTCGGCATGACGATCTCCGTCACGCCGGTGACCGGTCTGCCGCTGCCGCTGATCAGCTACGGCGGCACCTTCGCCGTACTCATCATGACCATGCTCGGCGTCGTGCAGAGCATCTGGATCCACCGCAAGGCCGAGAAGCCCCGCCCCGGCGCCTCCTAGCCAAGACAGGGTGGCGGGCGCTGCCGTCTCGCCGATTCCCGCTTGGCATCCCGCCCCGGCCTCGCCAACCTCCGCGCCGTGGGCACACCGTTATTCTCGGGCTACGATACGGGCGGATTTTACGACGAAATGTTTGCCGCGGACGGCAACGTCCGGCCGCATTACGCCGAGCTGCTGGAGCGATTTCAGGCCATGGACGCGGGCGAGTACGACCGCAAACAGGCGCTGGCGGACCAGTCGTTTCTGACCCAAGGCATCACCTTCACCGTCTATTCGGACGACCGCGGGACGGAGAAGATCTTCCCGTTCGACCTGCTCCCGCGCATCATCCCGGCGGCGGAATGGGAGCATCTCGAGCGCGGCCTCGAGCAGCGCATTCGCGCGCTCAACCTCTTCCTCAAGGACATCTACAACGAGCAGCGCATCCTCCGCGAAGGCGTCATCCCGGAGCACTACGTGCGCAGTGCGGCCCACTTCCGGCCCGAGTTCATGGGCTTCCGCGTGCCGCGCGACATCTACATCCACATCTGCGGCACCGACCTCATCCGTGATCGCGACGGCACCTACTACGTGCTCGAGGACAATGGCCGCACGCCCAGCGGCGTCAGCTACGTGCTCAACAACCGGCGCGCCATGAAGCGGGTCTTTCCGCAGCTCTTCGCCCGGCACGAGGTGCGTCCGGTCGACGAGTACCCGCAGAATCTCCTGCAGGTGCTGCGCTACATCGCCCCGGGCGGCCACCCCGATCCGACCGTCGCGCTGCTCACGCCGGGCATCTACAATTCCGCCTATTTCGAGCACTCGTTCCTCGCCCGCAGCATGGGCATCGAGATCGTGGAAGGCCGCGACCTCATGGTCGACAAGGGCCGCGTCTACATGAAGACGACGAAAGGCCTGCGCCAGGTCCACGTCATCTACCGGCGGATCGACGACGACTTCCTCGATCCCAAGGTCTTCCGCCCGGACTCGCTGCTGGGCGTGCCGGGCTTGGTCGATGCGTACCGGCAGGGGCACGTGAGCCTGGCCAATTCGATCGGCACCGGCGTGGCCGACGACAAGGTCATGTACTATTTCGTGCCGCGCATGATCCGCTTCTACCTCGGCGAGGAGCCCATCCTGCCGAACGTGCCGACCTTTCTCACGAGCGAGGACGAGGACCGCGCCTACGTGCTCGACAACCTCGCCAACCTCGTGGTGAAGAGCGCCAACGAGAGCGGCGGCTACGGCATGCTCATCGGCCCCGCCGCCACGCAGGAGAAGATCGCCGAGTTCCGCGCCCGCATCCTGGCCGAGCCGCGCAATTTCATCGCCCAGCCCGTGGTCAATCTCTCCCGCTCGCCCAGCTGGTGCGGCGACGGCTGCATCGAGGGCCGCCACATCGACCTCCGCCCGTACATCCTGACCGGCGAGAGCATCAAGATCCTCCCCGGCGGCCTCACCCGCGTGGCCCTGCGCAAGGGCTCGCTGGTCGTGAACTCGTCGCAGGGCGGCGGGAGCAAGGACACGTGGGTGCTGGAGTAGGCGGTCGGCGCGCCGCGTGCCCCGCGGAGGTACTGGCGCACGACCGCGTCGCCGCTACGCTGGCCCTTCTCCCGGCCGTGCTCGTCCGTCGCCAAGTCCTCCATGCCAGCGCGCTCGTCCGCGTCGGCGCGGTCCGCATTCGCCAGCCGGAGCCGGGGCTCGGTCCGCTGGAGGAGCCGGCGGTCAATGTACTCGCGCTGCCCATCGCGGGCGTCTTTACGCGGCACGACGGCTTCCGGCGGGCGAGCGTGGCCACCGCGGCGCAGGCGCTGCTGCTGCGCGCGGGGCGACCGTATCGACTGAGCTTTCCGGGCGGTGTCGGCGATGACTGCCTGACGCTGCAGTTCAGCGGCGAGGCGCTCGCCGCCGCGCTGCCCGAGGCGGAACGCGGCGGTGGCTTCGATCTCGCGCGCTACGCGGACGGCGCGCTGATCCCGCCCGCGGCCGCGCTGGTGCGGACGCAGCTTTGGCGCGATCTCCACCGCGCGGCGCGTCGCGGCAGCGCGACCGATCCGCTGGCGGTCGAGGAGCGCTGCCTGGAGTTGCTGGGTGCCTGCCTCGCGGCGGCACAGCGCGATTCCCGCCGACTGACGCCGCACTCCTCGCCGGTCCTGACAAAAGGCATCGCGCGGGTGCAGGAGGCGATCGCCCAGGAGCCAGCGCGTCGCTGGACGCTCACCGAGTTGGCGAGCCTGGCGGGGGTCTCGCCTTTCCACTTCGCGCATGTCTTCCGGCGGCAGGTCGGTGCCTCGGTGCATCAATACGTCCTGCAGAGCCGACTGGAGACGACGCTCCCACGCGTGCTCGAGCCCGAGGAGGACCTCAGCGCCATCGCGCTCGACGCCGGCTTCGCCAGCCACAGCCATTTCACGGCCCGTTTCCGGGCGCATTTCGGCACCACGCCGCGGGCCCTGCGCGGGGGCATCGGACGGACCGCGCAGATGCAGCGCAAGAACGTGATAGCCGCTGCTTCCTCGCGGCGGTAGCGGGCGGCGGCCGGCTCGTCGGCCTCAAACCCCCGCCCCCCATGCAACCCATCTCCCGCACCCTTCTCGCCACCGCCACCGGACTCGTCGCCACCGCCAGCCTCGTCGCCTTGACCCAGACGGACGACGCCGCCCAGATCGCCCAGCTCGACACCGCTTATCAGCTCGCCGTCGAGCGCAACGACTGGCGCGCAATGGACGCGATCCTCCACCCCGACTTCGCGCTCGTCCTCGGCGACGGTCAGACGTTCGATCGGAATCATCTGCTCGAACTCGCTCGCACTCGGAAATACGAGTTCGAGAAGCAGGTCGAGATCCCCGGCACGCAAAAAGTGCGACTCTATGGCAAGGAGACCGCCACGGTCACGGCGCTGCTTTGGCTGAAGGGCAAGCGCACGGAAAAGCAGGAGGCCTTCGACTACAAAGTCTGGTTCACCGACACCTACGTGCGCACGCCGGCCGGCTGGAAGTATGCGTTCGGGCAGGCGTCGCTGCGGCTGCCGGCCGAGACGAAGTAGGTTCAGCGTGTCGGCAGACGCTGGCGCAGCCGCTCCGCCTGCGCTGGATTCAGCATGTGCAGATAGGCCAGCTGGCCGTGCAGCCGCGCGGCCAGCTCGGCATTGTCCGGCTCGCGGTGGAGGCGATGCGCCGCGGCGCGGAGGCACCGCCGTTCCTCGCGCGAGAGGCCGAGCACCTCGTTCACGGTCACGCCCGTCACCTCGTGGCGCGCGCCCGGCCCGGCCGAGCGGGTCTTGGCCGCATTCACGGCGAAGCCTTCCGAGCGAATGATGTGCCCCGCGAGGCGGCGCAGCTGCTGGGCTGCGGCGGCGTCGAGCTCGCCCGAGAAGGTGAGGTCGTCGGCATAGCGCGTGTAGCGGCAACGAAAGCGGCGCGCGAGTCCGGCCAGGCGTCGATCCAGCCGCAGGACGAGCGCATTCGCGATGGCCGGACTCGTCGGCGCGCCCTGTACCGCGTGGCGCAGTCCGACCGGCACGTGGAAGATCTCGCCATCGATCTCGACCGGCTGCCGCACGCATTCGGTCACGAGCAGGGCCAACGCATTGGCCACCGGGAAGCCGTAGCCGTAGCCGATGAGCAGGCCGCGCACGCGACCGAACGTGAGGCTCGGGAAGAAATCCTGCAGGTCGAGCTGCAGCAGGCGTCGCTGCCCCACGTGCGGCTCCGCCGCCGTGCGCACGCTGCGCCCGCGTCGGAAGCCATGGGCCGGCTCGCCCACCGGCAGACGCGCGAAGAGCTGCTCGAGCAGACGCCGTTGCAGCGCCTTGAGCCGGCGCTTCGGCGCGAGGATGTGCCGCTCGCCGCCGCTGCGCTTGGGGATGGCGAAGGTGAAGTAATGCGGCTGCCGCTCGCGCTCCCGATGGATGGCGAAGTGACGCAGCTGGCCCAAGGTCAGCTCGAGCGCGTTGGCGAGTTCCTGCTCCGTCCGCCAGACCGGCAGCCCGTAGCGGCGAAGTTGCTCCTCGTCCGGCGCGAGGTCGCGGAGCTGCCGATCGCGCGTGCGGGCGGAGCCGGAGAAAAGTCGGTCGGCCTCCGTCCGCGACAGGAGGGGCTGCCGTTTGGTCAGGCGCAGCGCGCGACCCAACGAACGGCGCTTGGGCACGAGACGCCGATCCCGCCAAGCGCGGCGCTGCCCGTGCGGCCGCAGGGGCGGCCCGGTCAGGTCCACGGTCTCCGCCACCGCATCGACCTCGCCCCGCTCGAGCTGCGCCACGTCGCGCCGCACCTCGCGCCCGAAGAGACGTTTCAACCAAGCGAGCAGGCTCATGGCGTGAAGAGCGAAAGGCAGGCCCGGCGGTGGATCACTTCCGAGGCTCTGGACTCAGGGCCTCCCGGCGTTGCGCACGCTGGGAGCCTTGGCGATGACATGCAGACAGATTTCCACCGCGGCGAAACACCGCGGCAATGGTGGCTAATCCGAGTCCGCCGGGCCTGCTTAGGGTGCATTACCGTCCTCCTCTTCGGGTTCGTCAATCTCTTCCGCGGCGCGGGGCAGTGGCGGCGGGGCGCTGGCCGCCGGCCGGGACGACGGCCCCTCGCGCCGCGCCTCGGCACTGACCCGATGCAGCGCCAGCATGTGCGCACACGGCCCTTGGCTGAGCAGATGCTCGCGGAAATGCCGGCATTCGCAGCGACCGAAGATCACGCGGTCGGCCTCATTGACCACCACCTGCACCGGCTCGCCTCCGGGCAGGACCTGGCCGTCGATGTGCCAGTCGCGAAAGACCAGTTCCCGCGTCACCGGGCCCTCGGGCGACGGCAGCCGGCGCACCCGCGTCGTCTCCTCCAGCGCGCAGCTTTGGACCACCACGCGCCGCGCGGCGACCAGGCGCTCGGCTTCCTCGAGCCGCTCGTCCGGCGGAAAAATGCGCGCGAGGTCGAGCGGCCGGGCGAACAGATCCCGCTGGCGAAAGGCCCGCGTGCGGACGTCGAAGACCGCCCGCCCCTGCCGGACCAGGCCCTCGCAGGCGCGCCAGACCTCGGCCGGCGCGACTTCCAACTGCGCCGCCAGGGCCGCGGGTGCAGCCGTGCGCTGCGCCTGCAGGGCGGCCAGCACGCGCCCTTCGAAGGCGGGATCGAGAGCCGAGGGCCCGGCGGTCGGAACGTCGAAATTCGCTCCGCTGAAGCCGCGCTCGCCCGCGCTGGAGAGGCCGAGCGTGAAGATCATGCCGGGCAGATGCACGGCGTAGAAGCTCGGCAGGCCGCGACCCTTGAGGAAGATCTCGACCCGCTCGGCAAACGGCAGCAGCGGTTCGAGGAGCGCGAGCCGGCGTCGGCCCCAGACGCGGATCGTCCGTGGCTCGGTCAATCCGTGCGTGGCGCCGTGCAGTCGCACGCCGTGCTCCCACGGCTCCAGCACGAGGGTCGCATCCTCACCCGGCAACAGCTCGTAGCGGAGAGCGCGCGGCGAGAGCTTGGCCTTGGTGTGGCGCAGATAGCGGATGGCCGCGAGGAGGTCGACCGGTTCGGCTTCGAGCCGCAGCCCCGGCAGCGCCATGGCCGCGCCGGCCTGGAGAAAGCCGCGCACCCAGGCATCCGGCAGCTCGACCCGCGGTTCGAAGCGCCCGCCCGCGCCGACGGTCTCGACCTCGAAGCCCTCGGGGCCGAGGCGCAGCCAGGTTTCGCGACTGCTGCGCAGCTCGCCCAGCGCGCCCCAGAGCCAGGCGGTGAAATCCACGTTCGTCGTGCCGCAAACGACCTCGCCTTCCGGCTCGAAGAGCTCGCGCTCGAGCGCCAGCGAAAGACTCGCGCCGCCATCCTGACTGAACGCCTCGAAGAGGACCACGTCGGGATGCACCGTGACGACGGGATCGAGCACCGCCCCGCGTTCGCCATCGCCCAGCCAGGCATCGTCCGACCAGATCGCGCCGCCGAGCGCCCGCAGGGCAAAGCGCAGCAGCAGGACGTGGCGCCGCACCCGGGCATGGAAGCGCACGGGCCGCGCGCGGTCGGCCGCGAACGAGAGCGCGGCGCGCTCTCGCTGGGCCACCAGCGCGCTGGGCGAGGCGTAGTCGAAGGCGACGATCATGCGGCGCGGCGGTGGATCACCCGCTGTTCGGTCGGGCGGGCGAGTTCGGGGTGGCGATGCAGCAGCCGACCGATCAGGCCGAGCAGCGCCTCCTTGGGATAATGCGTGTCCGGCAGACGCTGGGCCGCCCGCGCCGCCTGCAGAATGCGTCGGGCTTCGGACGGGCCGACGGCCGCATTCTCCAGCGCCGCGAAGGCGAGCTGCCGCGTGCTCCGATGCAGCGGGCGCAGCAGCGTGCCGAGCAAGAGCGGCAGGTGTTGCGCGGCCAGCGCGCGAGCGCGTTCGTCGGCCAGGCCGAGCACGCGGTAGCCGAGCGCCATGACGTGGATTTCCGAGGCCTCCACGAGGTCGGCCACGGCGGCCGGATCGGCGAGATAGCTCGTCTCGGATCGCTCGAAGAGCAGACGGGCCAGCCGATTCTGTCGGATCAGCAGCCGATATGCGTAGATGGCGTAGGCCGGCACCTGGCTCAGCACCCGTGCCACGCGGCGGGTGAAGAGCGCCTGGTCGCCGCGGAGAGCTTCGTAGAGATGCGAGAGGTGCTCCGCGTCGCGCAGCATCGGCTCCGCCCACGAACCGGAGCCGCAGCGCGTGACCAGTCGGCTGGCGAAGTAGTCGACCAATTCGTCTTCGCCGGCTGCGTGGAAATGCCGGATCAGCTCGATGCGCTCGCTCCCGTCCCACGCGTTGGCCGGCAGATGCGCCCGGAACGGCCCGCGGAGCATCTCGGGATACGTGCGATGCAGGAGCTTGGCCGTGCGCGCGTCCAGTTCGACCACCTGGCCAAGGCTCAGGCCGCGGAAGTTCCATTCGCGGCCGAGCCCGGCCAGCGCCAGCAGCCAGGCCTTCGGCTGCACGGCCTGCGCGCCGCGCGCTTCGCAGCAGGCGGCCACCGCCTCGTTCCAATCGCGTTTCGAGCCGGCGGTGCGCAGCAAGCCGCCCCACAGGCCGCGCCAGCCGCGCTCCTGCGCGAGGGTCACGATCTTCCGCCATGAGCCGCCGCCGAAGAAGCGGCGACGCACCTGGTCGAGGTGCCGACTCACATAGGGAAACGCATCCTCGCTCCGCTGCTCGAGCAATCGCAGGAAAGCGTCCGTCGGATCGAACCCCCAGTGGCGGGGATGCCGCTGTTCGAGTTCCTGATCCAGAGCCGACCGATCCCGTACGCGCGCCGCCACCTCGGCGAGGTCGCGCTCCCATTCTTCCTTCGGCACCTGCGCCCGGTAGATCTGCCAGCGGAACTCCGTCTCGCCGCGCTCGTCCGCGGCCTGCAGCAGCCGTCGCCACAGTTGCCGTTTGGCCCCGAAGAAGCCGAACGGCAGGCGCCGCAGGATGAAGGGACCGGTCACGCGCGGGTCGATCGTAAAGAGCGCCAGCGCATCGTCCTCGCTCAACTCGAAGTACTGCTCGAACTTACGCAGCACGAGTTGCCGCGCCGCCGATCCGTTGGCCACGCGCAGGCGCGGGAGCAGGTCGGCCAGGATCTTCACCGGCCGAATGCGACCGCGCTCTTTCCAGGCATAGAGCCGCACGAAAAGCGGGGCATCGTCCGCCGCATCTGCGGCCGCCAGCCACGGTCCCAGGACGTCGGCGTGGCGCTCCCAGCGGATCTCCTCCCACTTCTTCGGCAGCTCCAGCCACCTGCTGAAATGCTGCAGCACGAACGGTCGGAAGTGGACGCGATTGCGCCGATACAGCTCCGGGCCCCACAGCCAGGTGAAGCCGTTGAAGCGACGATCCTGCGCCAGCACCTCCAGTCCGGCGAGCACCGCCCGATCCTCGCCGGGCCGCGCCAGCGCATCCCGAATGGCACGCTCGAACGCCGGCAGATCCACGGGCGCAGTGCGTTAAGCGGCCGCCTTCTCTTCCGCGTCCGCGGCGTCGCCCTCCTCCGACTCGCCCCCGAGCACTTCGCCGGCCCGGGCTACGAAGGCGCGGACGCGCTCGGGATCGGGCGAATAGCGCCAGTTGCCGTCCTCCTTCAAACTCGAGCCGACGATCACGCCGTCGCAGTAGGGCAGGAAATCGGCCACGTTCTCGAGCGTGATGCCGGAGCCGGCGAAGACCGGCAGCTTGCAGGCGCGCCGCGCCAGCTGCACGTCCTCCGGCAGCGGCGCACGGCCGGTCGAGGTGCCGGTGACGATGACCGCATCGGCCCCCATGAACTGCGCGGTCTCGGCCATCTCGGCCAGCGAGATGTCCGAGGTGATGGCGTGGGACGAATGCTTCTTTTTGATGTCGGCCCAGACCTGCACCTCGTCCGCGCCGATCTGCCGGCGGTAGCGCAGGAGCTTGGCCGCGTTCGACTGCATCAGCCCCTCGTCGGCCACATGGGCGTAGGCGAAGCACTCCGCGCGGATGAAATCGAGGCCCGCGGCATGCGCCACCGCCAGCGCCTCGCAGTCCGCGCCCGCCAAAATCTGGATGCCCACGGGCAGCCCGGTCTCGGCCTTCACCGCGCTGGCCACCAGCGACATGACCGCGACGATCTCCGGCCCCACGCCGCCGCGCAGGTACGGGACGTCGTGCATGTTCTCGATCATGAGGCATTTCACCCCGGCCCCGGCATAGATGGCCGCCTCCCGCCGCGCTTCCTCCACGATCTCGGCCGGTGAAAGAAAATGCCCCGGCGTACCCGGCAGCGCGGCCACGTGGATCATGGCCACGATCGGCTTGCGCTCGACCGCGAAGACCGCGTCCTCGAGCGCATCGCCACGGGCCTCGGGATGGTGGGTGGCCTCGGCGATGACCGCCTCGCCCGCCTGGCCGTCGTATTCGGGAGTCTCGCTCATGACTTCTTTTCGTAATACCTCAGCGCCTCGATGTCGCTGCCAAAATCCTTCAGCGGATAAACCCCGCGTTTGCCCGCCGTGGCCGGGTCGCGAATGAGGTAGTCGAAGCCCTGCTTGCCGCAGATGACGACGAAGTGGGTGATGTTGCTGGGAAAACGCACGCGCACGATGACCGGATTGCCGCGGCGCAGGTTCGAATCGATGAGGTAATGCGACGGCTTGTCCTCGTAGACGTGCTGGGCTTTGTCCGGCGCGATCTCGGCCGCCTTCTCCCAATACAGCCAGCCCTGCGGGGTAAAGCCGTTGTTCTTCTTCAGCGCCGCATTGAGCCGGCCGGGATCGGTGTCGATGCCATACGACGCGAGGATCATGGCGGCCGACGCCACCGCACAACCTTCGGCTCCGAGCGTCCCTTCGGTCGGCCCGAGTGTGTCGTCGGCCCAGCGCGGATCGGCCTGGAAAAACTGCGGCACCGGCAGCTCCACCCGCGAGAAGAAATACCAGCCGCCGCTGGGCGAGCAGGGGCCCTTGGCGAAGTAGAGCAAGCCGAGGATGAGCAGCGCACCGCCTCCGAACATGAGCGTGCAGATGGAAAGCCAGGCGATCCAAAAGCGGCGTTTCACCTGCAGCACCGCAGTCGGGTCAAAGGGCGCATCGGACGGACGGGTCGGCTCGGACATCGGGCAGCGTGCGCCGGGCGGGCGCGCGGGGCAAGGCGGGGAGCGGAGCCGGGGAGCGGAGGAGCGGGGGAGCGGGGGAGCGGAGGAGCAGAGGAGCNNGGAGCAGAGGAGCAGAGGAGCAGAGGGGGGCGGAGGAGTGGTGGAGTGGTAGAGCGGAGGTGGGGTCGAACGCAAACAGGTTGCAATTAGGGCGCAGCGGAGGAACGTCGGGCCATGAAGCTCCCTGCCCTTTTCGCGTTGCTGCTCGTCGTGCCGACTCTGCGGGCGGCCGAACCGTTGCGCATTGCCAGCCTCCATACGGTGACGACGGAGATCGCGACGCGGGTGGGCGGCGAGAAGGTGAAGGTCACGGGGCTGGTCAAGGCGGGGACCGATCCGCACGATTTCGAGCCGACGCCGGACGATCTGAAAATCGTGGCCGCGTCCGATCTCATCATCGCGGCGGGCAAGGGCCTAGAGGGGTATCTCGACAAGCTGCAGCAGAGCTCCGGCACCAAGGCGCCGCTACTCAAAGCGGGCGATACGCTCCCGAATTACAAAGCCATCGTCGGTCCGGGACACGAAGGGCACGATCACGGGGCCGATCCGCATTGGTGGCACAGCATTGGCGCGGTCGAGAAGGTGGTGGGCGTGGTGCGCGAGCGCCTCGCCAAGCTGCGCCCGTCCGACAAAGCAGCCTTCGAGCAGAACGCCACCGCCTATCTCGCGGAACTGGCCGAGCTGAAGAAATGGGCCGCCGCGGAGATCGCGAAGATCCCGCGCGATCAGCGCAAGCTGGTGACCACCCACGACGCCTTCCAGTTCTTCGCCAAGGACTACGGCTTCCGCATTTATCCGATCCGCGGCATCTCCACCGATGACGAGCCCTCCTCGAAAAAGGTCGCGGAGCTCATCGCCGTGATCAAAAAGCAGAAGGTGCGCGCAATTTTCCCGGAGGCCGTGGAGAATCCGAAGGTCATGGCCGAGATCACCCGCGAGACCGGCGCGAAGGTCGCCGGACAACTCCTGGCCGACGGCTTGGGCGAGGGCGAGGCCGCCACCTACGTCGGGATGTTCAAGAAGAACGTCGGCGTGATCGTCGCGGCGCTGGCGCAGTAGTCTCGCACAGCCAGGGAGACTCGGGGAAGGTTCACGCGAAGGTGCGAAGAGGGCGAAGGCGCGAAGCGAAGACAGGCAGGAGAGGCACAGGCCCGCGCGCCGCCCAGATGAGTTGACGTGTAGTTTTCCTTCCCTTCGCGCCTTCGCCCTCTTCGCACCTTCGTATGAACCTTCCCCGTGCGGCTTCGGGTGACCCCGGCGTCGCCTAGCGCTTCTTCTTCTCGGCCGGGGCGGACGGCGGCGAGGTGACCGGCGCGGCCACAGGGGTCGAGCCGACCACGGGGCGCCAGTTCGGATTCGAGAACGGACCCTGGGTGCCGTATTCGAAGAGCTTGCTGACCGGATACAGCACCACGCCGGGCAGGCCCTGTGCGTTGATGCGGATGCGGAAATCCATCTTCTCGTCGCCCAGGTAGCTGATCCAGCCGCCGCCGATCATCGAGAAGCCCTTGCCCTTGACCACGAAGTCCTTCGTCTCGATGCGACCCGCCTTGGTCATGAAGGTGGCCGACGCCTCGTGCGCGGTGTTGTAGCCGAGACCGGGCGCGGCCTTGCTCAGGAGCGGCGAGAGGGGTCCGAGAAAGGGAATGGCGAACACATTGCCCTGATCCACCTTCATCCGCCCGCTACCCTCGATGCTGGCGGCCTCGTCGCCCCGCCCCTTCCATTCGTAGCGGCCGGCGATGCGGCCCTCGGACTCGGTGTAGCCGAAGTAGAGCTTGGTGATGGACTTGAAGTCCGCACCGTCGGTCTCGACCGACGCCTGGTAGTCCGTGCCGGGCCGATTCAACGGGATGTCCGCCTCGCCGCGCCACGAGCCGGCGAACATGTCGCCGCGCAGGTTCTGCAGCTGCAGGCGGCCCTCGGTGAAGAGCAGCGCGCCCGAGAGACGGGCGATCGCCAGCGGCTTCTTCGCAAACGTGTACTCGAGGCCGTTCGGTGCCTCGAATTCGATCAGGAAGCGCGTGTTCATGCGGCCGCGGAACTGGATCTGGCCGCTGAGCTTGGCCTGGGGCGGGCGCTTCCAGCGATACGGCCGAACGTGCCGGACCATGTTCGGATCGACCCAGGTCAGCACGCTGACGGGATCGAGCCCGCTGCGCACGTTGTCGAAGCGGATCTCCGACCCGCCGAAGTCGGCCACCAGCGCATCGCCGGTGGCGCGGCCCTCCTCGCGTTCCAGCGTGAACTTGCGGAAGGTCAGCGCGAGATTGCGGAACTCGAAATCGGAGACGAAGCGCTGCGCCGCCACGCCGCGGAAGCGCGCCCGGCCGCACTCGATCCGCCCTTTCGCGGTGAAGCCGAACGGGTCGAGGATCGATTTGCCCTCGGCGGTGAACTCGATCTTGGGCGGCTGTTGGAAGGAGAATTCGCTCATCAGTCGCCGGCTCTCGCGCGGCAGCAGCGGCGTGATGACGTCGGGATCGATCGTGCTGGAGATGCGGGCGCGCAGCTGCCCCGGCGCATTCATCAGATCCGCCCGGACCTCGCCGCTCTTGTGCAGGAGTCGGCCACTGCGCAGATACCAATGTCCGTCGCGCCAGGAGAACTCGGCCTGCAGCCCTTCGAAGGCAATGCCGCGGGCCGTCAGCGGGCCGCATTGGAGCGAGCCGATGATCTCCAGCTCGGGCGGCTTTTCGCCGTTCGGGCCCGGTTCCGGTTCGCCGGTGCCGGGCAAGCGGGCCCGCACCGAAATCTCCACCTTCGGCGGCTCCTTCGAAGTCAGGCCGTATTCCAGCGCCGCCGGCCAGAATTCCGCCAGGGCCGCGGCGAGGTCGAGATCGCTGCGCAGCTGCCCGCTGACCGAGCCGCCTTTCAGCTCGGCATGGGCGTGGAGGCGGCCGCGCTGGTCGCGCAGATCCACATTCTCGATGCGCAGCTGGCCACCTTCGTAGCGCGCGGTCAGGAGGAGTTTCTGCACCTGCCATTTGCCGCGCTGCAGCGCGCCGGTTTCCACCCGCGCGGTGGCATTGAGCGTCTCCGGCTTGGCCAGGTCGCCGCCGAACTCGAGCGTGATCTGCGGCGCCTCACTGCCGTAGGACATGCGCCGCAGCTCCTCGAGAACAAGCCGGGCCAGTTTGCGGCGAGATTCCAGCACGGGCCGGTCCACCTTGCCGTCGTCCTTGAAGAGGGGGATCTCGCCGCTGACCGCCAGCAGGCCGCTGGCGGAGAGGCGAATGCCTTCGTATTCCGCCTCGGCCTGCGCCACGCGCACCTGGCCCGGCGGGAGGAGCACGCGGGCCCGGACCTTGCGAAATTCAAGGACCTGGGCGCGCGGATCGGTCGAATCGAGCGGAATGCGCACGGTCGCCTCGCGCAGGTCGATCGAGTTGAGGAAGGGTTCCTTGCGCCAGAGCTGGGTCAGGCTGATGTCGAGGGCGATGCGCGAGACCGTGGTCAGCGCGCCGCTGGCATCGTCGGCCCGGCGCAGCGTGACGTCGCGCGCCACCAGGCCCTCGAAGGGATCGAGCGTGATGCGGCGCACGGTGATGTCCAACCCATAGCGCTTCAGTTCATTGGAGACGTAGTTGCGCCACTTCCGCGTGAATCCCTTCGAATAGACATACCAGCCCGACCAGACGGCGGTGGCGACCAGCAGCGTGAAGAGGACGATGGTGAAGCGGAACCAGAAGCGACGCGGGCGGCGCGGCGCCGGCGGTTCGGGCGGAGGCGCGGCCGCAGGCGGGTCCGCGAGGAGCGCGTCCCCAGTTGGTGCTTGACTCTCCGGCACGGGAGATGCTCAAAGCGTAGTCCCGATGATTCAAGCCAATTGTCGGGATCGGCTGACGGGGGACGACTTCGCGTTTGTCATCAAGACACTCGCCACCTCGCCGGAAGCGAGCGTGTCGCTGGTGGAACTGCTGACGGACGCCGAGTCGCGCGATTTGGTGCTGGACCACGACCAGCTCGCCAGCGCGATCGTCTCCCAGTCAGGGCAACTCTCCATCTCCGCCCAGCTCTACTTCTACGTCCTGGCCCGGCGCGTCCTGCGCCAGGCGGGTCTCGAGGAACGTGTGCTGGCGGACTACGTGGCCTCGCTGCTGGAGCAATTCAGCCGCACCTCGCGTCTGAGCGCACCCGGCCAGGAGGCGGCTCACGGTGTGACCTATCTCTGCGACCTGCTGGCGGCGCTGCCGACCGCGGACTCCTCGCGGGCCTTTCTGCTGCGCACGCATGCCGGCGATTACGCGCTCTTCCTGACCGGCATCTTTCACGAAGCGGTCGAGCGTCGCTCGCGGCGGGGCGCGCCGGGTGCCTCGTATTATCAGGACGTCGGGCGCAGCAGCTACCGACTGGCGGCGCAGCACACGGTCGCCCGCCGCAGCGGGCTGGCGCCGATCTACGAGCAGCTGGCCGACGACTTCCCGCGGGTGCGCGGGGCGCTCAACGCGCTCTCGGACCATCTGCTCAATCTCGACGACGACGCCCACATTCCCCCGGGGCTGGCCCTGCAAAGCTGACGCCGCTATGGAATCGACCCTCTTCTCCCAGATCCAGCGGCTCTTCGAGCGCACCTACCACGCGGTCGGGCTCAATCTGGAGGAATGCCTGATCGACCGGCGGCGCTGCCGGCAGCTCACGGCGCTGGCCGGAGCGCAGGCGCAGGAGTTGAGCGAGCTGGCGCGGACCTTCCTGCGCGCTTCGGGCGACCGCCTGCACATCGGCATCTACTACTCCAGCTGGCTGATCGACCAGTTGGAGAAGCACGATCCGCGGCACGCGCTGCACGACGCCAACATCCGCTGCCTGATCGCCTTCGTGGAGGAGATCAATCACGCGCTCCACGCCGCCCTCGCCTTCCAGCGCGGGGCGCGGCAGATCGAGGATGAAGCGTTTCTGCGCCATCTCGAGCTGCAGGCCGGGGTCGACACGTATCTCGTGCTGCAGCTCTTCGTGGCCTTCTTCCGCAAGCCCCGCCGACTCACGCGCAAAGACCGGCGCTGGCTGCGATTCCATCTTTTCCTGCGGCAGGATCCGCGCGGCTACCAGAGCGCCGAGCTGCGCCAGCGCTACCTCGAGACCAATCTGCTGGCCCGGCGCTACACGCGCTTTCTCGATTCGCTCAGCGACATGCGCCGGGTGGAGGAAATCCGTCTCTTCCACGCCCTCGACTACGAGCGCAAACGCGCCCACATCCTAGCGCTGCCAGCGCCGCGGGATTGAGCCAAGCGGGCCGCCGCAGATTATGGAAAAACCGTTGGCTCGGACGGCGCCAAGGCCTAGCGTCTTGTCATGAGCGCGCACCGTCAGCCTCACCACCGCTTCAGCGAGGCGGAGTATTTTCATTTCGAGAAGGACTCGCCGACCCGCCACGAGTTCTTTCGCGGCGAGATCTTCGCCATGGCGGGGACCTCATTCGCACATGTGCGCATCGTGACAAACATCCTCGTGTTCCTCGGGAGAAAGCTCCGGGGCAGTCGTTGTTCCGCCTTCGAAGGCAACCTGCGCATTCGCACCGGAGACGACGGACTCATCACCTATCCCGACGTCTCGGTTTTCTGCCAGCCCGTCCAGTTGGTGCAGTACGACCACGCCGGCGACGCGGCAACCAATCCCACGGGGTTGATCGAGGTCCTTTCGAAGTCCACCGAAGACTACGACCGCGGCGCGAAATTCGAGCTCTACCGAGAGATGGCATCGCTCCGCTTCTATCTCCTTGCCGCCCAGACGGAACCGCTGGTCGAACTGTTCGAATGGGAGCAGGGAGGCGAACCGCTGCGGCAGGAAGCCCGCGGGCTCGAGGGACGCGTCCGCCTGGCCACGCTGGGGCTGGATCTGCCGCTGGCAGAGGTCTATCGCGACGTCGATTTCTCGGCGCCGCCTCCCCTGCGCGTCATTGAGGAAGAGGCCCGCTACGAGACCGTCGCTGGCTGAGCGACCGCACCGGCCTCAGACGCCGCGCTTCTTCCGGAAGCGGGCGATTTCCCGCTCGGTCTCGCGGTCGATGGCCTTGGCCTTCAAATCCGCGCGCTTGTCGGGCGCTTCCTTGCCTTTGCCGACGCCGATTTCGACCTTCACCCGGCTGCCCTTCCAATACATCCGCAGGGCCACCAGCGTGCGGCCCTCGACGTCGGACATGGCCTTCAGCTTCTCGATCTCCTTGGCGTTGAGCAGCAGCTTGCGCTCCCGCCGGGGCACGTGCTGTTCGTGCGACGCCTTGTCGTACGGCTGAATGTCCGCCTGATACAGCACCGGTACGCCGGTGTGGTCGATGCGCGCGAACGCGTCGTTGATATTGGCGTGGCCGAGGCGGATGGACTTCACCTCGGTGCCCTTCAGCGCGATCCCCGCTTCCCAGCGGTCGAGGATGTGGTAGTCCCGCAGCGCCTTGCGGTTGGTGGCGATTTCCGGAGAGGGCATGGCAGCAGAGACGGCGTGGTTGCACCCCGCCGCAGTTCGCCCGACACGCTGGGCGACGATCGCCCCAGCCCAACGCCGACTAGAAGTCGTCGCTCGCGATCAGATCGCGCACAGCCAGCTTGCCCTCGATGATCTCGCGCAGAGCGACATCGGCCCAATCCACCCGGGCGCCGGTTTCGACCATCGGCCGCTGGCCCTTGACGAGCTGGCGGACGCGCTTGGAAACCGCGTTCACGAGAACGAGGGGATCGGAGACTTGCTTGGAAGCTTCGTCGAGCAGGTGAGCTTGCATAAATAGAGACACGCGCCGGCGGCGGAGCAGAGGGCCGGGACGATGCCGGAAGAAGACCCGGATGTCAAACGGCAAGCGCGGCCCAGCCGCGAGCCAGGGCTACTTGCGCTTCTGGAGCGTGATCCGCTTGAGCCGCCCCTCCTCCTTCGGGCTGACGCTCATGACATCCGCATCGTCCTTGAACATCTGATGGACGAGGCGGCGATCGTAGGAATTGAGCGGCTCCAGTTGCACCGGCCGGCCCGTGGCGCGGACCTGCTCGGCCAGCCCGCGGACCCGGCTCAGGAGACCGTCGTCGCGCATGGCCCGGTGGTGTTCGACGTCCACCGCCACCCGCGGGGCGTTCGGCTGCTGGGCGATGAGCAGGCGGTTCAGGAGATACTGGAGATCCTCCAACACCGCGCCGTTTTGCCCCACCAGGCGCGTGGCTTCGTTCGTGTGCACCATGAGGACCGGCATGGTCGGCGTGCCGGTCTCCTCGATCTCACAAACGAATCCGAGGTGACCCAGCAGGTCGTCGAGAATCTCTTTGGGAGTGAGGTTCATGGTCCATGATCTAAGCGCGGGTCGGCGTTAGAATCAACGCACAGCCTTCCTCTTTGATCCGCCCGGTCCGGAGACCACGCGGGCCTTGGCCGGCTTCTCTTCGTCCGGCTTCTTTTTGACCAGATCGGGCAGGGGCTGATGGCGGGTCAGGTAGGTCTGCACCACCGAGAGGAGGTTTTGGATCGTCCAATACAGCGCCAGCGCGGAAGCGAAGTTGTAGCAGAAGATGATGAAGATCAGCGGCATCAGCATGAAGATGCGCTGCTGGCTGGGATCGCCGGTCTTCGGGGTGATCGCCATCTGCCAGAACATCGTGCCCGCCATCAGGATCGGCAGCGGATTGATCGGAATGCCCAGCACGTGAGCCACGGTGTCGGGCTGGGTCAGGTCATGCACCCAGAGGAAGCCGCTGTTCCGCAGTTCCACGGCGGTGCCGAGCATGTAGTAAAAGCCGAAGAAGATCGGCATTTGCGCGGCCGTCGGCAGACACCCGCCGAGCGGGCTGACGCCGTAGTCCTTGTACATCTGCATGACGGCCCGGTTCAGCTCCGTCGGATCGTCTTTGTACTTCTCCTGGAGCTCCTTCATCTTCGGGGCCAGGAGCGACATCTTCTTCTGCGCCTTGATGGCCTTGCTCTGCAGCGGCCAGAGCACCGCCTTGATCAGGATGGTCAGGAGCACGATGGCGAGGGCGTAATTGCCCAGCCAGTCCTTCAGCACCGTCATCGACCGGAGCAGGAAGATGCTGAAGATCTTGAACATCCCGAAGTTCATCATCTCCTCCTCGCCGCGGCCGAGAGCCTTCAGGCGTTCGTAGGAGCGCGGACCGGTGTAGATCTGGAACTTGTAGGACTTGCTCGCCCCGGCATCGAGCTTCAGCGGCTGCAGACCGATGGCGCCAGCGATGCCGAAGATCGGCGTGTGCGAGGACGGTTCGGTCTTGTCCGGCCACGGCGTAGTGAAGCGATTGGCCCAGACCCCCCGCACCGGGAGTTGCTCGGGCTTGTCGGTCGGCCCCACCAAGCCGGTGACCAGCGTGGTGTAGAACTGGTTCTTCACGCCCGCCCACATCAGGCGGTCGGTGGTTTCCAGATACGAGTTCTTCGCATCGGACGTCTTGAAGAGCCCGAGGAACGAGCCGGCGTCGAAGTAGCTGACGACGGTCTCCTTGTGCGATCCGTCCCGGACCCAGTCGAAGCCCGTGTAGGTCGGCATGTCGGCGCCGTGGATCGGCCCGGCGCTGCCCACGTTGAGGTAGAGCCCGTCGTCGCGATAGGTGTTCGCGCCCGTGTTGGTGAAGGTCAGCTCGAGCTCGGTCAGGTAGGGCTCCTTGGCGTCGGCGCCTGCCACCTTGAAGCGCTTCACGATCTTGAGTCCGTCCTTGTTCACCCGCTCGTAGACGAGGGTGTCGCCTTCCCGCGTGGCCGTGTAGGTCTGGGTCGATTCCGGCACATCGCCCGGTCGCTCGACCAGCGAGCCGATCGGCAGCGAGCCGTGTTCGTTCAGGACGATCTGCCCGCCGCGCGCGTTGGTGTGCTGGGCGCCGAGGAGCTGGGCGCTGGCGATGCCGCCGCCTTGGTTGGTGAAACGCAACTCGGTGGCCGCATTGCGGACCGTCTCGATGCGCTCGTCCGCCTTATCCGTCGCGACCGCGCCCGGTCCCGGCGCCGAGCGGATCTCCGGCTCGGGTTTCGCCACCGGCGTCGGCGCGGCCGTGGGAGCCGCGCTGGGTGCGGGCGAGGCCGCCGCCGCCGCCGGCGTGCCCGCAGGCGCAGGCTGAGGCTGCTGCATCTGCTGCGTGTAGAAGTATTGCCACGCGATGATGCCGATGACGCTCAACGTGACTGCGATCCAGGCTTTCTTATCCATGTACAGGCGGAAGGGGTCGGGAAGGTAGGCGGAACGGCCTCCGGAGCAAGGAGGGTGACGGTGATCTTGGGTGTGGCGGAGCCCGGATGGGGAAGTTCGAAGATCGAAACTCGAAACTCGAAGGAAGTCTGAAGTCCGAAGTTCAAAGACACCGAGCGGTGCATCGAGCTGAGGCGAGCATTGGGACGGGGTGCCTTGAACGTCAGTTCTCGGACCACCCAACCGGACGTCGCAATGGTGACTGAAGCTCGAGTAGGTCCCTAGAACTTCGGACTTCAGACTTCCTTCGAGTTTCCAGTTTCGAGTTTCGGTCTTCTTGAAGGGACTCGGTCTCCGAACTTCCCTACCCCTCTCCAAGCCCTCCCTCCCCTTGCACCGTCCCCCGGCCCGGCGTAACCGTGCGGCGATGCAAGCTCCCGCCGTCGTCCCTGCCGCCTACGATTCCAAAATCGAAGGCAACGTCATTTTCACCCGCCTGGACGCGGCCATGAACTGGATGCGCAAGAATTCGCTCTGGCCGATGCCCATGGGGCTGGCCTGCTGCGCCATCGAGCTCATGGCGGCGGCCTCGTCGCGCTACGACATCGCCCGCTTCGGCGCGGAGGTGATGCGCTTCTCGCCGCGCCAGGCCGACGTCATGATCGTGGCCGGCACGGTGACCTACAAAATGGCCCTCGCGGTGAAGCGCATCTACGAGCAGATGGCCGAGCCGAAATGGGTCATCGCCATGGGCGCCTGCGCCTCCAGCGGCGGCATGTATCGGAGCTATGCGGTGCTGCAGGGCGTGGATCAGATCATCCCGGTCGATGTCTACGTCTCGGGCTGCCCGCCGCGCCCGGAGGCGCTGCTCGAAGGGCTGATGCGTCTGCAGAACAAGATCCAGGGCGAGAAGTCCTTCGTGGAGCAGAAGCGCGAGCTGCTCGAAACGCTCTCCTGATCGACCACCTGCCGTCGCCCGCGCGGCGGCCTTTCCGGCTTTATGAATCAGCAAGCTTTGCGTGAGAAGTTCCTGGGCAAGTTTCCCGGGGCGGAGAAGACCGAGTTCCGGGGCGAACTCGCCTTCAAGCTCGGCCTGGGCGAGATCCATGACGCGCTCAAGTTCTGCCGCGACGAACTCGCCTTCGACTACCTGCTCGACATCTCCAGCGTCGATCACTTCGGCGAGCATCCGCGCTTCGAGATGGTCTACGAGCTGCAGGGTCTGGCGCATCTGCAGCATCTGCGCCTGAAATGCGCGGTGGCCGAGGAGGAAGCTGAGCAGATCCCGACCGCGACCGACCTCTGGCCGACGGCCGACTGGCACGAGCGCGAGGTCTACGACATGATGGGTCTGAAGTTCGTCGGTCACCCCGACCTGCGCCGCATCCTCATGTGGGACGGCTATCCCTTCTTCCCGTTGCGCAAGGACTTCCCGCTCGAGGGCAAGAACAGCGACGTGCCTGAGGTCGCCTTCACCGGCAAGGCCCCGCTGGCCGGCGGCCCGTTCGTGACGGCACCGACCACCGCCACGGCCAAGGACCGCGAGCCGCGCGCCAAGGATTTCCTGGCGCGGGAGTAGCTGGCAGAGATACCAAATTGGTAAATTGGGCCAAATTTGCCGAATCCGTTTTGGGAATTTGGTGAGATTTGGTCAATTTGGTTTCTTCCCGCGGCGGCGCCGTTGGCGTCGCCCTGATTTACCCGATTTCGTTGCGTCTGGGGCTAGTTTTCGCGCCGGCTCCGAGCGCCCGCGGGGACGGCGATTTTGCGAGCCGCGGGACGGTGGCAGCGGCTGGCCCTGCTTCTCTTTGGGGGTCGCCGGAGCGTCGTCGGTTTCGGCCAGGGCGAAGTCGATCTGGTGGCGATCGGCGTCCACGGAGTGGATGCGGACCGGCAGACGCTGGCCCGGGGTGAAGAGCCGTTTGCTGCGCGTGCCGCGCATGGCACGACGGGCATGATCGAACTGGAAGTACTCGTTGCCCATCTGCCGGGCGTAGAGGCGACCGCCGAGGCCCAGGCCCTCGAGTTCGACGTGCAGGCCGTATTCGTGCGCTTCCATGACCAGCGCGGTGAAGGTCTGGCGCGAGCTGATCGCCCGGGTCAGGAACTCGAACTTCTTCAGCTTCACCGCCTCGCGTTCGGCCTCGGCCGCGATGCGTTCGGTCTCGGAGATGTGCTGGGCCGCGCTCTTCAGCTCGGCCCCGCGCAGCGCGCCGGATTCCAGCCGCAACAGCTGGGCCAGCGAGCGGTGCACGATGAGGTCGGCGTAGCGCCGGATCGGGCTGGTGAAATGCGCGTAGTTCGGCTTGGCCAGGCCGTAGTGGCCGATCGGCGCGGTGCGGTAGGCGGCCCGTTTGAGCGAGCGGAGCAGGCTGATCTTGATGACCGGTTCCTCCGGCGTGCCGCGCACGCGCTCGAGCACTTTCTGAATCTCGGCGCGCTTGGTCAGATCGCCCGCCTTGTGGCCGTGGGCGCGGATGAGGTCGCGCAGGGTCTCCAGCTTCTCGGGGTCCGGATCTTCGTGGATGCGGTAGATGGTCGGAATGCCCGCGTTCTTCAGCGCATGAGCCACGGCGTCGTTGGCCGCGAGCATGCATTCCTCGATCAGCTGGTGCGAGCGATCGTGCTGCACCTGCTCGAGCGAAACGGGCCGGCCGTGCTCGTCGCAACGCACCTTCACCTCGGGCATTTCGAGATCGAGCGCGCCCTGCCGGAAGCGCCGCGTGCGCAGCGCGGCGGCACAGTCCCAAGCGCGGTGGAGATGGCGCGACCAATCGTCGGCCTCGCGCGGCCCCTCGAGCACCGCCATCGCTTCGCCGTACGTGAAGCGTCGCTGCGAGTGGATGGCCGAGCGGCCGAAGCGCACGCGGCGGACGGCGCCGTCGGGCGCAATGTCGAGAAAGGCCGAGAAGACGCAGCGGTCGACCTGCGGCATGAGGCTGCAGACGCCGTTGCTGAGCCGCTCCGGCAGCATGGGCAGCACGCGGTCGGGCAGATAGACGCTGTTGCCGCGGCGGCGCGCCTCCTTGTCGAGCGCGCTGCCGGGACGGACGAAATGGGCCACGTCGGCGATGTGCACGTGCAGCCGCCAGCCGGCGCCGCGCGGGAGGTCCTCGACCTCGATGGCGTCGTCGAAATCGCGCGCATCGTCGGGGTCGATGGTGAAGACCGCCCGCTGCCGCAAATCTTCGCGCCCGGCGCGGTCCGCAGCCGTCATGCGCTCGGGGATGCGCTGGGCCTCGGTCAGCACGGCTTCGGGGAACTCCGTCGGCAGCTGGAACCGCCGGATGATGCTGATGAGATCGAGCCCGGGGTCATCGGCCCGGCCGAGGATCTCCACGATGCGGCCGGTCAGCGGCGCGGTGCGCGATTTCCAGTCGTCGAGCTCGACCACCACCTTGTCCCCCGCGCGGGGCTTCAGCTGCGGCGCAGCTGGACGCAGAGAGATGGCATGCGGGAAGCGCGAGCTGTCCGGGGTGAAGTCGAGCTTGCCCCGATGCAGCGCCAGCGTGCCGACGATCGGCCGGCGGGCGCGCTCGACCAGGCCGATGACCCGGCCCGTCAGCTTGGCGCCCGGCTCGCGCGGGCCCTTGTCGGCCTGCACCTGCACCTTGTCGCCGGGCAGGGCGTTGGCCGTGAGGTTGGCGGCGACGTCGATCTCCTCCTGCCCTTCCGGGCCGCCGACGAGATAGGCGCTGCCGTTGCCGCGGAACTCCAGCTGGCCCGCGTAGATACCGCTGGCGGCGGGTAGCGCCCAGCGATCGCGCACGGCCACGATTTCGCCCGTGGCCTCCAGTTGGCGGAGCGCCTCGCGGACGGCGGCTCGATCTTCCGGGCGCAGGCCGGCTTGTTTCGTGAGGGCGACTTTGTCCAGCGGGGTGCGCGCCGCCTGGAGCGCCCGTAGCAGCCGCTCCGCGAGCGGTGCCGATTTTCCTTCTTTCATTTCTTTCCGACCTCCCATCGCCCCGAATGCGCGTCCCGTCACGTGATTCGAGATGAAACTGCGCGCGGTGTGCGTATTGCTCACCCCTCCGCTCATGCAATTCGCCGACCTCCGGGGCATCCTTCAATACGTCCCTCGCTTCCGCGACCGCACCTTCGTCATCGCCCTCGACGGGGAGATCGCCGAGGCGGAGAACTTCGCGAATCTGCTGCTCGACCTGGCCGTCCTGCGCTCGCTCAACATCCGCATCGTCCTGGTCCACGGCGCCCGTTTTCAGATCGCCCGGCTGGCCGGCGAGGCCGGCGTCCCGCTGAGCAACAACGACGGCTCGGGCGTGACCGATGCGACCACGCTCCGGGTGGTGCTCGACGCCTCCACCCGCCTGACCCACGAGATCATGGAAGGGCTGAGCAGCGTGGATCTGCGCGCGGCGGTGGTGAATGCGGTCACGGCCTATCCGCTGGGGATCATCGGCGGCGTCGACCACGAGTTCACCGGCCGGGTCGATCGCATCGATGCGGAAACGCTGCAGATGCTGCTCGAGCGCGGGCTCGTGCCGGTGCTGCCGCCGCTCGGGTTCGACGGCGAGGGGCGCAGTTACCGGGTCAATTCCGACGCCGTGGCCGTCGAGGTGGCGCTCGCGCTGAAGGCCGCCAAGATCATTTTCCTGTGCGAATCCGGCTCGCTGGAAGACCACGGCCAGCTCGTCCGCCAGCTCTCGGTCTCCGAGGCCGAAGAGGCCCTCAAGCAGCGCCGCGGCACGCTGCCGCGCAATCTCGAACTCAAACTCGACTGGGCCGCCCGCGCCTGCCGCGAAGGCATCGCCCGGGTGCATCTGCTCGACGGCCACCAGAACGAAGCGCTGCTGGCCGAGGTCTTCAGCAACGAGGGGGTCGGCACGATGATCCACTCGAACGACTACCAGATGATCCGCCGCGCGCAGAAACGCGACGCCCGGCGCATCCTCGCGCTCATCCGGCAATCGGTGGAGGACGACGCGCTGGTCAAGCGCACCCGCAACGACATCCTGGCGCAGATCGAGGACTACTACGTGCTCGAGGTGGATCGGAACATCGTCGGCTGCATCGCCCTGCATCCCTTCCCCGAGGACGGTATGGCCGAGTTGGCCTGCATGTACGTGGCCCGCACGAACGAGAACGCCGGCTACGGGCGTCGGCTGATGGCCTTCGTCGAGGCGCTGGCCCGCGAGAAGGGCTTCAGCAAAATGTTCGCGCTCAGCACGCAGGCCTTCGTCTTTCTGCAGCAGAGGGGCGGCTTCCAGGAGGCCACGCCCGAGGATCTGCCGAAGGCCCGGCGGGAGAAATACGAAGCCAGTGGCCGGCGTTCGCGCGTGCTCATCAAATCGCTCGCTCCGGCTGCTTCCCGGACCTGACGCGCACGGAAGCTGCTACCCAACGGGGCAGCTCTTTCCGCAAGCGAAAATCGGCGCGCGCCGGCGGAAATAATTGTGACGCCAGCGCCATTTTCCCTTGTCCCCGATGGCTCAAAAACTACGGTCGGTAGTCCCGCCGGGTTCCACCGCCCGTCGGGATTTTTTGCCCCCAGACGCCATGCATTCCGACCCCCACGCGACGGATTTGTTTGCTCGTGCCTCCCGTTACCAGGCGCTCTGGGAAGCCATTGCGGTTTCCATCCGTCCGCACATCAGCGCCGATACCTACTCGCGCTGGTTCTCGGCCCTGGAGATCACTGATGCGAACGAGAAGGAACTGACCCTGCGGGTGCCGAACAGCATCCACCGCATCTGGATCGAGAGTAACTACCTGCAGCTGCTGCAGGAGGCGATCACGACCACGCTCGGCGCCATGCGCCGGCTGCGCTTCGTCATCCAGGACGAACCGGGCCTGACCGCGCTCGATCCGGCGCCGGTGCGCGGACCGATCAACACGCTGCCGGCGACCAGCCGCGGTCCGGCCACGGTCGCGGAGCGCCCGGCCAAGGAGGAGAAGCTGCCGGCCGCCAGCGGGCTGAATCCGCGCTTCACCTTCGATTCCTTCGTGGTCGGGCCGAGCCTCGAGTTCGCCCACGCCGCCGCCCAGGCGGTGGCCAAAAAGCCGGCGGTCGCCCACAATCCGCTCTTCATGTACGGCGGCGTCGGCCTCGGGAAGACGCATCTGATGCAGGCCATCGGTCACTCGGTGCTGGCCACCAAGCCGGGCAAGAAGGTGCTCTACGTCAC
>JAFEGM010000010.1:36508-63634 GCA_018240025.1 Verrucomicrobiota bacterium
TCGACGACGTGCAGTTCTTCGCCGGCAAGGAGAAGACGCAGGACGAGTTCTTCCACACCTTCAACGAGCTGATCAATTCGCAGAAGCAGATCGTGCTCAGCTGCGACCGTCCGCCGGCCGAGATCGGCGGGCTGGAACAGCGGCTTGTCTCCCGCTTCGAGTGGGGTCTGACCGCTGAGATCATCGCGCCCGACATGGAGACGCGCCTGGCCATCCTGCGCCGCAAGGCCGAGGTTCTGCCCGGGGTGCGCGTGCCGGACGATGCGCTCGAGTTCGTGGCCCAGCGGGTCAAGGCCAACGTCCGCCGCCTCGAAGGAGCACTCACCCGCATCGCCACCCACCTCTCGCTCAATCCGGGCGATGTGAGCAGCGAGCGCCTCGAAATCCTGCTGCGCGACATCCTGCAGGAAGAGGCCCGCCGCGTGCTGACCATCGACCAGATCCAGCGCGTGGTGGTCGAGCACTACGACCTGCGCCAGGCCGACATGACCAGCAAGCGCCGGCCTGCCGCCATCGCTTTCCCGCGCCAGGTCGCCATGTATCTCTCCCGCGAGCTGACCAAGGCCTCGCTCAACGAGATCGGCGACGCTTTCGGCGGCCGGGACCACGGCACCGTGCTGCACGCCCACAAGCTGGTGAAGATGCGGCTGAAGGAGGACGAGAAGCTTCGGCACGTCCTGCGCTCGCTGGAGCAGAAGCTCGAGAGGTAGGCTGGCTGGCGGGTGCGAGGCGGGGATACGTGGGGAAAACTCGAGGGGGGAAAACTCGAAGTTCGAAGTTCGAAACTCGAAGGAAACTCGAAGTTCGAAGCTTGAAGATTCCCGCATGAAGCTCCCTCGGGGCCTCATTTCGCAACCGCATCGGCAAGGACCTTGGCCTGAGACTTTGGGCTTTCTGGAGACCCCTAGAACAGCCGGGTCGAGCGCGGATGAAAGGCCGCCCTTCGAGTTTCGAGCTTCGGACTTCCTTCGAGTTTCGAACTTCGATCTTCGAGTTTCCCTATGCTGCCTGCGCCGCCGGCACGATGACCGCATCCCGCATGCCGTGCAGGAGCTTCTTGTCCGGCGGGCAGATGGTGGCGAGCGCGCCCCGCAGGCTGGGCCGGCCGTCGGCCCCGAGGAAGTAGTAGGGGCAGAGCCGCACGCGACCTTTCATCGTGCGGATGGCGCCGGTCTCGGGGTCGGCGTAGCGATGCTCGAAGAGGCGGCCTTTGTGGAAGCGCTGCAGGATGACCGGATTGGCCTCGAAGCGGGCCAGCGCGCGCTGCACAGCGGCACGCCATTCGTGCTGCGGGAGGTCGGCCGCCATGTCGACGCCGCGACTGCCCCAGGCGAGTTCTGAGTAGCCGCTGATCTTCAGGATGAGCTCGCGCTGCTTCTGCGAGAACTCGCCCAGTTCCCGCCAGGACTGGATGTCGAGGCCGGGAATCACCGCGTGATGCGGCAGCGGGGTCGGATCGAGAATCCAGGTCTGGGGAATGCACTTCTGCAGCTCGAGGAACTGCCGCTCCCCCAGTTCGCGCCGCCAGAACTCGCGCAGCGGACGCATCCAGAAAAGAGCGAACCACAGCTTCTCCTCCAGATACGGCTTGAACGGCGGCGTCACGGTCACCCGGCCCTCGCGCGCGGCGGCCATCAGCGCCGGGGCGATGGGCACATTGGGCAGATCGAAATGCTCGAAGAAGCGATAAGCCACGCCGCTTTCCGGTACGGGGTCGGAACCGTCGGTGCGCCGCACCTGCCAGCGGCCGCTGGTCCCGGCGCGGGCGTCGAGCTGGGCGGCCAGCCATTGCATCTCCGGCCGGTAGGTGGCCGCCTCGTCGGCCACGAAGATGCTGCCGCCTTCGGGCAGGAGGGAGCCGAAGCCCTCGATCATCCCCTCCGGGCCGCCGATGACATCGTCGCCCAACGCCGCGTAGGTCCGGCTCAGCCACGCGGTCAGACCGATCCCGCCGGGCACGCTGTCGAGCTCCGCGATGACGAACCCCTCGTCGGTCAGCACGCAATCGGGCCGGATGATGCGCGGGACCTCGTCGCGCAGCCGCTGCTCGCGCGAGAGCTCGACCAGCTCCGCCGGCTTGCCCGCGTCGAGGTAGGCCGCGACCCACGCCGGCTGCTTTCCTTTGACCGAGAGTTGGTAGAGCAGATTGCAGGCGCGCTGGAAGAGATTGAGCCGGTAGCCGAGCTTCTCGATCTGTTCCGTCAGCTTCGGACTCAGCGGGAAGGCGGCCGGCGAGAGCAGCCACTCCTTTTCCGCGAAGAGCCCGCTGGTCGGAAACTTCTCGCGGACGAATGCCAGCCGTTCCGCGTCCGAGGTCGCCGACCCGGCAGGCGCCGCAATTGTGCTTTCCATGGGGGCGAAAGGGTCAGGCCGTTTCCGCCAAGTTCAAGGACGCGCCGACGGGTGACAAAGAAAGGAAGAAGGAGGAAGTCGAAAGGAAGAAGCCGGCCTGAGGCACCCCTCTTCCTTCAGCCTTGCGCCTTCTTCGTTCCCCTCACGCCAATTCTTTCAACGCCCGGCGCACCAGCTCGTCCGCCTCGGCGTTCGGGGCGACGGCGCGGGCGTTCTTGACCGCCTTGTGGGCCTCGACCTGACGATAGCCGAGGGCGATGAGGGCGAGCACGGCGTCGTTGAGGGCGGCCTCGGCGGGGGTCGGCAACAGCTGGCTGCTGGCGGCCTCCCAAGCAGCGGCCACGCCGACCTTGTCGCGCAACTCGAGGACGATGCGTTCGGCGGTCTTCTTCCCGAGGCCTTTGATGCGGGCGATGGCGGCCACATCGCCGGCCACCACCGCACCTTTGAAGCTGGTCACGCTCATGCCGCTGAGGACGGCCAGCGCGAGCTTCGGCCCCACGCCGCTGACGTGATTGAGCAGCAGGCGGAAGAGATCGCGTTCCGCCTCGCTGGTGAAGCCGTAGAGCGTGTGCGCATCCTCCCGCACCTGCAGATGGGTGAGCAGTTTCAACGCACTCCCCGGCGACGGCAGGCGATCGTAGCTGGAAAGCGGGATGAGCACTTCGTAGCCCACGCCCCCGACGTCGAGGAGAACCTGGGTGGGAAGAGCCGCGACGAGCGTGCCGGAGAGGAAGGCGATCATGGGCGGCGCCACCATCCCTTAGAATGACAAACTGCGCCAGCCGCGCGCCCGCGCTCTTCTTGACGCTCCTGAAGGCGAGCCGCATGTTCCTAGCCCTCGTTTTCAACGCAGCCCCACCCAACCCCGCATCCTCATGATCAAAATCGGTATCAATGGTTTTGGCCGCATCGGCCGTCTCGTCTTCCGCGCCATCTGTGACCAGGGCCTGCTCGGCAAGGAGATCGACGTCGTGGCGGTCAACGATCTCGTCCCGGCCGACAACCTCGCCTACCTGGTGAAGTACGATTCCACCCAGGGCAAAGCCCGCGAGTCGGTGCACAGCGAGAAAAGCCGCCCCGATCTGGCCGAGGACGACGTGCTGGTGGTCGACGGCCACAAGATCAAGTGCCTGGCGGTGAAGGAAGGCCCGGCCGCGCTGCCGTGGAAGGAGCTGGGCGTGGACATCGTCATCGAGTCGACCGGCCTCTTCACCGAGGCGGACAAGGCCCGCGGCCACATCACCGCCGGCGCGAAGAAGGTGATCATTTCCGCCCCGGGCAAGAACGAGGACATCACGGTGGTGATGGGCGTGAATGAGGACAAATACGACGCGGCCAAGCACCACATCGTTTCGAACGCCTCCTGCACGACGAACTGCCTCGCGCCGATCGTCCATGTGCTGCTGAAGGAAGGCTTCGGCGTCGAGGAAGGCCTCATGACGACCGTGCACAGCTACACCGCCACGCAGAAGACCGTGGACGGCCCGTCGAAGAAGGATTGGAAGGGCGGACGCAGTGCGGCCATCAACATTATCCCGTCCACCACCGGCGCGGCCAAGGCAGTCGGCCTGGTCTGCCCCGAGGTGAAGGGCAAGCTGACCGGCATGTCGTTCCGCGTCCCGACGCCGACGGTCTCGGTGGTCGACCTGACGGTGAAGACGACGAAGGACACCAGCTACGAGGAAATCAGCGCGGCCATGAAGAAGGCCAGCGAGACCTACCTCAAAGGCATCCTCGCCTGGACCAACGACGAGGTGGTCAGCACCGACTTCATCCACGACGCGAATTCCAGCATTTTCGACGCCGGCAGCGGCATCGGTCTGAACAGCCGCTTCTTCAAGCTGGTCAGCTGGTACGACAATGAGTGGGGTTACTCCAACCGCTGCGTCGATCTGGTGAAGTTCATCGCCGGCAAGGGACTCTGAGCCGCCGCGCGCCACTCCCCTTCCCCGCCGCCGATCGCCACGCGCTCGGCGGCGGCTTCGTTTCGTGACGCTGCACTTTCGCACGTCTCGCTTTGACCATTTCCGGGAGCGGGCAATTTTCTCTCTCTCCCGGCGTCCGCCTTTCCCACCACTCCCGAATCCGAAGCTGCATCATGAAACTCTCCCTGCGCGACCTCGACGTGAATGACCGTGCCGTGCTGGTGCGGGTGGATTTCAACGTGCCCCTCGAAGCCAAGGACGGGATTCAGGCGATCACCGACGACACCCGCATTCGCGAGACGCTGCCGACGATCAAGAACCTGCGCGACCGCGGCGCCCGGGTCATCCTCTGCGCGCACCTCGGCCGGCCGAAGGGCAAGCCGACCCCCGAATACTCGCTCGAGCCCGTGGCCCAGCACCTCTCCAAGCTGATCGGCGCGCCGGTCGCGTTCGCGAAAGATTGCGTTGGGCCGCAGACCGAGGCCCTGGCCAACACGCTGAAGGCGGGGGACGTCCTCCTGCTCGAGAATCTCCGCTTCCACGCCGAGGAGGAGAAGAACGATCCCGCTTTCGCGCAGCAGCTGGCCAAGCTGGCTGAGCTCTACGTCAACGACGCCTTTGGCGCCGCCCATCGCGCGCACGCCTCCACGGCGGGCGTGGCCGGCTACGTCAAGCAGGCCGCCATGGGCCTCTTGATGGAAAAGGAGCTGCAGTATCTGCAGGGCGAACTGGCCAACCCGAATCGGCCCTTCGTCGTCATCCTCGGCGGTGCCAAGGTCTCGGACAAAATCGGGGTCATCAAGGCGCTGATGCAGAAGGCCGACGTCTTCCTCATCGGCGGGGCCATGGCCTACACCTTCGACGCCGCCCGCGGCATTCCGGTCGGCAACAGCCGTGTGGAGAAGGACAAGCTCGAGCTCGCGCACGAGATCCTCGCGCTGGCCAAGGAGAAGGGCGTGAAGTTCCTGCTCCCGACCGACAGCATCGAGACCCAGGAGATCAAGCCCGGCGCCGTCATCCGCGCGACCAAGGAGCAGGTCGGCGTGAGCGAAGGCTGGATGGGCGTGGACATCGGTCCCGCCACCGTGGCGGCCTACCGCGCGGAAATCCTCAAGGCCCAGACCGTCCTGTGGAACGGGCCCATGGGCATCTTCGAGATCTCCGAGTTCTCGAACGGCACCTTCGCCATCGCCCGCGCGCTGGCCGAGAACGAGGGCATCAGCATCATCGGCGGCGGCGACAGCGTGACCGCCGTGCAGCAGAGCGGCCTGGCCGAGCGCATGACCTTCCTCAGCACCGGCGGCGGCGCCTCGCTCGAACTGCTCGAAGGCCAGGAGCTGCCGGGCGTGGCGGCGCTGAACGAGAAGTAAGGCCAATCTATCTAGTCTTGCCAACGGCGCCGTTCGTCTTACGATGTGGGCATGGTGTCGCTGACGATCAAACTGGAGCCCGAACTCAAAGCGGAGGTTGAGGCGGAGGCCCGGCTGACCGGGCGCTCCGTCTCCGACGTGGTTCGTGAGTCCCTGCGCAAGCGCAAACGCGCCCGACGGAATGAACTCAGCCTTTTCGACCGCGTGAAAGATCTCTGCGGCACCGTGGAAAGCGGTAAACCTGACCTTGCCACTAATCGGAAGCACCTGGAGGGCTTTGGCTCGTGGCGACGGTGATTGTCGACGCGGGCCCATTGCTGGCGCTCTTCGATCGCAGCTGCAAAGATCATGCTTGGGTGGTGGGGCAGATGAAGCTCCTTTCCCAGCCGCTCACTACCACGGTCCCCGTCCTGACAGAGGTGCTCTTCCTGTTTCAGCGAGAGGACATCGACCCTGATCTGCTCTTCGGTTTGTTCGAACGCGAAGTTCTGCGCTGCGAGCTGGATTTCGAGTCGGAATGGCAATCTCTCCGCCAGCTTGTTCAACGTTACCGCTCGGTGCCTGCGTCACTGGCCGATGCAAGCCTCATCCGACTCAGCGAACTGCTGGATGACAGCCTGGTCTTTACGCTCGACCGTGATTTCCTGATTTACCGCCGGAACCGGCGACAGCGCATCCCTTTGCTTGCGCCGTTTGCGGCCGATTAGGGACCGGTCACCGGCTCGGCTCCGGCAGCTGGTCGACCACGGCCTGCGGGGTGCGGAAGAGGCAGGCGATGGCGAAGGTCATGAGCGTGCCGAAGAGGATGCGCCAGGGGAAGGCGATGACCGGGAGCCACGCGGGCTGCTGGTAGAACTCGGTGCCGAGCATCCGGCCGATGTCATTGGGCAGGCCGCTCAGCCAGGCGACGAAGACGAAGCCGCAGACCATGGCGATGAGGTTGCCGGTGTCGTTGCCGCGGGTGCGGGTGAGCATGCCGACGAGGAACACGCCCAGCAGCGAGCCGTAGGTGTAGCCGAAGATGCCGAGCGCGATCGGGATGATGCGGGAATCGGGCTTGAGGATGACGAAGTAGGCGGTCGCGGCCGAGACCACGATCATCAGGATCGAGAACACCACCGTGGCCCAGCGCACCGCGCGCATCGAGGCGGCCTCGTCCTGCCGCTTCATCAGATAGGGCTCGTGGAAATCGCGCGTGTAGCTGGTGGCGAGCGCATTCAGCGCGGTCGAGAGCGACCCCATGGCGGTGGCGAAGATGCCCGCCACGAGCAGCCCGCGCATGCCGACGGGCAGGCCGGTGAGGATGAAGTGGCCGAAGATCTCGTTGGTCTTCTTCGGCAGGTTCGGGTCGGGATTCACCTGATAGAACACCCAGAGCAGGATGCCGATGACCAGGAAGATGAGGACCACCGGGATGTCAGCCAGGCCGCTGAGGATGAGCGACATGCGCGAGCGCTTCACGTTTTCCGCGGTCAGCATGCGCTGCACCATGTCCTGATCGGTGCCGTGCGTGGCCATGGTCACGAAGGTCGAGCCGAGGATGGCCGCCCAGAGGTTGTAGGGCTTCTCCAGGATCGACTTCACATTCGTCCAGAAATCCGCCCCGGGGATCAGCCCCGACGAGAAGACCTGCAGATCGTTCGGGCCGTTGAGCTTGGCCGAGATGACCGCCCAGCCGCCGGCGCCGTGGTAGAGAATGCCGGCGGCGACCAGCGCGCTGCCCATCATGATGGTGGCTTGGATCACGTCGGTCCAGATGACCGCCTTGATGCCGCCGAGCGTGGTGTAGATGGCCGTGAGGACGACGATGAGCGTGCTCGCCGCCGCGTAGATCCAGAACTCGCCCGATTTGTCCGGCCGCGCGCCGGTGAAGAGCTCGTAGCTCAGCACGAGGATGATGGCCGCCACGTAGAGCCGCGTGCCGCTGGCCAGCACGCGGGTGATGAGGAAGACCCCGCTGGCCGCATTCTTCGAGACCACGCCGAAGCGCCGGGTCAGGAACTCGTAGATCGAGTAGACGTTGTAGTCGTAGTACGGCTTGATGAAGATGTAGGCGATGACCACCCGCGCCAGCACCGTGCCGATGGCCAGCTGGACGTAGAGGAAACCACGCGTGGAGTACCCCTCCCCCGGCGTGCCGATGAACGTGCCCGCACTGGTCTCCGCCGCGATGATCGAGGCCAGCACCGCCCACCACGGGATCTTGCGCCCGCCGAGGGCGAAGTCGTGCATCGATTCCTCCTTCCGCCCCATGTACAGGCCGAGGCCGATGATGGTGACGAAGTAGAGGAGGAGGACGGAGCCGTCGATGAGCCAGGGCACCGTATGCGTTAAGCGAACTCGCCCGGTTTGGAAAGATTCAAGGCCCAAGAACCAAGATTCAAACCGGGTTAAGGGGAAAGGCCGAAGGATGAGCCACCCGCCCCTCGCGAGTGAGACGGTGAGCGCGCCGCCTTCTCCTTCGACCTTCCCACGGTTTGAAGCTTGGCTCTTGAACCTTGATTCTTCGCGGCTAGCGCTGGGGGTGCTTTCGCTGCTCAAGTCTTCCACCGCCGCGCTCATTGGCGTCATCCACCTCCGCCCCCTGCCCGGCTCGCCGCGCTGGGCGGGCGGCTTCGATCAGGTCATCGCGGCGGCGGTGACCGATGCCATCGCCTATCGCGAAGGCGGGGCGGATGCGGTGGTCATGGAGAACTTCGGCGATGCGCCGTTCACGCGGGGCGCGGTCGCGTCGGAGACGATCGCCGCGATGAGCGCCGCAGCCGTGGCGGTGCGGGCGGAACTGCGCGGGCTGCCGCTCGGCTTCAACGTCCTGCGCAATGACGCCGCCGCCGCGCTCGGACTGGCCGCGGTGCACGGCGGGGCCTTCGTCCGGGTCAATGTCCTCTCCGGCGCCATGGTCACGGACCAGGGCATCATCGAGGGCGACGCCCACGCGCTGCTGCGGCGACGCACGGCGCTCTGCCCGGAGGCGGCCATCTTCGCCGACGTCCACGTGAAGCACGCCCGGCCGCTGGGGGATTTCAGCATCGAGGAATCGGCCCGCGACACCCACGAGCGCGGCCTGGCCGATGCGCTCATCGTGACCGGCACCGGCACCGGCAAGGGCGCGGATCCCAGCGATGTCGCCCGCGTCCGCCGCGCCTGCCCCGACGCCCGCATTTTCCTCGGCAGCGGCACGACGAAGGAGACCGTCTCGGTCTACCGCGACCACGCCAACGGCTACATCGTCGGCTCGTCGCTCAAGTTCGACGGCGTGCTGGCCAACGCGGTCGATCCGGCGCGGGTCGAGGCGCTGAAGAAGGCGCTTTAGCAATGACGAGTGACGAGTGACGAATGACCAAAAGCCTCCATCCGCCGTCCCGGCAGGGGTGATGCGCCCTTCGCCTCCCACTTGGATGCGCCGCATTCTCCTCGCGGCCGGCCTCTACAACATCCTCTGGGGCGCCTTCGTCGTGCTCTGGCCGCACGCGATCTTCGACTGGGCGGGCATGGCGCGGCCGAACTACCCGGAGCTCTGGCAGTGCATCGGGATGATCGTCGGCGTCTATGGCGTGGGCTACGCCATCGCCGCGTTCGATCCGGTGCGGCACTGGCCCATCGTGCTGGTGGGCTTCCTGGGAAAATTCTTCGGGCCGCTCGGGATGCTGCACGCGGTCTGGACCGGCGCGCTGCCGGCGGCTTTTGCCTGGAATTGCCTGACCAACGACCTCATTTGGTGGGTGCCGTTCGTGCTTCTGCTGCGCCACGCCTGGCGGGTCGAGCGCGAACGCCCGACGCCATGAACCAACCGCTTCTCCTTCACGCCGCCGCCGCCTGGGCGCTGGTCGGACTCATCTGGACGATGCAGCTGGTGCAGTATCCCCTCTTCGCGCGGGTCGGCGTGGCGGAGTTCCGGGCCTGGCATGCGAGCCACGTGCAACGCACGACGGTGCTGGTGGCTCCGCTGGTCCTAGTGCAGGTCGGCTCGGCGGCCTGGTTGCTCTGGACGGGCGAACGCGATCCGCGCCTGCTCGGCGGACTCGGCTGCCTGGGGGCGGTGCTGGCGAGCACCTTCCTGGTGCAGGTGCCGCTGCACGCGCGGCTTTCGGCCGGCTTCGATCCGGTCGTGCACCAGCGGCTGGTCCGCACGAATTGGCTGCGCACCCTGCTCTGGACGGCGCAGGGCGGGCTGCTGCTGGATCTCCTGGCCCGCCCCTGAGGACTGACGCAACCGTCCCCGCTTTTGGCATCGTATCTGCACAAGGAATCCGGCATTCTTCCTCCGCTGTGAAACGCCTTCCTTCTCTGCTGGCCGCCGCGGTCGCGCTATCCCTGACCGCCAGCGCACCCGGCGTCATCATCCTCGGCTCGGGCGATCCGAACGCGAACGACACCGAATTCAATCCGCCGAGCGGCGCGCTGACCAACAGCGGCCTGCAGTGGGTCGGCCGACTCTACGACACCGGTGCGGCGGTCATTTCGCCCAACCACTTCATCAGCGCGGAGCATCTGGGGATCGGCGACGGACCGCATCCCTTCGTCTTTCAGGGCGTCACCTACATGACCAACGGCTCCTTCAAGGTGCCGGGGGCCGACCTGCGCGTCTGGCGCATCTCCGGCACCTTCCCAACGTGGGCGCCGCTCTTCTCCAGCCCAGGCGCGGAGCTGGGCCGTCATCTGGTCGTCTTCGGGGCGGGCACGCGGCGCGGAGCGGCGTACTCGTTCGGCGGCACGCAGCGGGGCTGGCTCTGGGGCGACATCGACGGCCGCCTGCGCTGGGGCGAAAACAAGGTGGCCAGCCTGCTCGACATCGGTGGCTTCGGCCAGCAGATCTACGGCACCTTCGATGCGGGGTCGGCCGGGCTGGGCTACCACGAATGCCATCTTTCGAACCGCGATTCCGGCGGCCCGGTGTTCATCCGCGAAGGCGGTGTCTGGAAGGTCGCGGCGGTGAATTTCAGCGTCGACGGCTACTTCGCCGAGGCAGCCACGGGCGGCGACTTCTTCATCGGCGCGTTCACCGACTGCAGTGGCCTGTACAGCGACGACGGTTCGGGCAATCGCGACTTCATCCCCGGCCCCGCGCCGGTTCCGACGGGGTTCTACTCCACCCGCATTTCCGCCTACCTGAACGACATTCGCACCTACATCGGCAACACCGACCTGCGCCCGACCACCTTCGCCACCTGGCAGAGCGCCTGCTTCACCGCCACGCAGCTGGCCAACGCCAGCCTGAGCGGCCCGTCGGCCGACCCCGACGGGGACGGCCTGACGAATCTGGAGGAGTTCGCCTTCGGCAGCGCGCCCTGGATGCCGAGCGCGGAGTCCGCGCCGAGCCTCGGCACGCTCAATATCTCCGGCAGCGACTACCTCACCGTCAGCTATAACCGCGTGGCCGGCCTGACCGGCGTGACCTACGTGGTCGAGGCCAGCAGCGATCTGCAGACCTGGCAGAGCGGCAGCGGCGTGACCACCCTGGTCTCCGAAACGCCCCAGGCCGAGCTCGTGCGCGTGGTGGTGCGCGACCAGACGCCGGTGGGCGGCGGAAGGCGGTATCTGAGGGTCAGGGTGAGCAGCCCCTAAAGGAAGGTTCAAGATTCAAGAGCCAAGATGCAAGGAAGGGCCAAGGCCAAGGCTTCAAGGATCGCCGAGCATCGACGCCAACGGGCACCGCTGGGGACTAGTGACCCGCTCCCGCATTCTTTGAGCTCTTTGAGTTCTTTGAGGCCGCGAAGCGTTCAGGAACCCGTTTCCAACGGCACCGCCTCCGCCTCAAGCGCACGACCCTCGGCTTGGGCAGCGAGGTGCTGACCGGCCAGGTCCTCCAGCTCGGCGACCGAGGAGACCTGCGAGAAACGACCGCGCAGGTGGCGTCCGTCGGGCAGGCCGCGGCTGTAGGCCATCAGGCGGGCGCGAAGTGAGGCCAGCGCGGAATGTTCGAAACTGCGCGGATCCTTCGCGGCCAGTTTGGCCCGGGCGCTGCCGCGGCGGGCTTCCAGGTGCAGGCGGGCATGGCGGAGAATGAAGGCCCAGACCTCTGGCAGCGGGCGGGGCGGCGGGATTTCCCCGGTGGCGAAATGACGCCGGATGTCGCCGAAGAGCCACGGCGCGGTCATGGCTCCGCGGCCGATCATCACCCCGCTCACGCGTGTGGTTCGCCGGCGGTGAGCGACCTCCTCCACGGTGGAGAGGTCGCCGTTGCCGATGACCGGAATGCGCAGCGCCTCGGCCACCTCGCCGATAACCGACCAGTCGGCTTCGCCCGTGTAGCCCTGGGCCTTGGTCCGGCCGTGGACCGCGAGGCGGACGATGCCGCATTCCTCCAGCAGCCGACCCACCCGCACGGCATTGATGGAGTGCTCGTCCCAGCCGATGCGGATCTTGGCCGTGACCGGCACGCCCAAGGGCGCGCAGGCCCGGACCACCGCGCGAGCCACGGCTTCGAGCAGCGGGCAGTCGCGCAGGAGCGAGGAGCCGCCATTCTTCGAGACCACCTTGTTGACCGGGCAGCCGAAGTTCAGATCGATGAAATCGGGCTGCACCCACTCGACGACCGCCCGCGCCGCCTCGGCCAGCCGCTCGGGCTCGGCCCCGAAGAGCTGTACGCCGACCGGCCGCTCGATGGCCGGATCGAAGTCCACCATCTCCCGCGTCCGTTCGTTGCGATGCAGGATGCCTTCGGCCGAGACGAATTCGGTCGTCAGCACGTCCGCCCCCTCCGCCTTGCAGAGCTGGCGGAAGACGCTGTCCGTCACGCCCGCCATGGGCGCGAGGAAGAGCGGGAAATCGGGAAGCACGGGAAAATGTGAAAGGTGAAAGGTGAGATGTGGGAGGTGAGATGAAAGGGGACGAGCCTGGCGTCCGGGAGGTCAAGGCTCGGATCTCCACCGAACCTCCTCACGGATCTCCGGGGACTCAGCCTCCGGGGGTACGCACCGAATCGAAACCAGACGTGCATCGATCGGAGCCAGCAAGTAGTCGCGGCCCCAGGGATCCTTCGGAATCCCGACCCAGTAGTCCGGGACGAGTTCCGCGAGGGTGGCAGGCGGGCGTCCATGAGTAGCCGCGAACATCCTGACGCTCATGGCGAGTGAACGGACCTCCGACCTCGCGATGAACGTCCTGCTGAAGCACGGCTCGCGGGTCAGCTCCCAGATTAAATTCAAACCGAGCACGGCGCCAAATACTCCGCCCAAGACGACGCCAAGCAGCCCCGCCACTCGCTTCACACTCACGCGCGGACGTTTCATCGTGAGCGAAGGTCCGCGAAAATCGTCGCAGGTCACGCGCGGTTCGGCTCCTGCGGTGACTTCCTCCCCGTTTTTTGGAAGAAGTCAGCGTACTTCGCCCTCTCACTGGTCGGCAGATGGGACCATGACGCACTTTCATTGCCAATCCGCAATCGTCATCTGCCACCCTACGAGACCGTGAGTCGGCGCTCACATTGACGCGCCCCCTGCCTGACCTTAGCCTCCGCGCTCTTAACCCTATGCGATTCCCTCTCGCCCTGACCGCCAAGATCGCTGCCTACATCGTCGGTCACAAGCTCAAGAAGACGGACAAGTTTGCCACCGTCCTGCAGCTGGAGCCGCTGCACACCTGCAATCTGACCTGCACCGGCTGCGGTCGCATTCGCGAGTACTCCACGTCGCTCAAGGACGTCATGCCGCTGGCCGACTGCCTGCAGGCGCCCATCGAGTGCAATGCCCCGATGGTCTCCATCTGCGGCGGCGAACCGCTCATCTACCCGCAGATCGAGGCGCTCACCCACGGCATCCTGAACGACCAGGGCCGCATCGTTTATCTCTGCACCAACGGCATGTTCATGCGGCGGAAAATGCGGGCCTACATGGCGCGCGAATTCGCCAAGGAGCCGGCCAAGGTCGAAGCCTGGATCGCCGAGCTCACCAAGCAGGAGCTGATGAGCGAGAAGGACGCCGCCGAGGTCCGCAAGGGTCCGAAGGACGCCGCCGCTCCGGTCATGGCGCCGCACCCGGCCTTCTACTGGAACGTCCATCTCGACGGCCTCGAGTACACCCACGACCTCATCGTCGAGCGCGAGGGCGTCTTCAAGGAATGCGTCCTGGCCATGCGCATGGCCAAGATCCTGGGGTATCAGGTCGCCACCAACACCACGATCTACAAGGAGACCGACATGAAGGAGGTCGAGGACATGTACGAGTTCCTGAGCGAACTCGGCATCGACGGCCACACCATCTCGCCGGGCTACGACTACGACGCGGCCAAGAAGGACATGGTCGAGCGGCTCAATCTGCAGCCGGAGAACTTCTTCCTCACCCGCGAGATGACCCGCGAGAAGTTCAAGGACATCACCGACTGGATGCAGCGTTTCACGCTCTTCGGCACGCCGGTGTACTTCGAGTTCCTGGCCGGTCTGCGCGAGCTGACCTGCTCGGCTTGGGCGATTCCCACCCGCAACATCCGCGGCTGGAAGGGCCCGTGCTACGTCATGACCGACGCCAAGGGCCACTACGCCACCTACCAGGAGATGCTGGCCGAGGTGAAGTGGGAGAACTACGGCGTGGTCAACGGCGAGGCGCGCGACCCGCGCTGCTCGAACTGCATGATGCATTGCGGCTACGAGCCCAGCGCCGCCATCGGCCGGAAGGAAAACACCAAGCCCGGCGATCTCTGGAAGAACATCAAGTTCAACTTCGGCCCCCGGCCCAAGCCCAGCGGCCGCGGCAAGACGATCAACGCCTTCAACGGCGTGGGCAGCGGCAAGGGCCACCTGACCGGCCCGCAGCGTCCGCCGCTCAATGCGACCTCTCCGGCGAGCTGCTCGACCGCCTCTGCCCCGGCGGAGGACGCCAAGCCCGACGCCGCCGAGCTCGCCTCGCGCTGAACCGAGTCGGTCGTGCGCCGGCTTGCTCCGGGCACGCCCGACCTTTCACATTACAGATTCGTCAGGAACGTACGCTCTCCCGGATGCCACAAACCGCTTCGATCCCCCGCCCCAGCACCCGCGTTCCGCTGCCCGTCAGCACGCCGGAGAATGCGCTGGATCGCTCCATTCGCCTGGCCCAGGAAAACCTGCTCCGCGCCCAGCACCCCGACGGTCACTGGTGCTACGAGCTGTTCGTCGACAGCACGCTCTGCTCCGACTACGTGCTCTTCATGCACTGGCGCGGGAAGGTGAATCCCGTCCTGCAGGAAAAGTGCGTCGCCCACATCCTGCGCCGCCAGCTGGCCGATGGTGGCTGGAACATCTACGAGGGCGGTCCGAGCGAGATCAATGCCTGCGTGAAGGCCTACTTCGCGCTCAAGCTGGCCGGCCGCGCCCCGACCGAACCGGTCATGGTCGAGGCCCGCGCCAACATCCTGCGCCTGGGCGGCATCCCGCGGATGAACACGTATTCGAAACTGTACCTGGCGCTGCTGGGACAGTTTCCGTGGAAATATCTGCCGACCATCCCGCCGGAGATGATCCTCTTTCCGGACTGGCTCTACTTCAACATCTACGACCTGTCGTCGTGGAGCCGCGCCATGCTCATCCCGCTGGCGATCATCAATCACCACAAGCCGACCCGCGCGCTGCCGGAGCATCTGCAGCTGCATGAACTCTATCCGGTCGGCACCGAGGACAAGGACTTCTCCCTCCCGCGCGATCCGCGCTGGCTGGCCTGGAAGAACTTCTTCCTGCGCTGGGACGAGATCCTGAAGAAGGTCGACCGCCTGCCTTGGAAGCCGCTGCGTCAGCGGGCGCTCAAGCAGTGCCTGGCTTGGATGACCGAGCGCATGGGCGAGGGCTCCGACGGCCTCGCCGCGATCTTCCCGGCCATGCTGAATGCGCTCATCGCGCTGGAGGCTGCAGGCGTGCCGGACAGCGACCCGCTCTATCAGAAAGCGACCAGGGATTTCGAGGGCCTCTTCGTCGACGATCCGAAGGATTTCCGCATCCAGCCGTGCCTCTCGCCGGTCTGGGACACCGCCATCAACACGATCGCCCTGGCCGAGAGCGGCCTGCCGGCCGACCACCCGGCGCTGCGCGGCGCGGCCAACTGGCTCTACTCCAAGGAAGTCCGCATTCGCCCCGACTGGACGAAGCAGAATCCGCATCCCGAAGCCAGCGGCTGGGCCTTCGAGTACAACAACGTCTATTACCCCGACACCGACGACACCATGATGGTGCTCATGGCCCTGCGCCATGTCTCGCCGGAGGACAAGGAAGCCGCGCGCGCCTGCTTCAAGCGGGCGCTGCCGTGGCTGCTGAGCTTCCAGTGCGAGGACGGCGGCTGGGCGGCCTTCGACAAGGACGTGACCAAGCATTGGCTCGAGCACGTGCCGTTCGCCGACCACAACGCCATTCTCGATCCGACCTGCAGCGACCTGACTGCGCGCTGCCTGGAGCTTTTCGGCTACCTCGGGTACTGCCGCGATCTGCCGTTCGTGCAGCGGGCCATCGCGATGCTGCGTCGCACGCAGGAAGACGACGGCTCGTGGTACGGTCGCTGGGGTGTGAATTACATCTACGGCACCTGGCAGGTGCTGCGCGGCTTGAAGGCGATCGGCCTCGACATGCGCTCCGACTGGATCCAGCGCGGGCGCGACTGGCTGGAAAGCTGCCAGAACGAGGACGGCGGCTGGGGCGAGACGGCCATGACCTACGACGATCCGCTGCTCAAGGGCAAAGGCCCGAGCACCGCCTCGCAGACCGCCTGGGCCCTGATGGGCCTGATCGCCTGCGGGGAGATCGAGCGCCCGAGCATCCAGCGCGGATTGGCCTACCTCGAGAAGACCCAGGAGCCCGACGGTTCCTGGTCCGAGCCGTGGACCACCGGCACCGGCTTCCCGCGGGTCTTCTACCTCCGCTACGACAGCTACCGGAACAACTGGCCGCTGCTGGCCATGGCGACCTACAAGAACGAACGCGACCGGATCTTCCGCGCGACGCAGGTCCCGCTGTAACTCCCGGCGGGCAAGCGGTCGGCGGCGCGCTCCGCTCTGCGCGAAGGACGGCTCGGTTTCGAGGCGCCTCAGCACGCTTGCGCTTGCGTTGGGAAATCCGTTTGAAGCGCTGTTTCGCCTCGCTCAGTTCGTGCGAGTTTCGCCTTCCGAACTCCGAGTTTTCTTCCCGTGTTCCGCCTGACCAAAGATTTCCGCTTCGAAGCCGCCCAGACGCTCCCGTCGGCCCCGCCGGGCCACAAGTGCGCCGCGATGCACGGGCACAGCTTCAAGGTGGAGATCTCCGTCGAGGGCGAGATCGATCCCGAGACCGGCTGGGTCTACGACCACGCCCGCATCAGCGCGGCCATGAATCCGCTGCTCGAGCGGCTCGACCACGCCTATCTCAACGACATCGAAGGCCTGGAGAATCCGACCATCGAGCTGATGTGCGTCTGGTTCTGGAACAAGCTCGCCCCGCAGCTGCCGGGCTTGGCCGAGATCGTCATCCACGAGACGCCGAAGGCGCGCTGCTCGTACAGGGGAAGTCTCAAGAATTAAGAGACAGGATTCAAACGGTGTTAAGGCGGAAGGTCTAAGGAGGCGCAAACGGCGCCGCTGGGGTGAAGGGCTTCCTCCTTCTCCCTTGCCCCTTGGAACGGTTTGAATCTTGGTTCTTGGTTCCTGAATTTTACCTTTTGAATCTTCCCTTCCCCATTCCTGCAGGCTACGCGCGGCGGTTTCCGCGTTTTGACGAAGCGCCCGCGCTGCGCTGCGTCGGACTCGACCACGCCGGCCGGGAGGCATTCCTGACCGCCGGAGCGGCCCGCGCGTGGAAGCGCATGCGAGCGGCGGCCGCGGCAGACGGAGTGGAGTTACTGCTGATCTCCGCCTTCCGCGGTTTCGAACGGCAGGCGGCGATCATCCAGCGGAAGCTCGACGCCGGGCAGACCTGGGACGAGATCCTGCGCGTCTCGGCCCTGCCTGGATTCAGCGAGCACCACACGGGCCGGGCCATCGATCTGGGTGCGCCGGGGAGCGTCGATCTCACGGAAGATTTCGAGCAGACGCCGGCCTTCGGTTGGCTTCGTCGCCGGGCGCGAGATTTCCGCTTCCGTCTTTCTTTTCCGCGCGGCAATCGCCGGGGGCTCGTCTACGAGCCCTGGCATTGGTGCTGGCATCCGTAGGCTGCCATGCAGCCGAGTTGGACCTCGGCACCACCGGCGCCGCGATCCTCAGACCTTCATGATCTCGGCCTCTTTGTGCGCCACGTGCTCGTCGACCTGCTTGTTCGCCTTGTCGGTGAGCTTCTGCGCCTCGGCCTCGAAATCGGCCAGCTGATCTTCGCTGATGTCGCCGGCCTTCTCGGCTTTCTTGGCGGCATCGATGCCGTCGCGCCGGGCCGAGCGGATGCGCACGCGCACGTCCTCGGCCATGCCTTTGATGGCCTTGACCAGGTCGCGCCGACGCTCCTCGCTCAGTTCGGGAATCGGCAGGCGGATGATCTTGCCATCGACCGACGGATTGATGCCGAGACGCGATTCCTTGATCGCCTTCTCGATCGCCTTGGTCGTGCTGCCGTCGAACGGCTGGATGACCAGCAGACGAGCTTCGGGCGTGGTGATCACCGCCATCTGCTTGAGGCGCATGATGGTGCCGTAGGCGTCGACTTCGAGGTTTTCGACCAGCGCCGGCGAGGCCTTGCCGGTGCGCACGCTGGCGAATTCATGGAGGAGGTAGTTCACCGCCTTGTCCATGGACTCTTCCATTTCCAAAAGCTGCATTTCAGGATCCATAACTCAGAGAATTCGGGGGGGAGGTTCGGGGGTGGGAGATGTGCGGCACCTTAGCTCAGCCGCCTAGTCCGTCACCAGCGTGCCGACATTCTCGCCGCGCACGGCCCGCAGGATGTTCTCCGGGTGGCCCATGTCGAAGACGACGATCGGCACACGGTTGTCCATGCAGAGCGAGAAGGCGGTCGAATCCATCACGTTGAGGCGCTTGGTCAGGCATTCCGTGTAGGAGACCTTGTCGTAGCGCACCGCATCGGCGTGCTTGGCGGGATCGCGGTCGTAGATGCCGTCGACCTTGGTCGCCTTGAAGATGACCTGCGCCCCGATTTCGCTGGCGCGCAAGGCGGCGGTCGTGTCGGTGGAAAAATACGGGTTGCCCGTGCCGGCCACGAAGATGACCACGCGGCCGCGCTCCAGGTGCGAAATGGCGCGCCGGAGGATGAACGGCTCGGCCACGTTCTTCATTTCGATGGCCGTCTGCACGCGGGTGACGATGCCGATCTGCTCCAGCGTGCTCTGCAGCGCCATGCCGTTGATGACCGTGGCGAGCATGCCCATGTAGTCGGCCGTCGTCCGGTCCATCCCACGGTGCGCCGCGGCCAATCCGCGCCAGATGTTGCCGCCGCCGATCACGACCGCGACCTGCACGCCGAGGGCGTGGATGGCCTGGATCTGACGGGAGATGGCCAGGACGATCTGCGGCGAGATGTTGTCCTTGCTGCCCCCTTCACGGAGGGCTTCGCCGGAAATCTTGAGGACGATGCGGCGATACTTCGGGGGAGCGGAATGGGGGTCGTCCGACATGAGCGGACGCGGAATATCACGCGATTTCGAAAATCCGAAATCCGAAATCCGCGCAGCGTCTCGCCAAAGCCACGCCGCGGTCGCGTGGTGGAATCGATTTGCGTCCGCAGCCGGGGATTGATTCGGATGGTGACTTCGGATTGATTCAGCCTTCGCGCCGCGCGGGATCGAGCCATCGACCTGCCGGCGCGGCCCCCTCCCATGCGCTCCTACGATTGTCCCAACTGCGGAGGAACTCTGAAGTTCGAGTCGAGTATCTCGGTCTCGGCGGTCTGCCCCTATTGCACCTCCCTGATCCTGCGGAAGGATCTGAACCTGGAGAACCTGGGCAAGATCGCCCAGATGCCGCCGGACCTCAGCCCGCTGCAGATCGGGACGACGGGCAACTTCCGCGGCCGCGGCTTTCGGCTGGTCGGACGTCTGCGCTGGAAGTACGACGGCGGCAGCTGGACGGAGTGGTTTGCGGAATGCAACGACGGCTACGCCTGGCTGGCCGAGACCCAGGGCTTCTACACGTGGTCGGGGGAATCGGACATCGGCCCGCTCCCGCCGCTCGACCGCCTCAGCGCCGGGCAGAATCCCATTCTCGCCGGCCGCACCTGGGTGGTGGCGGACATCAAAACCACCGAATGCGTGGCCGCCGAGGGCGAACTGCCCGAGCGCCTGCCCGCGGGCCGCAGCCGCCTGAGCGCCGACCTGATGGGGCCGGGCGGGGAGTTTGCCACGCTCGAGAGCACGCCCAACGGCACCGAATTCTTCGAAGGCTTCTACGCGCGGTTCGAGGAGTTCAATTTCATGAACCTGCGCCCCGTGCCCGGCTGGACGCCCGGCGCGGAGGGCGAGCGCATCACGCGGCAATCGCTCGGCTTCAACTGTCCGAACTGCGGCGCGCCCTGCGAAGTGCGCGCGGCCGGTCTCTCGATGTCCACGGTCTGCGGCAGCTGCGGCACCATCATCGACACCTCGGACGAGCGGCATCGCATGCTGGAAAATGCGCGCGATGCCATCGCCAAGGTCAATCCGCGCATTCCCATCGGCAAACGCGGCCAGTTCCGCGGCACCGAGTACGAGGTGGTCGGCTTCGTGCGCCGCTCGGACAACTACTCGGAGTGGAGCGAGTATCTGCTCTTCAATCCGTGGCGCGGCTTCGACTGGCTGGTGACCTACAACGGCCACTGGACCTTCGTCGAACGGGAGCTGAACGCGCCAGCGATGGATTTCACGACCGTGCCGGAAGGCTGGCGCACCTTCGCCAACTACCAGTCGTCGGTCGTCGGCGTGCTGGGCGAATTTTACTGGCAGACCTCGACCACCGAGCAGAGCGCGGTGACCGATTTCATCGATCCGCCGCGCGTCCTTTCGCGCGAGACCTATCCCGACCAGGGCGAGATCACGTGGTCGAAGGGCGTCTACGTCGAGCCGAAGGAAGTCGGCGAAGCGTTCGGCCAGGAGGCGCTCGATCCGGTCAGCGGGATCTATCTCAATCAGCCCAACCCCTGGCGCGAGAAGTGGAAGATCGTGCGCAAGATCTTCTGGATCGCCGCGCTGCTGCTGCTGGGCTCGCAGATCGTCACCTGCTCCGGCTCGAAGGAACGGCAGGTCTACAGCAACACCTTCACCCATCTCGTCGTCCAGGCTCAGGCCGCCGCGCTGCCGGGCACACTGCCCGGCGTTCCCGGCAGTCCGGCGACGCCCAACCCCGGCGGATTGAAGGCCGCGCCAGGCGGTTCGGTCGGTAGCGGCGCGACCAAGGGCGCCAGCGCGGGGGCCTTCGGAAATGCCCTCAGTGCCGCCGAACGCTCGGCCACCACCGCAGCCGAACGTGCCGCCGCCGCGGCTCAGCGGGTACCGACGCCGACTCCACGGCCGCCCACGCCGACGCCGACACCGGCGACCGCGGCGGCCTCCCCCGCGCCGATCAAGGGCGCGGAGAACGTACGCAATTTCACCTCCGAGCCGTTCGAGCTGACCGGCAGTTCCAGCCGGGTGGTGATCGAAGCCGAGTCGGCGCTCAGCAACGCCTGGATCAGCCTCGACTTCTCGCTCGTCGAGGAGAAGACCGAGAAGCGCTACGATGCGGAGGTCGACCTCGAGTACTACTACGGCACCGACAGCGACGGCGCCTGGAGCGAGGGCAGCCGCAAGAAGTCCGACACGATTTCCGGCGTGCCGGCCGGTCGCTACCGCCTGCTCATCGGCAGCGTGCTCGACCCGAAGCTGACCGCCCAGCAATTCACCGTGAAAGTCTATCGCGGCGGCTACTTCTTCTCGAACTTCATCCTCAGCATCCTGTTCGTTTCCATTTATCCGATCATCGTCCTGATCCGCTCGGCGATGTTCGAGAGCCAACGCTGGTCGCAAAGCGACTTCAGTCCCAGCGGCGGCCCTGCCTCCAGCGACGACGACGACTGATCAACTCCGCCCGCCATGCTCCGCCATCCCATTTACCTCCTGCTTTGCGCCACCAGTTGCTCGTACGTGCTCTGGGCCAATGCGCGCGGCTTCAGCCCGTTCTTCGCCTCCTCGCCTCACACCGACCGCACCCCGCCCGGCGCGCGTCTCCTCCATAAATGATCCCATGCCTCAGACCGTCTTCTTCATCCTGAATTCGCTGCTCTACACCGTTCTCGGAATGGTGTTGTTCTGCACGTTCTTCATCATCATCGACAAGCTCACGCCCTACGACCTCTGGAAGGAGCTGATCGAGCAGAAGAACCAGGCCCTCGCCACGGTGGTCGGCTTCGTCGGCCTCGGTATCTGCGTGATCATTGCCTCCGCGATGCATTGATCCCGAACTCGGGGAGCCACCGTCCCGTCGAGAGCGGTCCGTCGCGGACAACGGACGTAGAATCCGCAGATTGGAGGGATTCGACGCAGATTTTCACGAGAGGCATTTGGTCTCAGCACCAAGAAATCTGCGTCCAATCCCCTGAATCTGCGGACCTTTTCAGTGGGTGACCACAGCTCCTCGACGAGGCCTGCACCCCGGCCGGCGAGCCGCGTCAGTCCGAGCGCTGGGAGGCCTTGCCTTCCTCGATCAGGCGCCAGAACGACTTGGCTTCGCCGAGTTGCTCGTCCTCCGCCACCGGCAGGTTCGAGCGGTAGAGGAAATCGAGCAGCGTGTTGCGGTGGAAAATCCGGTGAATGGCGAAGCCTTCCGGCACGCGCTCGAAATACACGCGCCAGTCCTTGAGCCGATAGCGATAGAGCCGCTTCCCCTCGCGCTGAATGACGCCGATCTGATCCGGTTGAGGCGAGTCCAGATTGGCCGTCGAGGCCCGGAAGCCAGCGAGCAGCTCGAGCTGCTGGAGCTTCGGCACATTGGCCATTTCCGCCGCACTGATGGCGTTGAAGATGACCTGCGCGGCGGGCTTCTCGGGCTGCATGGCCGCAACGTGCAGCGCCCCCGGCCCGCCGTAAAGTAGTCCGCACTCTCCGAGTGCGGCGGCGTCGCAGGAGCCGTAGTCCGCATTCTCCGAGTGCGGCGGCGTCGCAGGAGCGGATGAGTCAGACGCGCAGACCCGTCGACCGAGGCGATGACGCGATGGCCCGCCTCCGTGCGTTCCACGGCAGCAAGCTGCCTGGGCGACGGCTCCAGCAAGCCGGCGCACTCCACGGCCATTCGGCCTTCGCCGTTCCCCTTTCATCCTCTTCTTCACCCGTTCACCCTATCGCAGCTTCGCGTGAACCTCTGCAGCGCCGCCACGCAACCGGCCGCACTCGGAGATTGCGGCCTACCCAAACAGCTCGCCCTGCACCTCGCGCGGTTCCTGGAAGGCCACCGGACCGCGCTTCTGCTCGGCGCGGTACTCGGCCAGCAGCGCGCGGATCTCGCATTCCTCCAGCGCGGCGATGACCGCCGGATAGTCGGGCTCGACGCGCAGCTCGCGCACGGCCTTGGGCAGTGGAAGGTCGTCCTCGAGCCGCACCATTTCGCGATTCTGCACGATCTGCGCGCGCCCGGCGTCGAGCTTGGCGCGCAGTTTTTCGCTCTTCACTCGGCCGAGATCGGCGAGCACGGCGTCGAGCGAGCCGTGCTCGGCGATCAATCCCGCCGCCGTCTTCCCGCCCACCCCGGGCACACCGGGGATGTTGTCGGAGCTGTCGCCGGTCAGCGCCAGCACGTCGTGGATGCGCGCCGGCGGCACGCCCCATTTCTTTTCGACGTCCGCCCCGGTCAGCAGATGGAAGTCGCCTTTCTCGTCGGCCGGGAAATCGGCCTTGTTCGTGGTGTAAACGCGCACGCCCTCGCCCGTCAGAGCCAGGATGTCCTTGTCGTTGGTGGCCACGATGCATTCGAGCCCCTCGGCCCGGGCCGCGCGGACGTACGAGGCGATGAGATCGTCGGCTTCGGTGTTCGGCAGCCCCAGCCCGTGCAGGCCCATCTTCGGCACGAGGTCGCGCAGATACTGCACCTGCGGCTTCATGTCGGCCGGGGTCTCGGCGCGGTTCTGCTTGTATTGCGGCTGCAACGCCAGGCGACGCTCCGGCATGCCGGAATCCCAGATCACGGCCGCCAGCTGCGGGCTGACGTCCTTCAACATCTTCCGCACCGCCTTGGTGAAGCCGAAGATGGCGTTGGTCGGCTGGCCCTTCGAGTTGGTCAGGTCGCGGATCGCGAAGAAGGAGCGATACGCATAGTAGTTGCCGTCGATGAGCAGGAGGCGGGACACGCCGCGTGCTCGCTCAGCCCGCCGCGGAGCGCAAATTGCGAATGGCCTCGCGCACGTCGTCGGCGTGATTGCGCGGCGAGGCGGAGACGTCGCGCCAGGCCACCACGCCGTCGCGCAGGAGGAACGACTGCCGCTTGGCCGCCAGCCCGAGCAGCGTCGGCACGCCGAAGGCCTCGGCTACCTTGCCTTCCTCGTCGGCGATGAGCGTGAAGGGGATCTGGTAGCGCTTGCGGAAGGCGGCCTGGGACTTCGGCGAATCGATGCTCACGCCGAAAATGGTCAGGCCTTCCTCCGAGAGATCCGCGAAGGCGTCGCGCAGGGTGCAGGCCTGGGCGGTGCAGCCGGGCGTATCGGCCTTCGGATAGAAATAGACCAGCACGAGCCCCTGGCGGCAGGCCGCGCCGAGGTCGATCGGCTGGCCTTCGTGGTCGATCGCCCGGAGGTCCGGGATCTTCGCCCCCACGGGCAGCGCATTTGACGAGGTCAGACCGAAGAAGGAGAGCATGGCATTCGCGACGGATGGAACCGGCAGCATCGACCTGCCGGGCACTGACACAAATCTGAAATCTGCGATCTGACAGCGGAAATCGTCCATGCGAAGCTGTCGGGTGGACTCCGACCTTTCCGCCCGCCTCGAAGCCGCCCGCGCCAACCCGCAGAACGTGGGCGAGCTGCCCGGAGCCGATGCCGTCGGCACGGTGGGCAGCGCCGATTGCGGCGACCTCCTGCGCATGTGGGTGAAATTCGAGACGCGCCCCGACGGGCGCCGCGTCATCGACAAGGCCACCTTCCAGAGCTTCGGCTGTCAGACCGCCATCGCCGTCGCTTCGGTGGCCACCGAGCTCATCCGCGGCAAGACGCCCGACGAAGCGCTGCAGCTTTCGCACGAGGATCTCTCCGCACCGCTCGGGTCGTTGCCGCCGATGAAGATCCATTGCGCCCAGCTGGTCGAAGGCGCGCTCAAGCAAGCCCTCGCCGCCGGTCCGGCGGACGCAGTCCAGCCCGCTGCGCCGGCTCCGACCGCCACCCCGGCCAAGGCGACCACGCTTTACGATCAGCTCATGGCCGGGACGGCCACGCCCGCCCCTGGCAAGAAGCTGAACATCGTCCTGCGCTCCTGAATTTTCCGAGTATCGAAGCCCCTCCCTCATGCACGAGAACACCGAAATCACGCTCAAGCGCGACGTCGCCGCGATCCAGATCCCCAGCGGCACGTCCATCACGCTCCCGCAGGGCACCGTCGTCGTCATCACCCAGTCGCTCGGCGGCAGCTACACCGTGGCCTCGCGCGAAGGCCTCTCGCGCATCGGCGAGGCCGATGCCGACGCGCTCGGCCTGGAGAAGGCCGACGACGGCTCGATGCGCCTGAAGCGCGAGCCGGTCACCCCTGAGTTGCTGGCCGACGCCTCCGGCCGCGAAAAGCTCGTCTGGGAGAAGCTCAAGACCTGCTTCGACCCCGAGATTCCCGTCAACATCGTCGACCTGGGCCTCATCTACGACTGCGTCGTCTCGCCCTTGGCCGATGAAAGCGGCCTCAAAGCGGAGGTCAAAATGACCCTGACCGCCCCCGGCTGCGGCATGGGCCCCAGCATCGCCGCCGATGCCGAGGGCAAGATTCTCTCTATCCCCGGCATCACCGAGGCCAACGTCGCCCTCGTCTGGGATCCGCCGTGGAATCAGTCGATGATCAGCGATGCCGGCAAGATGAAGCTCGGCATCATGTAGGCAGCACTGCGTCGCCCCCTTTCGGATCTCCTGCGAATTTCCGAGCGCTCCTTCGCGCCTACGCCCCGTCGCATCCGCGTCCGGCCCTTCGTCCTTCTCCCTTCCTCCTTCTTCCTTTTCCGTCACGCCTGCAGATACCGTTCCAACCGCTCGCGCAAAAACGTCCGCGCCCGAAAGAGCAGGCTTTTCACCGCCGGCACCGTCAGTTCCAACGTGGCCGCGATGTCCTCGTAGGGCAGCTCTTCATAGCGGCGTAGCACCACCGCGAGCCGCTGCTGCTCCGGCAGATCGGCGATGGCCGCATCGACCGCCTCCTCCATTTCGCGCTCCAGCAGCGCCGTCTGCGGCGACGGCGCGTGCTCGTCGGCGAACTGGCGCGGCGCGAACTCGCTCTCGTCCGACCCGCCCGTCTCCAGGCTGGTGGTGGGCCGATTCTTCCGTCGGCGAGCCTCGTTGAAGACCAGATTGCGGGTGATCGTGAAAAGCCAGGTGGTGAACTTGGCTGACGCCTCATAGCGCGGGGCGCTCTTCCAGACCCGCAGGAAGACCTGTTGCGCCAGATCCTCCGCCTCGTGGGTATCCGTCCCCAGCATGCGGGCGACCGTCCCGATCACCCGGGCGTGGTGCGCATTCACCAGTTCCCGGAATGCCTCACGGTCGCCCGAGCGGACGCGCAGCATCCGCTCGACGTCGAGCGCATCGGGATCGTGTTCCACCATGGGATGTTCGCAGTCGAAAAGAGCGGCGGCGAGCATGCTCCGGGATGAAACCGGCTGCCCCGGGCCGAGTTTCGCGAAAATCGCGGCGCGCCGAAGAAAATCACCCCACAGGGTCGCACCCGCCCTTTGCAGGGTCGCCCGAAAACCTCGTACCTGCCGCACGGGTTTGCTATTTCCAAGCGTCCGCGACTTCCATTCTTCTTCCCGCCGCTCGCCCGCACAAACATAGCTTCCCCACTTGCCACCCCGCGGGTCCGCGCGAGGGTCTCGCTGAATCTGACAGGGTCCGACCGTTTTTCTCGGAGAGCGGTCGCCCCGCGACTGCCCGACCGGCGCCCATCCCACCTCCATGCGCTTCCTCGCCACCGCCCTCGCCCCTGCCCTCCTGGGCCTCACTGCCGCGTCCGCCTCCGCCCAAGGCCTGATGGAGGAAGCCCCCGTCCCGCCCATCGACCGCACCAGCCGCCAAGCCGTCATCGACGCCTACCGCCGCTACTACCTCACCAGCGCCCCCCCGCCGATCGAGTGGACCGGCTCCATCAGCCCCGTCAATCCCGGCACCACCTCCCTCGCCTACCGCAAAGCCACCCTCCAGCGCATCAACTGGTATCGCCGCATGGCCGGCAACCTCCCCAACATCGTCTTCGACCCCCAGCTGAACGCCAAATGCCAGGCCGGCGCCCTGATGGTCTCGGCCGCCAATATGTTCACGCCCTTCCCGCCCGCCGTAATCCCGACCACGTGGCCCGGGTATACGCCGGAGGGGGCGGTGGGGGCGCAGAATAGCAACTTAGCCCTAAACATAAATGGACCGGAGGCTATTGACGGCTATATCGCTGACTTAGAAGAGGTAGGTTCTTCGGTTGTTTTTGTAG
>JAFEGM010000110.1:0-2735 GCA_018240025.1 Verrucomicrobiota bacterium
GCGCCGCAGCGGATGCAGCGCAGGATCTCGCGGCATTCGCTGGCCAGGACCTCGGTGCGGCCGTTGTCGACGAAGATGACGTGCATCTCCTCCGGCCCGTCCGGCTGCGCGGCCGAGCGCGGCCCGGAGATGAACTCGGTGTAGACCGTCAGCTGCTGCGCGGTGCCCGAGCGGGCCAGCAGATTGAGCAGAATGCCGAGGTCGCGATCGCGCGGCAGGATCTTCTCCAGCCCGACCAGCGCGATGTGGCATTTCGTGGCCGCGAGACTGAAACGGCAATTGCCCTCGTTCGTCACCACCACCAGTCGACCGCTCTCGGCCACCGCGAAGTTGGCGCCGCTCAGGCCGACATCGGCCGCGAGATACTTGTGGCGCAGGAACTGCCGCGCGCGGCGGGTGATCGTCTCGGGGTCGGTGTTGTAATCGCCCAGGCCGTGCTCGACGAAGGACGTGGCGATCTCGTGCCGGTTCTTGTGGATGATCGGCTTGACCACGTGGCTGGGCAGATCGCCGTCGAGCTGCACGATGAACTCGCCGAGGTCCGTCTCGAGCGCCTCGATCCCGTGCTTGGCGAGGTAGTGCCCGAGTTCGATCTCCTCGCTCACCATGGTCTTGGCCTTGACCATGAGCTTCGCGCCGCGCCGCTGCATGATGCCGAGCACCGCCTGGCAGGCTTCCTCCGCGGTCGCGGCCCAGTGGACCTGCGCGCCGTTGGCCTGCAATTTCGCCTCCAGCTGCGGCAGGTAGCGGTCGAGGTGCTCGATGGTGTGCTGCTTGATGCGGCCGGCCAGACGCCGCAGTTCGTCGGCGTGCGGCAGTTGGTCGAAGAGCACCTTCGTGCGCTTCTCGTGCCCCGCCTTGGAGCCGAGATAGACCGCCTCCTGCCGGGCGCGCGGCAGGCCGGTGGAGAACTTGTCGATGCGCTGGAGCGGCTTCATCGGAAGGGTAGGGAGGCGGCCAGAATCTGGGCGACGTGGAACGTGCGCAGGCGGTGACCACCCTTGGCGGCGAGGCCGCCCAGATGCATCAGGCAGCTGAGGTCGGCCGAGACCAGCGCCTCGGGCTCGCGCTCCAGCAGGTGTTCGAGCTTGAGCGTGCCCATGGCCGCCGAGATGTGCGGGAAGCCGACCGAAAAGGTGCCGCCGAAGCCGCAGCATTGCTCGCCTTCGCCGACCTCGACCAACTCCAGACCGTCGATGCTTCGGAGCAATTGCACCGCCGCCTCGCCGCTGCGGGTGCCGCGCGAGTGGCAGGAGCGATGGAACGCCAGCCGCGCCGGATAACGGCCCGGCCAGCGCTCGACGCCAAGCCCATGGACGAGGAAGTCGCACAGCTCCCAGGTCCGACGTCCGAGCGCGGCCACCGCCGGCGCATCGGACTCCTTTTCGAACTCCAGCGGCGCCCCGTGGAAGAGCATGGCTGCGCACGAGCCGGACGGAACGATGACCGGCAGGTCGCCGCGGAACGTCTGGACCGTGTGGCGCACAACCTTGCGCGAGGCGGGCCAGTCGCCGCCGTTGAAGGCGGGCTGACCGCAGCAGGTCTGGGCTTCGGGAAATTCGACCGTGCAGCCCGCGTGCTCCAGCACCTCCACGCAGGCGGCGGCGGCTTCATCGAAGAAGGCGTCGCACAGGCACGTGACCATGAACTGCACCCGGCGGTCGGGGCCCGGGAGCGCGCGCTCGGCCGGCGTGAGAAGGGATGAGGTGGGGGATGCCATGGCGCCTTTGCAGCCTTCGCCATCCATCCCTCCACCGTTCGCGACCCGGACTCAACCTTTTTGACGATACAGCGTCGGATCGACCGCTGCCGCCATGGCCGCCTCGTCCAGCGCGCCCCCGAGAAACGCATTGATCCGGGCCGCGTGTCCGGCCGGATCGGCCACTAGCTCGTGGTAGTGGACCGGCAGGAACTGGAAGGCCGGCTGGGTGCCCATCCAGCGCTCCAGTTCCTCCATCTGCGAGTTGAAAATGCGGGCCAGCTGCTCGGGCGGCAGGGCAGCGGGGGTGCGACCCTGCCGGACCAGCATCGTCTTCTGCGAGGCCAGCACTTCCTCGATCCGCCGGCGCATCCAGACGACGCGATAGGTCTCGCCGGACAGCGGCAGGTCCTTGAGCAGCAGGTGGACCATTTTCACCACTTTCCCGCGAGCCTCGGGCACCCACGACTTGTCGGTCTTGAGCTGCTTCACGCGCTCGAATTCCAGGTAGCCGCGCGGGTTGTCGGCATCGGCCGCGCGCTGTCCGTCGGTCAGCGCGGGCAGACCGCCGGCGGCCAGCATCTGCATCATCAGCGAGGTGCCGGAACGCGGGAGACCGGAGACGATCGTGACGGGGGCGGGAGAATCGCTCATCCCGCTCCCTGACACGCCGCAGCGCGCCTGCAAGCCTTGTCATTTGCATTGACCCGCGCGCAGGCCGCCGTCATGGTCCGCGCGGTCCGCGGGGCCAAAATTTCAGACACCAACCGGAGCGCCCATATGAAAAAGATCGAAGCCATCATCAAGCCGTTCAAACTCGAGGAAGTGAAGGATGCCCTGGCTGAATTGGGCATCGAGGGCATGACGGTCAGCGAGGTCAAAGGCTTCGGCCGCCAGAAGGGCCACACCGAGATTTACCGCGGCAGCGAGTACACCGTGGATTTCCTGCCCAAGATCAAGATCGAGGTGGTGCTGGCCGATTCGCTCCTGGAGCAGGCCACCAGCGCCATCATCAAGGCCGCCAAGACCGGCAAGA
>JAFEGM010000110.1:2768-5013 GCA_018240025.1 Verrucomicrobiota bacterium
AACGTGGAGGACGCGATCCGCATCCGCACCGAGGAGACGGGCGAGAAGGCGGTCTAATCGGCGTGCCGGGATCGTCTTCGGTGATCCGTAGTCGGTAATCGGTCATCGGCGGTCGCTCATCGTACGAAGCGTTGCGGCGGCCATGGAGTTGACGCCTGTGCTGCTGACCCGGGAGGGTTTTGCGCCGTTTGGGGACGTTATCGAAACCGAGGGTGCGCGGCATTATCCGATCAACGAAGGCACGACCGAGCGGTATCACGATTTGGCGCGGGTCGAAGCTCTCGGACCCGAGCCGCGAGTGCTCGTCAGCATCTTCGTCGGCCAACCGCGTCCGCAGCCCATTGCTCTCCGGCTGGTCGAGCGGCATCCGCTCGGCTCGCAGGCGTTCATCCCCCTGCAGGAGCAGGACTATCTGGTCGTCGTCGCCGAAGCGGGCCCCGACGGTCCCGGCCGTCTGCACGCCTTTCGCGCCACCGGCCGGCAGGGTGTGAACTACCGCGCCAACGTCTGGCACCATCCGCTCCTCGTGCTGGAGCCGGACAGCCGGTTTCTGGTCATCGACCGCGGCGGGGTCGGCTCCAACCTCGAGGAGGTCGCGATCGAGGCCTCCCTGCGCGTGGCGGGATGATGGAACTGCCTATTCCGAGGCTGGCCCTTTGGACCGGCGCCGCCAGGCATCGAGGGACAGCCGGCCCGCGCCTGCGAAGATGAGGAACAGGCTGACGGCGAGCATTTGCACCGCCTCGAACCGCTTGGCGTAGAGGTGATGCGAGTGCACCAGACAGAGCGCGACGGTGAAGTTGGCCGCCATGAGCGCGGCCACGGGCCGGACCCAGAGGCCGAGGATCCAGAGCACGCCGCCCCAGAACTCGGTGCCCATCGCGACGTAGGCGAAGAACTTCGGCCACGGCACGCCCATGCTGCCGAGCCAGGTGGCGCAGCCGAGATGGGCCTGGAGCAGGAGGACTTCCTCCCAGGTGTATTGGACCAGATGATAGCCGAAGGCCCAGCGGATCAGGATGGGTGCCAGGTCGCGCTGCGCCTCCAACTGGGCGCCGAGCGTGCGAGTGGCGGCCAGACCTCGCTCGATGGGTGCAGAGAGCATGGGCCACTCTGGGGTCGCTGCTTCGGCCCCGCCCTTGATCCAGATCATCTTCTCGCCGCCCGACCCACCCGACGCGCCCGCAGGCGGCTCAGGGTCTCGGGCGTGATGCCGAGATACGAGGCGATGTGCCGGCCGGGAATCCGGCGCGCCGTTTCCGGATGGCGGGCCAGAAACGCCTCGTAGCGTTGTGCCGCCTCGCTCTGGAGCACGCCCAGCACGCGGTCCTGCGCCTCGATGTAGGCGCGCTGGAAGGCGAGGCGGAAATAGCGCTCGAAGACCGGCGCCGCGAGCAGCAGCGTGTGGAATTCGAGCGCCGGCAGTTGCCAGACTCGCGTGGATTCCAAGGCCCGGACGGAAAAGCGCGCTGGGCTGTCGGTGGTGAAGCTCTGCAAATCGCCGGTCCAGTCGCCCGGCAGCGCGAATTGGAAGGTGTGCTCCCGTCCGCGTGAGTCCGTGGCAAAGGTCCGCAGCGCGCCGGATTCCACCCAGGCGATCACGGGCAGGGGCTGGCCTTGGCGCCCGAACCAGGCTCCGCGCGCCAGGCGTTCCAGCTGGAGGGCGGCGGCGAAACGGTCGAGTTCGTCGGGGGACGCCGCGGTGTGCCGCCGCAGCGCCTGCTCCAGGAGCGTGGGAAGCGGGCGATGATTCATCCGGGAGCTCGGTGGCGCAGGTCACTGTGGCTCCGGTCGGGCGGATCGTCACGCCGGCCGAGGCCCCTCGCTACGCGGCCCGCGCGGCCGCTTTCGGCAGGCTGGCCACGTAGTCGCCGATGCGCTTCATGGCTTCCTTGATCTGCGGCAGCGCGGTGGCGTAACTGCAGCGCAGATAGCCCTCGCCGCCGGGGCCGAAGGCGTCGCCAGGGACGGCGGCGACGTTCTTTTCGCGCAGCAGGCCGAGGGCGAAATCGCGGCTGCTCAGGCCGGTGGGACGGATGTCCGGGAAGACGTAGAACGAGCCGCGCGGCCGCAGGCAGGGCAGGCCGAGATCGTTGAAGGCGCGGCTGATGAAGTTGCGGCGCAGTTCGTACTCGCGGCGCATCGATTCCACGTCCGGCGCGCCGTGCTGCAGGGCCTCGAGCGCCGCCGCCTGGCTGGTGATGGGCGCGCAGAGAATGCCGTATTGGTGGATCTTCATCATCGC
>JAFEGM010000111.1 GCA_018240025.1 Verrucomicrobiota bacterium
CAAGGTGCTCGACAGCGACGCGCCCGCGCGGCTCGTGGCCAAGCGCGGCGCGCACAGCCTGGAGGAGGCCTTCATCGGCTACCTGGTCGAGGCCGCGGGCGGCGCCGGCCAAGCGGCGGCCGGGACGGCCCCGGCCGCCGCGCCGGCGGGCGCGCCGGCATCGAGCGAATAGGCGAGCGTCTGCGCGGGGAGATCGGCATCCGCGCCCACTGCGGTGAAGGTGAGTGTGCTCCCGGCGGCGGCGGTCTTATTCGCGATCGCCGCGAGGGTCGGCGCGAGGTTCACCTCATTGACCGTGACCTGGAAGCTCTTCGCATCCGTCAGCGGCTGGCCCGGGTAGTTGTCGGTCGCACGCACCGTGATGGTGTACAACCCGGGGCCTTGGGCCTCGGTCGGCGTCCAGGTGAAGACGCCGGTGGTGGGATGAATCGCCGCTCCCGCCGGCGCGCCGGGCGCGAGCGAATACGTGATCGACTGTCCCGCATCGGGATCCACGGCGGACGCCGTGAAAGAAAGGGTCGTCAGTTCCGCCACCGCCTGATCGGCGATCGCGGCCAGCACCGGCGGCTGGTTGAGCGGCACCACGTGAATGACGAACGACTGCGAGGTCGTCAGCGGCGGCGTGGCGTTGTCGGTCAGATTGACGGTCACCGGGAGATCGGCCGCCGTGCCCGCGGTGAAGGTGAAGTAGCCGCTGTTCGGATCGATGGCCGCACCGGCCGGCGCGCCGGGAGCCAGCGCATAGGTCAGGGTCTGGCTCGGCGAATCGGGATCGCTCCCGCCCACGAAGAAGGCGAGCGTGCCGCCTTCGATCACATTGCGGTCGACCAGCGTCGGCAGCGTCGGCGGCCGGTTCACCTCCTGGACGGTGACGTTGAAGGTTCGCGAACCGGTGCGCGGTCCGAGGCCGTCATCGGTGGCCACGACCGTGATCGCATAGCTGCCCGGTCCCTGAAACTCGGTCGGCGTCCAGGTGAACTGCCCGGTCAGGGCATTGATCGAAGCTCCGCTCGGCGCGCCGGCCCCCAGGCTGTAGCGCAGCGTCTGGCCAGCGTCGGGATCGTTGGCGGTCGCGGTCAGCGTCAGCGTCGTCTCCTCGGCGATCGTCTGATCCGCGATCGCGGCCACGACCGGGGCCGTGTTGAGGCGGAATCCGCCGGTGTAGTCGCCGCCCGGCTGGGTGTCGAAGTCGCCGTCGAGCGCGAGGCCCGTGTTCGCATCGACCACCGTCTGCGCGACCTTGAGCGTGTAGGTGTCGAGCGGCAGCGGCTGGGGGAAGGTGAGCGTCGCCGTGGCGGTGGCGGCGTTGTAGCTGAAGGTCGCCCCGGAGACGAGATTGGTGCTGCCGGTGCCCAGCCGGGTGAGCGTGAGATCGGCGGCACTGACGAGGACGTCCTTGCTGAAATTGATCCGCACCACATTGGAAGGATCGGCCAGCGAGGCATTGGCCGGGGTCATGCCAAGGACGATCGGCGCGAGCGTGGACGGCAGATAGCTCAGGACCAGGTCATTGGTCAACGAAGCTTCATTGAAACTATACTGCAGGTAGTCGTTCGTATCGACCTGAATGCCGACGGTGGCGCTGCCGCCCTCGTTGTTTTCGGGCTGCGAGGCCCCGAAATTCACGTCGCCGTAGTGCACGTCGACGGCGCCCGTGCCTTCCTTCAGTCGCACCTGGAAGGTGATGACCTCCGTCGAGGAGCGCGCGTAGTGATAGAGATTGTGAAATTCAATGATGAAGGTCCGGAACGGCGCCGTGCCCACGGTCTGGACGAAGACGCCCTGATTGGATCCTGAGATGAAGAGGTCATCCCAGAACGCCAGGATCGTGTTGTTCAGGCTGCCGTCCGGCAGCGAGCCGTTGTTGAACGCATTGCTGGTGCCGAACGTGACGATGCCGTTGGTGCTGGCGCGGATCTGGGTGGAGGCCTGCCCCACCTTGAAGAAGAACGGGAACGGCAGATTGACCGGGCCGCTGATGTTGTCGTCGCCCGACAACGCGATTTGGGTCGTGCCGGCCTGCCCGACGATGCTGACGAAGGGCGCGCTCGAGGCGTAGACCTGATAGGTCGCCGAGTTGTCGACGAAGGTCGCGGGGTAGTTGTTGATGTCGATCTGCACCGTCTCGGAGGCGGAGAGCGCGGGCGTGCCGTTGTCCGTTACGCGCACGGTCAGCACGACGACGCCAAACGGCTGATCGGCCGGCACCGGCCAGCTGAACGCTCCGGTCGATGGGTTGATGCTGGCGCCGGCGGGCGCGCCGGGATCGAGGCTGTAGGTCAGCGTCTGCGAGGGATAGTCCGTGTCGCTCGCACTCGCCTGGAAGGTCAGCGTGCGACCCGGCCGGCCGGCCCGCGGTCCGATGGTCGCGAGGACCGGCGTGGAGTTCACGTCCTGCACCGTGACCACGAAAGTCTTCACGTCGGAGAGCGGCTGGCCCGGATAGACGTCGGTCACGCGCACCGACATCGTGTAGACGCCTGGACCCTGATACTCGTCGGGCGTCCAATTGAAGGCGCCGGTGGCGGAGTCGATCGAGGCCCCGGAAGGTGCGTTCAACAGCTCGTAAATGAGCGGGTTGCCGTCCGGATCCGTGGCCGAGGCGGTAAAGCTCAAGGTGGTCAGCTCCGCGATGGTCACATCCGGGATCGAGGCCAGGACGGGAGCCTGATTCGGCGGGACGACGATCACATTGAAGGACGCAGACCCGGAGAGCGCCGGCGTGCCGTCATCCGTCAGCTGCACCGTCACCGGGTAGGTTCCGGGCGTGGCATTGCTGAAGGTGAAGTAACCGCTCGCATCGACGGCTGCGCCGGCGGACGCGCCCGACGCCACGGACCAGACGAGAGATTGGGAAGGATAATCCTGATCGTAGCCACCGATGTAGAATCCGAGCGTATCGCCCTGGGCCACGAACTGATCGCCCACCGAAGAGACGAGGGGTGCCCGATTGACCTCCCGCACCGTCACATTGAAGACCACTCGGGCGCTGCGCGCGCCGAGGCCGTTGTCGGTCGCCACGAGCGTGATGGCATGCGTCTGAGGCCCCTGATACTCGTCCGGCGTCCAGGTGAAGACGCCGGTGGCCGGATCGATGGACGCGCCGTAGGGCGCATTGGGCCCGAGGCTGTAGGTGACGCTCTGGCCGGCGTCGGGATCGCTCGCGCTGGCGGTGAAGGTCAGGGTCGTTTCCTCGTCCACCGTCTGATCCGCGATCGGCGCGAAGACCGGCGCGGCGTTCAGGCGGAAGGCCGCGAGGTAATCGCCGCCGGGCAGCGCGTCGTAGTCGCCATCGAGCGCCTGCCCATTGACTGCGCTGACGACCGTGCCGGCCACGCGCAGGCTGTAGCTGTCAGTCGGAAGCGGCTGCGGAAAGGTCAGCGTCGCGGTGGCCGTGGCGGCATCGTAGGCAAACGCGGCCGAGGGGATCAGGTTCGCGGTCCCGGTCCCGGAGCGCGTGAGGATGAGATCGCCCGCGGTCACGACCACGTCGCTCGAGAAGGCGATGCGCAGCGTGTTGGTCGGCTCGGCCGCCGCGCCGTTGGCCGGTGCACAGGCCACCACGACCGGAGCCGGCGCCGCCGGGACGAAACTCAGCAGCAGGTCGGGCTGCAGCGTGGCCTCGTTAAAACTATACAGCAGATAGTCCTGCGGAGTGACCTGCAGACCCACCGTCGCGCTGGCTCCGCCATCGATGAAGGTGTCCCCCGGCGCGAAACTCACGTCGGCGTAGTGCATCTCCACCACCCCGCTCGTCTCGCGCAGGCGGATCTGAAACGTGACCTCCACACTGGCCGAGCGGCTCCAGTAGGAAACCCGGCTGAACTCGAAGATGCAGGTGCGGTAGGGCGCCGTGCCGACGGTCTGCAGGAACACTCCGCGCCCGGAGCCCGTATTGACCACGAGATCGTCCCAGAACGCGGCGATCAGGCCGTTGAGGCCGGCCGCCGGAAGGCCGTAGTTCGAATAGGAAACGCCGTTGCCGAAGCTGATCGCGCCGCTGCTGGAGACCCGGACGCTGTTCGAAACGAGATCCGCCCCAAGCGGGAAGCTGAAGGGCAGCGTGAAGGCGGCCGAGGTGTTGCCGTTGCCTGAAACGCCCACCAACGTCGTGTCCGGCTGGCCCACGATGCTGACGAAGGGCCGGGTGGAGGTGTACAACTGATAACTCGCCGAGCCATCGGCGAAGCTGGCCGGGAAGGCATTCACATCGACGATGAGCGCGCGCTCGGCTTGCTGCGGCGGCGTTCCGTCATCGGTCACGCGCACGGCGATCACCCGGCGGCCCGGCGGCTGATTGGCCGGCACCTGCCAGACGAACTGGCCGGACACCGGATCGATCGAGGCGCCCGCGGGCGCTCCACTGCCCAGGCTGTACGTCAGCGTCTGCGCCGGCAGGTCGGCATCGGTCGCCTGGAAGTTCAGCGTGAGCGTCGCCCCGGGGGCGATCCCGGTGGCGGGCACGGCGGCGAGTACCGGGGCCTCGTTCACTTCGACCACCGTGACCTGCACGGTCTGGGCACTCGAAGCGGGCAGCGCGCCGTTGTCGGTCACGCGGACGGTGATCGGATAGGTCTGACCGCCCTGCGATTCATCGGGCGTCCAGGTGAAGACGCCGGTGACCGGATCGATGCTCGCCCCGCTCGGCGCTCCGGCATCGAGCGAATACGTCAGCGTCTGCCCGGCATCGGTATCGGTCGCGCTGGCGGTGAAGGTGAGCAGGGCGCCCTCGTTGACGGTCTGATTCGCCAGCGGCTGCAACACCGGGGCGGCGTTGACCGGGAAGGCCTCGATCTCCACCTGCTGCGAGGACGAGAGCACGGGCGTGCCGTTATCGGTCACCACGACCGTGACGGTCGACGTGCCGAGGGCGGACGGCTGGTAGGTGAAGACGCCGGTGACGGGATCGATGCTCGCTCCGCTGGGCGCACCGGCATCGAGCGAATACGTCAGCGTCTGGTCGCTGTCGGGATCCGACGCGGTGGCGGTGAAGGTCGCCGTGCTGCCGAGATAGACATTCTGCTTCGGGATGAAGTCGAGTTGGGGCGCGAAGTTCGACGGATCGACCGTGACGTAGAACTCGACCGCGCTGCTCTGCGGGCCGGGTCCGCTGTCGGTCGCGATGAGGCGGAAGAGGAAAGAGTTGCCGACTTCGCTCGCGGGCGGCGTCCAGGTGATGACGCCGGTCGCGGGATCGACCGCGGCATTGGTCCCGACGGCCTCGAGGCTGAAGGTCAGCGTCTGTCCCTCCGGGTTGCTGGCCACCGGCGTGACCGTCATCAGCCGGCCCTCGCGAGCATGCCGATCCGCCAGGAAGTCGATCACCGGCGCGCGATTGACCGCGAAGGTGACGGTGTAGTCGGGCCCTGGCGCACCGTCGTCGTCGCCATCGAGCGCCAGGCCATTGCCCGCTCCCGTCGTCGTCTGCGCCAAGCGCAGAGTGTAGTTGCCGCTGGGGAGCGGGTTTGCGAAGCTGACATACAGATAGCGACCGAGTCCGTCGTACGTAAACGACGCCTGCCCGATCAGATTCACGCCCGGCTCGCTGTCGCGGGTCAGGCTGAGATCGGCGGAGCTCACCGCGACGCTGCTGTCGAAATCGATCTCCAGGTCGGTCAGCGTGTCGAAGACGTCGCCCGTCGTCGGGAAGGTGTATCCGACCGTGGGCGGGTAATCGCCCGGCGTGAAAGTGAGCAAGCGGCCCGGTGTCAGCGCCGCTTCATAGACGCTGTATTGGAGGAAATCGGAGTTGGAAACCTGCAGGCCGACGGTGGCGTTGTTGCCGGCATCGGCCCACGACTCGGACGCGGCGAAGGTCACGTCGTCGTAGTGCAGTTCGATCGTTCCGCTGCCTTCGGCGATGCGGCATTGGAAGACCACCTCCGAGGCCGCATCGGCCGGGCGGGCCGCGTTCTTGCGCGCCCCGGGCTGAGCGGGCGTCCGCGTCGCCACCTTGCCGGCGGGAGCGGGCCGCACCAGACGGGCGCGGTCGAGCGGCAGCGGCGCCAAGCGGGGCGAGGGCGCTCGCTGCGTCGGTGCCTGCACCGGAGCGAGGCGAGCCGAGCGGCCGGCGACCTGCGGGGCGCGCGGGCGCAGTTGGGCGGCCCGCGTGGCCGCGGTGGGGCGCGAAGGCGTGACCGCGCGGCTGAGTCGGAACTCGACGATGAACGTCCGATTCGGCGCCGTGCCGACGGTGCGCACAAACACGCCTTCGCCGGGGGCATTGATCCCGAGATAGTCCCACCACGCGTAGATGGTGTTGTCCGCGGCCGGGAGGTACTGATTGTAGAAGGAAACCTCGTTCGAGAACGAAACCACGCCGCTCGTGCTCACGCGCAGGAAGTTGGTCGAATTGCCCGGCCCCATCTGAAACGCGAACGGCAGAGCGATGGGCGCGCTGAAGCTCTCGGAGGCCCCGAGCGACACCGGCGTGGTGTCCGCCTCGCCCACGATGGAAACGAACGGCGCCGAGCCGACCGTGAGCCGGTAATGCGGAGTCTGATCGTAATAGGAGGCCGGACGTGGCTGTGCCTGGAGCGCAGGCGTGAGACCCATCCCTGCCCAGCCCAAGGCCAGAGCGCAGAGATGCGGGAGGAGGAAGCCGCGGGAGTTGGGCATGGCGGAAAAGAAAAGAGAGAGCAGAAAGTCTAGCGTGAACCCGGGCAGGTGGGGCACGGTACGGGAGAACGCAGCAGATTGTCTGCCCCGGACGGGGCTTTCTCGCCGCTGCTCAAAATGAGCCGACCCGCGTTCGGATTGATCCGGCTGGCCGCGTAGTTGCGCTGGTCGACCGTGACGCGCTGCAGGTGCTTCTCGTAGGCCGCGAGCCCGCCCTCGAGGTAGAACGGCAGGCAGGGCAGTTCGCCCCACGGGGATGTCTCCACCGCGCCGAAGTTGGCGCCGTCGGCACTCACCACCAGCAGTCGCTGCGGGCCGCGCGCCTCGCCGAGGGCGGCGCGCACGGCGCTGCGGATTTGCTCGGGAGCCTGCGGCGAGAACCGCACCAGGCGGGCGTGGGGGAAGAAGAACTCCGCCGCCGCCGCCGCGGCCTCGTCGGCGACGAGCACCAAGCCCGTCTCCAGCGCCGTGCCCTGCACCGCGGAGGGCGGCACCAGCCAGCGCCGATGTCCGTTGCCGTGGGCCAGGTCCTCCAGCGCGCCTTCCAGCTGCCCGCCGGCGCGACGCCAGGCATTCAAGCCGCCTTCCAGATACTCGACGCGGACGAACCCTTCGGCCTGGAGTTCGGTGCGTAGCGAGCGCTGTTCGTAGTCGTGCAGGCCGTCGTCGATCAGCACCACGGACTGGGCCCGCAGGAAGCCTTTGGTGCGCACCTGCCGACGCGGGACATTCAGCGAGCCCGGCAGATGCCCCTGCACGAAGGCGGCCGGCTCGCGCACGTCGAGTACGACGGTGCCGGGCTGTCCGAGCCGCGTCCGCAACGTCTCCACATTGACCCCGCCTTCCGGCACACCGACCTGCCACGCCGGCCGACGGAAGAGCCGTGGCTCCAAGCCAGCGGGATCGGGCAGATTCGCCACGCGACGCGCCGTGGTCTCCGCGCGCAAGCGGAACTCGCGGGTCGTGCGGCTGTCCTCGGTCACGACGGTCAACGTGTGCTCGGCGCGCCCGGGTGCGCTGCCCAAATAGCGGAAGGTGACCTCGACCTGCCCCGAGGGCGGCACGAGCGCCGGCAGATCGAGCACCTGCAGACACGGGCAGGAGGTGCGCACATCGAGCAGAACCAGCGGCTGGGTGCTGGGGTTCTCAACCACGACGCGCCCGCGTCGGATCTCCCCGAGACTGAGCCTGCCGAGATCGATCGCGCTGCCACCCGCTGCAGTGGCAGCCGCGGCCAGACGCACGTCCGCCCCGGCCGGATCGGACGATTTCGGCCAGCTCCGCCACGTCAGCGCGACGGCCAGCGCGATCCCCCCTCCGAGAGCCAGTGAGAGGGTCGCGCGACGTGTCATCATGACGCAGCGCTACCGGCCGCGGAACGAAGGGTCAAGCGACCGATGGCAACATTGCCGCAGTTTTTCGCGCCCTCAAACATAGTCGACGTGAAAACCTCGGAAAATCCTCCCGATTGTGGAAATCGTGAAGAACGCGGCAGGTCTTGAACCTGCCGGCCGTTGGATTCGGCGCGCCCATTTGCCTTGCCTCCATGCGCGGCCCGATGCTGGATGGCCGCGTGGCCAAACCCTTCCCTGCCTTCGTGGACGGTCTTGTCGATCTCCTGGCCGACTTCGGGGAGATCACCGTCCGGCGCATGTTCGGCGCGTATGCCATCTATCGCGACGGACTCACCTTTGCGATCGTCGACGACGACATCGCGTATTTCAAAGTCGACGCGGAAAACCGACCCGACTTCGAGCGAGCCGGACAGCGTCCGTTCACCATCACGCTGAAGGATGGTCGGACCGAGGCCATGGGCTATTGGACGGTTCCCGACGACGCCCTCGATTCCCCCACCCGCCTGCGGCCTTGGGCGCAGCTCGCCTGGGGCGCGGCGCAACGAGCCGCCGAGAAGAAGGCCGCCAAAGGCTCGCGCGCGCCGCGGAAGCAGGCACCGCCGACTGGGGGTTCACGCGAAGGGACGAAGGGGGCGAAGGCACGAAGGAGAAGATAGGGGGGCCGACACCTCGGATGGAACCCAAGGGGACCTCCCTTCAGTTCCGCTCGCCGATCTCAAGTCTCCGATCTCCGGATTGCATCTCCGGTCTCCGGTCTCCGGTCTCTAGTCAGTCTCCCATCTCCGATCTCCGATCTGCGGTCTCCAATCTCCAGTCTCGGGTCTGCCCACAGCAGGAGGGTGCCGGGCCTCGCGGGCGAAATTTTGCTCCGGCCGCGCGGGCACAATCGCATTGCCCACCCGGGGAAACTGGTTAACCGCCCGGGGTGGTGCAGGCCGGCTGCACCGGGTCCCCTTCGTTTTTCCCCATGAAGTTCCTCCTCCGCACGCTCGTGCCCTCGCTCCTCGCCACGGCGGCGCTCCTCTGCGCTTCTCCCGCCCTGGCCGTTCTGCCCAATGCCTGGCACGTGCCGGACATCTCCATCAAAAGCGGCAACGGCGGCACCACGCCGTCCATGCGCGCCCCGCGCTTCGAGTTCGGCAACACCGGCACGGTGCGCTGCTTCACCGGCCTGCAGAAGTTCAACAACCCCGGGTACGGCACGGCCAACCAAACCGGCGGGACGCTCTTCTACAAGGGCGCCAGCAGCGGCACCTGGCTGACGGTCCCACTCAGCTTCCACGCCAACGGCTCGCCGGGCGATGCGGGCGACACCGCGGGCAACAACCAGTATTGGTACGCCGATCTCAATCTGGCCAGCATCACGGCTGACGAGGTCATTCAGTACTATCTTTTCCTGACCTTCGATAGCGGCGCCGAGAATGCCTACCTCTATCCCGGTGCCACCGGAGGCGACGGCGGCAGCGCGGTCACCAACTCGCAGGCCACCGCGCAGGCCAATCCGTTCACCGTTCGCAATCGCGCCGCCTACGTCTTCCACGGCGGCAACCGCGTGGTGAACGGCCAGAACGTGCAGTTCTTCGCCAAGGTGGGCTATCTGCCCAAGAACAACGACCTCTCCAAGAAGTGGGTCACCAATGGCGCGCTCTACTACACGACCGACGGCTCCACGCCGGCCGGCGCGCTCGGGGTCGGCAGCGGGACCACGCAGACGGTCGCCATGGTGGTCGACCACCTCGAGAACGATTCCTCCCCCGCGGGCAACGCGATCTGGTGGCGGGCCGATGCCACCAGCCTGCCGATGTTCACCAACATCCGCTACAAGCTCGGGTTCTGGCACACGGCGAACAACGAGGAGAAGTTCGGCGACTACAACGCGCCCAGCGACAGCCGCGCGGGCCAGGTCTTCAGCTTCACCATCGGTACGGCGGGCGATCCGACGCTGACGGTCAACGGCACGAATGCCAACTACACGACCTCGCACGTTTACATCAACGAAGCCACCGGCACCTCCGCCACCTTCAACATCGTCTTCTTCCCGAACGATCCGCAGGTCGACTCGACCACGGTGCAGACGTTCACCAACCTGAACCGCCGCGAGTACGCCACGCTCAAGTACGTCGACATCAATGGCATCTGGACCGAGGAGGGCATCAACCCGCCGAGCGGCGACGTGGTCGGCGACAACGACCTGCACTACTACCGCGCGCATCCGATGACGGGCGATGTGGTCAACGGCTTCACCCGCACGCTCACGGCCACCAAGACCGGCGCCTACCGCATCACAGCGCGGTACAAGCGCATCGGCGAATCGACCTGGCGCTACTACAGCAGCAACGGCCGCCGCGATCACGCGGTCGTGGTCTCGCCGGACAATGCCCGCGATATGCGGATGTACGAGATCAACGCCATGACGGTCGAGGCCCAGGGCGTCGATGCCGGCCAGCGCTCGACGTTCGTCGATCTGCACGACGGTCCCGGCGCGCGGCCCTACAACGCGGTCACCACGCGCTGGAATCTGGACTACGCGGCCAACCTGGGCATGAACTGGCTCTGGTTCCAGCCGATCCACCCCAACGGCATCGAGGGCCGCCAGATCGATCCGGTCACCGGCCAGATTTTCGAAACCGGCAGCCCCTACGCGGTGAAGAACTTCTTTGAGGTCCACCCGCTCCTCTCCAAGGCCTACACGCCCTCGCCCATCTACAATCCGAACGACGCGGGCGAGAACGCCGGCCGCGCCGCCGCCATGGTCGAGTTCCAGAACTTCGTGGCCGCGGCCGATGCGCGGGGCATCTACGTGATGCTCGACGCGCCCTTCAACCACACCTCCTACGATTCCGAGTTGAGCGCGACCGGCGCGGCCTACTTCGCGCCCGGCACCAACCCGCGCGAGCTGATCCGCAACGTCGACACGCGCTTCTATTCGCGGAACAACGACTACTGCCAGCGCGCCACGCTGGCCGGCGGCCAGGGCCCGGCCGTGGCGCCAGATCGCGGCGACTTCGGGAAGTTCGGCGACACCTACGATGTCTTCTTCGGCCGCTACTCGGCGCTGGTCTGCCAGAATCCGTCCGACAACGGCAACTACCTCAACGAGAGCGACGCGTTCTTCTACCAGGACGTGAACTGGGCCTCGATCGACAAGAGCATCTTCCTCGACGGGCAGACGCGCAGCATCAACGTCACCCAGAACACCTGGAAGTTCTTCTCCGACTACATCCTGTTCTGGCTCGATCAGACCGGCTGCCCGGCCGGCACGAGCGTGGCGGACCAGGCGTTCAAGGGCTTCGACGGCCTGCGTGCCGACTTCGGCCAGGGCCTGCCGCCGCAAGCCTGGGAGTACATCATCAACAAGGCCCGCTCCCGGAAGTGGTCGTTCGTCTTCATGGCCGAGTCGCTCGATGGCGGCGCGGTCACCTACCGCAGCGGACGGCATTTCGATGTGCTCAACGAGAACATCGTCTTCCCGCTGCAGCAGGCCGGCAGCGCCAACGCCTACCGCGACATCTTCGAAAATCGCCGCGCCGCCTACGGGCAGGCCATGGTGCTGCTGAACAACACCAGCCACGACGAGGAGAACTACGTCGATCCGTACCAGGCGCTCATCCGCTACCTCGCGGCCAGCTCGGTCGACGGCGTGCCGATGGTCTTCATGGGCCAGGAGATGGGCATCTCGCGGACCTTCGGCTTCGACCGTTACGAGACCAACTTCGGCAAGCAGATCGCGCACTTCAAAAAGTACAATTCGATGCAGCCGATTCTGGCGCCGGTGAACCGCACCTACGCGCTGGATCAGCTCTACCCGGTGTACGCCGCCGCCGGGCAGGCCCGCACTTTCAGCCGCGCGCTGCGCTCCTCGAACCGCTACTTCCTCGATCAGACGGGCGGCGGCAGCCAGCCGCAGATCTTCAGCGTGGCCAAATACGAGACGCCCAACGCCTCGCCCAATCAGGCCGACGTGGTCTTCGCCTTCGTCAATCTCGACCGCGACAACGACCAGCAGGGCAATTTCAACGTCAACATCACGCAGAGCGGCTCGAACCTCTTCGGCATCAAGCCGGGCCGGACGTACAACGTGAAGAACATCGCCGCCTACACGGCCATCGACGGCACGCGCCGGGATCAGTTCCTCATCCCCGGCAACGCCACCGGCAACTCGCTGCTGACCAACGGTCTCTTCGTCCAGCTGCGCCGGGTGCCCTCGGTCAACGGCACGTGGAGCACGGCCCCGTATGAGGCGCAGTTCCTCAAGCTCTACGACGTCACGCCGCCGCCGCAGGTGGCCACGCCGACGTCGCCCGCGGCCTATGCGGTCGGACAGACGGTGGTCTTCAACTGGCCCGCCGCGAGCGATCCAGACGGCGGCATTTCGGGCTACGTGCTGCGCCTCGGCACCACGCCGGGCGGGAGCGACCTGTTCTCCGGCAACGTGGGCAACGTGACCACGTATGCGCTCAACAACGTGCCCTACGGCACCACGGTCTACGCCACGGTCCTGGCGGTGAACAATGCGGGCATCCAGGGTCCGGTCAGCAATGCCAGCGTCGGTGTGCTGGTGCTCGATCCCGCGGGCGATGCCGACGGCGACGGCGAGAGCAACGGCAACGAGCTGGCCGCCGGCACCAACGCGCTGAGCGCGAACAGCGTGCTCAGGATCACCACCACCACCAAGGCGGGCGGTACGGTTACGGTCGGCTGGCAGAGCGTAGCCGGGCGCAATTACGTGGTGCAGAGCAGCCCGGATCTCGCCTCGGCCTTCACCGATCTGAGCGGCACCATCACCGCCAGTGGCGCGACCTCGACCTACGACGACACCACCGCAGGCGGCGCCAAGCGGTTCTATCGCATCCGCCTGCTGCCCTGAGGGGGCCGCCGCCTAACTCGCCAGCGCGAAGGGCTTGGCCCGTCGCCCGAAGCGCTGGCGATAGGTGGCGGGCGAAAGCTGGAAGCGCCGCTCGAAGGCGCGGCGAAAGGCGTCGGCGCTGCCGTAGCCGATCGACGTCGCAATCGCCTCGATCTTGGCATTCCCCGAGGCCAGCCGCTGGCGCGCTTCGTCGAGCCGCAGGTCCTCGATGTAGGAGGCCGGCGTCCGGCCCATGGCCTGCTTGAACAGCCGGGCGAAGTGCCGCGGCGAAACGCAGGCGCGCTCGGCCAGACGTTCGACCGAGAGGTCGGCCTCGAGATGCCGCACGATCCACGCGGCCAGGTCGGCGAAGCGGCCGCTCGCATCGGTCTGGAACTTGAGCGGCGCGGAGAACTGCGCCTGGGTGCCTTCACGCTTGATGTAGACGACCATGTCGCGGGCCGCGGCCAACGCGACTCCCGGACCGAGATCCTCTTCGATCAAGGCCAGCGAGAGGTCGATCCCTGCGGTCACGCCGGCGGAGGAGTAGAAGCTGCCGTCCTTGATGAAGAGCGGCTCGGGATCGACCTTCACCTTCGGATAGCGCCGCGCCACATCGGCCGCGAAGCGCCAGTGCGTGGCCACCCGCCGGCCGTCGAGCAGGCCGGCTTCCGCCATGGCGTAGATGCCGGTGCAGATCGAAGCGATGCGCCGCACACGCGTCGCGCCGGCCTTCAGCCAGGGCGCAACCACCTTCATCAGGGCCGCCTCGCGCAGCCCGCAGCCGCCCGGGATGATGAGCGTGTCGAGCGGCTCGGCCTCGGCCAGCGCGCAGTGCGCCTGCATCACCAGGCCCGACTCGCACGTGAAGGGTCGACCCTTGGCCGAGACCACCAACAACTCGTAGGCGCTCTTCTCGCCCGGCGGCGCGGCGGCTTCGCCCGCGAAGGCGAACACGTCCATCGGGCCGACCAGGTCGAGCGCCACCACGCCGTCGAAGCCGAGAAATCCGATCCGCGGCTTGGGCCGCCCGTGCGTCGTTTTCATGAGCGGAGACTGGCGGGGTCGAGGCATGTCCGAAAGGACGGCCATCCGACGATTTCCGCCATCGGAATGCGCGGGCCGCCGCAACTCGTCGCGAGCCGCACTACACCTGCGCCTCCAGCCGGCAGGCCAGATAGGCGTCGAGGTTCGGCGCGCCCGGCGCACTCAGCGCGGTGTCGATCCACGCCCCGCGTTCGAAGTGCAGCACGTGCAACTCCCAGACGCAGAAGGCGCATTCCTCCGGCGAGCAGCGGCGGAAGTTGAGCGGATCCCACGACGGCGCGCGGAAGACGCGGTGCTGCAGCATGTTCTCGCCCTCCCACCAGTCGAGCAGGACGTAGTTCCCATCGGCGCCCTCGTGCACGATGAGCACGCCGACGCCGTAGCGTCCCGGCGCGATGGCCGGCCGCGGGAGATGCGTCCGCGCCAGCATGCGCGCCGCCTCGACCAAGGGACGGCCCGGCAAATCCTGCCGGGCGGAGATGCTGTAGACCTTGAGCCGCCAGCCTTCGTAGGCGAGCAGGTCGCAGCGGCGGATCGAGCGGGGGCGGTAAGGCTGGGTGAACATGGCGGTGGTCGTCGCTGGGCTCATTTGCTGGCCTTGGCGCCGGGTCCGCTGGCGGTGGGCTGGGCCTGCGTCTGCGCTTCGATCCAGGCATCGATCTTTGCCTCCAGCACCTGCAGCGGCAGCGAGCCGGTATTGAGCACCTCGTCGTGAAAAGCGCGGATCTCGAAGGCCTTGCCCAGCTTGGTTTCCGCCTTGGCGCGCAGACGGCGGATGGCGAACTGGCCGATCTTGTACGCCAGCGCCTGGCCGGCGTTGGCGATGTAGCGGTCGACCTCGCGCAGAATGTCGGTCATGCCCAGCGACGAGTTCTGCTGCATGTAGTCGATGGCCTGCTGGCGCGACCAATTCTGCGCGTGCAGGCCGGTATCGACCACCAGCCGCATGGCCCGGAGCATGTCCATGTCGAGCGCGCCGAAGCGTGCGTAGGGATCGCGGTACAGCCCGAGCTCCGGCCCGAGCGATTCCGTATACAGCGCCCAGCCCTCGACGTAGGCCGTGTTGCCGCCGAAGCGCAGGAGCGCGGGCAGCGATTCGTCCTCCTGCGCCAGACTGCCCTGGAAGTGATGCCCCGGCACGGCTTCGTGCAGGTAGAGCGTCTCCATCCGCGGCGAGGTCCGCGAGGGCAGGTCGTAGGTGTTGGCGTAGAACACGCCCGGCCGCGCGCCGTCGGGCGTGCCGACCATGTAGTAGGCGCCCGGCGCGTTCTTCTCGAGGTAGTCCGGCACCGCGCGCACCTCGCAGGCGGCCTTGGGCAGACGGGCGAAGAGCCGCTGTACCTCCGGCTCGAGGCGACGGCCGATGGCGCGGTAGGCCTCGAGGTATTCGTCGGCCGACTTGAACTTGAAGCGCGCGTCCTTGCGCTGGAAGTCGAAGAACTCGCGGCGCGTGCCTTTGAAGCCGACCTCCTTTTGGATCGCGTCCATCTCCCGGCCGATGCGCGCGACCTCGGCCACGCCCTGGGCGTGGATGTCGGCCGGCGCGAGCCGCAGCGTGGTGTGCTGCTCGATGAGGTATTCGTAGAACTTCGCGCCGTCCTTCATTCCGCTCAGCCCGGGCGCATTGCGACGGCTGGCCGGCAGGTATTCGTCGTGCATGAACTTCTCCAGCACCGCCAGCGCGGGCAGGATCTGCTCGCCGATGGCCCGCCGGTACGCGGCTTCCAGCCGGGTGCGGTCCTCCGCGCCGATCTCGGCCGGGAAGTTCTTCACCGGGCGCAGATACGGACTGCCGTCGACGCCGGCCTTCCGCATGCCCACGAGCTGCTGCACGACCGTCTCGCTGACGATCCGCGGCTGCACATGCCCGCTCTTCAGGCCGAGGCGCATCATGGCCTCGGCGCGCTGCAGGAACGTGACGTAGCCGGCGAAGCGCTTCAGTCCGTTCTCGTAGTCGACCACCGTCTTGTACGGCGCGACGCCCTGGCCCGAACTCAGATCGGCGAAGGAGAGGTGCAGACCATTGAGGTGGTCGATGGGCAGGCGCTGATTGATCTGCGCCACGCCGTTCTCGAAGCCGCGCAGCGCGAACTCGGCCTGGTAGCGGAAGACGTCGTACGCGATGCGATCGCGCGGGGGCAATTCGGAACGCGGGATCTCGGCCAGCTGGCGCAGATCCTCGCGCAGCTTGGCCGCGCTCCGGGCCAGAAATTCGTCCGTGATGTAGTCACCGAATTGGTCGGCGTAGCGCAGATCGCCCCGCCCGAGCGCGGCGATGGGACTGAGCTTGAGGTCGCCCTCGTCGCTGGCGGCGAAGAGCGCCTGCAGCCGCGCTGAGGCGGTTTCCGCGGCGGGGGCGGCGGCGCCGACGAAGAGAACGGCGGCGAGTACGGACAGTGGCTTGAACATGTTTCGCCGTAGGCCCGCCGCGCCATGGCAGCCATGACGACGGCGCGACACATTCGGCCACCTTCTTGTCGCAAAAGGTCGCTTGCCTGGCTTGGCGGAACGGGTCGGCCAACGGACCCTGCAGCCATGTCCCTCCCCTTCCGTCTGCTCTGCGCCGCGCTCCTCCTCGCTCCGCTCTGTGCCGCCGAGGCTCCCGCTTGGCGAAAGCTCGAGACCGTGCCCTCGAAGGCCAAACAGGACGACATCTGGTTCCACGACACTGACCTCGGCTGGTACGGGAATGGCACCGGCCGCATCTACCGCACCCGGGACGGCGGTCGCAGCTGGGCCGAGGTCTTCCAAAAAGCCGGCACGTTCGTGCGCTGTCTGGCATTTCTGGACGCGCGGCGCGGCTTCGCTGGCAACATCGGCCCCGGCTATTTCCCGAACGTCAGCGATGCCATTCTGCTCTACGCGACCGAAGACGGCGGCGACACCTGGCGACCGGTGCCGCTGGAGGCGCCCGGGCTGGTCGGGCTGTGCGCCATCGATGTCCTGCGGGTGCCGTTCATCAACTCCGGCGAGCGGGCCGAGCGGGTCATCCTCCATGCCGGCGGACGGGTCGGCGGACCGGCCGGGCTGCTGCGCTCGACCGACGAAGGCCGCACCTGGACGACGCTGTCGGTGCCGAAGGAATGCGCCATGATCCTCGACGTGAAATTCCTCGATGCCGAGCACGGGCTGCTCTGCTCGACGACCTCCACGGACATCGACCGCACCCACGCCCTCATCCTGGGAACCGACGACGGCGGCCGCACCTGGACCGAGCGATATCGCTCGACGCGGCCCGGCGAGCTGACCTGGAAATTCTCCTTCCCGACGCGCGACGTCGGCTTCGCCACGGTGCAGAGCTACAGCCAGGATCCGAAGGCGACCGCGCGCTTCGTCGCGCGCACCGACGACGGTGGTCGCACCTGGCGTGAGCTGCCGCTGGTGGACGATGCGCCCACCCGGGAGTTTGGCATCGCCTTCGTGGATGAGCGCCTGGGCTGGGTCGGCACTTCGACCGGCGGCTTCGAGACCCGCGACGGCGGCAGCTCCTGGCAGCGGATCGAATTCGGCCGGGCCGTGAACAAGATCCGGGTCATCCGCGATGCCCGCGGACGCGCGCTCGCCGCCGTGGCCATCGGCACGGAGGTGTGGCGGATCGATCTCCAGCCGTGAACGCCGTCAGCCTCAGGCGCCGGACTTCTTGCGCGCCGCCGGCTTCTTCTTCTCCTCGGCCGGCGGGGTGGGCGCAGGCCAGCGGGAGATGACCTCCTGCCACTGCGTGCCGGGACGATGCTCCGCCTTTGGCCAGGGCCGATAGTTCTCGGTCCACTCCACGATCGGGATGAGCCGCCGCTTGGGCTGCTTGCCGACGAGCCGGCGGAAGAGGTTGGCGAAGGCGTCGCGCTTGCGCCGCCGCACCACGTTCGGATCGCGCCAGCCCACGCAGCGGTCGATCTCGCCCACGAAATCCCAGCTAGTCGCCCGGCTCCAGACGCGCTCGGGTTCGACCAACTGGCCGTCGGCGAGGAGCGGCTGCACCGCGATGAACGGACCGCGATTGACCCCCAGAAAGAGCGCCAGCGCGCCGGTCCGCTTCTTCTGCAACACGCCCATCCGGCGCTCGGTGTATTTCAGCTTCTCACCCTCGAAGAGGATGTGATGATGGTCGTGATCGATGCGCGCGACGCTGGGGGAGAGCAGCTTGCCCTTCATGCCTCCAGCCTGCCCAGGTCCTGCGCAGATGCAATCCGGCAAACGCAGCAGCTCACCCGGCCGCGCTTTTTCCGATGGCCGCGCGCGGGTCCACGGCCATGAGCGTGACCTCGTGTCCGCAGTAGGTGCAACGCTCGAACGCCCGCCAGCCGAGGCGCGCATACAGCGCGGCCTGATTTTCCGTGAACAGATACAGCCGCTCGATGCCCAGCTCGGCGGCCTTGGCCATGACGGCCCGAACCAAGGCTGAGCCCACGCCGCGACCGCGGGCCGTCGGATGCACCAGTACGCTGGCCAGCCAGGGGTTGAGCTCCGGCCGAGTCTCCATGTCGTCGAGCGCGAGCGCCGCGGTGCCGAGCACCTCGGCGCCGGGCTCCGGCGAGGCGAGCGCGACGAAGGTCTGCGGCACGCGCGACTCGTCCAGCCGACCGCTCAGTTCAGCAATGCGTCGCTCGACGGAATCGCGCTCGTGGTAATACCCCCACTCCTCGAACAGCCAACGCGCCAGCACCGGCATCGCCTCCGGTCGCTGGCCCAGCGGAAAGATGTGGCACGAAGCCGGCGTCTCAGCGCCCATTCATGAACTGGCGGGCGGCCTGCTGATCCTTCTGCATCTGCTTGCGTTCGTCCGGGTCGAGCTTGCCGTTCTTGTTCTTGTCGTACTTGCGCAGCATTTCCGCGTGCTGCCGCTCCTGCGCAGGCGTGAACTTGGGCTTCGGTTTGTTCGGTTGCTGCTGGGCGAAGGCGGCCGGCACGAGCGAGAGCGCGGCGAAGAGAACGAAGGGGAGGCGGAGTTTCATTGGTTGCATCCAACCAGCATTGCGGGGCGGGAGCAAGACGAGGCGCGCCCTGCGTGGTGTCGGGCGGGGTCGGGGCGGAGCGACCGGAAGCCCGAAGCACTTTGGGAATTGCCTTTGCGACGCGGATTGCAGATTTCCCGGGAGTCGCCGCTGGCTGCCATGCTCCGCTCGCTCGCTCTTCTCGCCACTGCCGTTGCCGTCCGCTTCGTGGTGCGTTCGGGGCGTCGACGGCGGCGGCATGCGCGCGTCGAGCACCTCCTGACCACGCTGGAGCATGCCGAGGAACTGGCCGGAGTCGGCTTTTGGGAAATGGACGTACGCAGCGGAGCGCTGAAGTGGTCGGAAGGTCTGCATGCCATCTATGGCACCGATCCCGCCAGCGGCGCGCCGGATCGGGTGGCTTTCTTCGAGATGGTGCATCCCGACGACCGCCGCGCCATGCGCGACGTCTTCCGCCGGCTCTCGGCCTCCGAGACGGTGGTCGACATCACCTTTCGCATCTTTCGTCGCGGCGAACTGCGCTGGCTGCAGGCGCGGGCCGAGCGCAAGGTCGACCGACGGCTCGGGACCGATCACTTCCTCGGCGTGACCCGCGACATCACCGAGGAGCATCGCAAAACCGAGGAAATCGAAAGCCACGCCCACGAGCTGGAGGAAGAGGTGCGCCGCCGCACGGCCCAACTCGACGCCACCAACCGGGAGCTGGAGGCCTTTTCGTATTCCGTCTCGCACGACCTGCGCACGCCACTGCGCTCGATCGACGGCTTCAGCCAGGCGCTGCTCGAGGACTATGGCGACAAATTCGATGCCGACGGGCGCGACTACCTCCAGCGCGTGCGCGCGGCCACCCAGCGCATGGGCCGCCTGATCGACGACCTGTTGGCGCTCTCGCGGGTCAGCCGCTCCGAAATGCAGGCGCGGCCGGTCGATCTGAGCGCCCTCGCCCAGCAGGCGCTGCAGGAGCTGCGCGAGCAGCAGCCGGAGCGGCAGGTGGAATGCGTCGTCGCGCCCGGCCTGACCGCCACCGGCGACCCGACGCTGCTCGGCATGGTGCTGCACAATCTGCTCGGCAACGCCTGGAAATACACTTCGCGGCATTCCACGGCCCGCGTGGAGTTCGGCGCCCGCGAGGAGAACGGCCAGCGCGAATTCTTTGTGCGCGACGACGGCGCGGGCTTCGATCCGGCGCACGCGGGCAAGCTCTTCGCGGTCTTCCAGCGCCTGCACCGGGTGGACGAGTTCGAGGGCACCGGCGTGGGTCTGGCCACGGTCGCCCGCATCGTCCACCGGCACGGCGGCGACGTGCGCGCGGAGGGCGCGGTCGAGCGTGGAGCCACTTTTTACTTCACCTTGCCCGGGGAGCGGGCACGCTGAGTCCCATGCAAGTCGTGCAGCCGACGCGTGGTCCCATCCTCCTGGTCGAGGACAATCCGGACGATGTCGCCCTGACCCTGCGGGCCTTTCGGAAGAACAACATCGCCAATCCGATCATCGTGGCCCGCGACGGCGCCGAGGCGCTGGAGTGGCTGTTTTGCGAGGGCCCCTTCGCGGATCGCGATGCGAGCGAGGCGCCCTCGGTCATCCTGCTCGACCTCAAGCTCCCGCGCCTGAGCGGACTGGAAGTGCTCGAACGCATCCGCGCCGACGAACGCACCAAGCTGCACCGTGTGGTCATTCTCACCTCCTCGAAGGAAGAGGACGACCTCACCGCCAGCTACCGCCTGCAGGCGAACAGCTACATCCGCAAGCCGGTCGATTTCGACGAGTTCATCCACGCGGTCGGCCAGATCGGTCTCTATTGGCTCATCCTCAACCAGCCCCCTCCCCGCGTGTGACCGCCGAAGGCGCCGAGCCTCTCCGCGTGCTGCACGTGGAGGACAATCCCGACGATGCGCGGCTGATCGAGCGATCGTTGCGCAAGGGCGGGTTCGCTCCGCACGTGCAGCGGGTCGAAAGCGCCGATGCCTTTCAGCGCGCGCTCCACCAGGGCGGCTGGGACCTCATCCTGGCCGACTACAATCTGCCCACCTTCAGCGGCACGGCTGCGCTGGAGCTGTATCGGCAGTCGGCGCTCGACACGCCCTTCATCCTCATCTCCGGCACGGTTGGCGAGGACGTGGCCGTCGAGGTGATGCGGGCCGGCGCGCACGATTACCTCCTCAAGGACAGCCTCGACCGCCTCGTGCCGGCGGTCCGGCGCGAGCTGCGCGAAACCACGCTGCGGAGCGAGCGCCGTCAGGCCATCGAGTCGATCGTCCGGCGCGAGCGCTGGCTGCGCGAAGCCAACGACGCGCTCGCCGCGCTCGTCCGCCAGCCGGTCTTCAGCGGAGACGATCTGGACACGGCGATCCGCGCCGTGACCGAGACGGCCGCGCGCGTCTTCAACGTCGGCCGGGCCAGCATCTGGGACGTGATCAACGCGCCGCCGTTCCTGCGCTGCCGCGATCTCTATCTCGCCCACGGCGCGGCGCACGAAGCCGGCATCCGCATTCCCATCGGCGAGCACCCGGCGTATTTCGACGCGCTGGCGCACAATCGCTGCATCGCCGCCTCGGACGCGGTCAACGATCCGCGGACGAGCAATTTTGCCGAAGGTTACCTCAAGCCGCTCGGGATCAGCTCGATGCTCGATGCGGCCATCGTCTCCGGCGGTCGGGTGATTGGCGTCATTTGCATCGAGCACGTCGGCCCGGTGCGGATGTGGACCGACGAGGAGCAAACGTTCGCCGGCTCGCTGGCGGACCTCGTCGCGCTGGTCTTCGAAGCCGCCGAGCGGCGCCGCGCCGAGGCCGAGGCGCGCTCGTTCGAGGGGCAGCTCTATCAGTCGCAGAAGCTCGAGGCCATCGGCACGCTGGCCGGCGGCATCGCGCACGATTTCAACAACGTGCTCTTCGCCATCCTCGGCCACGCCGAGTTGGCCGAGCGCCGGGTCGCGCCGGACGATCCGGTCCGGCACCATCTGGCCCAGATCATTCGCGCCGGGCAGCGGGCGCGCGACCTCGTGCGGCAGATCCTGACCTTCTCCCGCCAGCGCCCGCAGGAGCGCAATCCGGTCTCCCTCAGTTCGGTGCTGACCGAGGCCGGGCAGCTGCTGCGCGCCTCCCTGCCCGCCGCCATCGAGATGCGCGTGGACGGCGGCGGTCCGGGTACCGTCATCCTCGGCGACGCCTCGCAGCTGCATCAGGTCATCGTCAATCTGGCCACCAACGCTGCCCACGCCATGCAGCCGCGCGGCGGCGTGCTGGCCATGAAATGCGGGCTGGTACAGCTCGATGCGGCCGCGGCTCGCGCCTTGCCGCCGCTGGCTCCCGGCTGGCACGCACGCCTGACTGTGGCCGACAACGGCTGCGGGATGGACGAGCAGGTGCAGGCCCGCATCTTCGAGCCCTTCTTCACCACCAAACCGCAGGGCGAAGGCACGGGGCTGGGGCTCTCCGTCGTGCATGGCATCGTGGCCGCGCACGGCGGACACATCGGCGTGCAGAGCCGCCTCGGCGCCGGCACGACCTTCGAACTGACCTTCCCGCTGGCGACCCAGGAGGAGCCCCATGCCGCGGTCGGCGCGGCCGATCTGCCCCGCGGCCGCGGCGAGCGCGTGCTCTGTCTCGACGATGAGCAGGCCAATGCCGAGTTGGCCGCGGAGATGCTCACCACGCTCGGCTACGTGACCTCGGTCGAGAGCGATCCCGCCGTCGCGATCGGGCGCTTCCGCGAGAATCCGCAGGGCTGGGACCTGGTGGTGGTGGACTATCAGATGCCGCGCCTGAGCGGCATCGAAGTCTGCGCCGCGCTCCACGCCATTCGCCGTGACATTCCCGTGCTGCTCGTGACCGGCTCCAGCGGCGCTCCGAGCGACGAGGGCGCCGTGGCCCTCGGATTCAAGGGCGTCCTGGGCAAACCCTTCGAGCTGGAGGCCTTCGCCAGCGCCGTGCAGGCCGCGCTGCGAAAGTAGTCCGCACTCTCCGAGTGCGGCCGGCCCCGCCGAGCCCAGCGGCTGAAAGGAGCGCGCTAGACGTCGTCGGATGCCAGACGCGGTGGAGTGCGCAGCGTGCTACGAATGTAGTGCGCACTCTCCGATTACGGCCGCTTCGCAGGGCCCAGCGGCTGCAAGGAGCG
>JAFEGM010000112.1:0-1132 GCA_018240025.1 Verrucomicrobiota bacterium
ACCAGGAGATCTTCTTCTTCCCGCCGTAGGCCTTCTCGACCGCCGCATCCATCACGCGCACGCTGGACGCCCAGATGTCCGGCCCGGTGCCGTCGCCGCGGATGAAGGGGATGACGGGATGGTCCGGAACGTTCAGTTTGCCGTTCGAGATGGTGATCTTGTCGCCGGCGGGCGGGGTCAATGCGTTGCTCATGGATGCGGGTGCGTCGGTTTGTTTTGGGGGTAGGAAACAAACACCGGCTTCAGGGGAATGCAATGTAGGAGCCGCGAACCGGCGGCGCCTTCCCGGGGCGAAAATTCGACGCCAGCGAAAAACCCGTTGCGAGCCCGCCGGCTCGCGCGAAAAGATGGCTGTCACCGCGATGCCTGCCTGAAGATTCAGGAATTCTGGGGCGCAGTACGCACCACTGCGCCGCAGCCCCTGCAGCACTCCAGACGGTTCCTCGCGGGGCCGACCCCGCGCCCGGTCGCGCCCTCCAGGGGGCGGGTCGCCTCCGAAAATCTCCAGCTCTCCAACCCCTCTCCCCATGCCCGTCACCGCCAAAGGCCTCGAAGGAATCGTCGCGAACTCCACCCGTCTCTCCGATGTCCGCGGCGACGTCGGCCAGCTGATCTACGCGGGCTACGACATCAACGAACTCGCCGGCAAGGTCACGTTCTGTGAGGTGCTCTTCCTGCTCTACCAGAACCGCCTGCCGAAAGTGCAGGAATTGCAGGAGTTCGAGGCCAAGCTCCGCAGCTACCGCCAGCTACCGGCGCAGGTGGTCGATTTCCTCAAGTCCGCCCCCAAGGACGCGGTGCCGATGGACGTGATCCGCACCGCCGTCTCGATGCTCGGGCTCTACGCGGGCGGCACGGCCGAGGAGGATCCGGCCAATCGCGATCAGATTCTCCACCGCTGCCTCGATATCACCGCCAAGATCGGGGTCATCGCCGCCTACTACCATCGCGCCCGCCAGGGCAAGGACCTGCCGCCGGTGCGCGAGGACCTGACCGAGGCCCAGCATTTCCTCTACCTGCTCAACGGCGAGGTGCCGACCAAGGAAGCGGCCGACGTGCTCGACATGGCGCTGGTGCTGCACGCCGACCACGGCATGAATGCCTCCACCTTCTCCGCCCGCGTGACCGTGGC
>JAFEGM010000112.1:1315-1653 GCA_018240025.1 Verrucomicrobiota bacterium
TCAAGCTGACCGAGCAGCTCGGCGAGGCCAAGTGGCTGCGCATGAGCGAGACCATCGCCGGCTACATGAAGGAGAAGAAGGGCCTGAACGCGAACGTCGATTTCTACAGCGCGACCGTGTATTATTCGCTCGGCCTGCCGACCGATTACTTCACGCCCGTCTTCGCCATTTCCCGCACCGCCGGCTGGACCGCCCACATCCTCGAACAGCTCGAGGACAACCGGCTCTACCGGCCGTTGAGCGAGTACACCGGGCATCCCGTCGGGCTGACCGTCACGCCGATCGAGCAACGGTAAAGAGCGGCCTGCGGCAGCGGTCGAATCGAGGACGAGGACGAG
>JAFEGM010000112.1:1698-6722 GCA_018240025.1 Verrucomicrobiota bacterium
CGCGTCCGCGAACCACCCACGACGCCGCATTCGCCCACGACTGCCGCATTGGCCCACGACGCTGCGTTCGCCCACGACTGCCGTCGCCCACGACTGCCGTCGCGCTTCGCAGGGGTCCATTTCCTTCATTGAGCTGCGAGCCTCGGACTCCCTCCGAGTTTGCCTCTTCTTGTCGATCCGGCCTGATAGGCTATCTCGCTCCACTCGATTCGAGTTTCGAATTTCGACCTTTCCGCGCAGAATGCGTATCTGCTCCTGACCCACTGATTCCATCCATGAAAGTTCCCGCTCTCTTCGCCGCTTTCGCCCTGCTTGCGTCCGCCACCGCCGCCACCGCCCAGGATTCGAAGCTCGGCTTCAAGGAAAACGACACGGTAGCGACGGTGCTGACCCGTCAGGTCGGCCAGTCCGTCGAGCTCCGCCTGCGCAATGGCGAGAAGATGGGCGGCAAGGTGGTCAAGGTCGGCAACGGCCTGGTCCATCTCAACCAGCTCACCTCCCAGGAGTTCTTCGAGGCCGCCGTCGCGCTCGATTCCATCGCCGCAGTGGTCGTCCGCGCGAAGTAGTGGACACGCCTCCGGCCGAGCCGCGGCACCGTCGTGGCCAGCGCTAGGCCGACGATCTTCCAGCGAGGTGTCGGATCAACCCTCTGCCCCAAATAAGGCCGGCCCAAATGATTATTTGGGGCGTTGCCGCGAAGTGATCTCCGATCCTCTGAACCTCCTGATCGAGCGGGTTCCGGAAGCTGGCGCTGTCGAAGGAGACGAGGTCTATCTCCACAATGGGCATCTCGTACCCTGGAATGGCGCGGGGGCCTACTACGGCTCGTTCAGCCAGCTTTTGATCCTCAACCGCGGTGTCCACGAGCCTCTGGAGGAGTACGTTTTCCAGGAGCTGCTGAAAACTCTCCCAGAGGCTCCGCGCATGATCGAGCTCGGCGCTTACTGGTCACATTATTCGATGTGGCTCAAGAAAGTGCGGCCCGCGGCGACCACCATCATGGTGGAGGCGGACCCGAACAACCTGGAGGTCGGTCGCGCGAACTTTGCGAGGAACGGCTATGAGGGTGAGTTCATCACTGCAATGGTGGCCAGATGTCGTTGGGAGCTCGACCGGTTTGTCCGCGCACGCCGCCTGGAACACATCGACATTCTGCACGTCGACATTCAGGGCTACGAATTGCAGTTCCTGAAGGGCGCACGTGGAGCGCTTTCGAAGCAGCTGGTGGACTACGTCTTCATCTCCACGCACTCCCAGGACATCCACAGGAACGTCGTCAGTGAATTGCTCGGTTTGAACTATCGCGTCGAAGTCTCGAGCGATTACGACCACGAAACGACGTCGTTTGACGGGTTCGTGTTTGCATCGAGCCTGGTCGCCCGGCAGATCTTCAACGGCTTTAGGTTCATAGGTCGCGCGCAAATCTCTGGGAGCAGCGCTGCCCAGCTGGTGGATGCGATGCTCGACACCCGAAAGCATACGCGAGGGTGCCCGGCGAAGGAATGGCGTGCGGCTGACGCCCCGTCCTAGCCGCCGCCGGGCGCCGGCTGACGCGCTCCAACGCGATGCAACTCACCCTGCTACCCGATTCGTTCGCCATCTGCCGCCTCGCCCCGGACGCGGCGGTGCCCCCGCGCTTCTTCTCGGTCACGCGCACGGCGGAGGAATTGTCGGTCGTGTGCCGGGAAGCGGACGTCCCGTCGGACGCGCGCTGCGAGCTGGGCTGGAGCGGTCTGCAGGTCGCGGGGCCGCTCGACTTCGCTCTAACGGGCGTGCTCGCCGCGCTGGCGGCGCCGCTGGCGGCCGCGGGAGTGAGCATTTTCGCCCTTTCCACCTTCGATACGGATTACCTGCTGGTGAAATCCGCCAGTCTTCCGGAGGCCCTGGCCGCCCTGCGCGGAGCCGGGCACGAGGTGGTCGGCGAGGGCGAGCGCTCCGGCTGAGCCAATTCCCGGGGAACAGCGCTGGCCCTCGGCCGGAAGCGCTTCACATTCGGCGATGCGATTCGCCCCCCGACTCGTGGCCGCCGCCGCGTTGCTCCTCCCCGGCCTGCTGCCCGCCTCCCCCACGGACGACAAATTCCAGGCCACCGCCAAGGCCTTCCTCGAGCGCTACCTCGCCTACTTGCCGGTCGAGGCCACGCAGCTGGGTGACCACCGCTTCGACGGGCAGATGCCCGACTTCACGCCGGGGGCACGTGACCAGCGGGTAAGCTATTTCCGCCAGTTGCTGAAGGAACTCGACGCGCTCGACGCCAAGGACCTGCAGGCCGAGAACCGGGTCGATCTCAAGATTCTCCGCTTCAATCTCGAGTCGATGATCTTCGGCGAGGTCGAGCTGAAGGAGTGGGAATGGAATCCGATGGTGTACAACGACACCATCTCGACCGGCTTCTACCTGCTCACCGCGCGCGAGTTCGCCCCGGCGGCCGAGCGGCTGAAGAGCGCGATTGGCCGGCTCAAGGGCGTGCCGGCCGTGCTCGCTTCGGCCCGCGCCAGTCTGGTGAAGCCGACCCGCGTGCACACCGAGACCACCACCCGGCAGCTGGCTGGGACGATCGGCCTGGTGCAGTCGGGGCTGAATGACCTCCTCGCCGGCGCCAGCGCCGCGCAGAAGACCGAGTTCGCCGAGGCCCAGGGTCGCGCGCTGAAGGAGTTGGCCGCCTTCAAGGAATGGCTGGAGAAGGAGCTGCTGCCGAAGGCCGACCGCGACTTCCGCATCGGCGACGCGCTCTTCCGCAAGAAGCTGCATTTCTCTCTCGATTCGAATCTGACCAAGGAGCAGGTCCTGGCGCGCGCCGAGGCCGATCTGCAGGCCACGCAGGCCGCGATGTACGAGACCGCGCTGCCGCTCTACCGGAAGTTCTTCCCCGACAAGAAGGACGCGGAGATCAAGGCGCTCGACCGCCGCACTGTCTGCCGCGCCGTGCTCGACAAGCTGGCCGAGAAGCGTTCGACCAACGACACCATCCTGGCCGACGCCGAGCGCGGGCTGAAGGCCATCACCGCGTTCGTCCGCGCCAAGGACATCGTGCGCGTGCCGACCGAGCCGCTGAAGCTCATCGTCATGCCCGAGTTCCGCCGCGGCGTCTCCATCGCCTACTGCGACTCGCCCGGCCCGCTGGAGAAGAACGGCGAGACCTTCTACGCCATCTCGCCCACGCCCTCCGACTGGCCGCCCGCGCGGGTCGAGTCGTTCTACCGCGAGTACAACGAATACGGCCTGCAGGAGCTCTCGATCCACGAGGCCATGCCCGGCCACTACCTGCAGATCGCGCACTCGAACGCCTTCCGCGCCCCGACCATGATCCGCGCCATCTTCTCCAGCGGCACCATGATCGAAGGCTGGGCCTGCTACAGCGAGCAGGTCATGGCCGAGCTCGGCTACGGCGGCCCCGAGGTGAAGATGCACCAGCTGAAGATGCGCCTCCGCCTGATCATCAATGCGATCATCGACCAGAAGATCCACACCGGCACGATGACCGAGAAGGAAGCCCTCGACCTGATGGTGAAGGAAGGCTTCCAGGAAGACGGCGAGGCCGTGGCCAAATGGAAGCGCGCCATCCTGACCTCCACCCAATTGAGCACTTATTTCGTAGGCGTGACCGAAATGCTCGACCTGCGCGAGCTGGCGAAGAAGAAGTTCGGCAAGGACTTCGTCTATCGCAAATACCACGACGAACTCCTCGCCCACGGCAGTCCTGCGCCGCGATACCTGAAGGAGCTGCTGGGATTGTGAGCGTGCTTCCGGGGCGGGAGTGACGTCCTGGCAGATTCCACCGGAAGGCAAAAAGGCCAGAGTTCTAGAATTCTTAAGGTCTAGGTTTTCTGGGGTAATGAACTGTCCAGCGGACTGCCTTTGAGCATTCAGGGGCTTCGCCGGCTGCCTGCCCCGCGCGGTCGGCACGCCAACAAAAAGCCCGACCGGTGGCCGGTCGGGCTTGGCGAAGGATCTGGTCGCGAGCTCAGCGGCGGCGGAAGCGGACCAAGGCGGCGAGGCCGGCGACGCCGAGGAGGGCGTAGGTGGACGGCTCGGGCACGGAGACGGCGGTCAGCTCGAACATCAGGCCGCTGACGTTGGCGATGTTGCGCGCGTCGTTGGCCTGCAGGTTCATGGTGGTCAGGCCGGAGGCGTTGCGGAAATAGGTGGTGCCGGCGGGGTTGGCGTTGCTGCCGGCGGTTAGCGGCGGTGGCGCGGTGGCACCGGCGCCGGTGCGCAGGGCGGCGGTCAGGTTGGTGTCGTCGATGAACGTGCCCGTGCCGGCCGCATCGCTCTGCCAGTTGACCACGATGCCGTGGTTGGTCAGGCCCGTCAGCATGATGGGCGTGGCGAAATTGAGCGTGAAGGTGATGGCGGTGGCACCGGTCGTGTTCACCGCGCCGGTGTCGAAGATCAGGGTGCTGCCGACCGGATTGGAGAAGGCCAACGCGGTGCCGGTCGCGGCCGGATTGAAGGTGTCCCAGAACTGAATGCGCAGCTGGGAGTCGGCATAGTTCAGCGCCACGCCCGCGACCATGGTGATGCGCAACTGCGTGATCGCCACGGCCACGCCCGGATCGGCCACATTGAAGGCCTGGCCCATGTAGGTGCGCGGGGTGGAACCGGTGAAGGTGGGGGTGGCGCCAGTGATCCCGCCGTAGATGACCGAGGTTTGGGCGGAGGAGGAACTGGCGGAGGCGATCAGGGCGATCGCGGCGACGAGCAAGGGGGCACGCATGGTGACTATTGCCGTAGGGGCGGCGGCCTCGAAAGGAAAGACGAATCGCGAAAAGGGCGTCGTTGTTTCCGTGCGCCAACTCGGGGCTGTACCAGAAGCAAAACAGCCCGGCCGTTGCCGGCCGGGCTGTGAATGGGACGTCTAAATGGCGTCAGGCGGGACTTAGTAGTCCATGCCGCCCATGCCGCCGCCGCCCGGGGGCATGGCGGGGGCCTTCTCCTTCTCGGGCAGCTCGGTCACCACGGCTTCGGTGGTGAGGAGCAGACCGCTGATGGAGGCGGCATTCTGCAGGGCCGAGCGGGTGACC
>JAFEGM010000112.1:6766-6966 GCA_018240025.1 Verrucomicrobiota bacterium
GTGGCGACGTTGTAGCCGACCGAGCCGTCGCGCTTCTTCACCTCGCTGACGATGAGGGCGCCCTCCTGGCCCGCGTTGTCGGCGAGCTGGCGGAGCGGGGCCTCGACGGCGCGGCGGATGATGTTCAGACCGACCTTCTCGTCACCCTCGAGCGAGAGCGAGTCGAGGGCCTTCTGGGCGCGGAGCAGGGCGACGCCGCC
>JAFEGM010000113.1:0-15543 GCA_018240025.1 Verrucomicrobiota bacterium
CTTCTGGATGAGCGCCAAGGAGGCCATCGAATACGGCATCGCCTCGCGCATCGTCGAGCGCCAGGCGGAGCTCGGCTGAGCGGGGCTCAGCGGCTCAGGCAGCGCGCGTTGTAGCTCGCCTCCAGCGAGCGCAGCGCGCTCACCTCGGTCTCGTTGAGGCTCGCCTCGCGGCCGCGCTTGAGCGCGATCACGTCGCGCATGCCCTTGCACTGCTCGCCCTGGCGGCGCGCCTCGTCGCGCTGCAGCGCGAGCGAGTCGCGCTCGGCGCGCTGTCGATCGCTGCGCTCTCGCTCGGCCTGCCCGTGCTGGCGCCGCGCTTCCTCGTCCTGCAGGGCGCACTTCTGCTGATACTCCTCGCGCAGGCCGGACACCACCTCGCCGCGAACGCCGCGCGTCGGTGCGGTGCGGATCGCCTCGGAGATGTCCGCGCATTCGGCGCTCAGATATTTCACGTGCTCCTGCGGCTTGCCCGCGCGCGGCAGGGTGCCGTAGCCCGGCGGCAGCGTGCCCTGCCGCGATGACCCGGCGTAGGCGCCCAGCTTGGACGGTGGCGGGCCGGAGCAGGGCCGGTCGGAGTAGTAGATCGTGCCGCCGCTGCTGCAGCGGTAGGACTGGGCCTGCGCCGCATCCGCGGCGATGACGCCGGCCAGCGCGGCGAGGAAGATGATGATCCGGTTCACGGGTCGTGACGATAACGCCACGGCAGCGCGGGGCCCATCCCACAAGCCGGCGGGGATCGCTCAGGCGCCGGGCTGCGGCCCGTCGTAGCCCTCGACGATGACCACGTCGGTGCTCGACACCGGCTGGCGGATCGTCCAGGCGCGCCGGTACTCCGGCGAATTCCAGCAGTCCAACGCGGCCTGGTAGCTGGGGAACTCGATGATCACGTTGCGCTGGCGCGCGCCGCCCTCGGGGTTCTCGAAACGGCCGCCGCGCACCAGGAAGCGTGCGCCGTATTTGGCGAAGGCGGCGGCGTTGGCGGCCACGTAGTCCTTGTAGCGTTCCGCGTCGGCGACGTCGACGCGCGCCATCCAGTAGCCCTTGGCCATGATCAGTTCTCCTGCTTCGCGTTCAGATGCGGCGCGGCGGTACGGGCTGGGTGTCCTGGAAGCCCGTGGCCTGCGTGTTGAACCACTGCACGTAGCGATCGGGCTCGATGCCGATCACGTGCACCTCGATCGCATCGTCGCCGAGCTCCGGCGAGTAGTCGACGATCTGCACGCTGCCGTCGCCGGCCAGTTCGCTGCCGTCGGGCGCGAGCACGCGCAGCACCACGCCGAGCGACGAGCCGCCCGCCGAGGCCAGCACCGCCGGCTGGACCGCCGCATAGGCCGGTGCCGGCACGAAACGGCCGGCCGCCACGCCGATCGGCGCATCGCCGTGCTCCAGCCAGGTGTGGCCGATGCACACGGCTCCAACGAGGACCTCGAACTTCGGCATGGCTCGGTGGCGCGGCTGCGGGACGGCGTTGGCCGCGATTGTCGCCTCGCGTCAGGCGCGATCGCGCTCGACGAGTTGGAAGCGGTTGCCGTCCGGATCACGGAAGCCGGCCACGCTGCCACCCCAGAACTGCCGCTCGGGCGCGGCGGTGAAGTCCACGCCGCGCGACTTCAGATCCTGGTGCGCGACGTGCAGGTTGGGCACGAGGAAGGACAGCCCGGTGACGCGCCCGACCAGCGCCTGCCTGTCGGCGGCTGCATCCGCCGGCACCGCCTCGAGCACCAGCTCGCAGTTGCCGGCATTGAATACGCACCAGCCGCGCGCGAGATCCTGCGAATGCGGCTTGAGGCCCAGCGCTTCGGCATAGAAGCGGCGTGCCAGCGCGATGTCGCGCACGAAGACGCGGGCGGTGTTGAGGTTCACGCCGGCAGTCTAGCCGCGCGCGGCGCGTGTGCGTTCAGTACGACGACGCGCCGGTGTACTTGCGCTCCAGCACTTCGCGCCACTCGACCAGGATCTCGGCCACGCGGCGCGCGTGGCTGGGCCGCGGCGCGAGGCCGAGGAATTCGGTCTCGAGCAGGAGCAGCAGCTCCATGACGCGCTGCTCGTCGGCATCGTCGAGCAGGGCTGCGAAGACGTCGGGCACGAAGCCCGCGTAGTGCTCGCGCGCCAGCGGGTCGCGCGCCAAGCCGGACGGATCCCAGTGGTACAGCAGCACCTCGTCGATGCGCTGGAACAGCTCCTGGTCGAAACGGTCGGTGCTGGTGCTCATGGTCGGCGCCGAGCATACGGATTCCGGTCCTGCGGCCCAAGCGTCAGGCTAGGGATGGTCGAGCCGCGCGGGCGTGATCGCCTTGCCCATGAAGACGCTGTTCGGGTCCTCGGTGTAGTCGCCGAAGGGGCCGCGGCGGCGGTAGCCGCAGCGCTCGTACATCGCCAGCGCCTCGGGCTGAAGGTGGCCGGTCTCCAGCATGAACTGCGCGCAGCCTCGGCGCTGCGCCTCCGACTCCAGCAGCTTCAGCAGCGCGCCGGCGATGCCGCGGCCGCGGTGCGTGGGCCGCGTGAACATGCGCTTGAGCTCGCCGTATTCGCGCTCGAGCACGATGGCGCCGCAGCCGACCGCCGCGCCGCCCGCCTCGCGCGCCACCGCGAAGATCACGTTCGGCCGGCACAGCGCGTCGATCGGGATGCCGTGATGGCTCTCGGCCGGGTAGAGCGGCTTCTGGTAGGCGTCGAGCTCGTCGATGAGCGCGATGACCTCGGGCTGGTCGGGCGTTTCGAGTGCGATCTGCATGGGCGCTCAGCATAGCCCGGCGTCCGCTTTGCGCCGCAGGCGCGCCAGCTGGCGGTCGTGCAGCCCGGCGAGCGTGAGCTGCGCCGCCAGCGCACCCAGCAGCGCGAAGAACATGTCGGATTGCGTGTCCCACGGATCGCCCTGCGTGCCGAGAAACTCGTCGGCGCCCTGGCCGAGCGCGAGCGCCGCGCCCCATTCGATGAACTCGTAGGTGGCGCTGATGGCAAGCACGATGCAGGTGACGAGGAAGGCGAGCATGCGCCGCCCGCGCACATGGTCGCCGCGCAGCAGGATCTCGCGCGCGATCAGCGCCGGAACGAAGCCCTGGAAGAAGTGGCCGATCTTGTCGTACGGATTGCGCGAGAGCTGCAGCATCTCCTGCAGCTCGAAGCCGAGCGGCACGCGCGCGTAGCTGTAGGCCCCGCCGAGCATCAGCACGCCGGCGTGCAGGAAGATCAGCGCATACAGCAGCGGCGTGAGCGGGTAGCGCCGCCACGTCGCGGCGAGCAGCGGCAGTGCGACGATGACGGGCAGCACTTCCATCAGCCAGGTGGCGCGGTCGTAGGGCCGCCAGCCCGAGGCGATCAGCAGCGCGGTGGNNGGCGGCGGCCAGCACGACGAGCCAGCGTGCGCGGTGGGTGGAGTCGTGGTGCATGCGTGCGTGTCAAGCCGGGTTGGCGCGGCCCTCTACAATCCTGCCCCTTCGGATGCCCTGAGCCAGAAACTTGAAGACGAGCCTGCACAACGACGAGAAGGCGGCGCGAAGCGCCACGACACAGCGGCCCGCCGAAGCGCGGCCGGCGGCCGTGACCTTGCCCGCGCAGCCGCTGCGCACGCGCCTGGTGGCCGCCTGCGGCTGGCCCACCGACGCCGCGCCGGTGGCTCGTCGACGCGCCGCCAAGCGTTGATCAGGCGCCCTCACGCCTAGCCGAACACCGTGTCGCTGGCAGCGTGCGCGCTGCTCAGCAGCAGCCGCAGCGAGGGCCCCATGCCGTCGTGCTCCCACACGCGGCCCTGCACGATGAACTGCCGGCCGCCGATGCGCAGCGCATCGCCCGCCTGCGGCACCTCGGCGTGCCCCTCGAAGAAGCGCGGCACGGCGATCGACGACAGGCGCAGCCAGGCCTGGTCTTCGTCGGAGAACGAGAGCGCGATGCGCAGGCTTTGCTGTGTCATGCTGAACACTCCGGGAGGCAGACTGCCACGATAGCGCCGAGCGCCGCGCGCGTCACGTGCCCTCGGGCGCGATGTGCGCGCCCTGCGCGGCGAGCAGTTCGCGCAGCACGGAGCGGTGGCAGTGCGATTCGTGCTCGCAGTAGCAGCCGACCGAGAAGCTGGTCTGGTGCGAGAGCGCGGCCAGCAGCGCGATGGAGTGGCTGTTCTCCGGCGTCGCCATCTCGGCGCGGTACTTCCGGGTGAAGGCCGCCCACTCGGCCGGTGTGCCCGCCTGCTGGCCGAGCTTCATCGTCTCCACGCTGGGCGCGAGGTTGGGGTACCAGAGGTCGTACCAGTCCTGCCGCGCGAACTCGGCCTTGGGCACGCCGCGCGGCGGGCGCCGCACGGTGCCGAGCCGAAGGCCCTCCTGCGCCGCGCGCGGCGAGCCCAGGCGGACGACACGAATCGCCATGATGGCGTCTCCTTCGCGCTTCAGTCGCCCGCCGCCGTGCAGCGGTAGCTGGGGCGCAGCGGCAGGCGCTCGGCAAGGCACTCCTCGAGCATCGCGTGGTGCTCGATGTCGATGGGCAGCGACGAGGTCTCGTAGGCGGCGTTGGCCTGGTCGCTGTCGTCGGCGTCCGTGATGTGCACGAGCACGAAGCCCTGGCCGTCGGGCAGCAGGTAGGCCTGCTCCTCGCGCGTGCCTTCCTGGCGGAACGATTCCAGCACCTCCGCCCGGCGGCGCATCAGTTCGGCGAGCCAGGCTTGCAGCTTGTCGACCTTGTCGGGGCGGACGCGGGCGAAGGATGCGTACAGCATGCGAGGACCTTTCTTTCTGCGAGGGTGCGGCGGCATTCTGCTGCAGCGCTTAGCGCGCGGACACCGCCGCAAGAACGACGATCACACCGAGGGCGAGGTTCAGCGCCACCAGCTGGCGGATGGCGTTCAGCACCTGGGCGGCTGCCGGCCAGGTCGACGCCGCGCAGTGGGCACGCAGCCGGGGCAGCAACGCCAGATGGACGTAGGCATACACGCCGGCCATGACCAGGCCGAGCGCGAACATCAGGTGCCAGCCGGCCGGCGCCGCCTGGAAGCCCAGCGGCAGCAGCATGCCGAGCCCGCTGGCCAGGATCAGCAGGACCGCGATGCTCATGTAGCGCAGGAAACGCCCCAGCGTGGCGAGCCACAGCGGCAGGCGCTTGGGCGGTTCGAGGACTTCGACCGCCGAAGGGCGCAGGCAGAAGTAGGCGAAGAACATGCCGCCCATCCAGGCCATCGCCGCGAGCAGATGCAGGAGGAGAAGTGCCTGGCGAAGCATGGTTGCGAATTCCTTCGGTGGCTGTCGTGTGGCCCTGGCCACCGCATGATGACAGCCGGCGCCTCGCGAGCCAAGTGCAGGGAGGTTGCTCGCTTCGTGCTCAGGCGCCCCGGAACACCTCACGCAAGGCCTGCTCCGCGAGACGGGCTTCGCGGCGGAAGAATCCGCCCACGACCAGCAGCGGCAGGACGAGGGCCAGCGCAAGCAGCGCTTGAAGCGGATGACCGGCGAGCGGGCCGAAGAACGACAAGGCAAGTCCGCCGCCCATGGTTGCCGTGAATGACAGCAGGAACGCCGAGACGAACAGGGGAGGGCGAAGCCTGACCCGAACCGTGCGGCCCTCGACGCTGCCGACGATGACGACGACGCTGCCGCGAACACGGAATCGGGTGCCCGGTGCGGGCAGCAGCCCGAGCTTGAAGCCCGAGCTTCGGACCGTGCCGACGAAGCGCTTGCCCGCATGCCGCGTCATCCAGTCGCTCATGCGCGCGGGCTCGAGCCCTGCGATGGCCTCGGTGTCCAGCACCAAGGCCGAGAGACGGCCGAGCACGAGCTGCGCAGACTCCGTCGTGTCGAATCGAAGCGATCGTCCGAACAGCATGTCTTCTTGTCGGCGTGACGCCCTACAACGCGAGCGTCGCCATGGTGGAGGTGTCACTCATGGAGGATCTCCGCGACCCGGGCCTGCAGCCGCGGCACGAGTTCGGCCTCGAACCACTTGTTGCGGGCCAGCCAGCGGTTGTTGATCGGGCTGGGATGAGGCAGCGGCATCAGCGCCGGCCAGTGACGACGCCAGTTCTGCACGCTTGCCGTGAGCCCCGATCGTTCCTGCGGAAGGTGATAGCGCGCTGCATGCTGGCCGATGACCAGCGTGAGCCTCAGGCTGCGCAGCGTGGCCAGAAGCGGCTGCCGCCAGCGCGGCGCGCATTCGGGGCGTGGCGGCAGATCGCCGGAGCTGCCCCTGCCGGGGTAGCACAAGCCCATCGGGACGATGGCGAACAGCTCGGGGTCGTAGAACTGCTGCGTCGTGACGCCCAGCCAGCGACGCAGCCGCTCGCCGCTGGCGTCGTCGAAGGGAATGCCGGTCTCGTGCACCTTGCGTCCGGGTGCCTGGGCGGCGATGACGATGCGGGCCGCGGGATGAAGCTGGACGACGGGGCGAGGGCCCAGCGGCAGATGCTCGGCACACAAGCGGCAGGCCCGCACATCGGCCAGCAGCGTGATCTGCATGAGGACTTCGTGGCAGGCGCAGTGATGCGCCGGACTTTACCTGCGCTTTACCTCCGCGCGCAGCCGCGCCGTCAACACCGACATGCGCCCCGCGTTGGTGTGCGAGGTGGCGTGGTGCCGCCGAGGAGATGACCGTGACCTTCCTCGCTCGTGCAACGAGAGTCGTGTTGATCACCGTGATCGGTGCTGTCGCCGCCGGCTGCTGCGTCGTTCCGCCCTACGGCTGGGGCCACGGCCCGCGTGGCCGCGGCTACTACCAGGAGCAACCCACGGGCCCGCAATTCCGCGGCGGCGACGACCATCGCAGGTATCCGAACGGACCCTCGCGCTACTGATCCTGCCGCTTCACGCCGCCCAGCGTCTGTGAAGGCAACTCGCCGAACTGGCGCCGGTAGGCGGCGGCGAACTCGCCGTGGTGCCAGAAGCCCCAGCGCGCTGCGACGTCCTGAACGGATTCGCCCTGGCCACGACGCAGCTCGCGCTTCACGCCGTTCAGGCGCATGGCTCTCATGTACTTGGCGGGCGCGATTCCGAGCACACTGCGAAAGCAGTATTCCAGCTTGCTCGGGCTGGCGCCGACGAAGTCGCAGACCTGCAGGATCGACAGGGGCTCGCCGTCGTGTCCGTGGATCAGCTCGCAGGCCTTCGAGACGACGCGCCGCCGCGCTTCGCCGCTGGCAAGTCCTTCCGCGGTGATGCGTGCAGGGAGGGCTTCGAGCCACTCCACGAGGACGGCGTCGCGCGTGCGGGTCGAGATCGTCGTGCTCTGCGGTGGCGGCGTTGCCGTGTCGACATCCGCCATGACTTTCAGGTGGATGCTGCGGATGAGATCAGCCAGGCCGGGCCGCGCCTGCACGACGACTTGCCGATCGATCCACGACGACATGCGCTTCTGATAGAGGTGTTCCCACAGGCGCTCGAGCAGCTCGGCGTCGACGACGATGCCGATCAATGTGGAGTCGGCTGGAAGGCACAGGTCGAGCGTTTCGCTTCGGCCGATCATGACCGTATCGCGTGTCAGCGGCTGTCCGTTGAATGAACCATGCCCGTTGAGCGCAACGGGCATGGCGAAGCCGATGTTCCCGGCTCCCAACTGCCCACGTTGCCAGGTTGCGCAAGTCGTCGACTCGCACACCATCCGCATGCCCTCGAACTGCAGGAACTGCAGCTTGCCGAGGAAGCGACCCGTCGAGATCTGTTCGTAGCGCAGCGACCAGTTCGGCTGCGAGCAGGCGAACTCGTCGACATCGTGGCTCACGACTTCGTGCCGGTATCCGCCAGATCCGATATTCGCCCCTGATTCCATCACGCGCTTCCGTGCCCCCGCGCAAGTGTCGCGTGGCATCGCACCGGCGTGCAATCCGTATCGACCGCGTGTGACTGGTGCAAACCCTGGCATCGAGTCAACGGTTTTCCGATGACGGCGATCGCGCATCCGCCGATATCGTGCGCGACCGCGGCGCTTGCTTGCCGTCAAACCCAGATCTCAGGAGAACCCGATGAGCAAGAAGCGTGCGTATTCGCAAGTCGTCATCGCGCTGCTCGCTGCGGCTGTCGCAGCGAGTGTCGGTGCGCAGACCCGCGACGCGAGCAGATTGGGCAAGGACCTGACGGCCGCCGGCGCAGAACCGGGCGCCAGCAAGGACGGCAGCATCCCGGCGTTCACCGGCACGGAATCGCCGGCCGGTGGTTGGGCCGCGGGCAAGAAGCGCCTCGAGCACTGGAAGCACAAGGCGGAGAAGCCGCTGTACACGATCGACGCATCGAACGTCGACAAGTATGCCGACCGGCTCTCTCCGGGCCAGGTCGCGCTGGTCAAGCAGACCAAGGGGTACACGATGGACGTGTACCCGTCGCACCGCTCTTGCGGCGTGCCCGACTTCGTCGCCGAGAACACGCGCAAGAACGTCGCCGTCGGCAAGCTGAAGGACAACGGCTGGGCCTTGCAGGAGGCGGCGCTGCCGGGCTTCCCCTTCCCGATGCCGGAGAACGGCGCGCAGGCGATGTGGAACGCCAAGATGCGCTACCGCGGCCTGGCGGTGGACTATCCGCAGGTGATCACGGCGGCGTCGCCACGCAAGGGTGGCGACGAGTGGATCAAGGCCTACTCCGAGCAGACCAACTACTACCCGTGGGGCGCGAAGGGCTCGGCATTGTTCAGCAAGCTGCCGCAGGTCGAGAACTACGTCTACTTCGGCTACACGGCGCCGGCAGCACTGGCCGGGCAGGCGCTGGCGATCACGATCTACACCGAGCAGCCGACCGAGACGTTCTACTACTTCCCCGGCCAGCGTCGCGTGCGGCGCATGCCCACCTACGCGTACGACGCGCCGCAGATCGGCTTCGAGAACCAGTACACGCTGGACGAGCCGTATGTGTTCAACGGCGCCCTGGACCGGTTCGACTGGAAGCTGGTCGGCAAGAAGGAAATGATCGTCCCGTACAACTCGTTCGGGGCCTACGACTTCAGCGCCAAGTTCGAGGATGTGGCGGGCAAGGATTTCCTCGCCGCCAGCCATCGCCGCTACGAGATGCACCGGGTGTGGGTCGTCGAGGCGACCGTCAAGCAGGGCATGCGGCACCTCGCGCCGAAGCGGACCTTCTTCCTCGACGAAGACAGCTGGAACCCGCTCGTGGCCGACGACTACGACGGCCAGGGCAAGTTGTGGAAGGTGCGTGAGGGCTATTCGATCCCGGTGTTCGAGACGGGCGCCTGCGACGTGTCCGCGTTCGCCCAGTACAACCTTCTCGAAGGGCGCTACGTATTCGACGAACACGGCGTCGGAACCGGCAAGGACGTGCGCTGGATCACCGAGCCCGGCGGCAACCCGCGCCTGACGGCCGCGTTCTACACCTCCGAGAACCTGCGCTCGATCAGCGAGCGCTGAGCGGCGGCCATCACCACGAACACGAGGAGCCACCATGACCTGCAACCGTTGCGCACGCCGCCCGCTGCGCCTGATCGCCCTGGCCGTGACTGCTGCCGCCTCGGCCGCGGCCCACGCCGTCACGTTCGAGTTCGAGAACGTGAAGGGCAACTTCGACTCGACCGTGACCCTGGGCACCGGCATCCGGATGAAAGGGCCCGTCTGCGGATTGATCACCCAGGGGGCCACGCCCGCCGACGCGCCCGCGGGATGCCTGGCGCCGACCTCGGCGCTGGGAGATCAGGGCGATCTGAACTACGCCAAGCACGACCGGTTCACCACCTACCTGAAGGGCAGCCACGAACTGCTGCTCAAGATGCCCGAGGATTTCACGTTCCTCGGGCGCGTGAACTGGATCAAGGACTTTTCGGCGACCGACACGACCGGCTTCACCAGCACGGTCAGCACGCCCCAGATCGGCGCCGACGGGCTGGCCGACGATGCGCGCAAGGACCTGAAGTTCAAGGGCCGGGTGCTCGACCTGTGGCTCAGCAAGTCGTTCCAGGTCGGCGATCAGCGAGCGCGCGTGCGCGTCGGCAACCAGGTGATCAGCTGGGGTGAGAGCCTGTTCCTGCCGGGCGGGCTCAACAGCAGCGTGCCCATCGACGTGATGCGGCTGTCGCTGCCCGGCACGCAGCTCAAGGAGGTCTTCCTGCCGACGCCCGCGGTGAGCGTCGCGTCCGGGCTCGGGCATGGCCTGAACGCCGAGGCCTACCTGCAAACCGGCTGGCAGGGGAACTACTTCCCCCCGTCGGGGAGCTACTGGTCGGTCGTCAACGGTCTGGGCAAGGGACACGATGCCTATGGCCTCGGCGAGGCGAAGGCGCGCAACGGCGGCCAATGGGGCGCCGCCTTGCGTTACCAGCCCGAAGGCACGCAGCTGAACCTCGGCCTGTATGCGGTGAACTTCCACGACAAGAGTCCGCAGTTCAGCACCAATCTGGATGGCAGCGGCAATGGCGTGCTCGGCTGGAAGTTCGCCGAGAACCGGCGCATGTACGGCCTCAGCGCGAACTTCCCGGTCGGCGACTGGGCGGTGGGAACCGAGCTCTCGTACCGCCCGCGCGACGCCGTCGCGCTCAACGCGGCGACCGATGGTTGCGCCTCGCAGAACGGCGATTGCTACACCGACAGCAAGCGCCTGCAGTGGCACCTGACCGGCCTGCTGAGCCTGACGCCGAGCAACGCCAGCGGCGTGCTGCGCGCGCTCGGCGCCGACACCGCGACCCTGCTGGCCGAGGCCGTGGTGATCCGCTACCCGGGGCTGCAGCGCAGCTACGGCAACAGCCTCGTCAGTGCCGGCGGCTGGGGCTGGGGCCAGGAGTTCGACCCGAGCGCGGCGCCGCAAGCCGTCGGGAGCAAGACGTCCTGGGGCTACAACTTCGACTTCAGCTGGGTGTACGACGGCACGCTCATTCCGGGCTGGCAGGTGGTGCCGGAGATCTACTACTTCCAGGCCGTCAAGGGGCGCACGCCGAACGTCGTCGGCTTGTTCATGGAGGGCGCGAAGTCCGCCAACCTGACGATCAGCTTCCTGCAGAACCCGACGAAGTGGCAGTTCGCCATCAACTACGCAGCGTTCTGGGGCGGCTCGCGAGTGTTCGATCAGCCGTATGGCGACCGCAACTTCCTGGGCCTGACGGTGGCGCGCAACTTCTGACCCGCGGACCGCGCTGATGCTCGCCACCACCGTCGCGCGCCTGGAGCGCCTCTTCTTCGACCGCCGTGCGCTCACGCTCGTCGTGCTGCTGTGCTTCACGGCCGCGATGGCGTGGTTCGCCGTGCAGTTGCGCATGGACGCGGGCTTCGAGAAGCAGATGCCCAGCGGGCACGAGTACATCAAGACCTTCCAGGAGTACCGCAACGACCTGCTCGGCGCGAACCGCCTGAATATCGTCGTCAAGGCGCGCACGGGAACGATCTGGACGAAGCGTTCGCTCGCCAAGCTGTACGACGTGACGCAGGCGGTGATCTTCCTGCCCAACATCGAGCGGCTCGGCGTCCAGTCCCTGTGGACGCCGAACAGCTTCGTCAACGAGATCACCGAAGACGGATTCCGGGCCGATCCGCTGATCGACGGAACGATCACGCCCGAGCAGCTGACGCCCGACACGATCGCCGACATCCGGCGCGCCGCCGCGCAGGGCGGCTTCGTCGGCACGCTGGTTTCGCGCGACGAGACCGCCGCGATGATCACCGCCGAGATCATCGAGTACGACAAGGACGGGAACCGCGTCGATTACGTGGCCTACAACAGGATCCTCGAGGAACAACTGCGCAAGAAGTTCGAGGACGCGGACTTCGAGATCCAGATCATCGGCTTCGCGAAACAGATCGGCGACATCGCCGATGGCGCCAAGGCCGTGCTCGAGTTCTGCGCGATCGCGCTGCTGCTGACCGCGCTGGCCGTCTACTGGTATTGCCACTCGCTGCGCTTCACGCTGCTGCCGATCGCGTGTTCGCTCGCCTCGCTGGTGTGGCAGTTCGGCGCCCTGCGCCTGCTCGGCTACGGGCTGGATCCGCTCGCGGTGCTGGTCCCGTTCCTGGTGTTCGCGATCGGCGTCTCGCACGGCGTGCAGCAGATCAACTTCATCGTGCGCGAGATCTCGCACGGCAAGTCGTGCTTCGAGGCCTGCCGGGCCAGCTTCAGCGGCCTGCTGGTGCCGGGCGTGCTCGCGCTGGTGACGGCCTTCGTCAGCTTCGTCACGCTGATCCTCATTCCGATCCCGATGGTGCGCGAACTGGCGATCACGGCATCGCTGGGCGTGGCCTTCAAGATCGTCACCAACCTGGTGATGCTGCCGGTGGCCGCGTCGTACTTCGAAGTGGGCAAGGCCTACGCCGACAAGGCGATGGTCAAGCGCGAGGCACGCGCCGGCTGGCTGCGCACGCTGTCGCGCGTGGCCGAGCCGCGCAACGCGGCGCTGTGCCTGGGCATCGTCGCGGTGATCTTCGCCGCGGCCGTCTGGCAGAGCCGCGACCGCGTCGTCGGTACGCTGCAGCCCGGCGCCCCCGAACTTCGCGAGGAGTCGCGCTTCAACAAGGACGCGGTGGCGATCGCCACGAATTTCGATGCCGGCCTCGATTGGCTCACGGTCGTCTTCGAGGCGCGTCCGGACGCGGGCGCGGCGGCGGGCGGCGCGGCGTCGCTGTGCGAGAACGTGAACATCGGCCTGTACCAGGACCGCTTCACCTGGGCCATGCAGCCGGTGGAGGGTGTGCTGTCGATCGCGTCGTTCGCGGGCCAGCTTCGCCTGTACAACGAAGGCTACAACGAAGGGCACCCGAAGATGGGCGTGGTGCCCATCGATCCCGGCAACTACGCGTCGCTGGCCACCGAGATCGCACGCGTGCGCGGCACGATGCGCAAGGACTGCAGCATGACCGCGGTCCACCTGTTCCTCACCGATCACAAGGCGACGACGATCAATCGCGTGATCGCGGCCGTGCAGCGCTTTCGCGACGAGAGCAAGGAGCCGGGCATCGCGATCCGCCTGGCGGCCGGCAATGCCGGCGTGCTCGCGGCGATCAACGACGAGGTCGAGCGCAGCGAGCTGCCGATGATGCTGTACGTCTACGCGGCGATCGTGGTGCTGGTGTTCCTGGTGTATCGCGATCTGCGCGCCGTGCTGGCCTGCTGCCTGCCGCTGACGGTCGGCACCTTCATCGGCTACTGGTTCATGAAGGAGCTGCACATCGGGCTGACCGTGGCCACCTTGCCGGTCATGGTGCTGGCGGTGGGCATCGGCGTCGACTACGCGTTCTACATCTACAACCGCCTGCAGGGGCACCTGGCCGCGGGGCAGCCCATCGTCAAGGCACTCGAGCATTCGATCCTCGAGGTCGGCACGGCCACGATCTTCACGGCGCTGACGCTCGCCATCGGCGTGGCGACCTGGTCGTTCTCCGAGTTGAAGTTCCAGGCCGACATGGGCAAGCTGCTGGCCTTCATGTTCATGGTCAACATGGTCATGGCGATGACGGCGCTGCCTGCATTCGCCGTGTGGCTCGAGCGCCTGTTCCCGCGCAAGGCGCCGGTGCGGGCACCCGGGTTGGCTCACTGAGATCGCGGCATGAAGAGGCTGATGAGTTTCGCCGTGGGCTTGCTGGCCATCTGCGCCGGGTCCGGCGCGTTTGCCGAAGGCGCGGGGCCGCGAGCCGTCCCTGCGCTGCACGTGGCGCACGCGAGCACGGCGGAGGTGCTGGGTGTCGCCTTCGCCGGCCGCCGGATCGTCAGCGTCGGCGATCACGGCGTCGTGCTGTTGAGCGACGACGCCGGCAAGACCTGGCGACAGGCCAGGAGCGTGCCCGTCGACAGTGCGCTCGCGTCGGTCGCATTCGTCGACGACAAGCGCGGTTGGGCGGTCGGCCACGCCGGTGTCGTGCTCGCCAGCGCCGATGGCGGCGAGTCGTGGAGCGTGCAGCGCCGGGCCGCGAACGAAGACAGGCCGCTGTTCGCGATCCACATGTTCGACGCCGACCAGGGTGTCGCCGTGGGGCTGTGGTCCCTCGTGCTGGTGACGGGCGACGGCGGAAAGACCTGGAACCCCGTCGTGCCGCCCAAGCCCGAAGGCGGCAAGAAGGCGGACCTGAACCTCTTCGCCTTGTTCGTCAACGACAAGGGCGAGCTGTTCGCCGCGGCGGAGCGCGGCACGCTGCTGCGCTCGGCCGATCGGGGGCGCACCTGGAGCTACATCGGCACGGGCTACAAGGGGTCGTTCTGGACCGGCGCGTCGTTGCCCGGCGGCGTGCTCATGGCAGCGGGCTTGCGCGGCTCGGTCTACCGCAGCGCCGACGACGGCAAGACCTGGAACCGCATCGAGACCGGGACCACGGCCTCGGTGACGAGCCTGCTCGTCAAGGGGCAGGAGGTCGTCGGGCTCGGGCTCGACGGCCTGGTGCTGCGCAGCGCCGATGGTGGAGCCAGCTTCAAGGCCTCCGTGCGCGAGGATCACGCGTCGCTGACCGCGGGCCTGATCCTGGCCGATGGCAGCGAGCTGATGCTTTCGCGCCAGGGGCCGCCGGGCGCCGACCTGAAGAAATAGAACGGGAGCAGAAGTGACGGAACCCAAATTCCCATCCCTGGCGCTGCATGTGGCCGGGAAATGGATCACGCAGGCCGGCGGCGGCGAGCGCATGGTCGTCGATCCGTCGGACGAGTCGGTCCTCGGCGTGCTGCCGCTGGCCAGCATCGACGAAGTCAAGATGGCCGCGGAATCGGCCGCGGCAGGCTTCGAGATCTGGCGGCGCAAGCTCGCGCACGAGCGCTACCTGATCATCCGCAAGGCCGCCGAGCTGATGCGCGAGCGCGCCGCCGAGATTGCCCGCGTGCTGACGCTCGAGCAGGGCAAGCCGCTGTCGGAATCGAAGCGCGAGGTGCTGCTCTCGGCCGACATCGTCGACTTCCAGGCCGAGGAAGGAAAGCGCCTGTACGGCCGCACCGTGCCGCCGCGCATCGACGGCATGCTGTCGCAGACGGTGTCGAGGCGGCCGATCGGGCCGGTGGCCGCGTTCACGCCCTGGAACTTCCCTGCCAACCTGCCCGCCCGCAAGCTGGGCAGCGCGCTGGCGGCCGGTTGCAGCGTGGTCATCAAGCCCGCCGAGGAAACGCCGGGCACGTGCATGCTGATCGTGCGCTGCTTCCTCGACGCCGGCGTCACGCCCGATGCGCTCAACATGGTGTGCGGCGATCCGGCCGAGGTGTCGTCCACGCTGATCGCGCACGACGCGATCCGCAAGGCGTCGCTGACGGGCTCCGTCGCGGTGGGCAAGCTGCTCGGCCGGCAGTGCGCCAAGCGCGTCAAGCGCTTCACCGGCGAGCTGGGCGGCCACGCGCCGGTGATCGTCTGCGAAGACGCGGACCCGGCGTTCACGCTCAAGGCCTCGCTGGCGGCCAAGTACCGCAACGCCGGCCAGGTGTGTGCGTCGCCGATCCGGTTCTACGTTCATCGCAAGCACTACGCCGCGTGGACCGAGCAGTTCGCGGCCGGGGCGCGTGCATTGCGGCTCGGCGCCGGCATCGACCCGCAGACCGAGATGGGGCCGCTCGCGCACCAACGCCGCGTCGAGGAGATGGAGCACTTCGTCGCCGATGCCATCGATCAGCGCGCGCGCCTGGTCTGCGGCGGCAAGCGGCCGGCGCGGCGCGGCTACTTCTTCGAGCCCACGGTCATCGCCGA
>JAFEGM010000113.1:15679-16006 GCA_018240025.1 Verrucomicrobiota bacterium
GCCGGCATGGTGGGCATCAACCACTTCGGCGTCTCGCAGCCGGAGATGCCCTTCGGCGGCTGGAAGGAAAGCGGCATCGGGCAGGAGATGGGCGCCGAAGGCCTGCTGCACTACACCGAGGTCAAGACCGTGCTCGTCGGAGTTCCCCGATGAAGACGGCCTGCCTGCCGGCCGAGAGCGCGAACATCAACATGATTTTCTGACGACGGAAGCTCCCCCCATGAGCAGCATCGAAGACCTCAAGCGCGACAACGCGCAGTACCTGTTCCACCCCATGGCGCACCCGGCGGCCATGCGCAAGGACCGGCCCGACATCATCGCCCGCGG
>JAFEGM010000114.1 GCA_018240025.1 Verrucomicrobiota bacterium
GGCAACGCCGCGCTCGAGGAGATCATCATGGCCCTGCGCACCCGGCGGGCGTTCTTCGGCGGGATCGAGACGGGGGTGAATGCGAAAGAGATCGTCCGCACCTCGCGCCTGGTCAGCCGCATGAGCAGTTTCGTCGTGCAGCGGAACAAGGCAGTGGTGGGCGAGAATGCCTTTGCCCATGGCGCGGGCATTCACCAGGACGGAATCCTGAAGCATCGGGAGACCTACGAAATCATGGATCCGCGCGAGATCGGCTGGGGCGAGACCGAGCTCCCGCTGACCAAGCACAGCGGGCGGGCTGCGCTGGCGCAGCGGTTGGAGCACCTCGGCTTCCAGCTCTCGCCGGCCGAGCTCGACGCTGTCTTCGCGCGGTTCAAGCAGGTGGGTGACCGGAAGAAGTTCGTCTACGACGACGACCTCGCGGCGCTGGTCGAGGACGGACCGCTCGCGGCCAGCGAGCTCTTCGCGCTCGACTACCTCCACGTCACCAGCGGCACCACCACCGTGCCCACCGCCACCGTTCGTCTGGCCCGGCGCAACGGCGAAGCCCCCGAGGGCGCGCCTCAGCCCGCGCATTGGCAGGACTCGGCCCCCGGCAATGGCGCGGTCGATGCCGCCATGAAAGCCATCGACCGCATTCTCGGCAAACGCGGCGAGCTGGTGGAATACCAGGTCTCCGCGGTCACGGCCGGGGAGGACGCGCTGGGCGAGGTCATGCTGAAGGTCGACTTCGGCGACGGGCGCGTGGTCACCGGCAAAGGCGCCAGCACCGATGTCGTGGAGGCCAGCGCCCGGGCGTATCTGAATGCGGTGGGCCGGGTCGTGGGTCCCCAGCCGCGGGCGGCCGCGGCCGTGTGAGTGACCGGCGCGCTTCGCCGGAAGGTCGGATCGGTCAACGCGTCGCGCGAGGAGCAGCGCGGCGCGTCACCACTTTGCGTGGCCAATCCCAGCTTGTGGGCCCGACACCGAGAGGCTAGAAAAACGGGATGATCGCCCCTGCCGACCAGTCAGCCGCGTCTCCGCTGGGCGGGGGTGGACTGGATCCGTCGGTGCTTTCCGGGCTGGAGAGTGTGGCCCGTCTGGCCGGCAGCGTCTTCCAGTCCCGCTGGGCGCAGGTGGTGCGCTTTCTCCCCGAGGGCGTCGCGCCGCTGGCCAGTGCCGGGACGAACGGCATCCCTTCGGGCGTGGACGAGTTTTTCCTCGCTCCGTGCCGCAGCGCCGGTCCCGACGCCATCGTCTGGACGGAGGATGCGGCGGCCGATCCGCGTTTCCGGCATCATGCCGCGGTGCAGGGGCCGCATGGCATTCACTTCTTCGCCTCGGCCCCGGTGCTCGACTCCGCGGGCGAGCTGTGGGGGACCGTCTGGGTGGGCGATCTGGCTTCGCGAATGCTGGGCTACGAGGACGCGAACTCGCTGCGCGAACTGGCCGGGCTCGCGGCCGGCCAGCTAAAGCCCCCGCCGTCCTCTGCTCCGCCCGCTCCAGAGCCGTCCGCCGAACCGCCGGGGGCCGAGCCGCCTCCGCTCCCGGATCCGGAGACCTTCGTGGCCGAAGCGCTGGCGGCAGCGGCGACATCGGCCCCTGAACCGCCGCCGGTCACCCCACCCGCGGCTGCGGCCGGTCGCCCCGCCGTCCCCGGGACCTCCCCTGTCCCGCTGCCGCCGCTGCCGCGGCTAGTGCCGGCCGCGCTGGGCGAGGCACCCCGCACGACCGTGCTGCCGTCGCCCGCGGCTCTGGCTGCGCCCATCGCTGCGCTGTTGGCGCAGACACCCCCGGCCGCGTCTCCGGAAGCGCCGCGACCTCCCGGTGGCACCGCTCCGGTTTCGCTGCCGCCCCGCCGCCTCGATCCGCCGGGCACTCCGCTCGCGGAGACAGCGGTTCCGGGCTCTCCAACCGTTTCAGTCGCTGCCCCGGTTGCGGAAACTCTCTCCCCGCCGGCCGCGAAATCCCCGCCAGCGCCGGTGCCGGCCGCCTCCACGCCGCCGGTGGAACGACTGCCGAAGCCGGGCACCTCGGACACTTCGATCGGTGGCGCCATGTCCGCCAGCCGACGGGAGATCCTGCCCCTGCTGCTGGAGTTCGGTTCGGAGATCCTAGGACTCATCGGGCCCGACGGCAAAGTGCGCCTGGTGACCGGCGCGCTCTTCGCGCTGCTGGCCTACCATCCCGACGAACTCGTCGGGCGCGACATCTTCGATCTCATCCACAAGGAAGATCATGCCACCGCCCGGCACGCGCTCTCTCAGATCGTCAGCCGACCGGGCGGCAAGGCGGACATGGCGGTGCGGCTGCACCACGCGCAGGGCCACTGGGTTCAGGTCGATGTGACGGGCCAGAATCTGCTGCATCTGCCGGGCGTGCAGGGGGTCTTCATCCGGGCTCGGGATGCGGGTGAACGGCTGGCCATTGCGGCCCGCTTGACGGAGTCGGAGCTGCGTTTCCGGCAGCTCTTCGACGACAATCCGCAGCCGATGTATATCTTCGACTACGATACGTTGAAGTTCCTGGCCGTGAACGAGGCGGCTTTGCGGCAGTACGGCTATTCGCGCGAGGAATTCATGCAGCTCACGCTGCTCGACATGCGGCCGGCGGAGGATCTGGCGCTCTTTCAGCAGCACATTGCCCGCAAGATCGAGACTCCCCTCCGGCGTACCTGGCGGCATCGGAAGCGCACGGGGGAGATCATCACGGTGGAGGTCTCCGCCACCAGCATTGCCTTCGACGGGCACAAGGCCCGGCTGGTGGCCATTCAGGACATCACGGAGCGCATGTCGGCGGTGGAATCGCTCAAGCGCCGCAATCGCTACATGACGGCGCAGGTCGAGATGCAGCTGGAGCTGCTCAAGCCGCGCGCCCGCGAGCAGTCGATCTCCGCCCTCCTCGCGGCTCTCGGCAAGGCGGCCGGCGCCAGCCGCACGTACTACTACTCGAACACGGTCGATGCCCGCACCGGAGCGGTGCACGCCATCCCGGTCAGCGAATGGTGCTCGCCCGGCATCTTCTCGGAGCTCGAGGTCTTCGGGCTGGAGCGCATTCCCTTCGACGCCTACAACCCCGAGTGGCTGCGCAAGCTGCGGGCCGGCGAACCACTGGCGCTGGAGGTCGATACGCTCGGCGAGCCGGAGCGGTCCCTCTTCAGCTCGGGCGGAGTCCGCTCGGCGCTCCTCGCGCCGCTGCTCGTGCGGGGCGAGTTCGTCGGATTTCTGGGTCTCGACGACTGCGTGGCCCCGCGGCGGTGGGATCGCTCGGAGGCCGATCTCGTGCAGGCTGCCGCCGCCGCCCTCGTGCTGGCGCTGGAGGCCGAGTCCGTCTCCCAGTCGCTCGACGAGGAAAAGGACCGCTTCGCGGTGACGCTCGCCTCGATCGCCGATGGCGTCATCACGACCGACTCCACCGGCTGCGTGGTCTTCGCCAATCGGGTGGCCGAGACGCTGCTCGGCCGCACGCAGGAGGAGTTGGTCGGCTGCGAGCTTTCCGGATTTTTCTACATCGGCACCGCCACCGGGGGCTTCCGGGGCGACCCGCTGGCCCGCGTGCTGCAGAGCGGCGAGGTGGTCATCCAGCCCAGCGGCGCGTTCGCCACGCACAAGAGCGGCGCCCGCATTCCGGTGGCCAAGTCGACCGCGCCCATCCGCAATCGCGACGGCAAGATCATCGGTGCCGTGCGCGTCTTCCGCGATACCACGCCGGAGCAGCGCATGGCCTCGGAGATGATGAAGGCGTCGAAGCTCGAATCCATCGGCATCCTCGCCGGCGGCATCGNNTTCAACAACATCCTCACCGCGGTGGTGGGCAACGTCTCGCTGGCGAAGATGTTCCTCGACCAGCCCGCCCGCGCCGCCGCCAAGCTGGACGAGGCGGAGCGCGCTTCCTTCCGGGCCAAGGACCTGACTTCGCAGCTGCTGACCTTTTCCAAGGGCGGCGCGCCGGTGAAGAAGCTGGCGCGGCTCGACGACATCATCCGCGAGTCGGTCGATTTCGCGCTGCACGGCTCGAAAGTCGTGGTGCGCTTCAACCTGCCGGCCGACCTGCCGCCGGTGGAGGTCGATGCCGGCCAGCTCTCGCAGGTCATCAACAACCTCGCCATCAACGCCGTGCAGGCCATGCCGGATGGCGGCGCGCTCGATGTCTGGGCCCAGGCGCGGGAACTCGAGGAAGGACATCCGACCGGACTGCCCCCCGGATATTACGTCAAGATCTGCGTCGAGGACACCGGCAAGGGCATTCCTCCGGAGAACCAGAGTAAGATCTTCGACCCGTTCTTCACGACCAAGGATCACGGCAGCGGGCTCGGCTTGGCGACGTCTTACTCGATCATCAAGAACCACGGGGGCGTCATCAATTTCGATTCGATTCCGGGCCAGGGTACGATCTTCCGGGTCTATCTTCCGGCCTCCGCGGAGCATCTCCCCACCCCCCAGACGGACACCGGCCCCTATCAAATGCACCGGGGCAGCGGGCGCATTCTGGTCATGGACGACGAGGCCGATATCCGACAGCTCGCCAGTGTGATGCTGGAGCAGCTCGGCTACGAGGTCACGGCCGTGGCGGACGGGCAGACCGCGCTCGATGCCTACGAGCGGGCCCGCGCGGCCGGCACGCCCTACGATGCCTACATTCTCGACCTGACCGTCCCGGGCGGTCTCGGAGGCATGGAGGTTCTGGCCACGCTGAAGGCGGCCGATCCCTTCGTCCGGGCGATCGTTTCCAGCGGCTACGCGAATGCTTCGATCATGGCGGACTACGCCCACCACGGCTTCGCCGACATCCTCTCCAAGCCGTATCGCGTGGAGGAGATCTCGGCCGTGCTGGACCGGGTGCTCGGACCTGCGCCGCAGGGGGGCACCGAGAACCCAGGCCCGTCGGATCAGGCCTGACGCCCGGCCCCGGTTCTGGGAACCGGAATCGGCTTGCCCAAGGGTGGGCATTTGAAATCCTGCGCGGTCGCAGGCCGACACGCCGGCCGCACGCACTACCCCAACCGCATCATGCCCAAACACGAATCGCTGCCGGACACTGGCTACCGGCCCATGAAGGCCAGTCCCTCGGCCAAGGTCTTCGAAGCCCCCGCCGAGATCGCCGGGGCCAAGCTTCCGAACAAGGTCGACCTCCGCCCCTACATGCCGCCGGTGCTGAACCAGGGGCAAACCAACTCCTGCACCGCCAACGCCGTGGCCGGCGCCTACGACTACTGGGTCAAGCGGACCACCGGGAACGAGTACGACGTCAGCCGGCTGTTCATCTACTACAACGCCCGGCTGCGGAACGGCGATGCCGACAAGGACGAGGGCAGCGTTATTCAGCTGGCCATGGAAGGCATGCAAAAGCTGGGCGCCTGCTCGGAGAAGACCTGGCCCTTCGAGGAAAAGCTCGTCACGGTGAAGCCAAACCGCGACGCGTACGAGGAAGGCTCGCAGTCCCGCATCAAGGACATGCAGAACGTGCCGAACAAGCTGGAGGCCTGGAAGGAAGCTCTCGCTGCCGGGCTGCCGATCGTCTTCGGCTGTCTGACCTTCAAGTCGTTCGACGACGCCAACCAGCGCGGCGGCGTCGTGCCGATGCCCAGCCCGAACGAAGCGGGGCGTGAATCGCACGGCGGCCACGCCATGTGCGCCGTGGGCTACTCCGACTCCGAGAAGGTCTTCATCGTGCGCAACTCCTGGGGCGAGGACTGGGGCGACAAGGGCTATTGCTATATGCCCTACAATTATCTGATGAACGACCAGTTCAATGCTGGCGACAACTGGGTCTTCATCCCCGAGGAGCCGCTGACTTCCCCGCAGGACACCTGGAGCAACGACAAGAATCCGATCACCAACGACGGCCAGGGCGTCAATTTCCCGATCAATCCCTACCCCGCCGACGCGTACGAGCACGTCACCTTCCGCTACTGGGAAGAGTACACGATGGAGTGGAACGAGACGATCACCGAGGAATACGAGGAGATCGTCGAGATCGTGGAATCCGAAGAGTGGGAGTCGATCGAGGACTACAGCGTCGAAGCGGCGATGGAGTTCGCCTCCGTCGACGAAGCGATGGCGGGCGTTAGCGACGACGATCTCGAGGAAGCCGCGGACGACGACGACGACGCAGGCGATGAAGACACCGACGCGGACGA
>JAFEGM010000115.1 GCA_018240025.1 Verrucomicrobiota bacterium
GTTCGGCGGGCAGACGCCGCTGAATCTGGCGGCCGATTTGGCCAAGAACGGCGTCACCATCATCGGCACCAGCCCGGCCAGCATCGAGCGGGCGGAGAACCGCAAGGAGTTCGCCGCCATGCTGACCAAGCTCGGCCTTCAGCAGCCGCCCAACGGCACGGCGACCGACGAGAACGGCGCGGTCAGCGTGGCCCAGCGCATCGGCTACCCGGTGCTGGTGCGGCCGTCCTACGTGCTCGGCGGGCGCGCCATGCAGATCATTTACGATGAGGAGACGCTGCGCCGCTACATGCGGGTGCACGGCCCGAACGCGGGCCCGGACCGGCCGATCCTCGTCGACCGTTTCCTCGAGGACGCGACCGAGGTGGACGTCGATTGCATCAGCGACGGCGAGCTCAGCGTGATCGGCGCGATCATGGAGCACATCGAGCAGGCCGGCATCCACAGCGGCGACAGCGCCTGCGTCATCCCGCCGTTCTCGCTCAGCGACACCGTCCTGCGCACCATCGCCGAGGCCACCAAGGCCATGGCCAAGGAACTCGACGTGCGTGGCCTGATGAACGTGCAGTTCGCCGTGCGCGAGAACGTCGTCTACGTGCTCGAGGTCAATCCGCGCGCCAGCCGCACGGTGCCGTTCGTGAGCAAGGCGATCGGCGTGCCGCTGGCCAAGCTGGCCGCGCGCGTCATGGCCGGGGCCAAGCTGAAGGATCTCGGGTTCACCGAGGAGATCGTCCCGCCGCACTACGCGGTGAAGGAGGCGGTCTTCCCGTTCAATCGCTTCCCGGGCGTCGACATCACCCTCGGACCGGAAATGCGCTCGACCGGCGAGGTCATGGGCATCGACGCCGATCTCGGCCTGGCCTTCGCCAAGTCGCAGATGGCGGCCGGCGGACCGCTGCCGATCAAGGGCAATCTCTTCCTCAGCGTGAAGGATTCCGACAAGCCGCAGGCGGCCGAGCTGGCCAAGTCCTATACCGACCTCGGCTTCAAGGTCTTCGCCACCGCCGGCACCCACGCGGCCATCCTGGCCGGTGGCGGCACGGCCACGCGCATCAACAAGCTGGCCGAGGGGCGCCCGCACGTGCTGGACATGATCAAGAACGGCGAGATCGCCTTCATCATCAACACCCCCTCCGGCGCCGATCCGCGGGCCGACGAAATCCGCATCCGCACCGCCGCCGTCTCCCACCGCGTGCCGATCATGACCACGCTGAGCGCCGCCCGCGCCGCCGTGGGCGCGATCAGGAGCCTGCAGGCGCAGGGCCTGGCCGTGAAGACCCTGCAGGAGTTCCACGCGGAAATGTAGGGGCCCGACTTCGTCGGGAAGGAAAAAGATTCAGGAATCAAGATTCAAGGAAGGCCAAAGGCGGAAGGGGTAAGGAGCGGCGCGCAATGCAGTGGCTGCCCTTGTCCTCAAGGGCAGATCACCGCCGCCAGTGGCTGCCTCGCCGCTCTAGCCCGAGATCTTTGCTTCGCTCCCAGGCGCTCGGCCGCTGGGACAGCGGCAGCCACTCCTTGAATCTTGTCTCTTGATTCTTGAACCTTCCCGACGAAGTCGGGCCTCATGTCTCTCAACGATCGCATCGCCAACGACCTCAAGGAGGCCATGAAGGCCCGCGAGATGGACCGGCTGAACACCATCCGCATGCTCAAGTCGGCCGTGAAGATGGCCGCGATCGAGAAAGGCGGCGCCGACGCCGTGCTGACCGATGCCGAAATCGAGGCGGTCGTGCGCAAACAGGTCAAGCAGCGCCGCGATGCGGTGGACGGCTTCGAAAAGGGCGGCCGGCCCGAACTGGCCGCCAAGGAGAAGCAGGAGATCGAGGTGCTCGGTGCCTACCTGCCGAAGGAGCTGACCGACGCAGAACTCGGCGCGCTCATCGACGCCGCCATCGCCGAGGTCGGCGCCACCGGCAAAGCCCAGCTCGGTGCCGTGATGAAAGCCGTGCAGCCGAAGGTCGCCGGCCGGGCCGATGGCAAGCGGGTGAGCGCGGAAGTGGGGAGGAGACTCGCGTGAGCCGGGGCGGAACGCTGCCAAGAAACTCGAAACTCAAAGTTCGAAACTCGAAGGAAACTCGAAGTCCAAAGCTCAAAGACGCCAATAGCTCGGACTCGTCGTCGTAACGGGAAATTCAGACGGACAGCCTGCGCCATCGGACCGGATGCTCGCTCAGGCCCTTCGAACTGGGAACTTTGAACTTCGAACTTCCTTCGAGTTTCGCACTTCGAGTTTCGAACTTCTGCGCTGAGCTCAAATCCCAACACCGACTCCCTATCCCCCAAAGATCTTCCGCAGCCGCTGTCCGATCGACGCCGTCAGCGGCACCTTCAGCTCGGCCGCGGGGGCAGTCGGTGCGAGGGGCTTGCCGGCCACGAAGCGCTGGCGGCAGGGGGCGCAGAGCAGATGGCCGGTGAAGAAGGTCATGGCGGCCTCGCGGAAGACTTTGCCGCAGCCGCCGCAGGGCGACTGACGCAGCATGGCGGTGGCCTTGAGCGCGCGCTCTTTCAAGGCGGCGGCCCGGGCAGTGCGGTAGGGCATCCACATCGACTGGCCGTTGCGCCAGACGAGCGCCTCGGCGGAAACCTGCCGGGCGGCGACCATGGAGAAGAGTTCGCGGTCGGGCGACGGGCCGAGTTCGGTGCCGTCGTCGAGGCGGTAGAACCACGAGACGCCGTCCAGCGGCTCGTCGGTCAGCTCGTCGACCTCGGCTTCGAAAGGTTCGATCGACCCGTGATTCACCAGCAGCGAGAGATAGGCCAGCGCCTGGCGCAGACTGACCCCCTGACGACGCGCGAGCGTGGCGGCATCGACCCCGGCGAGCAGCGCCGCATTCGAGCCGGAGACGAAGCGGGCCAGCGCGGGATCGTCGAGCGTGGCCGGATCGAGCCGCCGGGCGGTCCAGCGGAAGAGCGCGCGAACGTCGGCGACGCGGGCCGCCAGCGCCAGGATGGCGGCGCAGCGCTGCTCCACCGCCTCGGCCATTTCGCCCAGCGGCCAGACGCCGGCCACCCGGCTGGGCAGCGTGACGAACGGATCGAGATCGAAACTGCCCGCCTCGGCCAGTTGCACGCCGCAGAGGGCTTCCACCGCCTCCCAGAGGGTGGCGCATTCCGCCTCCCCGGCGGTGACGTGACGGACGATGCCGTGGTCGAGCCAAAGGCGGATGGTCAGCCCGCCATGCAGCGGCAGGCGCGAAAAGGTAACCGAGCCGCTCCAGTCCGAGAGGGCCCGCGCGAGCGTCGGGAAGCCCACTTCGTTAAGATCGCCGTCGAGCTCGCGCGGGCTCTCGGCCAGCGAGACGAGCGCCTCGCGGATGGAATAATGGGCGGCGTGCACGGGTCGTTTAGACATGTCGGGATCGAGGGAATCAAGGCTGGGGAAAATGCTGCGTCGGACGAGCGGGGTGGCCCGCGTAATCGCCCGCCATCTCGTCGGCCCGCAGGTAGCTCACGATGCCGGCCGCGATGGCCGCGTGAACGAGCAGGAGCACGATGAGAAACCAGCGGGCCGCCGGACGCGGCAGCGACGGCGCGGTCGCGGAACCCGGAGCTTCGGCCCCGACCGCCCCGGCCTCGACCCGGCGCGCCACCCGGCCGGCGTCGCCCGGGCGTTGCGCGGGATCCTTCGAGAGCAGAGCGACGAGCAGCTCTACGACCCAGGCTGGCTGGGCGGCCAGTTCGCCCAACGGGAGCGGCGCCTGCACGTGGCAGCGCATCAGCTTGGTCGCACACTCGGCGCGGAACGGCGGCCGGCCGGTCAACATTTCCCAAAGAATGCAGCCCAGCGCGTAGAGATCGGCCCGCGGGTCGAGGTTCGGCAGGGAGCGGCACTGCTCCGGGCTCGCATACATGACCGACCCGCAGAACTCGCCGTCCTCGTCCGCCGCGCCGCCCGAGGCGCAGGCCACGCCGAAGTCGATGATCTTCACCTGCCATTCGGGCGCGCCGTCCCCGGAGTGCGGCACGAGCATGAGATTGGCCGGCTTCAGGTCGCGATGCACCAGGCCCTGCCGGTGGATCGCCTCCAGCCCGCGCGCGATCTGCCCGGCCAGGCTCAGCGCCAACCCGAGCGGCAGCGGGCCGCGCTCGCGCAGGAACGCCTCCAGCGTCACGCCGTCGATCAGCTCCATGGCGTAGAAGGGCTGCTCCGTGGTGTCGTCGAGCGCGAGCACGCTGGCCACATTCGTGTGCCGGACCCGCGCCGCAGCCCGCGCCTCGCGGAGGAAAAGGGCGTGCACGCTCGGATCGCTCTGCCGGCCGGGGGCGATCATCTTCAGCGCCACTTCCAGATGCAGCCGCTCGTCCAGCGCGCGGTAGGTCACGCCCATCGACCCCTCCCCGAGCCGCTGCGCCGAGCCGTCGGCCTGCTCCAGCACACGGTAATGCGCGAAGCGCAGCGCGGGCCGGCTCGGCGTCGCCGGACGGGCGTCGGCGGCAGGCAGCGCTTGGAGCAGCGAATGCGGATGGTAGGCGCAGGCGGTCATGGGCCGCGTTTTGCGCCCTCCCGCGCGCTCCGACAAGCGGGTCGCCCCGATTGGGGCAAATGCCGGGGGCGGCTAGGTCATTCGGCCTAGAGCGGGAAACTCGAAGCTCGAAACTCGAAGCTCGAAGGAAGTCCGAAGGTTGAAACTCGAAGCTTCCCGCTCGTCACCTCCCACCTCTCACCTCTCACCTCTCACCTCTCACCTCTCACCTCTCACCTCTCACCTCTCACCTCTCACCTCTCACCTCTCACCTCTCACTTCTTCCGCTTTCGCGCCTCGCTCGCTCTGACCACGTTTTGATACGCGGCCTG
>JAFEGM010000116.1 GCA_018240025.1 Verrucomicrobiota bacterium
CGCACACGAGAAGCTCGCGGCCCAGGGAATCACCCCAACCCGTAGCTATGTCGGCGAGTACTGCACCTCGCTGGACATGGCGGGCGCGTCCATCACGCTTGTCAAGCTTGACGACGAGATTCGCGAACTTCTCGAGGCTCCCGCGGAGATCCCGATCCGCACCTTCTGAGGAGCCCCCCGCTGTTCGGCGTAGGTCGCGCTGCGCCGCACAGTCCCGTACCGAGCGCGCCCGGGTAGACCGCGATTGACCTTCCACCTTCTACCCGGGCGCCGCCCCCTCGCACCACCATCTGTGACCACGCGCACCCGAGCGCGTGGTTTGACCTGCGCGGACGCAGACGTCCGCGGAAAGGAAACACCATGGACCTCGGATTGATCTTCCTCTCCGAAACGGTCGGAACGGCCCTGCTACTTCTGCTGGGTTGCGGAGTCGTCGCCAACGTCTCCCTCATCAAGAGCAAGGGTCTCGGATCAGGATTCCTCGCGGTCAGCATCGGTTGGGGTCTCGCCGTCTTCGCTGGAGTCACGGCATCGTACTCCTCGGGCTCGCACCTCAACCCGGCCGTCAGCATCGCCCTGCTGATCCTCGGAAACATCACATTCGTGCAGTTCCTCGTCTACATTGCCGCTCAGCTCGTCGGTGCCATGCTCGGAGCGCTCCTGGTCTGGATCACATACCGGCGCCACTTCGACGAAGAGCCCGACCCCGCCACGAAGCTCGGCGTCTTCTCGACCGGTCCTGCCATCCGTGCCTACGGCTCCAACCTCGTCGCGGAGGTCATCGGAACGTTCGTCCTCGTGTTCGGCATCCTCGCCTTCACCAATGGAGGCACCCCCGCGGAACTCGGCGCCCTGCCCGTCGCCTTCCTGGTCATCGGTATCGGTATCAGCCTCGGCGGCCCCACCGGTTACGCCATCAACCCCGCGCGCGACCTCGGGCCTCGCATCATTCACGCCATCCTCCCCATCAAGGGCAAGGGCACCTCCGACTGGGCGTACTCCTGGGTGCCCGTGGCCGGCCCGCTCATCGGAGGCGCGCTCGCCGCCGCGCTCTCCATCGCACTGCTTCCCGTCGCCTGACGGGAACTTTCAACCCCTCGGCCGGCCCATGTCTGTCAGGCCTTCATCGGGGCCGGCCGAGGCTCCACCCCAGTCGTCGCTCACGCGACGCCTAACACCCGCAACACCTGACCTTCAATGAAGAGGAGACACCATGTCGAACCCCAAGATTCAGGACACCATCACCCTTGAGGACGCTCGCCGCGTCATCGATGCCGCCATCGCGCGCGCTGAGGAGATCGGACAGCCCCAGGACATCGCCGTCGTGGACGCCGGAGGCAACCTCAAGGCACACGTGCGGATGGATACTGCGAACATCGGCAGCATCCACATCGCCATCAACAAGGCGTACACGTCCATCGCTTTCCAGACCCAGACCAAGGACCTCACCGAGGCAACGCGCCCGACGGGCGACCTGTACGGACTCAACGACGCTCACGGTGGCCGTATCGTCGTGTTCCCCGGGGGCATTCCGCTGGTCCGCGACGGCGTCATCGTCGGAGCCATCGGAGTGTCCACCGGTAGCATCGAGGAGGACCAGACTGTGGCTGAGGCCGGAGCCGCCGCACTCTGACTTAGCCTCGATCCACCGATGAGTTTGGGGTGTGAGCGGGTGCCGTGACACGGAAATGCCCCTCGGATCAGGGAAAATAGAGCTTGTCTAAGGTTCTAGTTCCCAGAAACGAGAGGCATCCCGTAGGTGCAATTCAAGCATGCTCCCGCTGCCGTGTCGGCGATGTTCGATGATCCGAATCTGGTGTCGGCCGTGGGGCTGGTTCCGATGCTCCGTCTCGCCCGTTCCGCGGGTCTCGACGAGCTCGCCCAGTCGCGGTTGACCGTCCCGACAGACAAGGGTGCGAACGCTGGCGGCAAGGTGATGGCGCTGGTCGCGGGGATGCTCGCCGGTGCGGACTCGATCGACGACATGAACGTGCTGCGTCACGGCGGGATGGGCCGGCTGTTCGATCGGACGTATGCGCCGTCGACGCTGGGCTCGTTCCTGCGGGAGTTCCGGTTCGGGCACGTCCGCCAACTCGACGCCATCGCCTCCCGAACCCTGGTGAACCTCACCCAGGCCGCGCCACTGCTGCAGGCCGCGAACGACGAGCGGGTGATGGTCGATCTGGACGACACGATCATCGAGGTCCACGGATACCAGAAGCAGGGCGCCTCGTTCGGGTACTCCGGCGTCCGCGGGCTGAACGCCCTTATCGCCACCGCCAGCACCTCGACCTCGGCTCCGGTGATCCTGGGTCAGCGACTGCGGCAGGGGAAGACCGGGTCCCCGAAGGGCGCCGCCCGGATCGTCGGCGACGCCCTGGCCACCCTCCGCCGCATGCACTCCGGAAACGGCGCCCGCCCGTTGCTGCGCGCGGACTCCGCGTTCTACGGACACGCCACCATCGGCACGGCGATCAAAGCAGGCGCGGACGTATCGGTCACCGTCCGGATGGACCCCGCGGTGAAGGCGGCGATCGCGACGATCCCCGAGGATGCGTGGGAGATGATCGAGTACACCGACTCGATCCGTGACGAGGCCACCGGTCAGCTGATCTCGAAAGCAGAGGTCGCCGAAGTGGCCTTCACTGCGTTCCGTTCACGGAAGAAGGCCGAACGGGTCGACGGGCGGCTGGTGGTGCGGCGGATCCCGGACCTGAACCCGAACAAGGTGGAACAGCCGACGCTGTTCGACGTCTATCGGCATCACGCGTTCTTCACCACGACCGACAAGACGACGATGGGCACCGTCGCGGCAGACAAGACCCACCGCGGTCACGCCATCATCGAACAGGTCCACGCCGATCTGAAGGGCGGTCCGCTCGCTCACCTGCCGTCCGGGGTGTTCACCGCGAACAGCGCCTGGCTCGTGCTCGCGGTGATCGCGTTCAACCTCACCCGCGCCGCCGGGCTGATCGCCGACCGGGCGGGTCGGCTCGCCCGAGCGACGACCGCGACGATCCGCCGAACCCTCATCTCGGTGCCGGCACGGCTGGCGCGGTCCGCGCGCCGGATCACCCTGCACCTGCCCGAGGCCTGGCCCTGGCAGACCGCGTTCGAACGGCTCTTCACCGCGACGCACGCGCCACCACCGGCAGCGGCCAGCTGACTACCGCCGCCACCAGCGGCACGACCGAGAACGAAGTGGACGACCGGGATGCGACGCCCGGAACACACCCCTGCCCGCGGCGCATCATCTCGCACCGGTCACGCCAGGACGGCCAGCCGAAGGCTCATCGGTGGATCGAGGCTTAGAAGCACGACTGGCTCGCGAGACTTGTCCACGTTGCGGGGAGTGCAGAGCGAACCAATTTTGTCCATCCAAGATGCCAGCTCGCTCGGAATCGATCCTTCCCGGGGACCCGTCGCAAGAAGTGGGCGTCGCACACCGTGCCAAGCCGGAGACTGAGCGTGGCGTATGTCCGCGCCGTCTCTCTACCGCCTCGCGACCGCCCCTGCGGCGGGCTCGTCGCTGAGAGTGCGGAGCCGTTGCACGGCGGCATAGCCGCCTGCCGCGGCGGCGGTGAGTACTGCGATCCCTAGGAGCACCGCGGCCGCGGCGGTGAGACTGATCGCGCCGAGCCATCCGGCGATCGGGTAGGTGATCAGGAAGCAGGCGTGTGAGAGGGCGAACTGCGCCGTGTAGACGAGGTTCCGGTTCTGTGGTGTCGAGGCGTCCGCCAGGAGGCGGGGCGAGGGCGTGTTCACCAGCGACGTGCCCATGCCGAGGGCAACCCACGTTGCCAGCAGCCATCCCCAGCCGGTCCCAGACGTCGTGTCGGCGACGGTGACGACCACCGCGGCGACCAGCCCCAGGGCGATGAGGGCGGCGCCGGCGGTCATCGTGCGGACAACGCCGAGCCGGTCCACGATCCACGGGATATTGAGCGCGACCACCAGCGACCCGACCCCGTAGCAGGCAAGGGTGATCGCCAGGGCGGCATCGTCGAGCCCGAACAGCCCCTTGGCGTAGACGACGGAATTGACGAGCACCATCGCGGTGCCGGCGGCCACCACGACGTTCGTCAGCAGCAGGAAGCGCAGAGTCTTGGTGCGGGCGAACACCTTCACTCCGATCCGGAGCCGCTGCCAGAACGTCAACGTGCCCGGCTCCTCACTGGAAGGGGGTAGACGGGAAGCGAGCACGAGGGTGGCGGAGAGCGTGAAGCCGAGTGCGGTGCCGACGAACAGGTTGTTGTAGCTGATGACCGTGAGTAGGACGGCGGCGATGGTCGGGCTGAGCAGCGATTCGAGGTCGTAGGCCAACCGGGATAGCGACAGTGCACGGGTATAGTCGCGGGGCTCGGGCAGCACCGCGGGTATGAGGGACTGGAACGCGGGCGTGAACGTGGCCGACGCGGACTGCAACACGAAAACGAGCACATATATCTGCCACGTCTCGGTCACGAACGGCAAGGTGAGCGCGATCGCGAGCCGAACCAGATCGGCGGTCACCAGGACGGCCTTCTCCGGGAGCCGGTCCACGACCGCGGCAATCAACGGGGCGACACCGACGTAGGCAACCATCTTGATGGTCAGCGCCGTGCCCAACACGGACCCGGCCGCGTCGCCCGCGAGGTCGAACGCCAGCAGTCCGAGGGCCACCGTGAGCAGTCCGGTTCCGAGAAGCGCGACAACCTGCGCGGCGAACAGCTTGGCGTACGTCACGTTGCGGAGGACGTGGATCATCCGAGCGCCAGCCCATCCACCTGCTCGGCGGGGCCCGTCACCTCGAGCACCAGGTGCCCGCGATCCTCGCGTGCCCGCCACCGGAGGCCCGACCCGGCGGTGTTCTCCGCGTCGACCAACGCCGCCAGCCGTTCTCGCGCACCCTCGACGGCTGCGTAGTGCACGGTGAGCGTGCCGTCAGTTCGGTTCGTGTAGAGGGCGTAGTCCGCGTCAAAGGCGCGCCACAGGTGGCGGCGCACCTCCGACGATGATGGACGTGCAGGAGTGCTCATGGTGAGCTCCCTCCGTGGGTGTGGAGCGTCAGGCCCGCCAGGCGGACGCGCGGAGCAGGCGGAGTCCGTTGAGGGCCACGATGACGGTGGAGCCTTCGTGGCCGGCGACGGCGAGCGGGAGCGGCAGGGTGCCGATGAGGTCCCAGGTGACGAGCACGGTGATAAAGGTGGCCGCGATGATCAGGTTGGCGATCACGAACCGGCGGGCCCGGCGGGAGATCCCGATCAGCCGCGGCACGGTGCCGAGTTCATCGCGCACGATCACGACGTCGGCTGTTTCCAGGGCAAGGTCGGAGCCGTGCCGTCCCATCGCGACGCCCGTCGACGCCGCCGCGAGGGCGGGCGCGTCGTTCACGCCGTCGCCGACGATCATCACCCGATGCCCGGATTGCTCCCACCCGGCCACGAGTTCGCTCTTGTGGTCCGGCAGCAGTTCGGCGTGCACCTCGTCGACGCCGGTCTGTGTCGCGACGTGTGCGGCGGTCCCCGGGTTGTCCCCGGTCAGCAGTCGCGCCGGACTCCCGGTCACCGCGACGGTCTCGCGCACTGCGGCGGCAGCATCCGGTCGGATGCGGTCGACCAACGTGATCGTGCCCCAGGTCGCGCCGTCGACCTTCACCACGACAACCGTTCCGATGGTGTCGGCGGTGGACGCGCCCCGCTCGATCAGCACCGTTCGCCCATCGACGGTTCCCGTGACTCCGCGGCCGGGAAGTGCGCGGAATTCATGTGCCGCAGGAACGGTCACACCCTGCGCGGTCGCGGCGCGGACGACGGCGCGACCGAGAGGATGCTCGCTGTACTGCTCCACCGCGGCCGCCAGCCGCAGCAGCCTGTCTTCATCGGTGTGGTCGGTGTCCACGGTGATCGCAGAGACCTCCGGGGCGCCCTCGGTGAGGGTGCCGGTCTTGTCGAACGCGACGAGGCTCGTGCGGCCGAGGCTTTCCATCACGTTCGCGGACTTCACCAGCACACCGTGGCGGCCGGCATTCGCGATCGACGCCAGCAGCGGAGGCATGGTGGACAGCACCACCGCACATGGCGAGGCGACGATCATAAACGTGATCGCGCGCAACAGTGCCGCCTCGAACGGCTCCCCAAACACGAGCAGCGGGACGGTGAACACCAGCAACGTCGCCACGACCACGCCGAGGGAGTACCGCTGTTCCACCTTCTCGATGAACAGTTGCGTCTTCGCCTTGGTCGCCGACGCCTGCTCCACCATCGTCACGATGCGGGCGATCACCGAGTCTGCGGGCGGACGGCCGACACGCACTTGCAGCATCCCGGTTCCGTTGACCGTGCCCGACAGCACCTCGTCCCCGACGCCGCGCACCACTGGCACCGACTCTCCGGTGATGGCCTGCTGGTCCACCTCGCTGACACCGTCCACGACGGTGCCGTCTGCGCCGATTCTCTCCCCCGGCCGCACCAGGATCACCTGGCCCAGTGTCAGGCTGCTCGTCTCCACCACCCGGCTGGACCCGTCCTCGTCGAGGAGGGTGGCCTCCTCCGGGGTGAGGTTCAGCAGGGAACTGACCGAGTCAGCGGTGCGCTGCGTCACGATCGCCTCCAACGAGCCCGAGGTGGCGAAGATCACGATCAGGAGCGCGCCGTCGAAGACTTGGCCGATCGAGGCGGCGGCGATGGCCGCGACGATCATCAACAGGTCGACGTCGAGCGTCTTCTCCCGTAGCGCGCGCAGGCCCGCCAGGGCGGGCTCCCACCCGCCGGCGACGTAGCACGCAAGATAAAGCGTCCACCACGTCCACTCCGGGGCTCCCGCGACCTGGAGCCCCCATCCCGCCAGGAACAGCACGAGCGCGGCCGCCGCCCATCGGACTTCGGGAAGCTTCGCTCCGGCGACGAAGATGGACGGCGGCCTCGTGAGTACCCGACCGCCGTCTCGCGTCCCTGCATCCAACGTTGTCGTCATGAGGCGCCACCAGGCGTTTCGGCGAGGGTCTCTTCGAGGTCCTCGACAGCGGCCTCGCCGCGGTGGTGCGCCGGGGTCTCGTACAGCGCGTGCTCGGCCTGGTAGACCGCGTGCGCCACCAGCCGGCGTGCGTGCTCATCGACCAGACGGTAGAACACGCGGGTCCCTTCCTGACGGGTGCTGACGATCCGTCCCCACCGCAGCTTCGCCAGATGCTGCGACACCGCCGTGGGAGATCTTCCGACCGCCTCCGCCAGCTCGCCCACGGACATTTCCCCCGCACGCAGCGCAAGGATGATGCGCACTCGCGTCGAGTCGGCCAGCAGCGCGAACACTTCCACGGCCATCTCGACGTACTGGCTTTCGGGGCCAAACGTACAGACCTTCTTACCTTCAGACATGCGAAGATAGTAACACTCTGCGGAAGGTGGAACGCTATGGCACGGTCACGCCGACAGGCTCCCATCGACGACCCTCGTCCGATGGTCGTGGTCTGTCGCGGTGGTGATTGCGGCAGCAGACGCAAGCACCCGGACTTCGACCACTTTTGTCAGCTCCGTCGACTGCAACAGCTCCGCTCCGGCGCGAGCGTCATCGCCAGCCCGTGCCTGGACGCGTGCGAACACTCCAACGTCATCGTTGTGATTCCGGGTGACGCCGGACGCGCCGCCGGTGCCGAGACAGTGTGGATCGGAGAAGCGCTCACCGAAGACCTCACCGAAGAAGTGGGCGAGTGGGTGGCGCAAGGAGGCCCAGGAGCAGCAACGACACCGAACCTTGTGCTCATCCAGCAGTTCCGCCCCACCCGCGCAAGCCGCAACGAACTCACCGAGGTGCGGCAGACAAAGAGCACGGCTCGAAGGACGCCACGTACTTCATGAGGAAAACTGCCCGCGGGCAGCTCCAGCGCCTGAAATCGCCCGGCGGTCTACGCCAAGAGCGTAAGCGCGAGGAAGCGCGACTACCTTGAGGCGGGACTCGGCGCACCCCCATGCCCGAAATGTCCAGATGGACACCGCGTGGACATTTCGTCTGCGAAACGGACATCTTCGACCGAAACCTACACGGGGGTTCCCCTACCAGACTCGCAGGCGTATAGTCAGTGAATGTCACATTCACTATTTGATTGAGGAGACAGGCCATGACCATCACCCAGGCCGCAGCCCCCACGGGCACCGCGGTCACCATCGCAGGAACCGTCCGCACACCGCTCACCCTCGTCCGCCGACTCACCGACCGTCAGGCGCGCGTAGGGTTCCGCGTCGAGACCGACGCCGGCTCATACAACGTCCACGCCAACGGGATCCTCGCCGAGATGCTCCGGCTGACGACCCACCGCGGCGACCGTGTAATCGTCCACGGCCCGGCTGTCACGTTCAGCCACCCCGCCCAGACCATCCCCGACCTCGAGGCCGACAGCGTCGAACTCGACCTCCGCTGACCCACGACGAGGATGGACACCACGACGCATCAGCAGGAGAGAACCCCATGACCCGCATCTTCCACGTCAACGGCAAGCCCGTCGACGTCACCGACGCCGCCGCGGTCCAGGCACTCACCGCGGACGAGTACGCCGACCTGCTCGCTCAGACCCTCAACGACACCGACGCGACCGACACCGAGATCGTCGGACTGCGCCAGGACCAGCCCGACGCCGGCACAGGGTTCATCATCACCAACCCGCCCAATGAGAGCGGGAGCGAGCGATGACCGAGCGCCGGAACAACACAGCCCATCGCCGCGGCGTTGGTGTCCGCAGCGCGGAGGCTCGACGATGCCCGGTGTGCGGACGTGGCGCCGCGCTGGTGAGCGTCACTCCCCGCCCGCTCACGCCAGGAGAGACGACCACCTACTGCCGGTGGGACGACTGCACCTATGCGCGGGTGGCGCCCTCTTCGAGTGATCTGTCGCGGCTGCGAGACGGCACGCATGCGACTGCCAGAGCGATCGCCGACGCCGAGGCTCGCGGACGGATCGACGACGCTGCGAATCAGGCGCTGATCGACCGACTGTACCCGCCGCTCGATTCGACCGGTCAGCCATGGCGGAGCGCGTTCGATCATGCACGCCAGGAAGGGCGCAGCGAAGCCGAGGCATACGACTTCGCAGACGAGTACGCGGCCTACGTGGAAGACCGGCAGTACGAGATCCGCGATCCTGACCTCCCGATCCCGTCCCCGAGCGAGTGGACACGATGACCGGGCGCGCTGTTCTACGTCGGGAACTGGAACGGTTCGCGGCCGCGCGCACGGTGCAGTTGCCCGCCTGCCGAGGCGGGAGCCGAAGCATGAAGGATCCCCGCCAGCTCTCCCAGGCTGAGCTCGACGAGTACCTCGACCAGCTCGTGCGTGACGGCGACGATGACAGCCCGGAGTTTCACCGCGCCTACCAGTTGTGGGAGGAGCTCAACGGCTGACGTTTGACCGTGCCGCCCTCATCGGGGCCCTGCCGACCGGCGGGGCCCCGATTTCTGTCCGCGAACACCCCCAACCCCGGCCTATACCCAGCAGACGAACGGGAGAGGCCAATGTGCGACGACATCGACCACGGCGGGCGGCGGTGCCCGTCGTCGACGGCCGAAGGGCAGCGGCGCCGCCGCGCCGAGAAGCGCGAGCGGAACGCCGAGAAGCAGCTTGAGGCCTTCATCGGCGCGACCCCGTTCCGGCCGGTCTCGGGCGAGCTGATGCGGATGAGCTCGCGCCCCAGCTATTGGGACACCGACGAGTGGATCGAGTACGAAGACACCCTGCGCGCGGCCGCGGAACGTCACGGGATCGAGATCTCCGATCTGCAGCACGCGGACGGGCTCTGGGAGGGCACGTCGGAGCCTGCAGGCGCATATATCGTCCACGCGGACAGCTTCGAGCAGGTCACCGACTGGGCCGGCGAGCTGGCGGGGCGGTATGACCAGGACAGCATCATGGCCGGGTACTTCGACGCTGACGGCCCCGACCGGGTCTACAGCTTCGCCGCCGGCACCGGCTCGCAGCAGCAGGTCCAGGAGACCCTCGACATTCTCCGTGCCGCCGGCGCACCGGGAGGCAGGCTCTACGACGGCAAGCTCGAGATCGCGGAACCCGCCGAGTATCCACTGCCGGCATCCGCCGTGAACGCGATCGCCGCCCGTCTCGGAACAGAACCCACCTTCGCTCGAGCGCACGTTGCCTTCGTGCCCGGCAACGACAGCTACCGTCGCCACCAGCCGATCAAGGAGATCCAGTCACTCAGAGAGAGGTACGCCGATACGCATAATTTCCCACAGCGCACGCCGATCCCCCGACTGACCGAGCTCGACGACATCGCTGCAGCGCGGGCATACGCGGCCGCACCGCACGAGCCCGCGCACCCGCAGGTCGCCCGCTCCTACCGATCACTGCGGCAGCACATCGGCGCTCAGTGGAACATGCTTACAGAAGCCGGCTACACCTTCGAGCCCTGGCACGGCGAGACCGAGCAGCCCTACGCCGACTCTGCCGCGATGCTGGCCGATCTCCGCGAGAACAAGCACCTGTTCTACTTCCGCACCGAGGTCTCGCAGCACAGCGAGGGGGCCCTTCCGCCGGATCATCCGATGGCTCGCAGCGTTACGGTCACCCTGCCCACAGGCGAGCGTGCGCCGATGCTCGCCAACGACGTCTTCCGCGCCGTCCACGACGCGATCGCGCACAGCGAGGGCCACCAGTTCGGACCCTACGGCGAGAAGCGAGCCTGGTGGACACATCGCGCCTGCCTCCCCCGCGAAGCGCGGCTCGCGCTGTGGTGCGAGACGCGCGCGCAGAACTGCTGGACCAACGCCGGCCCCCACATGACCACCGAGGGGGAAGCCGGGCATCCCCGGCTCATTCGGCGGAGGGAACCGGGTTGGATGCCGCTGAGTGAACGCCCCTATGCGCAGCAGAAGTGCTGCCGCGTCGATTCCGCACTCCTCTAGTCCACGGCGGCTGTAGGAACCGCTCAGAGTTGTCCGCGGCGCCAGCCACAGAGCCGGGATCTCCCACCGAGGATGTCCACCGGAGTGCGGCCAGATTCTGTGCTGAGTTGTCCGTGACGGCTGCGGCCAGCTTCGTCGAAGCCGTCAGTACTTGGTTTCCGCCGGCTCTCTGAACGCCACTAGACCTACGAGGTTTCCTTCGGGGTCGCGAATGAATGCTTGCCATTCTTCTCGCCCTGCTGGTCCGAGCGCATCTGTGGTGTGAGTGAAAATCGGCCGCCCCGGGGATACGATTTCAACCTCGCCGGCTCGGTCGACGGCTAAATCCAGATCATCGACGCGGAGGTAGAGCAGCGCTGACGGTGCCGCGCTCTCGAGTAGCAGACGGACGCCGTCGAGATCGAAGAACACCAAACCGGGCGGATCGAATCGGGCCACAGGGGCGGAGTCGAGCAGCGCGGAATAGAAGGCTGTGGCGCGTTCCAGATCGACCACGCGCTGGGCTACTTGGACGAGAGACGCCATGCTCATTTGCCGTCGCCGTGCACGTCTCGAATGACGGCGAGGGAGCGATCGAGTAGTTCCCGCAGCGCATCTTGGTCCACCCCCGACAATCGGGTGAGGTAGAGGCACGCGCTACTGGTGCGGTGTGGACCGAGCCGCTCGAGCAGGTCGGGCCACCGCTCGGCAAACCCCTCGACCAGGTAGAGCGTGTGCTTGGACCCGGAAGCGAAGGCGATCTCAGGCGCGATACCCTCTCGCCCGCTGTCGTACGCGTAGGCGTATTGGCCGAACCCGACAATCCGTTCCGCCCACACCACAGGCGGGCGCTGCGCAACGTGCTCGAAGAGCTCGAGGAGCTCGGTTACCTCGCCGCGTCGCGGCCCGGTTGCCCGGTCCAGCGCCTCGTCGACGCTGGTGTCGGAAGGCATCACGAGGCAGTCTCCGTTGCTCGCTGCGATTCGATGTATGCCTTGAGTCGGGCCAGGTGGTCGCCGTCTTCCTTCTTCGTGATCGCGGCCACCAGGGGCAGCATCATCCGCCGCAGTCCGCCGGCTGCGAGTTCGCACGTCCACTCGATCCGCGTTCCGTTGCCGTCCGGGTGCAGCCGGTAGAAGTAGGTCGCGGTGATGCCCTCCGCCTCGCTGGCGACCGCGAAAGCGGTGGGCCGCTCGAGAGCCACGATCTGCAGCTGCCCCGTCGCCTCCTTGCTCTTCACGCGGCGCGTCTCCTCGATGACGGACCCCACATCGAGCGGGCCATCCGTCACCCTCACGCTCTTCACGACACCGTCGACGTAGTCGACCGCCCTTGTGGGATCTGCCAGCACTGCGAACACTTCCTGCGGCGATCTGTCGATGTGCTCGGTGAACTCGAAAGCGATCATGGGGCTTCTCCTGAGTGATGGTCGGGTTGGTGATCAAGAGGCACATAGGCGTCGGTCCAGCTGACGCGAACGGCGTCGTTCGCGCGCTGGTCGACGTGATGGATCTCGAAGGGCGGTGCGCAACGCAACCGCCACCCTTCTGAGGGCGTCCATTGCACCCCGATGGCCGCGAAGGTCTTCGCGATCTGCTCTGCACCGCCGGTGTGCCGATGCGCGACGCACACCTGCGCCGGCATCCGGCGATAGGTGAAGGGGTGGGGTGGATCTATCGGTGCGGGGATGGGGATGCCAGCGTCGAAGCGGATCTGCTCGTTATCCACCACGTAAGGGTCATCTGGGGTGATGCCCACGAGGAGGTCGGAGGAGTGGGCGATGCCGTGCTCTCTCGCGAAGGCCCGTAGCTGCTGCCACGGCTCGACAGATGGGTGCCCGATGCCGAGGCCACTGTACCCGCGATGACGAAGGACGAGCAGGTGCCGCTCAGGGGTGCGCTCAACCCGTACCGGGACGGCCTCAAGGTCGAAACGGAGTGTCAGCGGCGTCTCTTCTGCGAAGCCCGCAAACGTCGTGCTCTGCTGGGCCACGTCCGCGTGCTCGCGGTACGCGCGCAGCATCCTGCGATACTCCGATGGGCTGATCTCGAACCGCTGCACGAACGCGCGTGTGAAGGTCTCAGGGGTTGCGAACCCAGATTCCAACGCGATGTGCAGCACCGTGTCCGTACTGACTTTGAGCCGGTAGACCGCTCGCTCAAGCCGCAACCGGCGCAGGTGCGCTTTCAGGTTCTCACCCACGACCGCACGGAATACGCGATGAAAGTGGTGCGGCGAAAAACCAGCGACCGCCGCGATCTCGGCGAGGGTCACCGGCTCCTCGAGACGCTCCTCCATCCAGTGAAGCGCCCGGCTCACACGTTGCAAATGCCGCTGAGCGGTGAGTGGAAGGACGGCTGAGGACACGCCTCGAATCTATGAGCGCGGACTGTCGGCGTCTCGACATTTTTTGCGAAACCCACCGGAGCACTAACCCCCAATGCCCCGAAATGTCCATATGGACATCGCGTAGACATCTCCCTTGCGAAATGGATAACTCCGAGCGGAACCTACAGCGGCGGTTGACGAGGGCAGGTCGCCTGCGTACCATCAGTGAATGTCACATTCACTACCGCTTCATCTGAGGAGGACTCCATGACAACGGCCATCAAGATCACCCCCGCCGGCGAGATCGACACCATCCGCATCGACGAGCTGCCCGACTACCAGCGCGAGATCGGCGGCTGGGTCGCAGAGCTCCGCCTGACCAACGGCCACGCACTGCTCGTCGACGAGGAAGCCGGTCTCAAGGTCACAGAGCCGAACCTGCTCGCCTCGCTCTACCTGACCGAGCACGGCCGCGGCGCACTGCTGTTTAGCACCGCGCTCATCGTCGGGCTGCACCCCAGGACCGGTGAGTGGATCGACGTCGCCCCCGACGTCGACGAGCAGCTCCGCGCGATCGCTGCGCAGATCTGACCTCATGCCCACCCTGAACGCTCGGCCGGTACTCATGCCGGCCGAGCCGCCCTCCTCCCCCGCGAGCGACTACTGCCAGCGTTGGTCTCGCGGCGCCCATTCGTGGCGCCACATCTCCGAAGGCGGGTTCGACCCCCGTCTATACCAGGTGGCCCCGATCACGGAAGCCGCCGCGCGAGCATTCGTCATCGACGAGCACTACGCAGCATCCTTCCCCGCAGCACGCTTCTCGATCGGGCTGCTCACCCGCGACGACCGCTTCCCCATCAACGGCGCCATGGTCGACGAGATGGCACTGGTCGGCGTCGCCACCTTCTCCACCCCGATGAGCAGAGGAGTCCTCAGCTCCGTCTTCGGCACGCTCGAGCCCTACGAACAGAGCATCGAGCTCGGCCGATTCGTACTCACCGACACACCCGCGAACGCCGAATCCTGGTTCCTCGCGCGCGCTTTCCGCCACGCCTACGACCGGGGCATCCGCGGCGTCGTCTCTTTCGCCGACCCCTTGCCACGGCGCCGACAGATCACCGAGACCCTCGACAACGGCACCACAATCGAGCGCATCGAACAGACCTCGCCCGGCCACATCGGCGGGATATACCAAAGCGTCAACGCGATCGCCCTCGGCCGCAGCACCGCACGCACCCTGAACTACCTCCCCCGCCGCGGCCTCGTGCTCTCCGAGAGATCTCTGTCCAAGGTAAGAGGACAGGAGCGAGGCGCCGACGCCGCCGAGCGACACCTGGTCTCGCTCGGCGCCCCCATCCGCCGCGCAGGGCAAGACCCGCGAGCCTGGCTGCGCGAGGCGCTCGCCGCGCTCGATGTCACGAAGATCAGGCATCCGGGGAACTTCCGATACGCCTTCCCTCTTGGCAGCAGCTCCCAGCGTCGCCGGCTGCCGATCGGGCTGCCGCGCACCGCGTACCCCAAAGCCGCCACCGACATCCTTCCGGGCTGAGACCCCCGCTGCAGGCGGGTGCAAATCGGAGTTGACGGGGCATATCGAATGCCTCATACTAGTGAATGTCACATTCACTACTTGTCCACTTTGAGGGAGGACACCATGACCACCAAGACCCGCCGCAGCGGCACCACCCGCCGCACCCCGGAAGAGCGCCGCGCACAGGCCGAGGCGCTCCACGAGCAGCTCACCGCACAGGTCGCCACGCTGGCCAAGAGCGAGAACTGGAAGGCCTGGCTGCGCTTCGCGCGCATCGTCCGCCGGCGCTCGTTCTCCAACCAGATGCTCATCCTCGCGCAGGGCGGCACCCACTGCCTCGGCTACCGCCAGTGGGAGACCCTCGGCCGTCACGTCGTCAAGGGCGCGAAGTCGATCAAGATCTTCGGCTACTCCACCAAGCGGATCGTCGAGGTCGACGAGGCCACCGGAGAAGAGTCCACCAGCAGTCGAGTGATCTACCCGGTGCTCTCCGTGTTCGACGTCCGCGACACCGATGGCGAGCCGCTCCCCGAGCAACCGGCCATCTACCTCGAGGGCGACGACGTCGCAGGCCTCTTCGACCAGCTCGCCGACTTCATCACCGCGCAGGGCTGGGATGTCGCGCTCGAGGACATCGCACAGGACGGGCTCAACGGGTACACCGATGGCCAGGCCCGACAGATCCGGGTCGACAGCAAGATGGCACCGGCCATGCGCGTCAAGACCCTCCTGCACGAGATCGGTCACGCACTTCTGCACTTCGACGAGGGCAGCACCCGCGAGCACCGCGGAGTGATCGAGACCGAAGCAGAGTCGGTCGCGTACTGCGCCGGTGGCCTCCTCGGACTCGACACGTCCGCGTGGTCGATCGGGTACGTCGCAGGATGGGCCGGCGGTGACGTCGACCTCATCCGCAGCGTCGCCGGCAACGTCCTCCGTGCCGTCAACGCGATCGCCGACGCCATGCTCGGCGCCGACGACCAGGCCGCGGCCGCGTAACAGCCCTCGGGGGGCGGGCTCGCCTATGCCCGCCCCCGAGAATCTCTGTCCGCGAACACCCCGAACTGCGACCTATACCCCTAGACGAATACCCCGGAGGAACCCATGGATCTCGCCCTGTCTACCGCCCGCGACTTCGCTCCCCTTCTGCTGGGCAGCGGCGGCCTCGTCGGCATCCTCGTCACCGTCGACACTGCACGCCGCGCAGAGCGCACGGTACGGCGCAGCCTCAAGTTCCTCGTCACCCTTCTCCTCAGCGTCGCCGCGGTCGCCGCGGCCGTCGTACTCGGCGCCGCCCTCTTCCTCTGAACGGACCACTCATGAACCGCCGAACCACACGCCTCGCCTCCGCCGCCGGCGCTGTTGTCGTCGCCCTGCTCGCTGGCGCGATCGCGATCACCAGCCAGCCCTCCGGCGTCAGCGACCTCACCGACACCGCGCCCGCGCCTGTGCCTGTGCCTACCGCAGAGATCTCCGCGGACGCCGCCGCAGCCCTCGATGAGCTCGAGCAGCTCGTCGTGGCCGATGCAGCCGACCAGGACAGCTACGACCGTGACGCGTTCGGGCAACGCTGGGCCGACATCGACCGCAACGGCTGTGACCAGCGCAACGACGCACTCGCGGCCGCGCTCGAGAACATCACCACCAAGCCCGGCACACACGACTGCGTCGTCCTCACCGGAACGCTTCACGACCCTTACACCGGGCTCACGATCGCCTTCGAGCGCGGCCAGGGCACGAGTGAGCTCGTGCAGATCGACCATGTCGTGCCGCTCGCGTGGGGGTGGCGTCAGGGCGCCGACGAATGGGACGAGGCCCAGCGTGAGCGCTTCGCCAACGATCCTCTCAATCTGCAGGCCACGGACGGCAGCACCAACCAGTCGAAGAGCGATCGCGGCCCCTCCGAATGGATGCCCCCGAACGCGGACTACGGATGCGCCTACGCTGCGCGCTTCGTCGACGTCCTCACCGCCTACCAGCTGACGGTCAACCCGGCCGACTACTCCACGCTCCGCGCGCAGCTCGCCAGCTGCGCCGCATGACCCCCCACCCGAGAGGACTGACAACGATGAGCACTCTGAACAACATCGTCATCACCGATGACACCGGCACCCGTTACAACGATCTCTTCCTCGACATCCCGCTGGACAGCTACGAGATCTCCCGCTCCTCTGTCGGCTTCCATTCCGTCGACGCGATCGTGCCAGCCGACCCCTACTCGCCCCGCGCATCCGAAGATGGTCCGCTCGGTGCACTGCTTTTCCGCTGGGCTCAAGCGCACGTCGCCGGCCGCAACTACATCATCAGCTGGCAGTACATCGACGCTCACGACGTCCATACCGTCGCCGTCGCCGACACCACCACTCGCGAGCTGCACTTCGTCAACCTGTTCGGCCACGTCATCGCCGGTCGACGCAGCTACAGGCTCCGTGAGCTCGCCGACGCGCTCGACCTCCTGATCGACGCCAGCTTCGACTGAGGACCAGGCCATGCTTTCCGACGAGGTCGCTCGACAGATCATCCACGGCAGCCCCGAGGGCTACGACCTCGGATGTCAGACCCGCGCCGGATGCGCCAACCACCACCACCCCACGCTCATGACCTGTTTCGCCGCCGCGATCGCCGTCCGCGATGACTGGCGCCTCGCGAAGCTGCCTCGCAACGAACCCCTCCCCAAATCCGCTCGGCGGCTACGCCGCTCCTCCCCCAGAAGCAAGGAAGGAACACCCTCATGACCGACCCCGAGCTCACTGCGTGGCCGGCACTGCGCCTCGGAGATCATGCCCTCATCCGGGAGCGCGCGACAGCACGCGAGCTCGCCGTCACCATCGTCGCTCTGCTCGAGCCGATCGAGGGCGAGGGTGAGGGCCTGGTCGACCACCGGGGCCGCGTCATCCGGCACCACTTCTACGACGCCCGACCCATCGCGGCCGACGTCGATCTCCCCGACCAGCGCGACGTCGACACACGCTTCGCCCGACTGACCGCAGATCTCCTGAACACGAGGACACGATGACCGCACCGCTCACCAACAACGAGACCCGCCTGCTACACAAGTCGCTCGAGCTCGCCGCCGGCTACGCGAACAATGAACGCGACGAGACCGCGATCCTTGAGCTCAGCGCACGCATCCGACAGGCACAGAAGACCATCCCCTCTGCACCGGACGCGCACACCACGATCCTCGCGACGATCGACGCCATAAAGCGCGCAGGACGCCACGAGCAGCTCACCCCTCAGCTGCTCGACCGAGTCGCTGACGAGCTCCTCCAATCCACCCCGCTCTGACCGCCCCGCGCGGTACACTAAGGCGCGGCACCCGGCTGTTGAGCAGGTTCCCTTCCGCCCCTCGGGGCGATGGCTCCTCCTCAGTTGGATCGTTGGTGAATGTGACAATTTCCACGCTCCGGCCGGGTGCCGTTTTCTCTTGCCCCGGTGGCACGCGATCATCGACGATTGCTCACCGGTGGACCAGTCGCCCTCACATACTCCGACCAGGTGCACTCGACAGCGAGCCTCATTGCATCGTCGGGGAAGTAGCCGATCAACACTCGCCGCTCGGGATCGCGATCGAACGTCACGGAACGCAGCAGCCTACGGCCGCGGATCTCGACATGGCGGATGATCGCGATCCTCTTGCTGTGGTCGAACACGTACCAGATCCCCGGCTCCGGCGACGCCTGCAGCTGAGACATCGGAGACCAGTGCTGCACCACAACAGCGAACACTATGCCGGCGCACCGACAGCCCCGTGCCGACGACGACCGCGTGACTCAGCTCGTCAGCGACCCGCCGGATCCGTAGGCGTCGTGGTCATACCGCTGTAGCGCAGCAATGAACTCGGCACTAGTGATCTCATAGCGAGCCACCGCGGCCGCGGCGCCGTGGAACAGAGCAGCGTTGGGATACACACGGCCGCACACTGGGCAGACCGCGAACTCGTCGGGGTCGGCCGAACCAGCAGCATCGAAGGCAAGACGCCCAAGACGATCGGCGCTCCGCCAGTCCTGAGTCCACGAATCATTGCCACAGGCGCAGACCTGATTCTCCCCTTCCTCATCGACCGTCGCGGTCCCATCGACGCGGACGGTCGGGTACGGCCAGCTCACGATGCCGCACTCGCTGCTGTCGCCTTGCGGGGACGTTTCTTCGGCATCGCGAGCTCGTCGACCGTGGTGAGCTTCGCATAGCTGGCGAACAGCGCTCGCAGTCGGTCAGCCTCCGTCGCTATCCCCCGCAGGCCCAGGGCCTTGTCGACAGCAGTGTCGAGCTCACGATGCGCCCGGAGCAGTTCGGGCGACATCGCGAGGGGGTTGTAGTGGTCTGCGAGCGAGCGTTCTGGGCGTAGCGCTCTCGCATCCAGAACGGCTTGCCCCCCGGCGATGATGGCGGCACGCTGCGTGTCGGTGAGGGCGGGCAAGGGGAAAGTGTTCCACGTCAGGGTGCTCGAGAAGCGCAGACGAGACTCAAGGCGACCGCCGATAGTGCGCTGCCAGGTGATGAATGCCGACGACGAGATCACTGCGAAGGCGAGGCCGTCTGGGTCGTCTGCCTTGAAGTTCGCGTCACCGCAGATCACATCAGGGGTGAACAGGGCGGTCGGGAAGAACTTGCGTGTCTCGCTCACATGCCGCGGCACACAGACATAGGGCGTGTCGGGTTGCGACCTTTGACCGAACAGGTGCGGCGTGTCCGCCATCTGTCGCGTGGACTCGGCCTTCGACGCTGCGCGGAACTGACGCACGGCATCCAGCCGCCCGCGGAGTATCGGGGATCGGGCGATGTCGCTGGGGTCAAGATCCACGAGCCACAGGCACCACCGGGGTTCGTTGTGGATGAGCTGTCGGGCGCCGACAAACGGCCGGACGTACTTCGCGGCGATCGGATCTGCCATCACTTCCGCATAGTCGGCCGGCTCGATCAGGAGATTGCCGTCGTCGCGAGCCATGTTCCCGAACACCATCGGAGGGAGAGCCGACGCCAGCGGGCTTCGCCGCTGATCGATTAGCACAATGGGACCGTCGACCAGGTATCCGTTGAGCTGATCCACGACGGGGATCTCGACGGGCTCGCCCTTGAGGTTTCCTGAGTAGTCGAACAGCCGCGCTCTCTTCCTCGACGGCCGGTCAAAACCGATCACCGAGCAATGCACTGCCGCAGCGCCGGGCGCTTCACTGGTCCACGCGAACGTCCGGTGCGCGAACTTGACGCGCCACCCTGCGGCAAACACAGGGCCGAAGAGCGCTGGCACCGGCTCTCCCTGTGCGATCGAGTTTGTCGAGACGAACGCGAACTCGCCTCGGTAGCCGGGACGGCCGAGCAGCTCGAGAGCCTTCGCGTACCAGCCGGTGACATAGTCCAGCCGACCGATGTCGTCCCTCCGCCACACGTCGCGAAGTTCCTGCGCTTGCTCGGTCGAGCGGGTGGCGTGGCCGAGGAAGGGCGGATTGCCCATGATGTACAGGTGCTCAGTCGGTTGTAGGACAGCTGCCCAGTCGACACGCAGCGCGTTGCCGACGACGATGCTCTTGATCTTGTCCAGCGGCAGCGGATCTGGTGCAGATCCAAGCGCCAGCTCCATCGCCTGGTTTGCCTGGTGTTCCACCAGGTGCAGCGCCGTCGCTGCGATCTGCGCGGGCCATTCCTCGAGCTCGATCCCGTGGAAGCTCGACAGCCGCACGGCGAGGTGCTCCTCGGTGAAGAACATTGTGCGGGCCGTCTCACCGGACAGCTCTTGGATCCGCAGCAGAACCTCAAGATCGAGGGCTCGCATCTGTCGGTAGCCGACCACCAGGAAGTTGCCACAGCCGCACGCCGGATCAAGGAATCGCATCAGCCCCATGTCCGCACGCAGCTTCTTGAGCTTGGCGGTGTCGTGGTACCCGTCCGTGAACCGCTGCCGCAGCTCATCGAGGAACATCGGGCCGATGACCTTCATGATGTTGGTCTCGGTGGTGTAGTGCTCGCCGAGCTCACGCCGAGCGGTCTTGTCTTTGACGGCCTGGAAGAGGCTGCCGAAGATGGCCGGCGAGATCGCCGACCAGTTGAACATTGCAGCCGCGATCAGCCGGTCACGCATGCCTGCGTCGAACGACGGGATCGACACCGATTCCTCGAAGACTCCACCGTTGACGTAGGGGAATCGCGAGATTAGCTCGTCGAGGTTTGACTGCCGACGAGACGGCTCACGTCCCATGACCTGGTACAGCAACGACAGCTGAGGCCCGAGGTCGGAACCATCCGTCGCGGTGCGGGTCTCGAGGAACTCGAGGAACAGATCGCGATCCCACACTCCGGCGTCATCGGCGTAGAGGGCGAACAAGGTGCGCACCAGGAACACCGACGCCTCGTGATCGTCGTACCCAGACCCCTCGAGGGCCTCGTAGAGGGACGCCATCAGCTTTGCCGCTTTGATCGACGCAGACTCCTGCGCCTTCGATCCGAAGGTGCGCTCACCGTACCCGGCGAGGAAGGCGAGCACGTCAGCGCGATCCCGCATCTGGGTCAGGGCGAACTCCTGCACACCCTCGCTCTCAGCGTGGAGATCGAGCAGACGGAACCGGCGGAAGTCGCTCGTGATTACCCACCGAGGAACCTCCGGGTCAGGAAGGTCGTCAATGTAGTCGAGCGCCTGCTGCTCAGCCGCGACGAGATCCTTGCCGGCGGACTTCATTTCGATCAGCGCGAGACCAGGGATCAGCGCGTCGATGTATCCGCGCGAGCCGGTCGACGAGCGCTTGACACGCTTCTCGTAGAACGCCGCGCGGGTCTGGGTTATCCCGTACACGCCGAGCAGATCCCGGACGAAGGACTGCGCTTGCTGTCGCTCGTCGCCGGGCTCGTCCTGCCAGTCACGGGTGAACTGCGCAGCGCGGGCTCGGATCTCATTCATCGACAACGACTTCGGCACGATCCCAACGCTATCCGGCCAGACCACTCGCACCCGGTACTACCCGACCTCCGTCCGCAGCGTGGCGGCTGCCTGGCGCCACCACCACAGCGACGACGACGACGACGTCTTGACATGAGCGCCGACTGATTCTAGGGTAGTGAATGTCACATTCACCACCTATTGAGGGGGGTCATCATGCGCGCGTTTCCCGTGAACCGCGACACCATCGACCTGTTGGTCACCGCCGCCTACATTTCCACACCCGCCTACCGCAGCAGCACTCCGCGCGAGCTCGCCGAGAACGCCGACCGGATGGGTCAGAGCCTCTGGGATGAGAACTACGCGAGCGTCAGCTACGCGATCAAGCAGCACATCGCCGCACCGCGCTACGAATGGCAGCCGGTCGCCGAGATCGTCCCCCATGCCGATGACGAGCAGGCGTTGCAGATCGAGCGCAGCCGTCTACTGCTCGCCGAAGTCTCCTGCCATCACCCCGGATGGGATCAGTCCCCTGCGCGTGACCTCGTCGAACGCCTCGGCGACGCGATCGCGCGACGGTTCGCTCACCGCCCGCTCGTCGACTCCCCGGACCACCTGGGCGTGAAGGAGTACGAGGGCCTGCATCGCGCCGCCGAGGTCTGGGAACGGGAGATCGGATTCCGCCACCCTCTCACGCACGACGCGGCCGCGCGGGAAGGGAGCCGGCCATGATGCTCACGATCATCCACGCGGCCGCGGAAGGCACCCTCATCGAAGGGACCAGCCGGGGCGACGGCACGGCCGATACTCTCAAGGCCAACGGCTGGCGGTGGAGCCGGGCGCTCGGATCTTGGTACATCCCCCACTCCCGCGACCGCGAACCGAAGATCGCGATCATCAACCGCACCGCCGAGCAGCTCACCGCTGCCGGGTTCGTCGTCGAGATCTCGATCGACTATGAACGCCGGGCCGCGGCCGTCGTCGAGGCTGACCTGGTCGACCGCAGGAACGATCGCGCTGCCGCCCTGGCGGTGCGCGCAGATCGACGACACCAGGACGCCACCGAAGAGGCAGAGCGCGCGGCCCGCGCGCTGCGACGCCTCCCCGAAGGTGGCGAGCCCATCAAGGTCGGACACCACTCGGAGGCCGGCCACCGCCGAGCGATCGGCAAGGCGGACGCGGCGATCCGCCGCTCCATCGACGCCGACGCGGCGGCACGGCGCGCCCAGGTGCGTGCCGACGTCGCGGCCGCGGCGACCGATGCACGGTATGCGCCGATCACCGTGGCGAACCGGATCGAGAAGCTCCGCGCAGATCGCGCCGGCATCCGTCGACGTCTCGACGGGTCAAGCCGCACCCTTCCTGGCGGGTATGTCGAGGTCACGGCTGCAGCCACCGGCGCCTACGCCGAACGGCTCGAGAGGGAGCTGGCCGCGACCGACGATCAGCTCACCTACTGGCAGGAGGTCCGCGCCGAGCAGGTCGCGACCGGCGCGGCCACCGACCACAGCAAGGACACCATCAGCGTCGGCGACCAGATCAAGTACTTCGGCGCCTGGTGCACCGTAACCCGCACCAACCCGAAGAGCGCCACCATCGTCGACGCCTACGGCCACCGCGGCACAGTCCCTTACACGCACATCCGCGAGCACCGTGCCGGCCAGAGCGGAGCGATCTCATGACCATCGCCGCCCGCCCCCGCACGATCCCGGAGCCCACGACTCGTTGGCTCCGCCGTCTCGTAATCGCGCTGCTGTACATCGCAGCCGCGGTCCTCTCTGGGTGGCTCGGGATCCTCGCCGCGCCGATCCTCGATCGCATCATCGTCACCGCCGCGGCGGTGATCCTCGTCCCCATCACCATCGCGCTCGTGATCGACTTCTTCAGCAACCCAGATTGAGCGTCCGATGCCCGCCTACAAGGTCCAATGGCAGCAGCGCGTCGACGTCACCGCCACCGTCACTGTGGAGCTCGACGAGCTCGCCGACTGGGCATGCGAGCATCTCGGGCTGCGCACCCTCGAGGCCGGTGCGCCGGCAGGCGCGGCGCCGGCAGGGGTTCGGATGATGCTCGAGCGGAACGGGCCTCTGCGGGAGCAGCTGCTGCAGCGGTGGGCAGCGGCGCACATGCCGCACAGATGATGTCCCGCTCCGATGAGCAGAGCAGAGGCCCCACCGGCGAAGAGCTGCCGGTGGGGCCTCTGTCGTCGTCAATCACGCGAGCCGTTGCGCGAGCTCGTCGATCTTGTCGGGACGGAAGCCCGACCAGTGATCCTCATCCGTGATGACGACCGGTGCCTGCAGGTAGCCGAGCGACTTGACCTGTTCGAGCGCTGCGGCGTCTTCGCTGAGGTCGACGACGTCGTACTCGATTCCCTTAGCATCGAGCGCGCGGTGTGTCGCGACGCACTGTACGCATGATTTCTTGGTGAACAGAAGCGAGCGGAGTTGCATCGGATGTCTCAGTAGCGCCGTGATTTCAGGTCGCCACGGCAAACCACGAGGCGTACTCGACGAGGCTAGCGCGGGGCTGGTTGCAGCGCACTATGCGTTGTCCTGAGAGGGGTTTCGCTCTACATATTCCTGATCAGACGGAGGATCGTCCCTCAGTAACGGCACCTCCGGCCGTTGCGTGCCGAAGTGCTCGGTCTCGGATGAAGGGTTGCGCTGGCAGACTCTATGATAAGTTAGCAGCATGTTTGATGCATCGAACGCAACCTTGAGGCTCGGTTGGTGACCCGTGAGGTCCGGTCGTTGGCGCCGGTGTTGCTGCTGGATCCGGCTAGGTCGACGTTCGACGAGATGTTGCGCGGTTACGCGGTGTCAATGCGTTCGCGTGGCCTGTCGGAAAGCACGATCCGAGGCAGTCAGTATGGCGTGAGGCGGTTCTTCCGTTTCGCTGGCACCTACCCGTGGGAGTGGCGCCCGCAGGATGTCGAGGACTTCACGTCGTCGCTGCTGTCTGGTGGGGAGCCGTTGGCGCATTCCACGATCCGTGGCTATCACCAAGTTCTGAAGGGCTTCTGCGGGTACATCTCGCATCCGGCCTATGACTGGGTCGACGTCTGCATGGAACGGTTCGGGTCTACACCTGCCCAGATCTGCCATCCGTGGAACACATTCGCGCACTTGTCCGAGTTCGAGGCGAAGCCCGCTCGACGGCCGTTCGGGCTACGACGAGCTCGAGGCGTTCTTTGAGCACGCGGATCAGCGCGCCCACGACCTGCTCGAGGACCGCAGGAAGGGGGCGTTGCCGGCGCTGCGAGATGCGCAGTTCTTCAAGACGGTCTATGCGTTCGGGCTACGGCGCCGGGAGGCCGTGATGCTCGACCTGAACGATCTCCGCCCCAATCCCTACGTTCCCGAGTGGGGCGCGTATGCCAAGGTGCAGGTCCGATACGGCAAGGCGATGAAGGGATCGCCGCCGCGCCGCCGCACCGTGCTGGCCTGCCCGGAGTTCGCGTGGGCCTCAGAGGGGCTGCGCTACTGGGTCGAGGAGGTGCGTCCCCGTCTCGCCGGCGAAAGCGATGCGCTCTGGATCAGCGAGAGGCGCACCCGCATCACGACCCGCACAGTCGACCAGCGCTTCGCGGAGATCCGCGACGCGGTCGGCCTGGATCGCGCGTTGACGCTGCACAGCCTCCGCCACTCCTACGTGACCCACCTGATCGAGTTCGGCTACGCCGCCCAGTTCGTCCAGGAGCAGGTCGGACACAATCACTCGTCAACGACCGCGATCTACACATCCGTCGGCGACGATTTCAAGAACCGGATCTTCCAGGAAGCGCTCCGGCGCGTGCTCGGAGAAGGAGCGACCGCATGACCCGACAGTTCGATTGGCATCTACGCCGCCAGCTCGCCGAGCGCGGCATCTACAAAACCACCGAGTTGGTGCCGCTGCTCGCCGCGCAGGGCGTGCAGCTGTCACGTGAGCAGGTCTACCGGCTGGTGACCTCCCCGCCACAACGCCTGAGCATCGAGGTCCTCGACGCGCTCTGCGTCATCCTGGACTGCACCCCGAACGATCTGATCGGCTTCACCGTCGCGGCCCGCAAGCAGCCGAAGGCCGTGGGTGGCGCCACAGTCACCGACATCGGCACACTCAAGACCGTGCCCGCACGGATCACCCGACCCGACAGGTCGTGACCTCGCCACGATCCACCGCCCTGCTCGACAACATCTCCGCCCTGCTCGATCACGGTGATCCGTGGACGACGATCGGAGAGGAAGGAGTGCGCTCACTGCTCGAACAGCTTGCCCCCACGACCATGGGACAGGCGCATCTTCGACGTTTCCTCGCCGACGCGAACGCGAATTGGACCACGGACGCTGACCCGAATCTTCCCCGTCAAGCGCAGCGGTTGCTGCGGATGCTCCGAGAACGTGGGATCTCGGTCGTGCTCCCTCTCTGCAGCGGCTGCGGACGGGATCAGCTGCTCACGCAGACACTCGAGGATGGGCGGCGGGTCTGCAACAACTGCCGAGACGCCCGATACACTCGCCGCTGCGACGGCTGCGACAAGGTCCGGGTGATCTCACACCGCATCGACGGGAAAAGTCTCTGCGGCACCTGCCGCAGGCAGAGGCCTGAGGCGAAAGAGACCTGCATCCGCTGCGGCCACGACCGGCTCGTCCAGAACCGCACACCGGACGGCCCCGTCTGCTCGCAATGCGCGCCCGGCAAGATCGAGCCGTGCGTGCATTGCGGACACAAGCGGCGAGTCCGCGTCCGCTTCCGCGGCGGTGCCACCTGCGAGCCCTGCTTCAACGTCATCCGCCGCACTCGTCGCCCCTGCCCTCGCTGCGGTGCGGTCGGCCTGGTCGCGTCCGTCGCGGACGATGGCACGCTCGCGTGTTCCACCTGCACCGGGGTGCGGTCCCGCTTCATCTGCGCCGACTGCGGCGTCGAGGACGTCCGAAACGGGAAACGCTGCTTCCCATGCCTGGCCCGCATCGCCCTGGACGACCTGTTCGCCGCCGGGACGTCCGCCCGCCGTCAGGCTCTCGAACCGCTCCGGCAACGCCTGCTGCGCCATCCGGAACCCAAGAGCATGGCGCGTTGGCCCGGCCGCAGCGCATCCGCGAAGATTCTGCGCGAGATCCTCACCGAGCGCATTGACCTCACCCACGAGGCATTGGACCAGCAGGCTAGCGTTCAGGCGGTGAGCCTGCTGCGACACGCGCTCGTCGACGTCGGCGTGCTCGATCCGCGGGACACCGCTTGGGTGCAGTTCGTGGCCTGGATCGAGACGTTCCTCGAGGGCCACCCTGAGCAGATGGTGCGCATCCTTGGACCGTTGAGGCTGTCGCGTGAATCGGCATCTTCTCCGGAGCGGCGTGCGTGAGTTTATGCCTGATCAGGGGATGATTAGGTGTGGTGAATGTGCGTCGCGCTGATCGTGATCAGGTGTTTCTGCTGCCGCCGTCGGTGCGGGACTGGCTGCCGGAGGATCATCTGGCCTGGTTCGTGATCGATGTGGTCGACGAGCTTGATCTGTCCGCGTTCTACGGGTCGTATCGCGCGGACGGTCGCGGCGGCGCGGTCTACGATCCCGCCGTGATGCTCGCCGTGCTGCTCTACGCGTACTGCACCGGCGAACGCTCCTCGCGGCGGATCGAGCGGCGGTTGGTCGAGGACGTCGCCTACCGGGTCCTCGCCGCGAACCAGACCCCTGATCACGCGACCCTGGCCCGGTTCCGGCGCCGCCATCAGGACGCGATCGGCGCGCTGTTCGGGCAGGTCCTCAGCCTCTGCGTGAAAGCGGGGCTGGTCGACACGGGGGTGGTCGCGATCGACGGCACGAAGATCGCGGCCGACGCGTCGTTCTTCGCCAACCGGAACGCGGAGGAGTTGGCCGCGGAGATCCTCACCGAAGCGGAACAGACCGATGCTGCCGAAGACGAGCAATTCGGTGTGGCCCGTGGTGACGAGCTGCCCGGGCAGTGGGCAGGTGGCCGAGACCGGCGCGACCGGATCCGGGTGGCGCTGGACGAGATCCAGCGGGAGAAGGCCCGCGACTACGAGTCCCGGGTGGCGGAACGAGAACGCAAGGAACGGGAGTCCGGGAAAGGGCTGACCGGCCCGAAGCCGTCCCCGAATACGGCGCGGCGCGCCGGGGCGAGGAAGGCGAACACCACCGATCCGCACTCCCGCATCATCGCGCACGCCTCCAAGGGCGTGATGCAGGGCTACAACGCGCAGACCGCGGCAACGGAGGGGCAGATCATCGTTGCTGCGGATGTCGCGGCGACCACCAACGACCAGCCCCACTTCATCCCGATGGCCGCCGCGGTCGTGGAGAATCTGGCCGCCGCCGGCGATGCCGGCCCGGTGGGTGTGTTCCTCGCTGACGCCGGCTACTGGACTGCGGCGAACGGCACCACCGACGTCGGCGCGGAGGCGCTGATCGCGACCCGCAAGACCGCCTGGCGCAAGGCCCCGAAACCCGACGACGACAAACTACTCGTGCTCGCCAAGGTCAACCGGGGCGAGCTGTCACTGCGGAAAGCTGGGGAGATCCTCGGCGTCTCCTACACCTGGGTGCGGGACATGACGAAACGCTACTTCGGGACCGACGGCGAGCTGATCACCACCCGCACCAGCGAACCCGAACCCGACGAATGGATCCCCGTGATCGAGCAAGTCGACCGTGGTGAGATCTCCAAACGCGCCGCCGCGGACCGGCTCACGGTGTCCGTGAACCGGGTCAACGTGATGCTCGCCCACGTCCGAGGGGAACACATCGATCCCGTCATCGCACGGCAGCAGATGGACGACAAACTCGGACACCTCATCGGCGCGAAGCTCTACGCGAAACGACAGCACAGCATCGAGCCCGTCTTCGGCAACATCAAGAACAACCTCGGCTACCGAAGATTCACCCGCCGTGGCCTCGATGCAGTGCAAAGCGAATGGCGGCTGATCTGCACCGCCCACAACCTCCTCAAACTCCGCACCCCGAGCACCACCTGAAACGATGGGGCCAGACGGCCCGTCAACAGCCCTCCACCATCGCGGACTCAAGCCGCCACCGATTCACGCGACAGCCTCCGTTCTGCCGGTGGCACGTTCCGGCCCGCACCCGGCTCCTCATCCAGCGCAACGGGATCACCGACGGCACCTTCGTTCGCGCCCGCCGCATCTGCCGGATCGCGGCCCACTTCCTCACCGACCTCGACGCTCAGCAGCTCGAGCTGAAGACCGCATCACAGCACGCCGTAGAGTCCTACCTCGACCGGCACCCACGCCACTTCGAGCCGCTCGCAGTGTTCCTGCGGTGGGCGTCGCACAGCGCCGCCGCCGATCGTATCCACCCGGTCCCTTCTCCCTACGCCGACCCCTACACCGCCTACCCGATCGACACCTACCGGGCATGGATGCGGCGGTTCGCGACCGACGATACGATCCCACTCAGGGCCCGCATCTGCGGGCTTATCGCGGGGATCACCGGCAGGCCAATCACGACCATCGCCAGCCTGACCACCGCGAGCATCATCGACGACGGCGACGAGATGCTGCTACGCCTCGGGACCTCGCCCGTCCAACTGCCACCGCCCATACCCGCCTTGATCAGACGGCAACTCGCCGCCCCACGGCGATGGGACACGGAATCGACCTGGATGTTCCCATCTAGACTGCGCGCTGGAGCACACGTGCATGCCAGCCGATTCGCGGTCGACTTGCAGCGCCTGAACTGTCGGGTGGTTGGACTTCGCGGCGCCGCGCTGCTCAACCTCGCCGCGACAATGCCCGTCGGCCCACTCTGCGACCTCACCGGCATGTCATCGAACGTCGCCGCACGCTGGCAGGTCGTGGCCGCATCCGCCTACGCGCAGTACCCTGCGATACGTATCTGAGCCCACCGAACGAAACCCTGTTGCGGGGACGTGTCTTGCCGTAGGTGACCGATCAGATGGTGCCGTCGGTAAAGGGGATGAGCCAGTCGATCGCTTCGACGACGGCGTGTGGAACAATGCTGCTGATCTGGGCGCGATTCTCAGGCACGGTACGGATGAGTCCGGCCACGCGCAGCACGCCGAGATGGTGGCTGGCGCCGAACCTGGAGATCTCCGCTCCTACGGCAATCTGCGTGATGCTGAGGCCCGGCTGGCCGTTTTCGTGGGCGCGTCGGAGCAGGTGCAGGATGGCGCGACGATCGTCGTGGGTGAGAGCGGCGAACACTTTGCCCAGATCGATCTCTTCCTCGGTGGTCATCGGAACAGTCAAGAACCAGGTCCTCGCTCATCTCGGTAGCGATGAAGCCGCGGAGCCGCCTCCCCAAGGGCGACTCCGCGGCGGACATCAGGTGGGATCAGAGTGCTTCCCACCACCCGACGAGCACTGCGCGTGCGAGCGTGTGTCCGGACAGGTTGAATCCGAGGAACGCGGGGGTCGCGGCGTGGTCGAGGCCGAGGCTGTCGACGTCGACGGCATGCACTGCGACGTAGTACTTGTGCTTGCCGCTGCCCTTGGGCGGTGCGGCGCCGAGGTACTGCGTGAGTCCCGCGTCGTTGGCGAGTTGCCAGGCTCCGGCGGGCAGCCCGGATCCTTCCGCGTCTCCCGCACCCGCGGCGAGCTGGGTGGTCGTGGCGGGGATGTCTGCGACGGCCCAGTGCCAGAAGCCGCTGCCGGTGGGAGCGGTGGGGTCGTAGACGGTGACGACGAAGCTCTTCGTCTCGGGCGGGAAGCCGCTCCAGCTCAACTGCGGGGATCGGTCCTCACCGCCGGCGCCGAAGATGCCGCTGACCTGCGGGATTCGCAGGCGGGCGCCGTCGGCGGGGATGTCGTCGCTGGTGACGGTGAACGCGGGCACTTCGGCGATCGCGTCGTAGGGCGTGGTCATGAGGGTGTTCCTTCCGTGTCAGAGGTTTTGCGCGGCCAGCTGGTCGGCGATGTAGTCGGCCTGCCGGATCGCCAGGGCGACGATGGTGAGGGTGGGGTTGGCTGCCGCGCCGGTGGTGAAGACGGAACCGTCGCTGATGAACAGGTTGGGCACGTCGTGCGCGCGACCCCACTTGTCGACCACGCCGTCGTCGGGCTTGGCGCTCATCCGGGCGGTGCCGAGGTTGTGCGTGGACGGGTAGGGCGGGGTGCGGTGGGTGCGGATGGCATCGACCGACCGGTAGAGCTCCGCCGACTTCGTGTACGCGTGCTCGCGCATTGCGATGTCGTTGGGGTGATCGTCGAAGTGCACGTTCGCGACCGGCAGCCCGTTCGCATCCAGGACGGACGGGTCGAGGGTGATCCGGTTGGTGGACTGCGGCAGGTCCTCGCCGACGAGCCACATCCCGGCGGTGTGCGCGTACGAGTCGAGGAACGTCGTGAACTCGCGTCCCCACGCGCCCGGGCTGAGGAACTTCGCCAGGAACGCGGGGCCGAGCGCGATCGTCTCCATGTAGTAGCCGCCCGCGAAGCCGCGGCTGGTGTCGTGCACGGACTCGTCCGCGATGATCCCCGCCATCGTCTCGCCCCGGTAGAAGCGGACGGGCTGCTCGAACTGCGCGTACGTGGAGCCGGTCATGTGCCGCATGTAGTTGCGTCCCACCTGCCCGGAGGAGTTCGCGAGCCCGTCGGGGAACATCGCCGACTCCGACAGCAGCAGCAGCCGTGCGGTCTCGATCGAGTTCGCCGCCACCGCGACCAGGCGCGCCTTCTGGCGGTGCAGCGACCCGTCCTTGGTGACGTAGAGCACCGCATCCGCTCTGCCGTGGGCGTCGTGGCTGATCCGAACGACCTGCGAGTCCGGCCGCAGGTCCAGCAGCCCGGTCGCCTCGGCGCGCGGGATCTCACGGACCAGGGTGCTCCACTTGGACTTGTTCTTGTCACCCTGAAAGTTGAAACCGTCCTGGATGGAGGCGGGTCGGCCGTCGTACTCCTCGGCGTTCGTCGCGTAGGGGCCGGTCGCGTAGTGCTTGTAGCCGACGCGCTTGGCGCCCTCAGCGAACACTTTGTAATTGTTGTTCGCCGGCAGCGGCTTGCGGCCGTGACGGTGGGTGGAGCCCATCGCGATCTCCGCCCGGTCGTAGTACGGGGCAAGGTCGTCGAGGTCGATCGGCCAGTCCAGCAGGGTGGCCCCGTCGACGTGCCCGTACGCGGTGCGCGCCTTGAACTCGTGCGCCTTGAACCGCGGGGTCGCCCCCGACCAGTGCGTCGTGGTGCCGCCGACGGCCTTCACGACCCAGGCGGGCAGGTTCGGGAAGTCCTGCCCGACCCGCCACGACCCGGAGGTGGTGCGGGAGTCGGTCCAGGCGAGCTGGGCGAACGACTCCCATTCCTCGTTGATGTAGTCCTCGTTGCGCAGGTAGGGCCCCGCCTCCAGCAGAACGACAGGGATCCCCTTCGCGGTCAGCTCGTAGGCGAGCGTCCCGCCGCCCGCGCCGGAGCCGATGATGACGACCGCCTCGTCGTCGTGATCGATCGCGCTCATATCGTCGCCACCTTCTTCGTGTCGCTGAAACTGACCTGCAGACCCGGCACGGGCGGCAGGTACTCGACGAGCGGCTCACCGTCGTACTCGGTGATCCGTGGGTCGGGCAGCCAGTCCAGGTCATCGAATCCGCGGTGCAGGTACCCGCCCTGGTCGAACGAGGCGCCCTCGTAGCCGAGCAGCTCCCACGTCTCCGGGTCGCTGTAGAGGGTGACGACGCTGCTGGTGAGCAGGATCTGGAAGAACTCCGTCTGCCGGATGCTCTGCAGGATCCGGGACAGCTCGTCCACCGCGACGGCCTGCAGGTCGCCGCCGACGACGGCTTCCAAGCTGCGCACGCCCTCGGCGACGACACCGTACTGGTGCGCCGAGCCGGTGACGTTGCGCAGAATCGTCTCGGCCGAGCGCAGATACGGCCCGTCGCTGAGACGGTCGTGGGGGAAGATCGCCCGGATGATCCGGGCGAGTGACGCTGGGGCGGCGTCCGGGGGTGTGGGTGTGACCACGGTGATCTCCTTCGATTCGGGTGGTGCCATCTGGGTTAGGGGACGAGGATGCCGCGGCCGACCAGGCGGCCGGCGTCGAGGTCGGCGATCGCGTCGAGAGCTGCGTCGAGGGGGTAGACCTTGGTGTGCAGGGTGACCTTGCCCTGCGCGGTGAGAGTCATCAGCTCGACGAGGTCGTTGTAGGTCCCGACGAGGTTGCCGATGACATTGATCTCCCGGGAGATGATGTCGATCGTGGGCAGCCGCACCTCGCCGCCGTAACCGATGACGTACTGCGAGCCGCGGCCGCGCAGCAGCCGGGGGGAGAGCAACTCGGTGCCGTGCTCGCCGACGTAGTCGAACACGACCTGCGCGCCCCCACCGGTAATCTCCAACACCTCCCGGGCCACCGTGTCGTCGTCGGCGGCGAGCACAGTGTGGTGGGCGCCGAGCGTGGCGGCCAGAGCGAGGGCCTCTTCTGACCGGTCGACCACCGTGATCTCCGCTCCAGTGATCGCCGCCAGCGCCTGCACACCGATATGCCCGAGGCCGCCGGCGCCGATGACGACCGCGTGCGTGCCGGGGTAGAGCACCTCGGCCGCCTTGCGCACCGCATGGTAGGCCGTGAGGCCGGCGTCGGCGAGGGCCGCGATGTCGCGTGGCTGCAGCGACGGGTCGAGCTTGACGACCGCGCGGGCGTTGGTGAGCAGCTGATCGGCCATCCCGCCGTCGACGTTCACGCCGGGAAATGTCGCGTTCTCGCAATGCGAGTCCTGGCCCACCCGGCAGGCCGGGCACAGGCCGCAGCTGGTCAGCGGGTGGGCGATCACGGTGTCACCGACCTCCACGTTCGTGACGGCCGAGCCGATCGCCCGTACCCAGCCGGCGTTCTCATGCCCGAGCGTGTAGGGCAGGCGAGGGTGCTGGATCGGCTCCCACTGTCCCTCGATGATGTGCAGGTCAGTGCGGCACAACCCCGCCGCGCCGACGTCGATCACAACATCCCACGGACCCAGCGGGCGCGGCTCGGCGACCTCATCGATCGTGGGCGCCTGCCCGTACTGATGCAACCGGACTGCTCTCATCGTTTCTCCTCATCGAGTTCGTCAGCCAGCACCGGCCGTCGATGCGGGTGCCGTGCGACAAGGCTCAGCGCCCGTCGGGGGGAAGGGAAGCCGCGTTCTCAGATCGCGAGAAAGCCGCCTGACAGCACCAGAAGGGGCGTTCTCACACTCCGGTAAGGACCCTTTCGCGCCATTCCGGCGCGTCGTTACCGTGCGGCGCACCGGCGCCAGACGTGCGCCGCGCACATCGACTCGAAGGAGAGTTCTTATGGACACACTGCTCGGGGTCTTCGCCTCGGAGATCGTCGGCACCGCGCTTCTGCTGCTGCTGGGATGCGGCGTCGTCGCGAACGTCGTCCTCGCCAAGACCAAAGGCAACGGCGGCGGGTTCCTGCTCATCAACATGGGGTGGGGCATCGCCGTGTTCGCCGGCGTCATCGTCGCCTACCGGTCCGGCGCCCACCTCAACCCCGCCGTCACCCTCGGCATCGTCGCCACCGGCGCGAAGGAATTCGTCCCCGGGGTTCCGGTCGATCTGCTCTCCATCGGCACCTACATCGTCGCCCAGTTCCTCGGCGCGATGCTCGGCGCCGTGCTCGCCTGGCTCGCGTACCGGCAGCACTTCGACGCGGACGGGGAACCGGCAGGCAAGCTCGCCGTCTTCTCCACGGGTCCTGGCATCCGCAACTACGGCTGGAACCTCCTCACCGAGATCATCGGCACCTTCGTGCTCGTGTTCGTCGTCATCGGGTTCGGACGCAACGGCGACGCCAGCGGGCTCGCCGCGCTCGGCGCGCTGCCGGTCGCCCTGCTCGTGATCGGCATCGGCGCGTCACTCGGTGGCCCGACCGGGTACGCGATCAACCCGGCGCGAGACCTCGGCCCGCGGATCGTGCACGCCATCGTCCCGATCAAAGGCAAGGGCCCCAGCGACTGGACCTACGCCTGGGTGCCGGTCGTGGGACCGGTGATCGGCGGCGTCCTCGCCGGGTGGTCCTCCACTTTCCTGCTGCCCGTCCTCACCTGACCGTAGCCTGCTTTCTCACAGTCCGAACAAGCCGCTACGACCCGGTCTGCCTCAGGGCTAACGTCGTCTGCGGCTGCAAAGCCACCCCATGGCGCTACCGCGCCACACCCGATCAAAGGAGATTGACCATGTCCGACACCACCCCGGTCAGAACCATCATCAGCCCCCGCCGGTACGTGCAAGGCGCCGGCGCCATCCACAGCCTCGGCACCTACCTCACCTCCCTCGGCAGCACCCCGCTGCTGGTCGCCGACGACGTCGTCTGGGGCTTCGTCGGCCACGACATCGAAGCCTCCCTCGGCTCGGCCGGGCTTCCCACGCACCGCGAGAAGTTCAACGGCGTCCCCTCCGCAGCCGAGATCGACCGCCTCGTCCAGATCATCGGCACCCGCAGCGCCGACGTGATCGTCGCGATCGGCGGCGGCAGCACCATCGACGCGGTCAAAGCCGCAGGCCACCTCGCCGGCATCAACTGGGTCACCGTCCCCACCGTCGCCTCCACCGACGCACCCACCTCCGCGCTGGCAGTCGTCTACACCGAGAACGGGGAGTTCGAGGAGTACCGGTTCTTCCCCAAGAACCCCGACCTCGTGCTCGTCGACACCCAAGTCGTCGCCAACGCCCCCGCCGCCTTCCTCGCCGCCGGTGTCGGCGACGCCCTCGCCACCTGGCTGGAGGCCCGCGCCACCGCCGCCGCCCACGCATCGACCATGGCCGGCGGACTGCCCACCCTCACCGGCACCGCCCTGGCGCGGCTGTCCTGGGATGTGCTGTGGGACAACGCGCTGCCCGCACTCGACGCCGTTCGCGACAACGTCGTCACCCCCGCGGTAGAGAAGGTCGTCGAAGCCAACACGCTGCTCTCCGGCATCGGCTTCGAATCCGGCGGCCTTGCTGCCGCGCACGCCATCCACAACGGCCTCACCGCGGTGCCCCAGACACATGGGCTCGCGCACGGCCAGAAGGTGAATGTCGGCTCCGTCACTCAACTGATCCTCGAGGGCGCACCCACCGGCGAGATCCGCGAGTTCATCGAGTTCACCACCCGTGTCGGCCTGCCAAACACCCTCACCGAGGTCGGCCTCCGCCCCGACGACGACCAGGAACTGGCGACCATCGCCGCCGCCGCGCTCGCACCGGGAGAGACCATCCACAACATGCCCTTCGAGATCAGCCCCACCGAACTCGTCTCGGCACTGAAGTCGATCGAGCGCTTCGCCCGCACCGTCCGCACCGAAGCCGCCCTTCCCGAACCCCAGCCCTACCATCACCACTGACCGATCCGCTGCCGTGGCCCAGAGCCTCGGGTCACGGCAGCGGACCGCACCCGCCCGACCGAAACTTCTCGGAGAATGAGAAAAGAAGTGGCCGACCGCGTCGGGCGGGTGCGATCATCTCAAGATGAACACTGGTGTTCTCCTCGACGATGAGGACGTGCTCGACCCGGGAGCGTCCGAACGTGTCATCACCGTCCGCAAATCCCTGCAGCTGCTCGAATCGATCGCCGACCGCGGTGGCTGCACCGCGAAAGAGCTCTCCGACATCCTTCGATTCCCGCTGCCCACGGTGTATCGGCTCGCGCAAGAACTCGTCGCCAACGGCTACCTCGTGCACCTGAAGTCAGAGCGACGATTCGAACTCGGATACAAGCTGTACGGGCTCGGACTCTCCCTCCACCAGCAGCTCGGCGTCTCCGGGGTCGTGCGATCCGCCATCGACACACTCCACAACGGCCTCGGCATGGCCTCCTACTACGCCATCTACCGCGGGGCCGACGTCGTCCTCACCTACGTCTCGGACTGCGCCGAACACCCCCGGCTCGCCCCGCTCAGGTTCGGATTCCACGAAGCCGCGCACGCGACCGCGTTCGGCAAGATCATGCTCGCAGCCATGAGCATTGAGCAACGAGACGACTACCTCTCCGCCCACCGCATGCCCTCGCTGACGTCCTCTACGATTACCGACCAGGAGGGGCTCGAGCGAGTCCTCTCGACCGTCTCCCTGCGCGGCATCGCCTGGGAGCGAGACGAGTTCATCTCCGGCAAGACCTGCGCCGCGGTCGGTGTGCGCGACCCGTCCGGACTTGTCGTCGGAGCAGTCGCCATCAGCATGGACACCCCCGCAACGCCCACCAACGACGCACGTGTGGAACACAGCCTCCGCGAACACGCGCTCGCCCTCAGCAAGCACTACCGCTCCGGCGCAAACCAACTACGGCTCGCATAGCCGTTCTTCCCCGGTCAAGCGGTGACGGCCAGGTTTCGTCAGCGACCGTCCCCGATGGGCTCCACGATACCGATGCGGGCTGCTCCCGCTGACGGGATCGTTCCCCACGACCCACACCTGCCGGCACTCCTGCAATCCGCGACGTCAACCGAACTAGCGTGGTTGCACCATAACCAAGAATCGACGAATAGTTCTCAATGTAATAGAGCAGTTCCACCAGACCGTGATCGTCTTGTCGCCGTTCGTCAGTGTGGTTGTCATGGGTGATCTCTCCTCCTTCCTGGGTCTCGTTTGCTGAGCATGGCGGGCAGCTCAGACACGGGCAGCCGCGCGGCGCTTGAGCCACACGATGAGCGCGATCGCACCGATCAGGATCGCGAGGATGACGAGGATCTGTCCCCAGCCGAGGCCGACGCCGTCGACGACGGGGATCGCCACGGTTTCACCCTGCTCGAGCAAGTGGTACTTCAACATCCACGCGCGCAGCGGATCGAGGAACATCCCCAGCGACACTGCGCCACTGGCCAGGACGAGCACGGCGATCAGCAGCAGCGAGATCCAGTCGTCTTCCGACACGCTCTGGTTCGACACGCGATTCATCCCTTCTCTCGGGGCCGGTAGGCCCGCAGCATCATGACGGCCACGACGATCAGGCTGCTTCGGGTCGGCGGTAGCTGATCACCGAGTTGTCGAAGAGCGTCAGCAGCCCGTCCTCACCGCTGTCGAGGTCGCGGTATTCGATCGCGAGGTACTCGTCGTCGACGACGTCGGGCTCCACTCCTTCGACCACTCCCCACAGCCCCAGAGTCGCGTCGACGAGCAGGAGATCTCCGACCTCGAGCTCCACCGCGGGGCCCTCGAGGGATTCGCCGTATCCGTCGCCGTCAGCGGCCGCGTCGACGTCCGGTGCATCGTCGTCGACTTCGGGCACGAACCGGACCCGTTCACGAGAGTCCAGTGGGGTGACATTGGAGGGTCGAAGCGCGTCGTGCTTGGTCGTCGACGGTACCGATGCATCCCAAGCGACAATCTCGGCCGAGGACCACTGGAAGTAGTCGGGCTCGAGCTCCTCCCCCTCGCCGTCGTCGGTGAGCTCCGCTTCCGGGTCGCGCACCATCATCCGCTCGTAGTCGGCAGCGTCGGGACGCAGCGCCGCCAGGTGATCCCAGTCCGCCTTGTCGGTGGAGTCGAGCTTGGCGGGGTCGGGGGTGTAGAACGCCTGAATCTCGACGGGCTGAGATTCGGCGTTCAGAGTGACACCGCGGCCACGCTTGTTGCGAGGGATCGCGACACCGACCGCGAAGCTGTCCCACATCATGTTGGCGCCCTGCGGGGAGAGACGACCGAAGCTGACGCGGGCGCCGAAGTTGTCTCGCATCTCGCCGCCGAGGAACTCGACGTCGGGGCGCTGCAGACCGAGCAGGATGTGGATCTTCGCCGACCGTGCCAGTCGCGCGAGATCGGAGAGCAGATCGAGAACGGGGGCCTGCGCCGGCGCACCCTTCGGCTTCACCGTCTTGTACCAGCGCTGCACGCGCGCCTTGAACGTCGCGTACTCGTCGATGATCAACGCGAGGGGGTCGAAGTCCTCGAGCCGGGCCGTGCCGTTCTCGAGCTGCGAGTACCGCTCCTCCATGAGCTCGTGCGCAGCGTGCAGCATCCGCACCTGGTGCTCCACCCGCGCGCCGACGAGCTCGACGTTGGGCCAGTCCCGGAATCCGGCGAACTCGATCCGCTTCCCATCGAGTACCCACACCCGCCAGTGAGCGTGCGCGAGATGGGTGAGCACCGTGTGCTGGAAGCTGGTCTTTCCCGATCCGGTTCCACCGATGACGAGGCAATGCGGGGAGACCGCCGGATGCCACGACTGGATCTGACCGTCTTCGTCAGGACCGATCGGGATCTTGAACGCCTTGTAGGCGGCGTGGGTGAGTGCGGCCGCGGGCTCCACTTCGTGCAGGACCATGTCGGGCATCGTCGGTCGGACCTCGAACGTGATCTTGTCGCCCTCGAGATCCCAGTGCGCACGCCACCGGCCAGGGAGCATCGAGGAGACCACCTTCTCGACCTGGGAGCGCCGCGCCGCGATCGCCATCTTCGGTCCCACGTTGTGCTTGACGTCGATCTTCGAGACCGAGCCGTCATCGGCACTCTTCACCGAGACGCTCGCGGTCGGGTCGATGACCAGCTTGACGACCTCGATCGCGCGCTGCTGCTCACGGGAGACCGGATCACTCACGGGTGCGAGCTCGACGACGAGCACGCACCGCCTCGAGTTGTGCTTGCGTACCCGGTACTCGGCACCAAGCCTGCGTGCAAGGCCTGCGAGGATCTGGTCGACGAAGCGGGGGTCGGTGTCATCGACGTGCGAGGCGTACCGGATCTTGATGCGCTCCGGGAGGCCCACCCATCCACGAGTCCACTTCACCGGCACGACGAGAGCACGGGTTGGCTGTGCCGCACCGAGCATCGGAAGGACCGCCTCGATCGCCGGGTCCATCCGCCCTTCCCGTTGGAAGGTCCGCACGCCGGATGCGACCGCGCCGGCGGCGAGCAACACGGCCACGACCCACACCAGCGGGATCAGATCGGTGAACGGGCGCACCGCGTTCAACCCGGTGGCGGCGGTCGCCAGTGCGATGCACAGCAGCGCCGGGATGATCCCGGTCAGCTGACGCCGAGGAAGAACACCCAGAGCCACCGTCGCCGGTGCAGGTGGGCGCGCCGGCGGACGAGATGCCACACGAGTTGTCGTTGCCATTCGAGCCTCCTGAGTGGGCCGAGTACTTCACGACCCTCTTGCGAGGTATAGGCCGGAGATCTGCTCCTTCGCGGACATCGCGGATTCTCCCCGCGTCTGACGCACTCGTGATGTCCCCTGTGCAAGAGTGTGCTCGAGGAGATCGCCACGGCGGCTGGAAAGGGTTATTGCGCCACATCGCGGCGCAGACCAGCGCAATACCTCCGCCACACCCGCGCTTGACACGGGTGATAGGATCAAGCCCGATCGGCGTTCTGCCGCAGGCACGGTTGTCGAATCGAGCTTGAACCCCTCCCCCTGGGAAATATTTCCAGCAGGCACACCCGCGCAGTTATGGCGCAATACTGCGCCGCACATCGGCGGCATACTGCACCGCACACCCGGTGCAACACGTCGCCGTGGCGCGGAGTCGGGTCAGTCGTTGGAGTCGGTCGGCGGGGTCTGCGCCTGTCGCCGGCGCTCCCACTCGCCTCGCAGCCATTCGCCCTGTCGTTGTGCTGCAGCGCGGCTGATCCCTCGCGCCTTGGCCGGCGCCGGCGGGAACGGGGCACCCTCGTTGTAGAGCTGCTCGAGGCGGTCGGCTTCCCGCATGAAGGCGACCTCGACGAGACCGGCCAGCGCGGGCGCACCCTCCGGCTCATCCCTCGTCGACCACCACGCAGCCTTGAGGCGCGCGTGCAGCGCGACCGGCAGGTAGTAGGTCTGATGGCGGTATCCCGCGGCTCCTCTTGGGTTCACACCCTGGGCACGGTCGGGGGCAGGAGGGAAAGGGGAGCCGGCGTTGTAGAGCTGCTCGAGGCGGTTGGTCTCGCGGCCGATGGCGACCTCGACGAGACCGGCCAG
>JAFEGM010000117.1:0-2764 GCA_018240025.1 Verrucomicrobiota bacterium
CGGCGAATTCGTGCTGGTGCTGCATGCCGCGGCGCCGGCGGGCGACGAGGCCGCCTCCGCCGCGCACGACCGCGTGCTCGACGCCCTGCTCGCCGCGCTGCCGCTCAAGCAGGCGGTGGCCCTGGCGGTGGAGCTGACCGGCGCACCGCGCAACGCGCTCTACGAGCGGGCGCTGGCGCGCAAGCGCGAGGCCGACTGAGCCCCTCCGGCCAGCGCCGGGCCGCCCCAAGACATCATGGTCGCCTGATGCCCCACCGCCGCGCTGCGTGGCGTGAAGGCGGCCGGTCTCCGCTGACGTAGGTTGCACGCACACGTGCCGAGCTACATGCTGAAGACCGGAGTCATCGGCAATGAAGGAGACCGGCCATGAGCGAGATTACCAAGGCGCATGTAGGTTTGGATGTTCACAAGGACACCATCACCGTCGCGCTGGCCGAAGCCGGCCGGCAGGCGGCCAAGGTGTTGTGCACCATGGACCACGACGTGCCCAAGCTGGTGAAGCTGCTGCGCAAGCGGGGTGAAGCCTCGGCGCTGCACGTGGTGTACGAAGCGGGGCCGACCGGCTACGGACTGCAGCGTGCGCTGCAGGCCAAGGGCTACACCTGCGAAGTGGTGGCGCCCTCGCAGATCCCGCGCCGTCCGGGCACGCGCGTCAAGACTGACAGCCGCGACAGCGTGCAACTGGCGGAGTGCTCCCGGGCGGGGCTGCTGCGCTCGGTGTGGGTGCCTGATCCCGGCGACGAGGCGATCCGCGACTTGGCACGCGCGCGGGAGGACGCGGTGCACATGCGCACGCAACTGCGCCAGCAGCTCAAGGGCTTCTTGCTGCGCCACGGCATCGGCTACGAGGGCAAGACATCGTGGACGCAGAAGTTCGAGCGCTGGCTGGGCACGCTGAGCTTCGAGGGGCCGGCGCAGATGGCGTTCACCGAGTATTGGCTGGCGACCAAGGCCGGGGATCAGCGTGTGGAGCGGCTGAGCCAGTCCCTCCAGGACGCGATCAAGGGCTGGCGGTTCGAGCCAGTGGTCAAAGCTCTGCAGGCCCTGCGCGGCATCGACGTGATCAGCGCCGTTGGGCTGACGGCCGAGATCGGGGACTTCAGGCGCTTCGACCATCCGCGCAAGCTCATGGGCTACCTGGGCCTGGTGCCTTCGGAGCACTCCAGCGGCCAGTGCGTGCAGCGCGGCAGCATCACCAAGACCGGCAATGCCCATGCACGCACCCTGCTGACCGAGGCCGCCTGGCACTACCGGTTCGGCGCACGCATTGGCGAGGACGCGGCCAGGCGCCAGAGCGGGCTCAGCGAGGCCGTGCGCGCCACGGCCTGGAAAGCACAGTTGCGGCTGACCCGGCGCTTTGCGGTGCTCAACGGGCGCGGCGTGCAGCGCAACAAAGTGTGCGTGGCGGTCGCGCGCGAACTCGCAGGCTTCGTCTGGGCCGTGGCACGCATCGGCCTGGATGAGCACCTGGCGTCCTTGGGTGCGCAGCCCGCGGCCAACGCGACGGCCTGACACCGCGAGGAACCCATCACACGATCGATGGCGTGATGCGATGCACCGGGCGACCGGGCAACCCTCGCGGCCGCTTTACAGGCTCCTGTACTCAGGAAGATCCACGACCCAAGAGCGAGGCAGGCCCACGACGGATCGATGAAATGCGGTACCCAACCCGCGGATATGAGCTTGATTCATCGTCGCTTCACTCCTCCAGTGCGTCGCATCACCCCATCGATCACGGCATCCAAATGCCAACAACCAAAGCTTGATTGACACGGGCGACCATATGAGCGGCCGGAGATCCCCTCGGGGGGCGACGCCGCAGGCGTCTTGGGGCCGTCATGTCAGGGAAAGTCCCGAGCCGCGTCGCAGCGATGCGCGCGACGCGCCGGCGTACGGTACGGATCGCCGTGCACAGCGCCAAGCAACACCCGCCCCCGCAGCCCGTCGACCTCGGCGTCGACGATCTGGCGTCGCGCCTGCGCTTCTCGTTCGACAGCGGCCACATCTGGCTCGGCGAGTCGCGCATGCTGCTGCTGCACGGCGCGGCGCTGACGGCGCTGCGCAAGGAGCTGATCGACTCGCTCGGCGTCGACCGCGCGCGCGGCATGCTGCTGCGCATCGGCTACGCCTCGGGCGCGCGCGACGCGCGCTGGGCGCGCACGCTGTATCCGGCCGCCTCCGACACGGAGCTGCTCGGCATCGGCCCGGCGTTGCACATGCTCGAAGGCGTGGTGCGCTGCACGCCCGACCGCATGGAGCTCGACATCGAGCACGGCAAGTTCCACGGCGAGTTCACCTGGCACGCCTCGTTCGAGGCCGACGCGCACGTGCAGCTGTTCGGCCAGTCCACCGAGCCGGTGTGCTGGATGCAGCTCGGCTACGCGAGCGGCTACTCCAGCGCGCTGATGGGCTGCTTCATCCACTACCGCGAGACGCAGTGCGCGGCGGCCGGCGCGCCCTGCTGCCGCATCACCGGCCGGCCGGCGCACGAGTGGCCCGACGCCGAGGCCGAGCTGCGCTACTTCCAGCCGGATCCGGTGACTGACCACATCCTCGCGCTGCAGGACCGGCTGCAGTCGCTGCGCTACGCGATCGACCACGACCTGCACACCGACGATCTGGTCGGCGCCTCGCCCGGCTTCAAGCAGGCGGCCTCGCTGCTCAAGCGCGCGGCGCACAGCCAGGTGACGGTGCTGCTGCAGGGCGAGACCGGCGTCGGCAAGGAGCTGTTCGCGCGCGCGCTGCACAACGTGAGCCCGCGCGC
>JAFEGM010000117.1:2790-3302 GCA_018240025.1 Verrucomicrobiota bacterium
AAGGGCGCCTTCACCGGCGCGCAGCAGTCGCGCGCCGGCCGCTTCGAGCGCGCCGCCGGCGGCACGCTGTTCCTCGACGAGGTCGGCGAGCTGTCGGCCTCGGCGCAGTCCAAGCTGCTGCGCGCGCTGCAGGAAGGCGAGGTCGAGCGCATCGGCGACACGCGCACGCGCAAGGTCGACGTGCGCGTGGTCGCGGCGACCAACGTCGACCTGGAGCAGGCGGTGCAGGAGCGGCGCTTCCGCAAGGACCTGTTCTACCGTCTCAACATCTACCCGGTGACGATCCCGCCGCTGCGCGAGCGCAAGGAAGACATCGCGCTGCTGGCGCGGCGCTTCCTCGACAAGTGCTCGGCGCGCCACGACAAGAAGGTGAGCAGCATCAGCGACGAGGCGCTGCATGCGCTGCAGGGCTACGACTGGCCCGGCAACGTGCGCGAGCTGGAGAACGTGATCGAGCGCGGCGTGATCCTGGCCCAGCCGGGCGGCGCGATCGAGCTGGGCGACCTGTTCCC
>JAFEGM010000117.1:3315-4453 GCA_018240025.1 Verrucomicrobiota bacterium
ATCACCTCCGACCTGACCAAGAAGCGCCAGCTCACCGGGCTGGCGCGCGACGGCAGCGTGCGCGCACACGACGAGCACACCGTCGGCGCCTTCCTCGACCACGTGCTGCGCCACGGCGTCGGGCTCGACGGCGTCGAAGGCCTGCTGCTCGACGCGGCGCTGGCGCGCAGCGGCGGCAACGTGGCATCGGCCGCGCGGCTGCTCGGCATGACGCGGCCGCAGTTCGCCTACCGGCTCAAGCGCCACGGCCGCAGCGGCGCTTGATCAAATGGTGAAGGCCACGCCCGGCTGACCATTTGGTGAAGCGCCGGCGCGCCTCGGCGGCCGGCTTGTCGCCCTCTGCCCACGAGGGCCGGCCAGCGCTCGCGCATCACTCGCCATGCGCTGGCACGTCTCGTGCAATTCCGCTCGCCACCGCGCCAAGACGCGGCCCCACGAGAGCACGGAGACATGATGATGAAACCCTGGTCCGCCCCGACGATCCTGCTGGCCGCCGCCGCCCTGGCTGCTGCCGCGCCCTCCGCCTTCGCCGACTCGAGCGGCAAATGGCGCAACAGCCAGGAGACCTACGACAAGGTCTGCGCCTACTGCCACGAGGCCAACGTCGGCCCGGTGCTGACCGGCCGCAAGCTGCCGCCCGAGTACATCCGCGCCATCGTGCGCTCGGGCAACCGCGCGATGCCGGCTTTCCGCCCGACCGAGATCGACGACGAGATCCTGGCCGGTGTCGCGAAGCTGATCTCCACCAGCGCGGCGAAGTAGGTGCGGCGATGGAACGACGCAGCTTCATCACCTCGCTGATGGCCGCCGCCGCGGCCATCGCCTCGAACCCGCAGGCCCATGCGGCGCAGGCCAGCCTCGCGGACGACGCCGCGGCCGCCGGCGCGCCGGCGACCGTGCACATCCTCGTGCAGGCCGGCGTGCCGCATGCGCACGCGCTCGCCGACGAGCTGGCGCGCTCGCTGCACGGCGCCGGCATCGCGCACACGCTGCGCAGCGAGCGCGCGCTGCTCGACCCGGCGCGCGTGGCCGCGCTGCTGCCCCACGAGAGCGGCGCCGCGCTGATCGGCATCACCGACGAGGCCTGCGCGGTGGTGATGCAGGCGGTGGCCGCCTCGCGCGGCCAGGCCTGCGTGCG
>JAFEGM010000118.1 GCA_018240025.1 Verrucomicrobiota bacterium
TCACCCCGTCACCCCGTCACCCCATCACCACCGCGCGAGCCCGCCGCACTCGGAGAGTGCGGACTACCGGCACGCTTCCTGCGGCACTCTGCCTCATGCGCTTCCTGCTGCTCGCCTCGGTCGGTCTGCTCACGGTCTCCGTCCCGGCGGCGCCGCCGGGGACTTGGTCGGCGCGGCTGGCGGTCGACCAGTTCGGCTACACCAACGACACGCCCAAGGTGGCGGTGATCGCCTCGCCGCAAACGGGCTTCAATGCCGGGCAGACCTACACGCCGGGCGCCACGTTGGAGGTGCGGGACGCGGTCACGAATGCGGTGGTCTTCAGCGCGGCGCCCACGGTTTGGAACGGCGGAGCCACGCACGCGCAGTCGGGCGACAAGGTCTGGTGGTTCGATTTCTCCGCGCTGCAACGCTGGGGTCGCTACTACGTCTACGACCCTTCGACCGACCGGCGTTCGAGCCAGTTCAGCATCCACTACGCGGCCTATCGCGACGTCCTGAAGACCGCGGGGCGTGTCTTCTTCTATCAGCGCCGCGGCTTCGCCAAGCAGCCGCCGTTCACCGATCCGAATTGGGCCGACGGCGCCAGCCACCTCGGCGCGAATCAGGATCCGGCGGCGCGGCTGGTGACCGATCAGGGCAATGCCGCGACCGCGCGCGATCTGCGCGGCGGCTGGTTCGATGCGGGCGACTACAACAAGTACGTCAACTTCACCTTCTCCCCGCTCTCGAATCTGCTCTTCGCCTATCAGCACAATCCGGTCATCTGGGGCGACGACTGGAACATTCCTGAATCCGGCAACGGCCTGCCCGACCTGCTCGACGAGGTGAAATGGGAGCTCGACTGGCTCCTGCGCATGCAGCAGGCGAACGGCTCCGTCCTCAGCAAGGTCTCCTCGCTCGGCTTCAACAGCGCCTCGCCGCCTAGCGCCGACCCGAGCGCGATCTACTACGGCGCGGCCAGCACCTCGGCCACGTTCTGCGCCGCGGCGCATTTCGCCCATGCGGCCAAGGTCTTCGCCTCGGTCGGTCAAAGCGCCTACGCCGCGCAGCTGCAGACCGCCGCGGTCAATGCGTGGAACTGGGGCGTGGCCAATCCGGCCGTCACCTACACGAATGCCGGCTTCTCCAGCGCGAATCCGGAGGTCGACGCCTACACGCGCGACATGTTCAAGCTCTGCGCGGCCATCTTCCTCTACGCGCAGACGAACGACTCGACCTACAAGACCTACGTCGAGTCGAACTACACCTCCTCGCATCCACTGCAGTGGACGTATTGGTACGCGTTCGAGGCGCCGTTGCAGGACGCCCTGCTCTACTACGCCTCGCTGCCCGGCGCGACGACCGCTGTGGTCAATGCCATCCGCGCCAGCAAGCAGAGCTCGATGGGCGGCGCGGAATTCCTGCCCGCCTGGACGGGCCGCACCGATGCCTATCGCGCCTACGTGAAGGACGCCGACTACGTCTGGGGCTCGAATCAGGTCAAAGCCAGCGCCGGCCTCATCTTCGCCAGCCAGAACATCTACAACCTCGACCCCGCCAACCGCGCCAACTACGCCGCCGCCGCGGCCGGCTTCGTGCATTACCTCCATGGGGTGAATCCGCTCACCATGCCGTTCCTGACCAACGTCTACGGCCTCGGCGTGACCACCTGCGCCAACGAGATGTACCACGCCTGGTTCGGTGCCGGCACGGTCTGGTCGAATGCGCTTACGTCGCCCAACGGCCCCGCGCCGGGCTACGTGACCGGCGGGGCGAATCCGACCTTCACGCCGGACGGCTCCTATGCCGGGCCGCCGCTGGTTCCGCCCATGAACCAGCCGACGCAGAAGAGCTATCGCGATTGGAACGTCAGCTTCCCGGAGAACTCGTGGCAGATCACCGAGCCGGGCATCTACTACCAGGCCGCCTACCTCACCCTGCTGGCGCGGCATCTGCGCCCGCCTGCCTACGCAGACTGGCAGACGGGCCAGGGATTGAGCGGCGGCACCGCCGCCACGACGGCCAACCCGAGCGGCGATGGCACTCCCAACCTGCTCAAGTACGCCTTCGGGCTCGATCCCAACCAATCCAACGCCGCACTCCTGCCGCAGCCGCAGCTCGCCAGCCACAACGTCGGCGGCACGCCGCAGACGTTCCTCACCCTCACGTTCCCGCGCCAACTCGGCGCGGGCAACCTGACCTACGCCGTCGAGGTCAGCGGCGATCTCGGAGCCAGTTGGACGGTCGTCTGCACGGCCACCGGCACGGCCAATGCCAGCGGGCCGGGCTTCGTCAGCGAGGTCAATCGGGGCGACGTGCGCATCGTGACCGCGCGGGACACGGTCGCGGTGACGGGAGCGGCGCGGAGATTTCTGCGCGTGCGGGTGACGATGCCTTGAAGTTCGAAACCCGAACTCGACCGAGCGGAGCGAGAGAAAGTTCTCGAGCCTCTGCGGACGAAAGAGGCAATCCGAAGCTCGCAACTCCGAGCATTGCCGACCGGGGAGGAAGTGTCTCCTCGAACTTCGAGTTTCGGGCTTCCTTCGAGTTTCGAGTTTCGAGTTTCGAACTTTCCCGCCTAGATCGACATCAGCTTCAGCGTCTCCAGTCGGAACGTCCGCACCGCCTCGGCCAGCGGGCGTTCCGAGACATAGACGCGCGCTCCCCAGCCGACCGTCTGATAGAGTTCGATGACGTCGCGCGAGCGCATCCGCACGCAGCCGTAGCTGACCGGCTTGCCGAGGTTGCGCTCCTCCGGCGTGCCGTGGATGTAGATCATGCGTTCGTAGGCGCGGGCGTTCTGCGGCTCGGTCCCTTTGAGCCAGAGGATGCGGGTGACGATGGGGTCGCGTCCCGGGGAATTGACCGCCACGACCTCGCCGGTCGGACGACGGCTCTTGAAGACCGCGCCTTCCGAAGCGCCGTCACCCACTTTCTGGGCGATCTCCATCAGCCCGAGCGGCGTGCGATTGCTGCCGGGCAGATCGCCCAAGCCGTACTTGGACGTGGAGATCGGATACGTGGCCACCGGCACACCCCGACGCAGCAGGGTCATCTTCTGATCGGCCACGCTGATGATCAGGCAGTGGTCGACGTCCTTGGTGCAGCCCGAGAAGAGCAGCGGGAGGAGCAGGAGAAGGAACGCGAACGGACGAAGCTTCACGCGGCGGACGATGTGCGGCGCGCGCCGCGGAGCAAGGGGGTGACAGCAAAAAGGGCACGGAGACCGTGCCCTTTCGCGGAAGCTGAAGCTTGGTGGCCCTCTAGGCCGGCGCGCCGGCGAGCCCGGGCGGCAGGGTGTCAGGCTCCTTCTCGGGCGCCTTGACCGTCGGTTCGTCCTTCACCGGGATGGCCGGCGGGCGGGACTTCGGCGGATTCTTCATCGTGCCGGTGCTGATCAAGTCGCGCACCTGGCTGGCGTCGAGGGTCTCGTACTCGAGCAGGGCCTTGGCGATCGCCTCCACCTGGGCGCGGTGTTCCATGATGATCTTCTTGGCCCGTTCGTAGGCCTCGTCGACCAACTTGCGCACCTCGCGGTCGATCTCCTGGGCGGTGGCCTCGCTGTAGTCCCGGGAGCGCGTCATGTCGCGAGCCAGGAAGACGTGCTCGCCGTGCTCGCCGTATTCGACCATGCCGAGGTTGTCGCTCATGCCCCACTCACAGACCATGCGGCGGGCGCTGCGGGTCATCTGGCGAATGTCGCCGCCGGCACCGCTGGAGATGTCATTGGTGAAGAGCTCCTCCGCGATGCGTCCCGCCGCCCCGACCGCCAACGTATCGAGACATTCCTTGCGGCTGAAGTTCATCGGATCGTGCTCCGGCAGATACATCGTCGAGCCGAGCGAGCGTCCCCGCGGGATGATCGTCACCTTATGCAGCGGGGTGGCGTGGGTCAGCTTCAGGCCGACCAGCGCATGTCCAGCCTCGTGCCAGGCGGTCGTGGTTTTCTCCTTCTCGCTCATCGCCAAGCTGCGGCGCTCACGGCCAAAGGCCACCTTGTCGCGCGCCTCCTCGAGATCGGCCTGGGTGATCCACTTCTGCCCTTTGCGGGCCGCCAGCAGGGCGCTCTCGTTGATGACGTTGGCCAGCTCTGCGCCGGAGAAGCCGGGCGTGCCGCGGGCGACGATGGCCAGATCGACGTCCTCACCGAGCTTCACCTTCTTGGCGTGCACCTTGAGAATGTCCTCGCGGCCGCGCACGTCGGGCAGCGCGACCACCACCTGGCGGTCGAAGCGGCCCGGGCG
>JAFEGM010000119.1:0-598 GCA_018240025.1 Verrucomicrobiota bacterium
TCAGTCAGGGCGCGCCAACCCTCCGCGACCCCGACCAAGCTTGACCCGCCTTTCGTTTGTGCGCACGACGCCACGTGGGTCGGCCTCGCGGCGCACAAATGAAAGGCGCCCGCGTGACGCGGGCGCCTTGATGCAGACCGAAGCGCGTATCAGCGGCAGGCGGTCGGCGAGTACTTCGCCAGCAGCGTGCCGGCAGCGGCCGCACCCATGCCCCCCGCGGTCGCCGTGGCGTTGCCGACACCGCGGCAGGCCCAATCCACCGCACCGGTATTGCCCGCGCCGATGGCGGCGGCCAGCGTCTGCACGCCGCCAGCGGTCGACTTCACGAACGGGCTGATGATCAGTCGGTTCGCAGCGCCGATCGGGCCGACGTTCGTCGCGTTGTAGTCGATGGTGATCACGCCCGTGCCAGCTGCAGCGCTGATGGCCGAGATGTACTTCGTCGGGTNNGGCCGCGGCGACCGAGGCATTCGCCGCGGCGACGTTGGCACCGAGTTCAACCATCGTAGTCGACTCAGCGATCTGGCTCTTGAAAGATTCGGCGATCACCATGCCTTCGCTGATCTTCGAGCGAATCGTGTAGTCCTGGTAAGCCGGC
>JAFEGM010000119.1:617-4715 GCA_018240025.1 Verrucomicrobiota bacterium
CGATGATCGCGACGACGATCATCAGTTCGATGAGGGTGAAACCTTGTTGAATACGACGCTTCATGAGGACTCCTGAGAGGTTGGGGAGAGACACGGGCTTCTTCGATGCGAAGGCCGTGCCATCGAAATCGGCGCGGATTTCCGTGAAATGCGGCCCAGCCGCTGACGCAAACGGTCACAGTCCATCGGGCCGTCGGGCCGCCTCCGTCAGGTCTGACGCAAATGGTCACCATTTGTCGTCCCTCCCGCTCCAACGAAAAACGGGCCTGCAGGCCCGTTTTTCGCGGCCGGCACGGCATGCCTCTGATTCTTATACTGCAAACGAAAGTCGTCGCAGTATAAATTCACCCAGCGCGAGTTATACTGCGCCGACACGTTGAGGCAGTATAGATCCCATGCCTACCTCGGCCCAGCTCTTCACCGACCTGTCGGCGTCCGCGCAGACGAACTTCGCCGAGCTTTTCGAGCAGGTCCAGGCCGCTGCATTCCACCGATCGGTCCGGGATCTTCCCGGCTCCTTCAACAAGAAGCTCATCAAGGGCCGGGAGTATTGGTACTGGCAGGTTCGCGATCTGCAGGGTGTCAACCGGCAGGTCTACCTGGGCCCCGATGAGGAGCGTGTGCGCAAGCTCGTGCAAAGCCATCGTGACGAGGCGCCGCCGCAGGCTGCCGACCTGGCACCGCTCGCCGGCGCCTGCACCGCCCTCGGCTGCGCCACGGTGATTCCCCAGCACTTCGAGGTCATCAATCGAATGGCCGAGTACGGGTTCTTCCGCGCCGGAGGGGTCCTGATCGGCACGCACGCCTTCATCGCCACCGGCAACATGCTGGGTGTGCGGTGGAAGAGCGGCTGGCGAACCAACGACGTCGACGTGGCGCACGCGGGCCGCAACGTCTCGCTGGCCTTGGCGGAAAACGCCAGGGCCGACATGCACGACGCCATCACGTCCCTGGAAATGGGGCTGCTGCCGCAGCAGTCGCTCGTCTCGGGGCCCGGCGCCACCTACATCACGGCGAAGAAAGACATCCGCGTCGACCTCCTGACGACGGCAGGCCGAAAGGACGACGCCTATCTGTACGAGCCGCTCAACGTGCGCCTGCAGCCGCTCAAGTTCATGGAGTTCTCGCTGGAGCACACCACCCAGACGGCGCTCATTTCCGGTGAGCGGGCGGTGCTCGTGAACGTGCCCTCGCCGATGCGCTACGCCCTGCACAAGCTGGTGATCATGGGCGAGCGGGAAGAGGCCTTCCGCACCAAGATCCAGAAGGACGCTGGTCAGGTGGCGGCCTTGGTTGAATATGGGCTACTGCGCTCATCCAGCGCTCTCGAGGCCGCCGCGAAGGATCTGATGTCTCGCGGGCCGGGCTGGCGCAAGCGCGCAGCCGAGGGGCTGAAGTACGTGGCCGACTACCACCCGCAGATCGGCAAGCAGCTCGGAGAGGTTCTTCACCGAGCGGCACGGGCGACTGCCAAGAAATGAACGGCCTCGCCGTCGACGCGCCGCGCTTGCAGAGACACCCTCGCGCGGCGTACAGTCCACTTCAATGGTTCCATTAACGGATAACGTAACATGGCTCTTCGCGCATCGGACGTCGTTCCCATCAGCGAAGCCCGGGCGCGGCTCACCGAGCTGTCCGAGGATGTCGTCGGCTCCGGTGCCGAGAAGGTTCTGACCAAGAACGGCGCCAGCTACGTGGCGCTCATCGACGCGCGCCGGCTCGACTACTACCACGCGCTCGAAGCCGAGCACGCCAAGCTTGTGCTCGCCGAAGACGCCCTCACCGGGCTGAGGGAGGCGCTGTCCGGGGAGTTCGCCAGCGACGACGAGCTCGATGAGGCCCTTGGCGTCAAGCCTGCCCGGTGAGCATTCCAGTCAACGCCAGGGTCAGGGCGGCACGGAATTTCCTGGCCTGTCTGCACGCCGCTCGGGCTTTCATGGTCGAGCAGGATGCCGCTTCCGCGCCACGGCGCTTCGAGAGGCTGCAGGCCGAGTTGGTCAAGGCTCGGGCGCTGCTGTCTTTCTCGCCCGCGAGCGGTCGCCCTGCCAGATTCCTCGACGCCAATACCGGCTGGGGCCGGTTCCAGGCTCAACAAGCCCTCGAGCTCGCCCGCGCGGTCGGGATGCCCGAGCTCCGAGAGCTTGTGTTGGCCCACCACGTCGTGCTCTACGCCCACTCCGAGCACGATGTGCTGCTGCTGTCCCTGCGTCAGGAGCGGCAGCTGGGGTACCGCCTGCCTGGATGATGTCCGTCGCGCAGCGGTCCGGCGCTACGCTTCCCCAACCCGCATCGTCGGCCCCGCGCTCAACGCGCGGATGCGGTGGCTGCTAGCGAGCTTGCCCACCTCGCTCATCACCGCCTCGGCCTCGCCGGGCTTGATGTGCGTGATGTGCACTTCCACGCTGCCGGGCAACTGCGGTCAAGCGGCTTCGCGATCGTGACTCGCGAGGCGCTGTCGGATCTCGCCGGTATCCGCCTTCACGTCGGCAAGTTCGGCCCGGAGCGCTTTCAGGTGCTCGATGATGAGATTTTCGATGCTCTCGCTCATGGTCAGGGCAGTGTAGGAGATCGGGGAGTCCCCGTCACGCGTCCCCGATCCGCATCGTCTGCCCCGCGCTCAACGCGCGGATGCGGTGGCTGCTGGCGAGCTTGCCCACCTCGCTCATCACCGCCTCGGTCTCGCCGGGCTTGATGTGCGTGATGTGCACTTCCACGCTGCCGGGCAGCTGCGCGAGTTCGTGGCCGAGCGCGGCCGGGCAGAGGTGGCGGCTGATGTAGGCGAGCTGGCGCTCTTCGTCGCTGAAGGCCGTTTCGATCACCAGGTGCGCGATTCGCATGTGGCGCAGGCGGATCCACAGCGCCGGGTTGGGGCCGGTGTCGCCGGTATAGACCCACCAGCCCGCCTCACCGCCGTCGACCGCGAAGCCGCAGGCCGGCACGGTGTGCGAGGCGGTGATCACCTCGATGCGCTTGCCGGCCACCTCGATCTGGTTGCCGACGGCGAAGGGCACGAACTGCAGCACCGGCTGCTCGGCGCTGGGCAGGCGCGTGAAGTCGGGCCAGATCACGCCGTTGAAGATGTGCTCGCGCAGCGCGGCCAGCGTCTCGGGCAGCGCATGCACCTGGATCGGCCCGCGGCCGGCGGCGCGGCGCGCGCGCATCACGCTGTCGGCCAGCAGGCCGATGGCCAGCACGTGGTCGAGGTGCGAATGGCTGATGAAGATGTGGTCGATGCGCGCCAGCGCCTCGAGCGAGAGGTCGCCCACGCCGGTGCCGGCGTCGATGAGCACGTCGTCGTCGACGAGGAAGGACGTGGTCCTGCTGCCGGCCGCGATGGCGCCGGAACAGCCGAGGACTTGAACGATCATTTGCTGTCGAAGGTGCGGGTGCCGTCCCAGTCGGGCGGCTCGGGATGCTCGCGCCAGCGTGCGATGCGCTCGCCCAGCTGGCGGTACAGGCCACTCAACGCCGAATCACCGAACCCGTCTCGCAAGACGGCCAGCGAAGTCAGCGCCTGCTCGGCATCCTGCCGGCGGTAGGCGGCCAAGGCAAGGTTCCAAAGTCGCACTTCCTCGGCATATCGCGGCTGCGCGGCGTGGGCCTGCAAAGGCGGCGTGAAAAGCGTCACGGCCTGCTGCTTGCCCTTGACGCGGACGCGGTCGACCTCGAGCAGCGGCAGCCGCGCCGCGATGGCCACGCACGTGGCCTCGCCGACGAGCACGTCGACGCCGTACACCCGCGTCAGTGCCTCGATCCGCGAGGCGAGGTTCACCGCGTCGCCCATCACGGTGTAGCTGCGGCGGATGTCGGAGCCCATGTCGCCCACGCACACCAGGCCGGTGTTGATGCCGATGCCCAGCCCGATCTCGGGCAGGCCGCGCTCGCGCAGCTCGCGATTGAGCCCCTCCATGCGGCCGAGCATGGCCAGCGCCGCCTGCACGGCGTGCAGCGCATGGTCGGCGTCGGCCACCGGCGCACCCCAGAAGGCCATGATGGCGTCGCCGATGTACTTGTCGAGCGTGCCGCGGTGGGCGCGGATCTCCTCGGTCATCGCCGAGAAGAAGCGGTTGATGAGCGCGCGCAGCTCCTCGGGCGGCA
>JAFEGM010000011.1:0-46566 GCA_018240025.1 Verrucomicrobiota bacterium
CGTCGGCGTGGGCGTGGACGTCGGGGTATTGGTCGGCGTCGGCGTCGGCGTCGGCGTCGCGGTTGCGGTGGGCGTGGGCGTGGGTGCCGCAGCCTGCAGCGCGCGACCGACGATGTCGCTCACATAGACGCCAGTGCGGGCGATATCGGTCGGGGTGTCGACCCAGACGGCCGCGAAAAGGTCGGTGCCGAGTTGCGAAAAGGCAGCAAACGACTGGTCGCCGGAGCGGTGCTGATTGATCTGCACGTCGCTCGCATCGACCGCCGTGCCGGTGGAGCCGAAACGGCGGGCGAAGACGCCGTTGAAATCGAAGTCGGCGGTGTCGGAGCTCCAGCCGATGACGAAGCCGCCGCCGGAGAGCGGGGCGACGGAAGGCAGGTAGGCACTGCCGCCCGCGGTCGTGTTGACGGTGAAGCGGGCACCCTGCAGCACGGCGGAGTTGTTGTACCGGGCGGCCTCGACCTTGCTCAACCCGCTGGCGGCGATGTACGAGTCGGAGGCCACGACGTAGCCGCCGCCGCTCAGACCCGCCAGGCGCGGCGGGCCGTAGCCCGACTGCGTGATGCCCGTGTCGACGGCCGCGCCGCCGGTCACGGCCGTGAAGACGTTGCCCGTGGAGCCGTCGACCCAGGCGACCGCGTAGTTGCCATTGCTGAGCGCTGCGATCCCCGGGTAATACCCGGCCGCCGTGATTTGGACTTCGCCGGTCACGCCGGTGCCCGCCGAGTTGAAGGTGCGTACGCGGATCTCGCCGCTGTCGGACGACCAGACGATGGCAAAGTTCCCGCCGGTCAGCGCCGCCACCACCGGCACCTGCTGGTTGCCGGCGGTGGTCGTGTTGGCCTGGATGGGAGCGCCCACCGTGCCGTTGGACTCGATGAGTCGGAAATTGATCTCGTAATTGCTGTTGCCGGTGGAGTACGCCACGACGGCGCGCCCGCCCGCCAGCGCCGCCACCGAGGGCGAGATCTCGTCGATGCTCGTGCTCGCGTTGCTGACCACGAATTCGCTCCCGACCTTGGCGCCGACATTCGAAAGCAGCTGTCCGTAGACGCCATTGAGCTGGGTCGTCGATTTGTTCTGCCCCGCCGACTGCCAGACCGCGATCAGGTTGCCGGTGGTCAGCTGGGCCAGGCTGGGGGAGGTCTGGGAATTGGTGGTGAAGGTATTGACCGGAAAGTCGTTGCCGAGCGTGAGCGCATTCGAGGTCTCCGACGTGACGACCAAATTGAGGGTTTTCGTAAAGCCTTGGCCAGCCAGCGGATTGCCCGCGTTGTCGGTCTGATAGACGTCGCAGTAGCGCACCGCGACGGTGACCGTCTGCCCCAGCGCCGGCAGACTCCCGGAACCCCGCAAGAGCTTGGCCGTGTTACCGGTGGTGCGGTCGAACGAGAGCGTGAAGGCATTGGCCGCCGACTGGCTTTCGATGGTCCAGAATCCGTCCGTCGTCGTGCCGGTGTCGACCGGCGAGAGCACTGTCACGGTCGACCCGAGCGCGGAGGTCGGGAAGACCACGGTGCGATCGGCGGTCACGTCCGTGGGCGCGAGATCCGGCAGGACGGTCGCGCCGCTGCCGACGTTGCCGGAAGGCGCGCCGCCGCCGAGCGTCCAGCCGACGCCGACCGAGTTCGTGCTGGTGGAGTCGGCGGGCGAGGTGTCGACGAAACGCCAGATTTTCCCCGCCACGGGCAGATAGGTGATCGTCACCGCATTGCCGAGCGGGTACGTCACCCAGTTGGCGCCGTTGTCCGTGCTGTATTCGATGCGGCCACGCGTGAGGAACCAGCTGAAGGCGGGCACGTCGTAGTAGGCGACCGTCGCGACCGGATAGCGGATGCCTGGGGCCGCGGGCGTCGTGCCCGTGCCGTACGTCCAGGTGTAGCTCGTGCCGCCCGGACGGACTGCGATGGCGTTATTCGGGTCGGAGAAGACCCGCGGGAGCGCCGCCTGGGCCGAGGAGAAGGAGAGAAAAAAAGCGAGACCGAGGGCGGTGGCGCGGAAAGAGCGGAGGGAAGGATACAAGCGCAAAGACGGCAAAGGATGGTGAACGGGGGGACCGTTCGAGGGATGCACCGCGCGGCGGAGCAGCGAGGAAAAACGGACCGCGGTGGCGATCGAAGCAGGGTGCGAGGGAACGACCTATCCAATAGCGGGTTGCGGGCATTTACCAAGCGGAAACTCGGCGCGCTTGATCGGGAATGCACTTCTCCACGCCAGCGAAGAGACCGTCTGCAGGTCGGAGTTTCATCGGCGGACTGGCAGGCTGATCGCTCAGCCATCGACCGCCCGCTGCGCGAGGCGGTGCAGGATCACGGTGGGGTGGCCCCCATACCTCTCACGACTCGCCGCTGCGGGAGTTCGTGGCCCGTTCCCTGGGCCGCGGTCGCTCACAGGCGCGTGGCGCGGAGGCGGAGCAGGCGTTTGGCGCCAGGGTCGATCGGTACGCTGTCGCGCACGATCAAGGTGGTGGCGGTGTTCTGCTCGATGACCAGACCGCTGGAACTCCACGTGCCCGCGGGGCTCGGGTCGCTCGTGCCTTCGACGCTCAGGGCGACGCCGGCGGTGTTGGGATCGCGCGTGGCGGTCAGCCTAAGATAGCGGCCGGAGGCGTCGACCGAGCAGCCGGTGCCGGCCGGATAGGCGAGCAGCGGATTAAGGCCGAGCGCGTATTTGAGCAGATTGCTCAGGCCGTCGCCGCTGGGATTGGCGTCGTCGGCGGACGGGCCGCTGTTGCCGGCGCCGGTGCCGAAGTAGGCTTCGCGCCACTGGTCCACGGTCAGCAGGGCCGCGGGTGCGGCATTGCCGACGAAGAGCGTGCCGAAGAAGCCGTCGCCAGCGGCGTGCGAAGTGACCTCGACATTGAGCACCAGCTCGAGCGTGCCGCTGACGCCGAAGGTGAGCGAGCCGAAGTCGACCACGTGATCGGTGAAGTAGGCGCGCGCGGCATTGGCGCCGGTCAGGGTGACGTCGTGGATGAGCAGGCCTTCGCGGTAAATGGTGATCCGGACCGAATCGGGCCCGGCCCCCGTGACGACCGGATTGAGGAAGGCGACCTGCAGATTCTGGCGGTCGGCCGGCGCGAAGAGGTTCTGGTTGATGGTGCAGAGAAACTGCACGTTGCCCGTCGTGGCCGAGCTGGTGCCGGTCGGAGCCTGGGCCCCGGCGGCCGCGAGCAGCAGGAGCTGGCTCGGGTTGGCCGTATTGAAGCGCATCGAGGTGGTGGCGTTACCGGCGAAGGCCGCCGCCACGGCGCCCTGGGCCGGGCCTTCATTCGAGCGGGCCAGGACTTGGGGCAGCGGACTGGCGGGCAGGATGGCATCGGCGGAACCGATCTCCGCGCTGGCCGACGCCCGCGCTCCCTGGCGCGGCACGCCGGTGGCGATGGACCGCACAAGGCTGAAGGCCGAGGCGAGGCCGGGAATCCCCTGCGCCCGCTGCGCGCGGGCGTCGGCCGTGAGGGTGCCGCTCGCCGCGGTGCCGGTGGCATCGGCCTGGCCGCTGCCGGTGAGTTCGGCGCTGAGACCGCCTTCGGCCACTGCCTGGATGGTGGCGGCGCCGACCGCCGTGCCGGTGGAGGAGGCGATCGCATCGCCCCCCGCAGCGCTGCCGGTCGGTTTCGGTCCCAGCCCGGCGCGGGCGAGGGTGTAGACGCTGAGCGAGCCGCTCCCGGTCTGCGTGCCGGTGGCGGTGGCCGTGGCCGGCGCGCCGGGGGCGACGGAGGAATTCGTGGCATTGCCGGCGATCGCCTGGGCCACGGCGGCGGTGGGGCCGGCGCCGCTGCCGGTGACCGTCGCGTCGGCCTGGGCCGAGCCTGCGCCCTGGCTCTGCAGGCCGGTGGAACCATTGGCGCCATTGGCCTGCGCATTGGCGGACGTACCGTCGGTGCCGAAGGTGCCGCCCGTCGCGGTGGCCGAGGCGAGGGCCGCGCCGCCCTGGCTGGGCGAAGCGGAAGGCAGCGAGCCGCCGGTGGCCGTGGCGGTGGCGATGGTCCGGCCCGTGTCGTTCCGCGCGGTGGTGGAGGCGGTGGCGGCGCCGCCGGGCGTGCCGGAGAACGTGCCGTTGAGGGCGGCGGCCAGCGCACCCTGACCGCCGGTCGCGCGGGTTTCGACCTCGAAGATGTTGGTCGTGCCCTGCGCCGTGCGATCGAGCACGCTGCTGGCCGCGCCGCCAGCGCCGGCCGAGGCGAGCTGGCCACTGCCGCCCGCGCCGCCCTTGGCGGTCTGCCGCAGCGTCAGGATGTCGCGGGCTTCCCCCGAGATCGCATTGGTCAGGCTGATGCTCCGCCCGGCCGCTGCGCTGACGCCCGGATAGTCCATGCTGCCGCCGCCGAAAGAGAACGAGCCGCCGCGTCCGCCGGTTACGGTCAGGTCGACCAGCGCACTACCGGCCGAGACTCCGCTGACCGGGCCGAGCGTGAATCCGCCGGGCTGTCCGCCATTGGTGACCGAGTGGTCGGAATCGCCGCCCGCGCCGGTGGTGAGATCCACCAGCACCTGCAGGGACGAGGCGGACTGAGCCACGCCGGTCGCCGAGCCGGAGACGTTGCCCCCCGGGCCGCCCACCGCATTGCTGCCAGTGCTGCCGGTGCCGCCCACGCCAATGGCCTGGACAACGAGGCCGGTGTTCGCGCTGGTCCCCTGCGCCGTGGCGCTCGCATTGCCGCCGGCGGCCGGGGTGGACGTCGGCGTGGTCGTCACGAGACAGTCGCCGCCCACCGCCCGGGCGTAGGACGTGGCCGGCTGGCCCAGGCCCAGAAAATTGATGTTCGAGAAGGCGGTCGCGTTGCCTCCGTTGCCGGGCGGCCCTCCGCTGCGGCCCCCGAGGGCGGTGATTTGGTTCGTTTGGTCGAAGTTGGTCGAAGTCGCGACTGCATCGCCGCCCGACATGCCGGGGGCGCCGTTGGCTCCTTGTTGAGTAAGCGCTTCGGCGAAGGCCGCAGGGCAAAGCGTGGCAAGAATCAGCGCCGCAACGGGGCGCGCCCGGAAGGAGTCCATTCGGTGAGTGAATCAGGAAAGGCCTTCGGGCACAATTAGATTGCGAAACCCGGCTAGGGGAGAGCGGGGGAGCGGAGGAGAGGGGAGCGGAGGAGCGGAGGAGCGGAGGAGCAGGGGAGCGGAGAGCGGAGAGCGGAGGAGCAGGGGAGCGGAGGAGCGGAGGAGCAGGGGAGCGGAGGAGCGGAGGAGCGGAGGAGGAGTGGGGAGCGGAGGGAGCGAGGAGCGCGACCGGCGGTGTGGATGGAGGCTATAGATTTGTCTTACCCGGGCTTGGCAAAGCTGCGCAGTGCCTTAGGGGCTGTCCGAATGCAGATCCTCCAGCCCATGAAAAAACTCCTCGTTCTCCTTTCCGCCTTACTCCTCGTCGCGACCGCCCCGGCGGCCGAGGTGAGCCTCGATGTCCATTTCGCCCTCTCCGCGGACGGAGAGGAAACCACCACCTTCAACACGGACGCCCCCAAGATCTTCGCGGTCTTCGAAAGCGAGGGGACCAAGAAGGACGCCGCCTTGCGCTCGGTCTGGATCGCCGAGGATGTCGGCACGGCGGCGCCGGCCAACACGAAGATCGACGAGGCCACCATCAAGGCCGGGCAGGATGACGCCAGCGGTACCTTCAGCCTCTCCCGGCCGAACAAAGGCTGGCCGCCGGGCAAGTACCGCGTCGAATTCTATGTCGACAAAGCGCTGGTCAAAACCCTGAGGTTCACCATCGCGGCCAAGAAGTCGGAGTAGGAAAGGCGGATTCTGGAGGCTCGCGAGGGCGAGCCTCGGCGGGCTGCCCGTCCTCGCGGCCATGGCGCCGTGGAGCTGGCGAGTCGTTCGAGACCTCCGGTGCGGTTCGACCCGCGCCGGAGGTCTTGTTGTTATCGGCGGGCGGCGGCCAGGACCTCCCGGGCGCGGCGCACCGTGGCGAATTCGCCGTGCAGGCTGGCCAGCGCGACACGGTGCACCTGCTCGGCGTCGTAGCTCGTACCGTCAGGGCCGCAGCGCCCGAAGGTGGCGGTCGCATCCTCCACGACGGTCACGGTAAAGCCGAGGTTCCCCGCCATGCGGGTGGAGGTGGAGACGCAATGGTCGGTGGTGAGGCCTGCCAGCACGAGGTCCTGCAGCCCACGTTCGCGCAGGTACGCCTCGAGTCCGGTGCCGATGAAGGCGCTGTTCACGTGCTTGGTGAAGACGGGTTCGCCCGCCAATGGACGCGCGCAGGGCTTCAGCGCGTGGCCAGGGCGGTCGGCGCGGAGCGGGGAATCGGGCTCGAGCGACAAATGCTGCACATGCACCACCGGCCGGCCGGTGGCGCGCCACGTCGTCAGCAATTCGGCGATGACCGCTTCGGCGTCGGGGTTGTTGCGCTCGCCCCAGCGCGGATGATCGAAGCCCTCCTGCATATCGATGAGTACCAGGGTGGCCTGCGGCGGAAGATCCATGGGGGCAACGATTCACCGTTTGCCCGACTCCGCAGCCGGAAGAATGAGCGACGCCTGGGTTTGAGATGCAGTCACTCGGAAAGTCTGCTGATGCGGGCGACGCGCCAGCGGGGTTCAATCGCTCCGGCCGATGCTCCTTGCTCAGTTGCGCCCAGGAATGCTGCGCCTTCGCGCGCAAGTCGCCCCCGTTCCGCCAGGCATTGCACGCGCGGACACATTGAGACCGACGACGGCGGCGCACGGCGCGAAACACAGCCGTGTCCGACCTCGGCTGCGTAAGACGGGTATGAGCGACAACCCCGAGAAACGCGGTCCTGCCGACCGCACCCGCGTCAACGTGAACGAAGAGCACGAAGTCCGGTACTGGACCGAGCGATTCGGCGTCAGCGAAGAGCAGTTGAGGGAAGCCGTGCAGAAGGCCGGTGTCATGGCGGAAGACGTCGAACGGGTGCTGCGAAAATAGGGGTCGCAGACCCGGTCCCCGATGTGGCGCTCAGGGCTCCGACACGCGTCGCGCCGCGTCACGGGCCATCCAGCCGGCGAGGTCAGCGCCGATGCATGAAGGCAACGAACAACCGTTCCAACACATGAACAAACTGATCCCCATTTCGGTCGGCGCTCTGCTGGCCGCCTTTAGCGTCCCGGCCTTCGCCCAGGTTCCGCCCTCCACCTACCGCAAGCAGGAGCGAGAGAAGGCCGAGGCCGGACGCGACGCCAAACCCCAGCCGCCCGTGCTGCCGCCTCGCCGGGTCGAAGGCGAGCGCTCCACGAGCGAGCGGGCCGCGGACGAACGCGCGGCCCGCGAGGAGCGCGCGACCGGCCGCCAGACCGGCGACGAGCAGATGGAGAAGCCCGCCGCGCGCAAAACCAAGAAAGCCGTGAAGAAGACCAAGAAAAAGGCCGTGAAGGCGCGGGAACAGTCCACGGACGACCGCTGACTTCAAACGTACGCCCGGGCTGGAGGCGAGCGCCTTCGGCCCGGGCGTGACGAAAGGCGTCCGCGCAGCCTCACGAAGAAGGCGAGGGCGCAAATGCCGGTCTGCCTCAGGCGGCCGGCTTTTTCATGGCCGCCAACGAATAGAGATACGCCAGGGCGACCACGGCGCAGATGCCCGTGGCCTTGAACTCGGCTGGGGCGAGCCAGAACACGAGATACGAGCCGACCGCGCGTCCGATGGCGTGGCGCAGACCGACCGGATCGTCCGCACCCCAGCCGTAGGGAATCCAAATGACGCCGCTGAGAATGGCGATCCCGAGCACGATGATATTTGGGTCGCGGGCGGCTTCGGCGGTGCCGATGACCAGGGGGAAGAGCAGCCCGATCCCGATGATCGACTGGAAGAACAATTTGGAGATGGGGTTATCGTCTCTGACGAACGGCGGACGCCCCCGCAGCTTCTCGAGGACGAAGGCGAGCGGCATGATCACCGGCATCGAGTACACCGCGAGCCAGCCGACGACGGACTTCGAGACAAAGAGGGCCGCGAGGCCGATGGCCGACCAGACGATCAGTCCGGCGATCGGCATGGAGACAGTGCTGGTCGCGAGGAAACGCTCGCGCAGTTGGGCGAGGGAAGGCATGCCGGCCGGTAGACAGCCCCCCAGGTGTGTCAACGCGGGTCCAACGCCATGACGCGCGACAGTCCGGCGCGCCGGAAATGGACGAGCCTGGGTCCCCCCGGCGGCTCTGACATTCCCACCCGCTGGAAGCCGAAGCGTTCGTAAAGGCGGATGGCTGGCAGATTGGCCTCGGCCGTGCCGACCTGCGCGGCGGGGCCGTCGCGCAACACCGCGGTGAGCAGACGGGTGGCGTGGCCTTGGCGAAAGCAGGGCGGATCGACGCACAGGCGGTCGAGGTCGAGGTCGCCGTCCGGGAGACGCTGCCAGGCCAGGAAGCCCGCCAGCGCGCCGTCGGCCGAAAAGGTGCCGAGCCAGCGGAGCTCTCGCGCGCACATTTCGGCGAGGCTTTCGTGCAGCGGCGGGATGGCGTCGGATCCGATCAGCTGCGCCTCGGCCGCGTAGGCCCGTCGCCCCAACGCGTGCACGGCCGCGGCGAGCGCGGGATCGGTGAGGTCGAGGGCGACGGGCATGAGCAGGAAGGACGGGAGGACGGGAAGGACGGGAAGGACGGGAGGACGGGAAGGACGGGAGGACGGGAAGGACGATGGCGAAAAAACGGTGCCGTTCTAGGGGGCGACGCGGATGCGGGCGTAGATTTTCGGACTGCCTGTTGCGCTGACGAAGAGTTCGGTCGCCTGGCCGTCGCCGAAGATGGTGCCCTGGGCGGTCCAGGTGGTCAGGTTGGTGCTCGACTCGATCGCATAGGAGCGGCCGGCCACGGTCGGGAAGGCGACGAGCAGGAGTCCGTCGGCGAGGCGCACGGTCGGGCGGAAGAAGCTCTTGGGATTGGTCGGGTCATTGCTGGTGAGATACTCCTGGTAGTTGCTCGAGCCGTCGCCGTCGAAGTCGGCGTCGGCGGCGTGGTCGGCCAGGGTCGCGCTGGGCGGGAGGGTCTCCCAGATGTAGGCGAGGAAAGTCGGGAAGCGCTGTCCGGCCTCGTAGGCGCCGAGGTCGGCGGCGTTCACGCGCGGCAGACCGCGCTGATCGCGGAGCACGATGGTGGAAAACGCCGCATCCCGCGCGGGGCTGCCGGCCCGCAGGGCGTGGGTCCGGGTGAAGGGCAGTCCGCCGCCGTAGTTGTCGAGCGGGGCGACGAGGGCATCGAGCTGCGCGGCAGGCGTTCCGACCAGCGGGCCGGCCGGGAATTCGTCGGTCACGTTGCCCGTGTTCGCGCCGCCGTTGTTGCCGACGAGATTCGCGCCGACCCGCACGACGTTGCCGCCCGCGAGGTTGATATCGGGCGAGACCGGGCCCGAATTGCCGGCCACGAGACAATTCTCGAAGCGGCCGACTGCGGACGTGCCGACGGTGACGCCGGCCCGGCTGGTATGGCCGGTGACGGTGCAATGGACCAGTTCCAGCTCGCTGCCCGCGTTGCGGACCTCGGCACCGCCGCCGTCATTGGCCGAAAGGGTGCAATTGGTCAGCAGATACCGGCCCGGCCCTTCGCCGTAGAAGCCCGCCGCCGCGTTGGCGGTGCCGCCGTAGAGCGAGCAGCGGTGCAGCGCGGCGCTGCCGCGGAGCACGGCGATGGCCCCGCCCGAGGCGCCGGCGCGGTTGCTGGGAAAGGCGACGTCGATGACCACGAGTCCGGCGTCGGTCGCCAGGATGGCGCCGCCGTTGGCCGCGTGCAGGCCGTCGCGCAGGATGAAGCGATTGAGCGTGAGCTGGCCGCCCGTGACGTTGAACAGACGCGAGGTGGAGTTGGAGGAAATGATCACGCCCGCGGCGAGCGTGCTGGCATCGAGATCGACCTGCCGGGCAGCCACGTCGAGCGGGCCGGTGCTCAGATTGATGGTCACGCCATTGAGGAACGAGGCGAACTGAATGCGGGTGTCGGGCTGCGTCACCGCGGCGAGCACCGCGCGCAGAGATCCCGCACCGGAGTCGGCCGAGCTGTTGACGGTGAGAATCGGCCCGCGCTCGACCGCGCCGAGATCGCAGCTGCCGCCGACGTCGCGCGGGAAGCCGCGCTGGTCGACCGCGAAGGGCGAGGCGCCGCCGGCATTGAGCGCGGCCGAGTTGGCGAGCGGCGCGTGCGTCCAGCTTGGTCCGCCCGACGGCCCGAGCGGGCGCAGGCGCGGATCGAGGAGCGCGGTCGGCGTGCCGACGAGCGGGCCGGCCGGGAAGACGGCCGAGACGTTGCCGGCGGAGGTGCCGCCGTTGCTGCCGATGAGGTTTGGATCGGTCGCGGTGATGGCCACGCTGTTGACGCGGAAGATGTCCGGCGAGGCCAGCGAGTCGGACGTGTTGCCGGCCACGATGCAGCGATTGAGCGTGATCGGCTGGCCCGCACAGATGCCACCGGTGCCGAAGAGCCCGCCTTTGTTGGCGAAGACGGTGCAGTGATTGAAGAAGGCCTCGGTGCGCAGGACCGTGACGGCGCCGTGCTGGGTTTCCGCCAGGTTGGAGGAGAAGGTGCAGTTCGAGAAAATGCTGAAGTTGATCGAACCGCCGAGATAGACCGCGCCGCCATCATCGGACGCGACGTTCGCATCGAAGGTGCAGCCTGACGCATAGACCCGGGCGCTGCCGATCGCCGCGTAGATGGCACCGCCGTTGGCCGCGTGATTGCCGGTGAAAGTGCAGTCCGTCAGCGTCAGGAGCGAGGAGTTCAGGAAGATGGCGCCGCCGTCGGTGCCCGTGTTGCCGCGGACGAGGCGCAGGCGGATGAGGTCGAGGGACGTCCCGCCGACGCCGAAGACGCGATGCGCGTCCTGCCCCGAGATCGTGATGCCGTTGGGCAGGGCCGCGGCCGTGATGGTCAGTCCGCCGGAGGTGATGTTGATCTGGCTGAGCAGCGGAATGGTGCGGCCGCTGAGCGAGGCGTCGAAGACGATGGTGTCGGCGCCCGCGTTGGCGTTCGCATCGAGCACCGCCTGCCGGAGCGAGCCCGGGCCGGAGTCGTTCACGTTGCTGACGGTGAAGGTGGCCGCCGCAGCGGTGCCGCAGGCCAGGAATCCGAAGGCGGCGGCGAGGAAACGAACGGGAGTCAGGGGTTCGGTAGTACGCATATGGGAGTGGCGTACGTTGGGCACGGCCCTGGCCGCGGCGGTATCGGACGAAGGTCGGAGAAGCGGCCTTCGGAGGGGCATTTCCATCCGACGAAAGTCGGAGGCGGGGACTGGAAAGCGGGTCCTGGGACCTCTCGCGCATTCGTCTGCAGAAAGTTCGGAACCGGCCGGGAGAGATCCCTTTGAGGGTAATGAACACCCTTGCCGTGCCGCTCCTCGCCGCGCCCGCCCATCGTCCTCGAGCCGCCCGCCTCATGCGCTATTCCCTCCTCTCCCTTCGTCGCCACGCCGCGCTCCTCGGCTGGGCGTTTCTCTTTAGTGCCACGCTGAGCCCGCGGGCGCAGGGTCAGGCCAACAACGCCGACCTGGCCTCGCTCACGTTCAGCGCCGGAATTTCGGTGCCGGCCTTCGATGCCGCGACGGCCAGCTACACGCAGTTCGTCCAAAACAGCACGTCCACCGTCACGCTCACCCCCACGGCGGCCGCGGGCGGGGCGACCATCCTGGTGAATGGCCAGCCCGTGAGCTCCGGCGCGGCCAGCGGCAATTTGACGCTCGCGGTCGGGCCGAACGCGGTCTCGATCGTGGTGACCGCGCCCGACACGGTCACCACCCGCACCTACAATGTGACGGTGCAGCGCGCCGTGAGAACGGCGACCGCGGGCGGCCTGAGCAGCTACACCGTTCCCGGCGGCCCGGTCCAGAATGTCGCCCTGCTGGCGCGGGGTGCCGACGGCGGCTTCGGCCAGCTGGCGGCGGGTTCGCCGCCTGGCGGGGCCGGCGCGACCATGGTGGCGAGCTACGCGCTGGCTGGCGGCGATGTGCTCACCTTGATCAACGGCTCGGCCGGGCTCGACGGCATCACCGACGCACGCTCGGCCGGCAGCGGCGGCGGCGGCAGCGGCGTGGTGCGGAATGCGAGCCAGGTGCTGATCGCGGCCGGCGGCGGCGGCGGACACGCCCGCGGCGCCAGCGGCGGTGGGGGCCAGGCGAATGCGAACTCGACTCCCGCGGGCGGCGCGTCGGTCGGCGCCACCGCGGGCGGCGGCGGCGGCGGCTTCGGTGTCGCGGGCGCGACGGCCTCCAACGGCGCGGGCGGCGGCGGCGCGGGCGCGCTGAACGCGCTCTCGGCGGGCGGAGCGGGGGTCGACGACGGTCTCATTCCCGGCCGGACCGGCGGCGGCGGATTTGGCGGCGGCGGCGGCTCCTTTGGCCAGGCGGCGGGCGGCGGCGGGGGTTACGCGGGCGGCGCCGGGTCGGTCAATGGTCTCGGGCCCTCGCTGGGCGGCGATTCCTTCGTCAACACGTCCGTCGCCAGCGGCAGCGTCCTCCGCGCGATCGCGGGGTTGGACGACGGCGCCTCGCGCCGCGCGGGCGAGCTCAATGTCTTTCTGCTGCCGAGTCCGGCGCGGGCCGTGACGCTGGCGTCCACCGGCCGCGGGGCGAGTCGACAGATCTTCGGCCAGGTGACCTCGGACGCCGTGCCGACGAACGTCAGCGTGGTCTTCGAAATCGGCCCCGACACCAACTACGGGACGACGGTCGCAGCCACCCCGGCCAACGTCGCCTCGCTCACGCCCGTGAGCGTCAGCGCGGCGCTCTCCAACCTGCCGCTGGGCACCTACCATTATCGGGTCGTGGCCACCGGCCCGGGCGGGACGACCTACGGGGCGGACGCCGTCTTCGAGGTGGCGCCGCCGTTGCCCTCCGGGACGCTGACCATTGGCCCGAGCGGCGACTACGCCAGCCTGACCGCCTTTCTCGCGCGACTGGCCTACTGCGAGATGAGCGGACCGATCGTGCTCGAGCTGCAGGCGAACTACAGCAGCGCTTCCGAGACCTTCCCGCTCGTCTTCAGCAATCTCGGCACGACCTCCACGAACACGCTTACGATCCGTCCCGCGGCCGATGCGACCGGCCTCTCCATCGTCGGCGCGGCGGCCGTGACCGTGGATCTGGACGGGGCGAAGTTCGTCACCTTCGACGGCCGGCCCGGCGGAGTCGGCAGCCACTCCGGCAGCGGCGTCGGCACGGTTTCGCAGCTCAGCCTGGGCAATACCAGCACCAGCGGCGTGACGGTTCGCCTCCTCAACGACGCCACCGACAACGCCCTCCGCTATCTCACGGTGGCGGGCGTGAACTCGACCGCCGCCAGCGGCACGATCGTCTTCGGCACCACCACCGGGACGACGGGGAATGACAACAACACGATCGACCACTGCGACATCCGCGACGGCGCCAGCACGCCGCTCACTGCGATCTACTCGCTCGGTTCCAGCGCGACGACGGCGCAAGCCAACAGCGGCAACACCGTCTCGAACTGCAATATCTTCAATTTCTACGGCAACGCGGATGCCACCGGCGTCCGCCTCGACAGCTTCAACAGCGATTGGACGATCACGGGCAACAGCTTCTATCAAACCGCCACGCGGGCGGCCGTGCTCAACGTGAGCTCGCGCTGCGTTTCCATCGTCGCCTCGACGGGCGGCAATTTCCTCGTCTCCGGCAACGTCATCGGTGGCACCCAGCCCAACGCCGGCGGGACGCCGTGGACGACGACCGGTACTTTGGTGAACCACGGATTCGTCGGCATCCGTTTGAATGTCGCAGCCTCCCCGGTCAGCAGCGTGCAGGGCAATGTCATCCGCAACCTTGCCTGGACCACCGGCAGCTCCTCTGCAAATGGGGCCTGGGGTGGCATCCAAGTCACCTCCGGCTCGGTCGACATCGGCACGGTCACTCCGAATGTCGTCGGCAGCGTGACCGGGACCGGTTCCGTCACGCTGCTCTCGTCCAACACGACCAGCGGCCTGTTCGGCCTCGTGGGCATCTACGCCAACAGCGCGGGCACCGTGAACATCGCCAACAACCACGTCGGGGGACTCACCACCACTGCGGTGTCGGTTTCGAACTCCACCTCGATCGCGGGGATCATCGCGGGAGGCACCGGCGGCTTTACCATCTCGGGCAACACCATCGGCAGCACGACCACGGCCAACAGCCTCCACGCCCAAACCGCCACCACGGATGCGGGCGGTCAGCAGGTGTTTGGCATTTCCACCAACGGCGCGAGCACCGTCGTTGCGGGCAACACCGTGGCCAATCTCCGCAATGGTTACGCCGGGACCTCTGCCACGGCCTTGACCCGGGGTATCGTCGCCACGGCCGGGACCAACAGCATCACCGGCAACCTCGTGCGCGACCTCGCCAGCGCGAGCCAGGCCACCGGCGAATTGAACTCCACCTCGGTCTGCGGCATCGCCCAAACCTCGAACACGAGCCCTCAGTTGGTGGCGCAGAACACGATCCACTCGCTCTCCAACAGCGCGGCGACGTCCGCGTCGACGGTCACGGGCATCTACTTCTCCTCAGGCACGGTGGGGACGTTCACGATCAGCCAGAACTTGGTGCACAGCCTGAGCGTGGCTTCCTCGTCCGCCTCTTCGGCGGTCAACGGACTCGCCTTCGGGGCCGGGGCGATCTCGGTCGCGAACAACTTCGTGCGGGTCGGGTTGGACGCGGCCGGCAATTCCAGCGCTGCGGCTTCCATCGTGCGGGGCATTTTCGACTCCGGCACCACGCCCAACCGCCGCTTCCAGCACAACTCCATCTACGTCGGCGGGGTGGCCACGTCCGGGGCGGCCAACAGCTTCGGCCTCACCAGCATCGGCCTTTCGAACGTCCGCTTCTTCCGGAACAACCTCCTGGTCAATGCGCGCGGCAACAGCGGCGCCACGGGCAAGCACTACGCCGTGCAAATCGGCGGCGCGGCGGCGAACCCGACCGGGCTGACCTCGGCCGGCAATCTCTTCCTGGCCAGCTCGCCCAACGGCGGCGTGCTCGGGCTCTTCGCCTCGACGGATCGACTCACCCTGGCCGACTGGCGGGCGGCCACCGGGCAGGATGCCACCAGCGTCAGCGACGATCCGCGCCTCCTCAGCGCGACCGGCCCGGCCGCCAGCCTCGACCTGCACGTGGCGCCGAACAGCCCGGTCCTCTTCGCGGGCGTGCCGACCGAGATCACGACCGATTTCGACGGCGACCCGCGCAGCGCCACGGCGCCGTTCATCGGGGCCGATGAATTCGTGGCCGCGTTCCTGACGGTGCAGTCGCCCGTCGGCACGGCCCTGGTCGATGGCGGCAGTCGCAGCTTCGGCGCCGTACTGCAGGGCTCGACCACCGACGTCGTCTTTCAGCTGACCAACCCCGGCAACGCAACCGTGACGGGGCTGGCGGCGAGCCTGGACGGAGCCAATGCCGATGAGTTCTCGGTCCTGACGCAGCCTCCGACGTCGCTGGCACCGGGCGCCTCGGCCAGCTTCACCGTGCGGCACGTCTCCGCCACGCCCGGCAGCAAGACCGCCGCGCTGCACCTCGCGAACAGCCTGCCCGCGCCGCTGCATCCGTTCGACGTCGCGCTCACGGCCAGCTCGCCTGCGGACATCGTCCTCGAGCAGCCCGCCGGCACGGCGCTGGCGGATGGCGGCACCCGGGACTTCGGCAATGTGGCGACGGGCGCGGCCGCCGACCTCGTCTTCTCGATCACCAATCCCGGCCTGGGCGATCTGACCGGCCTGGCCGTGACCTTCGACGGCGCCGACGCCGCCGAGTTCACCGTGCTCGTGGCGCCGCCTGCGCTGCTCGCCCCGGGCGCGAGCGCGACGTTCACCGTCCGCCATCGTCCGGTGGCCCTCGGCTTCAAGTCGGCCGCCCTGCACGTGGTCAGCAACGTCGTGGGGGCGAAGAACCCTTACGATGTCGCTCTGACCGCCCGTTCATTGCCCGACCTGGTCGTCGAGCGGCCCGCTGGCACGGTCATCGCCGACGGCGGGACCAGCGCTCTGGGCACGGTCGTTTACGGCGCCCCGAACGATTTCGTCTTCACCGTGCGCAACGTGGGGCTCGTCGATCTGACCGACCTGGCCGTCACCTTCGATGGCGCGGACGGCGCGCGCTTCTCGGTCCTGACGCCTCCCGCCTCCCCGGTGCCGCCGGGCGGCAGCACCACCTTTACCGTCCGCTTCCAGCCCAACCGGCCCGGCGCGAATTCGGCGGCGCTGCATCTGGCCAGCAACGCGTTCGGCGCGCTCAATCCCTACGACCTGTCGCTCACCGCCAATGCGGTCTCCGCGCCGCTCTCGGGCACCCGCACGGTCGGTCCCACCGGCTACTATGCGTCGCTCACCCACGCCCTGCAGGACCTTCCCGTGGCCACGCTGGCCGGCCCGCTCGTGCTGGAACTCCAGCCGACCTACAGCAGCGCGGTGGAGACCTTCCCGCTCGTCTTCGGCAATCTGGCCACGGCGGCGAATCCGCTGACGATCCGCCCGGCCTCCGGCGCCCCCGCGCTTTCGATCACGAGCGCCGATGCGATCACGATCGATCTGAACGGGGCGCAGTACGTGACCTTCGACGGCCGTCCGGGCGGCGTGGGGACGCACAACGGCAGCGGCGTGGGAGCGGTTTCGCGGCTCAGCGTCGCCAACACCAATTCCAGCGGGGTGGCGGTTCGCTTCATCAATGAGGGCCGCAACAACACGCTTCGCTACGTCACTTTTGCGAGCGTGAATGCGACCCCCATCAGCGGCACGATCGTCTTTTCCGGCACCACCGGCCCGGATGGCAACGATGGCAACACGCTCGACCACTGCGACCTGCGCGACGGCAGCAGCCCGCCGGCCAACGCTCTCTACGGGTTCGGTTCGGGCGCCAGCTTGGGCCAGTTCAACAGCGGCAACACGGTCTCGAACTGCAATATCTACAATTTCTATTCGACGTCCGATTCGGCGGGCGTGCGGCTGGACGGCGGAAACACCGGCTGGACCATTTCCGGCAACTCCTTCTTCCAGACGGCCAGCCGGGCAGCCGTCGCCGGCACTGCCCGGGCCATCATGATCAACAGCTCGCAGGGCGGCAGTTTCCTCATCTCCGGAAACTTCATCGGCGGCAGCGAGCCGAACGCCGGCGGCACCCCTTGGACGACGACTGGCACGTCCGCGGTCTACTCTTTTCAGGGCATCCGCCTGTCCATGTCCACCGTGCCGGCCAGCAGCATCCAGGACAACACCATCCGCAACTTTGCCTGGAGCTCTGGCGGCAACATTTCCGCGCCTGGAAACTGGGCCGGAATCTACCTCGCCGGCGGCGCTGGCACCGTCAGCGGCAACACCATCGGCAGCGCCACCGGCAACGATGCGATCACGCTCCTGGCTTCGACCAACACCGGCGGTACCACGATCGGCCTCTGCGGCATCTACTCGTCCGGCGGTGGCACCACCACGATCTCCAACAATGCGGTCGGATCTCTCACTGCTACCGCCACGCTGACTTCCAACGTGTCCTCGATCGTCGGGATCGCCGCGGTGTCGGGCCAAGTCACCATCACAGGCAACACGATCGGCAGCGCGACCACCGCCAATAGTCTCAACGCCGCCAGCGCCAGCACCAACGGCGGCGGTCAGCAGGTCACCGGAATCCTGCTCAATGGCACGACCTCCGCCAGCGTGACGAACAATCTGATCGCCAATCTGAACAACAACTATGCGGGGACCTCCACGGCCGGCCAGGTGCGCGGCATCTTCACCAACACGGGCGTGAACACCGTCACCGGCAACACGGTGCGCCACCTCTCGACCTCGAGCCAGAACGGGAACCTCAACAACTCGCAGTCGGTGTTCGGCATCAGCGCCAACAGTTCGACCTCGGGGCAGACAATCGCGCAGAACGTCGTCCACTCGCTGAGCAACACGACGACCTCCGCCGCGGTTTGCGTGACCGGAATCTGCTTCGTGGCGGGCAGCACCGGCAGTCACACCATCGAGCGCAATCTCGTGCACAGCCTGGTCTCGACGAGCTCCAGCGCCTCCGGGGGCATCCACGGGCTGCATGTGCTGACCGGTCCGGTCAGCGTGCAGAATAACCTCGTGCGCCTCGGCCTCGACGCGGATGGCAACGGGTTGACCGGCGGCGCCATCCTCCGGGGCATCTACGATAACGGCACCACCGCCGGGCGCAGCTTCCTCCACAATTCCGTCTATGTGGGCGGCGTGAAAACCTCCGGCGCCGCCGGCTCGCGCGCGTTCGACGGCAGCTCGGGGACGACCAACACCCGCACCTACCGCAACAACCTGTTCGTCAACGCCCGCAGCAACAGCGGCTCGGCCACCGGGCTGCATTACGCGGTCGCCTACGGTGGGACCACGGCCAATCCGACCGGTCTGACTGCCAGCCACAACCTGCTCTGGGCCAGCGGTGTCGGCGGCGTGCTCGGTCTCTACAACAGCGGGGATCGTCCCGATCTCGCGTCCTGGCAGGCCGCCACCGGCCAGGACGCGGCCAGCCTGAGCGTCGACCCGCTCTTCCTCAATCCCACCGGCGACGCGGCCTCGTTCGACCTGCATCTCGCGGTCGCCAGTCCGGCCCGACTCGCCGGAGCGGCCGGCACGGGGGTGACGCTCGACTTCGACGGCCAGGCGCGCGACGCCAATTTCCCGACCATTGGCGCCGATGAGATCGTGGGCGCCCCGGACATCGCGGTCGCGCAGGGCGCCGCCCTGACCGACGGGGTCAGCTCCGTGGACTTCGGCAGCGTGCCGCAGAATGTCAGCGGCACTCCGCTCACCTTCACGATCACCAATCCGGGCTTGGTGAATCTGACCGGTCTGGCGGTGACGGTCGACGGTCCCGACGCCGCGGACTTCCTCATCGGACCGCTCAGCGACACCACCGTGCCGCCGGGGAGCGGCAGCGTGACCTTCACCGTCACGTTCCGACCGGGCGCCAACGGCGCGCGGCAGGCGGCCCTGCACATCGCCAGCAACGTGACGGGGGCGAAGAATCCCTTCGACATCGCGCTGACCGGGACCGGCGCGGGCACGCCGCCCGCCATCCTGAGCGCCGCGGGCACCATCTTCACGGTCGGCAGCAGCGGCAGCTTCACCGTCCAAACCAGCGGGGTGCCGACCCCGACGCTGTCGGTCAGCGGCGCGCTGCCCAGCGGCGTCACCTTCACGCCGGCCACCGGCGTCCTGGCCGGCCTGCCGGCGGTCGGGACGGGCGGGAGCTATCCGCTCGTCTTCACGGCCGACAACGGCGTGCCGCCCGCCGTTACCCAGAACTTCACGCTCGTCATCAATCGTCCGCCGCTCGGCGGCGCGCTCACGCTCGGCACCACCCGCGATACGCCGGTCAGCGGGCCGGCCTCGCGCCTCGTGCTGGCCTCGTCCGATCCCGACGGCGATCCGGTCACGCTCGTCGCGGTCAGCGCCGCCAGCGCCCAGGGCGGTGCGGTCGTCTTCACGGCGGGCAATGTGACCTACACCCCGCCGACCGGCTTCACCGGCACCGACAGCTACACGTTCACGGTCGCCGACGGGCGGGGCGGCTTCGGCGCCGGCACGGTCACGGTCACGGTCAGCGCGCCCGCGATCGGCAACGGCGCAGGCATTACCGTGACGATGACGGCCGCTGGTCCGCAGATCCGCGCGACCGGCATTCCCGCCCGCTTCTACACGCTCGAGGTGAGCGACAACCTGAGCGGAGTCTGGACCACGCTGGCCAGCGTCCAGGCCGGCCGGACGGGCACGATCCAATACACCGACACCACCCAGCCGCTGCCTTCGAGCCGCTTCTACCGGCTGCGTTGAGGCCTTGTGCGGTGGTCGATGCTGAAGGCGCTCTTCGACGCAGCTTTTTCTCGACCCATGCACGAGTTGCCCGCATTTTCCCGCAACTTGGCCAGGCCCGTTCCTTAGTAGTCGATAACCCGCTCATTTTGCCGACTCGATCCATGAAGCTCGCTTCGTCCCGCTCTCTGCTGTGCCTCCTGCTTGCAGCGTCCGCGCTCCTCGCGCCGGCCGCGCGGGCGGACATCACCGAGAACTTCTCGTTCACGCTCGGCGGCGGCAGTGGCACGATCATTCCCGACAACGACCCGACCGGCCTCTCGGATACGCGCACGCTCAGCAGCTTCATTGGCTCGATCACCAGCGTGAAGGTCACGCTCACCATCGCCGGTGGCTTCAACGGCGATCTCTACGCCTTCCTGCTGCACACCAACGTGAACGATCCGTCCGGGCTGACCGACGGCTTCGCGGTGCTGCTCAATCGCGTCGGCCGCACCGGCTCGACCCCCGATGGCTACGCGGACAGCGGCTTCACCACGGTCACGTTCGACGGCAGCGCGCTGAACGACATCCACACCTACCAAACGGTCACTAACCCCGGCGGCGGTGCGCTCATCGGCGGTGTCTGGGCGGTGGACGGCCGCGAGACCGATCCCGCGCTCGTGACCACGAGCGATCCGCGCACGGCGCTGCTGAGCTCGTTCAACGGGCTCGACGCCAGCGGCGACTGGACCCTCTTCATCGTCGACAACGCCCAGTTTGGGCAGGGCACGCTGGTCAGCTGGAGCCTGCAGATCACCGGCATTCCCGAGCCCGGCACGTTGGCGGCTGGCGTGGGTCTGCTCGGCACGCTCGCCTGCACCGTGGCCCGTCGTCGCCGCGCGCCGCGATAAGTCGAGGCGTTCGGCCGACGCTCCGCTCGCTCAGAACTTCAGCGCACACCCGTACGGCCGGGTGGTCGGCTTCGAGAGCGGCCGGCCCGCCATCGCTTCCTCGAGACCCTGGCGGATATAGTTGATGGCCTTGGGGAGGTCCGCCACGTCCGCCGAGGCGATGCTGTCGACCGCGCCGGAGTAGAGCAGTTTGCCGGCCGGGCTGACGATGAACACGTGCGGCGTGGACTTCGCGCCGAAGAGCCGCGCGACCTTGCCTTCGCGATCGAACAGAAACCCGGTGTAGACGGGCTGTTTCTCGCGCAGCCATTCCAACGCCTGCTCGGTCGTGACGTAGCCTTCCTTGCCCTTGGCGGAAGAGGCGATGGTCAACCAGACCACGCCTTTGGCCGCCATCTCGGCCTGGATCTTCTGCAGATGGCCGCCGGTGTATTGGCGCTGCACGAAGGGACAGGCGGTGTTGATCCACTCGAGCACGACGTATTTGCCCTTGTGCGCGGACAGCGACTCCGTCCGTTCATCGACCGTCGGCAGCGAGAAGTCGGGCGCATCGTCGCCGATCTGCGGCGCGGCGCCGACCCACGCGGTAGAGGCGAGCAGCAGCAGCAGACCGAAGGCGGCGGAGTGGAGTCGCATGGAGGTCAGTTGGCCGCGGGGGCTTTCGGGGGACTGATGCGTAGACGCAGGAAGCTGCTTTCGCCGGAGACCGGCACGTTCCCGCGGATGGTCATCCGGACCGTGCCATCGCCCTGATCGACCGGATTGCCGACCTGGTTCGCGACCAGGTCCACCGGAGTCCAAGTGGCGAGGCGATCGGCCGACTCCTCGACCACGTAGCTGACGCCGCGATTCGCCGCCGTGAGCATGGGGAAGCTGATCGTGAGGTAGTCGCCCTGCCGCGAAACGGTGCGGCCGGTGCTGGGCAGGCGCGAGAGATCGGCCACGTTCGGATCGGTCCCGAGTGCATACTCGAGGAGGTTCGGGATGCCGTCGCCATCGGGGTCGGCGGCGTCGCCGGCCACGGGGTCGTTGGCGTTGGTCGTGCCGAAATGGGTGGCGCGCCAGTCGCCCAGCGCATCGACCACTTCGAACTGGGTCATCATGCCGTCGTCCTCGTGCTCGAGGATGTGGCAGTGGAGCATGTAGACGCCGAGATGATCGGTGAAGCGGAGCTTGAGCACGAGGACCTCGCCCGGGGCCACGCTCCACGTCTCCTTCATGGCCTCGTAGGGATAGGGTGGCTGGCCGTTGCGGCTGACGCACTGCTGATCGACGTCATGGATGTGGACGAGGTGGGTGCTGCCGGTCGGGTTGGTGAAGGTCCATTGCTCTGTGCTGCCGAGCAGCGGGCGCGCATCGATCCGCCCGGGCTCGAAGGTCTTGCCGTTGATGGTCCAGTGGTTGGAGGTGAAATCGAAGCTGAAGTGCCGCTGCACCGTCGGCTCGCCGAGGTCGGGCAGCGGGCGCAGCGCGGGCGGCACGGAACTGGGATCGGAGGTCACGTGCTGGGTGACGCGGAACTTGAGCAGCGGGACCACCTGATAGGCGTCCATGAGGTAGATCTCCTCGCCGAGGTGGCCGGCGAAATCGACGATCACATCGAGCCGCTCGCCCGGGCCGAAATCCATGGCCGTGCGCGGCACCGGGGCCGGCAGCAGGCCGCTCTCGGTGCCGATCTGCGTGAACACCTGGCCGTTGCCGACCTGCTTCGGGTCGGTGCTGAGGGTCAGCGTGTAGAGACGCGCGTTCGAGCCGTTGAGGATGCGCAGCCGGTAGCGCCGGTCGGCCACATCGACGAAGGGCTGGTGGATGCCATTGACCAGGACCTTGTCGCCGTAGACGCCGAACTGGTCGTAGTAGTAGAGAATGCGATTCTGTTCGTCGAACTGCCGGTCGGCGATGACGAGCGGGAACTCGTAGGCGCCTGAGGGCAGCGTCTGCGGGTCGGCGGGGTCATCGAGGATGAAGAGCCCCTGCAGGCCCATCCAGACATTGAGCCCGGCCTCGCCCATGCGGTGGTCGTGGTAGAACTCGAGCGCGCCGCGTTCGTTGCCGCCGTCCTCGCGGCCTTCGTAGGTGTAGGTGCGGGAGGTGCCCGGGCCGAAGAGATACTCCGGGCCCGCGGCCTGGCCGTCGTCGGCGGACCGCGCGTGGCTGCCGTGGTGATGCACCGTCATCGCGCCCGCGATGGCCGGCAGATTGTTGAAGAACGTGATGCGCGTCGTCTGGCCGGTCGGGCGGCGGATGGTCGGACCCGGATAGATGCCGCCGTAGGTCCACATGTACGTGGGCGGTCCGTCGAGGATCTGCACGTAGGCCTCCTGGATGTTGATCGACAGATTCGAGGCGGTGAAAACCGGCGGGAAGGCCAGCGCGCGGGAGGTGAACGGCACCGGCGTCGGCGTGCGGGTGGGAGAAGGCGTGGGCGCGAGCGTCGGCGTGGGTGAAGGGGTCGGCGTAGCGGTCGGCTCCGCCGTCGGCGTGGGCGACGGCACGGCTGTGGGTGTCGGCGTCCGGGTGAGGGTGGGCGTCGGGGTGACCGTGGGCGTCTGCCCCGGTGGCGTGGTGGCGGTGGGGGTGGGCGTGAAGGTCGGCGTCGGGGTGGGGGTGCGAGTCGGTGTGAGCGTCGGCGTGGGCGTCGGCGTCGGGGTGCGCGTCAAGGTCGGACTCGGCGTGACCGTGGGTGTCGCGGTCGGCGTGGCCGCATTGACCGTGATGGTCCCGGTCATCATCGCGCCATGGACGCGGCAGTAGTAGGACACCGTGCCGGTCGCGGTGAAGGTGAACGAGAAGGTCGAGCCGTTGTTGCGGATGCCCGAATCGAAGAGCCCGCTGGGCGTGTTGGGCACGCCCGAGGTGGCGCTGTGGTTGTTCGCCACCCACGTCCAGGTGACCGTGTCGCCGGCCGAGATGGTCAGCGTGCGCGGCGTGAAATTGTTCCCGTTGCCGACGCTGACGTTGAAGGTGGCCGCCGTGGCGGGCGCGCCGAAGACGGCCAGCAGCAGCAAGGCGAAGAGGGCGGAGAGAGCAGGCGGCGAAGCAGCGCGGCGCAGGGCGGGAACGGGAAAGTGCATTGAAGACGAAACGGGAAGAGCGCGGGGCCGCGCGCGGCCGGGTTTCTAGTTTATGTGGTTGCTCTGGCAGTTACAAGCCCGTAGGAGGGTGAATCGTGATCCGCACTCTCCGAGTGCGGCCGGGCTCGCGCCGAAGGTCGTGGAGTGCTCCAGCTTGCTGGAGCCGTCACCCAGGCAGCTTGCTGCCGTCGAGAGCGGGCGGCGTGTCGCGGCCGAACCCCGTCATCTCCGGCGACACCTCTCAACAGCCCCGCCCGCCCCGCCCGCCCGCCCGGCGCATTCGCGCATTCCGGCCCGGTGCTGCTATCTTCCCGACGATTCCTCCTCCGGCCATGCGCGTTCTGCGATTTTATCTGCCGCTCCTCGTTCTCCTTACGCTGCTTTCCTCCTGCGCGCCGCGTTCGACCGACGAAGAGCAGATCCGGGAGCTGATCGCGGCCGGGGAAGCCGCGGCCAAGGCCCGCGATACCAAGGCTGCATTGGCCTGCGTGGCGGACGACTACGGCGACTCCAATGGCATGAACAAAGCCCAACTGGGCAATTTCCTGCGCGGCTACTTCTTCACCCGCGCCAAGGGCGACCTGCTGGTCACGCTCGGAGAATTCGAGTTTCGGTCTACTGACCTCGCTCGCGTGGATGCGACCGTCACTCTCGTCTCGCTGCGCGACCCGGATCGCGCGCGTCTGCAGCTGGAGTTCCGACGGCAGGGCAGCGGCAAATGGCTCGTCGGTCGGGTCGAGCGGCTCGACCGCTGAGCCTGGAAGGCCTGCCGTAGACTTCTTCCCGGCAGCCTGCTGCGGCGGCCCGCTTGCGCGCGCCGTCGACTCGGCGAGCGTCGGTCGCATTCGTCGATGACCACCAAGCACCGCATCTTCACCACCCCGTTCGCGGCAGTCTACCCGCATTACCTCGCCAAGGCGGAGAAGAAGGGACGCACCAAGGCGGAGGTCGATCAGATCATCGGCTGGCTGACCGGCTACAGCGCCAAGCAGCTCGCCGGCGTGCTGAAAAAGGAGACGGACTTCGAGACCTTCTTTCGCGAGGCGCCGCAGCTGAATCCCGCCCGCAGCCTCGTCAAAGGCGTGGTCTGCGGCGTGCGCGTGGAGGACATCGAGGAGCCCACCATGCGCGAGATCCGCTACCTCGATAAGCTGATCGACGAACTCGCCAAAGGTCGGCCGATGGAGAAAATCCTGCGCGCCTGAGCCGCTCCGTCGCGAAGCGCGGCACGACCAAGTGCTGCGCGGTCCGAGCGCCGGTGGGGCCGGCGCTCGCTGGCGATTCGGGGCGAAGCCTCAGCGGATGATGCTGAAATCCGCCGGCAGCTGGCGCAGCAGCGCGTCGGTGGCCGCCGCGCGGTCGCCCAGACGTCCGCCGCCGACCTCGGCCGCGCCGCGCGCCAGCTTGGCGGGCGGCGGCGGGACGGCCGGCTGGCCGGCGGCTTCGAGCGCGGTGTTCAGCGCGGGCAGATCCTTGCTCAGCAGCGCGCCGAACTCGGTCTCGACGTCCTTCAATTCCCGCTGCAGGACCTCGATGCGCGCGAGGTGGTAGGCGCCGGGCTTGCCCTCGTAGCCGAGGAGCGCGCCGTAGAGTTGGTCGGTCAGCTCGCGCAGCCGCTCCTCGCCGGTGATGGCGCCGCCTTCGGTCGTGGCCACGATCTGCTTGCGGGCGGCATCCACCTTGGTCTGCAATCCCGCCACGGCCAGCGACGCCGGCGAGTCCTTGGGCGCGCCCGCGGCCGCCTTGGTTAGGCCGGCGCGGAGGAAGAGAATGCGGTCGAGCAGCGCGCTCTGGGCACCGAAGAGCGCATGCACCTTCATGGCGGCCGCAAATTGCGCCTGCCGGTCCGCCAGCGAGTACTTCGCGCGGCGATCCATCTGCACGGTCAGCTTCGCCTCGGAGACCTGCCCGCCCTTGGTCAGCCGGACGGTGTAGGTGCCCGGCAGCAGCCGCGGCCCGCGAATGCCCGCGCCAGCGACCTGCACGGCGGGCGGCACCCGCGGCGGCTTCTCGCGCATGCTCCAGTAGACGCGATTGAGCCCGGGCCGCTTGCTGGCGGGAATCTCGTCGACGACGCGGCCCGAGGCATCGAGCACCTCGAGCTTCATCTTGCCGAAGAGATGCCGCGAGCGCTGAAAGTAGGTGATGACGGCCGAGTCGGGCGGATTCTCGCCGACGAAGACGGCGTCGCCGTTGGCCCAGCCGCCGTTGCCTTCGATGCGCTGCTGCGCGGGCCGCGCGGCCACGAAGGCCGCTTCCCGCGCCCGGATTTCGGGGGTCAGGCTGCGCAGCGGGGAGATGTCGTCGATGATCCAGATCCCGCGTCCGTGCGTGGCCAGGACGAGATCGTGATCGCGCGGCTGCAGGGCGATGTCGCGCACCGCCACGGCCGGGAACCGACCGCCCTTGAACTGCGCCCAGGCCTGGCCGTCGTCGAGCGAGATGAAGAGGCCGAATTCGGTGCCGAGGAAGAGCAGGCCAGGCTTCACCAGGTCCTCCTTGATGACGTGAGCGTAGCCGCGCACGCCCTTGGCCGTGGCCGGCGTGACCAGCGGCGTCCAGGTCGCGCCGAAGTCGGTGGTCCGGAAGGCGTAGGGCGCGTGATCGCCGAACGTGTGCCGATCGAACGTCACGTAGGCCGTCCCGGGCGCGAAGCTGCCGGCCTGCACCCAGCTGACCCACGAACCCGCGGGCACGCCGGGAATGGCGCTGGTCACATTCTTCCAGGTCTTGCCGCCGTCGCGGGTGACCTGCACGTAGCCGTCATCGGTCCCCACCCAGAGGACCTGCTTGTCCTTGGGCGATTCGCTGATGCTGTAAATCGTGGTGTGCATCTCGGCCGCGGAGTTATCGACCGTGATGCCGCCGGAGAGTTCCTGCTTTTGCTTTTCCGGATCGTTCGTCGTCAGGTCCGGGGAAATGCGGTCCCAGCTCTGGCCCTGGTCGCGCGAGCGGAAGAGGAACTGCGCGCCGATGTAGATGGTGCCCTTCTCGTTGGGCGAGAGGGCGATGGGCGTGTTCCAATTGAAGCGCAGCTTTTCCTTGTAGCCGGGCTTCGGCTGGATGTCGCGCGCCTGGCGGGTCTTGCGGTTCACACGGCCGATGAAGCCGCCCTGATACTCGGCATAGACGTAATCGGGGTCGGACGGATCCGCGAAGCAGTAGAAGCCGTCGCCGCCGTACATGTTCTCCCAGCGCGAGTTGGTGATGCCGCCGGGATACTGCGAGTCGCCCATCCACGAGGAGTTGTCCTGCAGGCCGCCGTAGACCTTGTAGGGATCGGCGTCGTCGACGCTGACGTGGTAGAACTGCGACACCGGCAGGTTCTCGCCTTTCCACCATTTGCTGCCGCCATTGTAGGAATACCACATGCCGCCGTCGTCGCCGGCGATGACGGTCTGCGGGTTGGTGGGATCGATCCAGACGTCGTGCACGTCGCCGTGCATGCCGACGAAGCCGCCGACCATCGAGAAGCTGCGGCCGGCGTCCTCGCTCACGATGAGCGCGCCGTTGGTCTTGAAGACGCGGTCGGGATTCTTCGGATCGACGATCAGCTGCGCGAAGTAGAACGGACGCCAGACCATCCAGGTGCTCTTATCGCGCTGCTCCCACTTCTGGCCGCCGTCGTCGGAGACGTAGAGCGCGCTGTCCACGCCCTCGACGAAGGCGTAGACGCGCTTCGCATTCGAAGGCGCAATGGCCACGGCGATGCGGCCGTAGGGTTTCTTCGGGAAGCCCGGATTGGCCTCGGGCGTCAGCTCGGTCCAGGTCGTGCCGCCGTCGGTCGAGCGGAAGAGCCCGCTACCCGAAGGCGCGGTCGGGCCTTCGCCGCCGGAGCGGAAGGTCCAGCCGCGCCGCCGGAAATCCCAGGTGCCGGCGAAGAGCACGTCCGGATTGCCCGGGTCCATCGCGATGGTGGAGACGCCGGTCGAGAGATTGGCGCCCTTGAGCACGAGGCTCCAGGTCTGGCCGCCGTCGGTCGTGCGGTAGAGCCCGCGGTCAGGCGAATCGCTCCAAAGCGCGCCGGGCACGGCCGCGTAAACGGTGTCGCTCTTCTGCGGATGCACCACGATCTGCGCGATGCGCTCGGACTTCGGCAGCCCGGCATGTTTCCAGGTTTCGCCGCCGTCGGTCGATTTGTAGATGCCGTCGCCGATCGAGACGCTGTTGCGCGTCCACGACTCGCCGGTGCCGACCCAGACGACCTTCGGATTCGACGGATCGAGCGAGACCGCGCCGATCGACTGCACCGGCATGTCGTCGAAGACCGGCTTGTAGATCGTGCCGCCGTCCTCGGATTTCCAGACGCCGCCGCTGGCCGCGCCGACGAAGAGGGTGATCTTGCCGTTGGGTTCCTTGCGCGCGGCGAGCGCGGAAATGCGGCCGCTCATGGCGGCAGAGCCGATGTTACGGGCGCCGAGGCCCGAAACCGTGGCCGGGGAAACCGCATTGGCCTCGGCGGCGAGGAGACCGGCTGCGGGCAGAGCGAGGGCGGCGAGGAGAGGAAGAGAGTACGTGCGCATGGGTGGCGGAGAGCGGGCGTTACTTCGAGGTGGGCTGAGCGCTGGCCGGGAAGCGGAACTGCGCGTCGTCGAGCTCGGGATTGGCCTCGCCCTTGGTGATCAGAATCTTCTGCTTGCTGGTCGAACCCTTGCGCCCGGCCTCGATGGAGAAGGGGAGGAAGACGCCGCCGACCTTCTCGTAATCGCCGAGGTCGGTCTCGACCTCGACCTGCGCGCCGCGCTCGATGCGCTGGCTGACGATGCGGATCTCGAGGAAGTGGTCGGGATCGAGATAGACCCAGGCCACGTCGCCGTTCTTGAGCGTGACTTTCAGCTTGTGGGCCAGCGTGCCGTCCACGTCCTCGCGGCCGGCGTATTCGACCGTGCTGCCCTTGGCCTTCCAATCGACGAGGAAGCCGGTGAGATCGGCATCCTCGATGAGCGACTTGGCGTCGTCGGCCGACATCTTCTCCGGATCCTTGCGGCCTTGGAACGGCGCGATCTGCCAAGCCTGCGAGCCATCGTAGGCCTGGACCATCGTGAGCCCCTGCAGCGAGACCTCCGCGCGCACCAGATTGCCGCGCTTTTTCGTCTGGGCGAAGCCGAGTTCGAGCTGGTCCTGGTTCACCAGCATGCGTCCGGTCAGCCGGACCGAGCGGAGCGCGTCGAGCGCCTCGCGACCGCCCTTGGCGGCGATGTTCTTGTCGACCAGCTGTCCGACCGTGAGCTCGAGCGGCTCACCGGTGGGCTGGGCGGGCAGAGCGAGCGTCAGCGCAAGCGCCGCGCCGACGAAGAGAAGAGAGAGTCGAGGCATGGGAGATGAACGGAAGGTCGAGCGACGCGGACGTGGAGAGTCCGGGAGCGTGGCACCTCCAGTTCGCAGTTCAAAGCGTCAGCGCGCCCCGGACGCTGCCAAGACTGCGCAATTCGCGCGAAGGAGCGGAGGGTGGTCCGCACTCTCCGAGTGCGGCAGGCTCGCGAAGAATGAGAGCAGCGAAAGAGGAGCGCCGAAGGCCGTGGAGCGCTCCAGCTTGCTGGAGCCCTCACGAGGCAGCTTGCTGCCGTCGAGTGCGGTGACCGGCTCGAGCGCGGCACGGCGGTCGAAAGCGGGCGCGAAGAGTAATGCCGAAGGAGGCGACAGGAAGACCAGCATCAGCCCGAGTCGGATCGAACCCGATGGCCGCCGTCTTCCGTCCCTGCGGGACTCGGTGCCTCGCGCCAACGTCCCCACCGCTGAAGCGGTGGGCTAGTACCTCTCGTCCCTCCGGGACTGAATCCGCCCTGTCCGCCCCGATTCCCAGTCTCCAGTCTCCGCTCTCCGCTCTCCGCTCTCCAATCTCCCGTCTCCAATCTCCCGTCTCCAATCTCCCGTCTCCAATCTCCCGTCTCCAATCTCCCGTCTCCAATCTCCCGTCTCCAATCTCCCGTCTCCAATCTCCCGTCTCCAATCTCCAATCTCCCGTCTCCACCCGCTCACCGTCCCGGCGCGCTGGGCGGCACCTGCGTCAGCGCAGGCGCGGGAGGAGCCGCGGGCAGCGCTTTCCAGCGCGCTTCGTCGATCACGACGCGCGCGCCCGCCAGGGCGCTCTCGGTCTGGGTGCGCTCGAAGGCTTGCAGCTTGGCGCGTTCGAGGCGAGCGCGGACTTTGGCCTGGAGCTGCTCGGCGGGCGGTTGGGCTCCTTCGGCGCGTTCGGTCAGGCGCAGGAGCAGAAAGCCGCGGGGCGTCTCGAGAATCGGCGACTGCTCGCCGGGGGTGCGCAGCGCGAGTGCGGCCTGCGCGACCTCCGGAGACCATTCACCGGGCAGAGTGCGGTCGGTCAGATAGCCCAGATCTCCGCCGCGAAACTTGCTCGCCTGATCGAAGGAGAGCTCCGCGGCCAGCGCGGCATAGCCGACGCGCGGGTCGAGCTCGGTGGCCCGGGCGCGGGCGGCTTCCAGTTTGGCGCGGCGTTCGGCGCGCAGCTCGGGCGACGCCTGGGCCGGCGCCTCGACCACGATTTGCGCCAGGCGCAGCCGGTCGGGGCCGCGTTCCTTGCCGGCCTCGGCGGCGAGGGCGGCCTCGACTTCCGCGGGCGTGACCGTGGCCGCGGCGGCGGCACGTTCGCGACTCTCCTCGCGCACCCGCGCGACCAACAGGCGCTCGAAGGCGGCCTGCAGTTCGGGATCCCGCTCGAAGCCGCGGCGACGCGCCTCCTGCACGTCGGCGCGGAAGCGGAGCAGATCCTCCAGCACGGCACGGCGGGCGGGTTCGTCGGCGTGGACCAGGCGACGCCGCGCCAGCGCGGCATCGAACTGCGCCACGGTGACGAATTCCTCGCCCACCTGCGCCAGCGCATCGGCGGGTCGCTGCGGGGCGGCGGCCGGGCGCGAGCAGCCGGCGAACGGTGCGCAGGCCAGCGCCACCGCGGCGAGTCGGAGGAGCGTCGAATAGGCGGGGGTGGAGAGGCGTTTCATGGTTACTGCAGCAGCGTGACGCGGAGACGGAGGAAGCGGCGGCCCGAGCCGGCGGGCTGGGCGTCGCGCACTTTCAGCACCCCGCTGGTGGAGATGACGGTGACGACAGCGGTGCCTTCGGCGCTCGACCAGTTCACCGCATCGGAGGAGCTCTCGACCGCGTAGCCGACGAACTGGCGGCCCGGCTTCTGCACCGTCAGCGTGTAGTAGCTGATGCCGTTGAAGTCCTCCCGGGCCAGCGTCTGGCGGGCGCGGCCGAGGCCGGCGTCGGCCAGGTTCGGATCGGTCCCGAGCGCGAACTCGAGCGCGTTGGGCTGACCGTCGCCGTCGCCATCGACCGTCGGCGCACGCAGCACCGTGGGGATGGACTGAGCCGCCGCCCACTGCTCGTATTCGCTGCCGAGGAGCGGATTCACCTGGCGCTGATAATCCTGCAGGAAGGTACGCGTGCCGAAGGCGTCGAGCTGGCCGGCGTCGCTCGGATCGTATTTGTTCAAGCCATAGAGATCCTCCCACCAGTCGGGCAGGCCGTCGCCGTCGCTGTCGAGGAACGGCCCCACGACCGCGAGGTCGACCCGCTCGGCCTTGCCGCGCTGAGTCTCGGCGAAGGTGAAGGCGCCAGCATTCGGCCCGACCGGCGAGACGATGCTGACCGGCTGGCCGTCGAGCTGCAGGCCGCCGCGCTGATGCGTGAGGGTCGTGCTGCTGGCCGCGAGCGTGGCCGGCTCGAGACGGAAGCCGGTGGGGACCTTGGCGATGGGAATCTCGAGCCGGTAGCTGAGGCCGCCGTCGAGCGGCGTCAGGCTGGTGCGCAGCTGGAAGGCCGCGCCGCTGGCCGGGGTGATGGTCCAGACGAGCGTGCCGGCGGTGACCGGCCGCGTGTAGCCGTCGGCCGACTGCGTGACCGAGCCGTAGAAGACGAGCGGCGGCTCGGTGAATCCGGCCGGGGGGGCGGCCGGGGCGAGCGCGGCCAGGGCCGCGAGGGCGAAGGTGCGGACGAGCGTCTGCATGGTCAGTTGCCGGAGTAGGCGTAGGTTTGGAAGAAGATCTTGATGTCGCGGATGCCGTTGAGATCGCGATCGGTCGAGGAGCCCGGTAGCAACCGGCCCCGGATGAAGGTGTCGAGCCCGGCGTTGGGATCGTTCAGGAGCGTGCCGCCCGGGATGATGAGCATCCATTTCGTGTTCCAGACCGAGCGACCGATGAGGCGCGTGTCGCCGACGAACTCGGCGGGATCGAGCCCGTCGTCGTTGTAGGCGCGGAAGCGCGACTGCTGGCGGATCTGGTTGAAGGGCACATCGACGCTGTCGTTCGACGGAATCCAGGACGGATTTTGCAGATTGGCCGTGCCGATGGGGAAGGGCGTCGGAATGGCCTGGTCGACCACATCGAACTCCCGCGTGGCCAGACTGGCGCTGTCCGGCGCGCGCAGGATGTCGGTCCCGGCCGGCACGAGGTACACCCGCGGTGTGGCCGAGAGCCCGCTGCCGTCGTAGTTCTCGAACCAGACACCGACCGAGCGGATCTTGGTCGCGAACTGGCTGGAGTCGTAGGAGCTGTCGCCCCCGCCCAGCGGCAGGCCGAAGAGGTTCTGCCCGAAAGTGACGTTGGTCGAGAAGGTCAGGACCAGGCCCGGCTGCGCGCCGGCGGACTCCGGCGCAAACGGCCGGCAGAAGCGACGGAACTCGGGGACCGACCAGAGGTTGGCCACGCGGGAGGCCTGGAGCTGGTTGCGCCAGTCCTCGTCGGCCTCGGGCTGGAGCCGATACAGCTCGCGGCGGAGCGAGAACTGGCCGGTTTCGACCTGCGGATTGTTGATGCCGAGGCGGCCCTTGAGCACCGCGAAGTTCTGGCTCAGGCGGGCCAGCGGATCGGACAGGCCGTTGACCCCGTTGACCGGTTGGCCATTGGCGTCGAACTGCCCGAGGGCGCGCTCGCGGGCGATGTCGGTCAGGAAGCGCCGGCCGGCTGCATTCGAGGTCCCGAGCTGGACGGTCTCGAAGTCGTAGGTCGTGGCCGCGAGATAGGTGTAGCGCGCCGCCAGATCGAACGCGGCGCGATACTTCTGCAGTGCGTCGTTGCGGAAGAGCCGGAAGGTCAGGTCCTGATAGCGATTCTGCTGCGTGATGCCGGCGACCTTGCGGCGGTGGATGACGCGCTCCTCGAGGATGCGCTGACCCTCGGCCAAGATGATCTGATACTGGCTACTGGCGGCGCGGAGCGACTGCTCCAGGCTGAACAGATCGAGCCTCAGCCCGACCTCCTCGCGCAGAAGCGCCTCGATCACTTTGAGCTGTTCCTGGATGTCGAAGCTGAACTGCGACTTCTGGATCTCGATGTCGGTGGTGAGGCCGACCCGCTCCTTGCCGAGTTCGATCGAGTTGGCCGCAATGTCGGCCACGCCCGCGGAGCCCTGCAGGATCGCCGCGATGGCCGCACCGGTGAGCCGAATGCCTCCGCGCACGGCAGAAAGCGCATCCGTGGCGAGGCCGACCACCGTGGGGATGCTGGCGGCAGTGCCGTCGGAGAACGTTTTCAAGATCTCCGCCGTCGTGTTGGTGGCGGTGGCCGTGCCACGGAAGATCCCGATGGCTCGGTTCATGGTGGTGATGGTCCCGCGCTGGCGGTCGAGAATTTCGATCTGCTCCGTCTGCAGCGCCGTGCGGGCGAAGAGCAGATCGAGCTGATCCTGAATGTTCGCGATGTGGTTGTTGTAGTTGAGCAGCCCGCGGCGCAACTCCGCCTCGGCGCGCACCACGTCGCCGATGGCCAGCTGCAGCGTGCCCTGCGCGCGGCGCTGCCCCCAGTTGCCGGGCGCGGCGAAGGCCCAGCTGCGCGCGGTGGCGATGGGCAGCGTGGTGTTCAGCACCGCATTCGACGGCACGCCGGTGGTGGCGGCGTCACCCGTGAAGTAGTGCGAGAGGACCGAGGTCAGGTCGTTGCCGGTCACCGTGCCGCCGGTCGAGGGCGTGGAGAACTGCTGACCGAAAGGCAGGAAGAAGGCGGAGACCTGCGAATCCGGCACGACAGCACTGCCGCTGACCTCGGTGACGGCGACGTAGTTGTAGGTCGGGTAGAGGTCGGGCCCGTCGTAGCCGGTCGGATAGAGCCGGCCCGGCCCGATGGTCCCGGGATAAGGATAGCCGAAGATCTCGATCAGGCGGTTCTTGAAATCGAATTCCTGCTCCAGCGTGTCCTGCGCGAACTGGTTCGAGGTCACCTGCGTCTGGCGGAGACGGTTGGTCAATTCGCTGGCGTAGTCGAAGATCCCGCGGGCGTTGTTCACCGCGGCCATGGCACGATCGAAGACCTGCTCGAAGTGGGTCTTGGCCTGGTTGGTCGAGCCGACCTCGAGGAAGTTCGGATCGATGTCGAAGGGGATGGCGCCGGGCGTGAGGCCGAGCGGATTCAGTCCCTGATCGGCCTGATCGAGCGCGGCCTGGATGCGGGCGTAGGCGGCGGAGATCTTGCGCAGGTCGGCCACCGTGGTGCGGTCGATCTTCTGCAGGCCGCTGGGCGGCGGGCCGCTCGGATTCGTCAGCGGCGCGGCGTGCACCGCGGGCAGGATCGCATTGGCCAATGCCCAGTCGAAGAGCGCGCCCTGGCCGGCGCGGCGCGCCCATTCGTCCACGCCCCAGGCGCGCTGGGTGTCGGTGTCGCGGTAGCCCTGCCACTGGCCGGCGGGATCGGCCACGTAGCGCTCGCGATAGGTCAGATTGACGATCTCGGCGCCGGTGTTGGCGCGGGCGGCGGCCGCCTGGGCGAACTTGGATTCGTCGGCGTAATCGACCTCCACGGCCACGCCGGCCACGAGGGTCGACTCCGTCCGCGGAACCCAGGTGTAGCCGGGATGGCGCAGCAGTCGGTAGTGGCTCTTCACGGCCGTCAGGTAGTGGCCCCAGGCGTCGCCGTGGCCCATTGGGAAGAGGACGCGCGCGTCGGTCTCGTTGATGAAGCCGTCGCTGTTCTGGTCGGTGATGCCGTAGTTCTGCACGTAGGCCGGCTCGCCCTCGAGACCGTTGGTGAAGTTCCAGAACAGCCGGTTGTAGACCGGAGCCGCGCCCACGCCGCCGGAGGAGTTGTCGCGCCCGCGCAGCAGCGCGAGTTCCTCGGAGATGAGGTTCGGCACCTGGTTCTGGAAGGCGAAGACGCTGGGCGCGAGCGAGCCCACCGCGCCATCGGTCGTGGTGAAGCCGACCGTCGGATCCTGCGCGTCGGCGTAGGCCTCGTTGCCGATCAGCATGTAGAGATCGGAGATGCGCGTGGCGGCGAGGAGGAGTGCGTTATTGACCGCGGCATTCGTCTGGCCGCCGCCCGGGCCGTTGATGGAAAGGGCGAAGCCGCGGCGCAGCACCGTCTCGTAGAGCTCGATGAGACCGATGCGGTTGAGCACGCCCGGATCGTTCGAGAGCGCCACCGCGCCCTCGTAGCGGGCGCCCGCCGAGGTCAGGAAGGAAGAATACGTTTGCGTCGGCGCGGAGGCGAAGTTGCGCACCCGGGCCTCGAACGGGTTGATCCCTTCGAGCACGCGCTTGATCCACCCCGGCACGAAGGCCGCCAGCGGCGTGGTCGTGCTGGCGGGATCCCCGGCCCAGTCGGTGAACGTCTCCGCGTCGAAGCCGCCGGTGGTGTAACCGCGGTAGCGGACGAAGACCCAGGAATCGGCCAGCGTGCGCAGGCCCGAGCCCTCGATGACCACGTCATTCACCCCGTCGCCGCTGGCCAGCAGCGTCCAGCCGTCGGCCGAGGGATTGGCCGGATTCGGCGGCGGCGGTGAGGTGGCCGTGACGGCCGGCTGCACCCACCATTCGAAGATACGCCCCGCGGCCTCGCCGGCGAAGTCGAGCCCGTGGCGGAGCGTGACTTTCTCGTCGAGCGCGTTGTCCGAGAAGATGATCTTGATGTCGCCCTTGGCCGGCGGATTGACCACCCGCACGATCTGCAGGTCGATGGGCGCCGCGCCGAGTCCGGCGGCGTTGTTGCGCGCGATGGTCACGTAGCCGAGTCCGGAAGGGCGCCCGGCGGTGAGCGCCTTGTTGCCGAGGGCCGGACGATGCCGCAGCACGACGGGCGAGCCCGTGCCGACGCGTTCGAAGCCGGCCAGATAAACTTCGGCCCCGAAGCCGGTCACTTGGTTCGGATTCCGCGTCAGTATCGCGAGCGTTGCCACCGCCTGGTCCCAGGCCGTGTTGGTGTTGCCCGCGGTGCCGTCGAGGCTCAGGAGGCGATCGCGCTCGGCCGCCGACATGACGTTGAGCAAAAGGAGCGGGCGACCGGCGCCGCTGCTGTCTTTCACTCCACTAAAGATGAGGAGCTTGTTGACCGGATCGAAGCTCAGGCGCGCCTTGAGATGGAAGGGCAGGGCGGTGAAGCGGAAGCGGCCGCCGGGGGCCGACTCCACCGGGATGGAGTTTGCTCCGACCACGAGCGCCGTGCCGTTGACGACGCCGTTGAGCGGCACCGAGCGCTCGGCGTCGTACTCGAGGATCCGAACCGAGGAGGCAGCCACTCCGCTGGCGAGATCGGACGAGTCCTCGTAGATGATTTCGGCCGAGGGGGCGCCCTCGATCTCGGGCAGGCCGTCGCGCGCGGTCGTGACCGTGTCGCCGACCGCCAGCACCGGCACTCCGGCGGGCCAGGAGATGGCGTAGGTGACGGGCACCGGCACGCCGTAAGCGGGCGCGCCGAGCACGTCTTTGTTGTAGCGGTCGAGCCAGGGCAGTTCCGTCACGCCGTTGTCGGCGAAGCCGTCGCCGTTCAGATCGACCCAGAAGTTCGGCTGCACCGGATAGAAGTAGCCGGCCGTGAACGTGCCGGCGCTGCGGGCCCAGGTCTCGTTCTTGCGGTCCTTGAAGTAGGCTGTGCCGCTCCCGGTTGTGCCGGCCGCGGGCGGCAAGAGCGAAAGCGGGTAGGGAGGCTGGACGCGCGTGCCGGCCACGCCGGGGATGGCGGTGAAACCGTACGCTGGATAACTCGGCGCGCCGCCGGTGCCGACGATGGCGGGAGCAGTGACCTCGACCTTGTAGACGAAGAACTTCGTCTTCAATCCGTCGCTGGCGTCCTGATAGCGCACCAGCGCATAGGGTTGCGAGGTCGTCGTGCCGAGGTTGTTGAGGTCGGCCCGCAGCGCGAAGAGCGCCGTGCCGGAGGTCTGCGCCGGAGCCAGCAGCGCGTGTTCCTCGTTCGGATTGTAGCCCGCGAACTTTTTGTCCGGCTGGTGGTAGACAGAGGGATTCGCGACCACCGTCGGATCGAAGGGAGGCTGGTCATAGACGAGCGAACCCAGGCCGCTGGCGATGATGATCTTGCGCGGCGCGGCGGGCCACTGGGCGGTGAAGGTGACCGTGCGGGCCGGCCACGAGACGCCCTTGGAGTTCAGGCGCGACCAGATGACGGCGAGGTCGTCCTCCGCGCCGGGCTCGTCCTCGTTGACCGGAATGATGGGGCCGACCCGAGTGTCGAAGCTGTAGGCGGCATTGGCGCCCTCGCCGTCGATGCGGGCGCGGCGATTGACCACGTAACCGTTGCGACCCTCCGGATCCCCATGGCTGTAGGTGGCTGGATTGATGGCCGTGCCGATGGTGGCGGGGGCAGTCGAGTTGACCAACGGATTGGTCCAGAGCTGCGTCCGCACGACTTCGAGCGAAACCGGCGCCGAGCCGGCCGCCGTGTTGCGACCGACCGTGTAGAGCAGGACAGCGTAGCCCTCGCGCTTGGAGGTGAACTTTTTCGAGCCGCTGACCTGGGCGTCATTCGTTTGGAAAAGCACCGTGGAAAACGTGTGGTTCAGACCGGCTGGCTCGAGCGAGACGGCAGGTTCATCCCCATTGGCGCCCGCGCCGGTGACCTGGGTGGTGAGGCCTTCGGCGACCGTCTCGGGCCAGCGCACCAGCACCCGGCGAACGGCGCGCGCTGAGCTGATGACGTCGGCATTCACCCGCCAGCGGATATCGGCCACGATAGGCGAGACGGCGTAGAGCTTCTTCTCGAAGGTGTCCCAATAGAAATAGGCCGAACCATCGGCATTGTTCGCGCCGGGCAAGGTGACATCGGGCTGGAGCGGCCGGTTGTTGGCGTCGCGATAAACCCCGTCGGGCGGCAGGACTTCCTGCGAGGCGATGAAGGTGTCGAAGACCGCGAACGTCGGAGACAGCCGCGGAGCGTCCGGCTGCACCGCGAGCAGAAACCCGCCGCGTCCGACCGTGGTGTCGAAGACCTGGTCAGCGGCGGAAGGCGAGCGCACGCCGCTGAAGCCGCTGCCGTTGAGCGAATTGATGCTCCAGTAGACTGTTCCGCTGCTGCCCACGGCGACGCCGGCGGTGTCGGTGGTCGGCAGAGGAATGAGCGCCGGCGGGCTGCTCTGCAGCGCCCAGCGCCAGCTGCGGGTGCCGTCCGCATTCTCCTGCAGCTTGGCCACGAAGGCTGCGGCGGCGGTCGTGTCGTTGATGTTGGTGGGGTTGGCCAGGATCTGGCCGGCCGGTTGCGGGAAGACGAGCGCCGCGAAGAGGTCGTCCGAGGAGGCGCCGCCGCCGAGATAGACCGCGCCAGAAGTATCGCGGGCGATGGAGGTGAACCAGCCGTAGGTCACGTTGCCGGCCCCCTGCGAAAGCGTCGGTGACTCCACCCACTGGAAGTTGCCGCTGGCATTGAGCCGGGCCACGAAGGGTCGGATCGAGCCCACCGGCACGGCGAAGGGCAGCGTGAAGTCGGTGCTGTTCGTGATGGTGCGGCCGCGCAGCGTGGTGGAGGCCGAGGTGGCCCGGGTGGCGAGCGCGCCGGTGAAGGTCACGTTGCGGGCGGCGTCGACCGTGACCACGCCCGGCTCGGCCGCGTTGGCCGCCGTGGGCGTGTTGTAGGTGGTGAGGAAGACCGTCTGGCCGGTGTCGGCGTTGAGGCGGGCGACGAAGCCGTCGACCACATTGAGCGAGGCGGTCACGCCGCTGAGGACATTGCGGCCGGTCCAGGTGCCGGTGAGGTAGACGGAATCGGCATCGACCGCGAGGCCGCCGATCTGCGAGTTCGAACCGCCGGGTCTTGCGCTGAATGAGTTGTTCGGCGGCACGCCCACCAGATCCACGGAGCTGATGGTGCCGTTGGCCTCGACACCGACATTCGAGGTGACCGGCGTGAGCCAGTCCCAGGCGTACGTCGGGGTGGTGCCCGCGGGCGAGCCGAGCGGCGGCGGGGTGGCCGCGAGGCGGGCGATGAAGGCGGTGCCGGAGTAGTTGACGACCTTGGCCGGAAGGCTGGTCGGCGGAGTGGCGAGAATCGCGATGCGACCGCCCGCGGGACCGCGCAGCCAGAAGATGCGGCCGGGATCGGGGTTGGTGTCGTCCGTCCCGTACTCCAGGCGGGCCTTCACGTAGAGGCTGCCGTCCGGACCGATGGCGAGCGCGTTGCGCTGGGCGGAGAAGCGGTTCAGCGGGGCCGGCGCGGTGGCCGGGGTGCCCAGCGGCGCGCTGCCGGAGGAATCGGACCGGATGGTGAGCTGCCCGATGATCGGTGAGCGCGCGTTCAGGTCGGTGTCGAGCGACGTGCTCGAGGTGAACGTGCTGGCCGTGAACGGCTTGACCCACTGCCAGTTGCCGTCGGCATCGAGCATGGCGACGAACAGGTTTTCGTACACCGCCGTGCGGGTCGTCGACTGGCGCGTGATGGTGTTGGTCAGATTGACGCTGAGCGAGCCGAACTGCACCGGATCGACCCCGTTCGAGGTGCCGCTGCCGCTGATGAAGACATTGCCGAAACCGTCGACCGCCAGGCCGGTGGCGATCTCGTGCTGGTAGTCGAGCCCGCGGCTGGTGCGACGCCAGACGATCTGGCCGCTGCTGTTGTACTTGATGACGAAGAGGTCGAACGTCGGCGTCGAGCTGGAGTTCAGCGCCGTCACCGCCTGCGACGACCCGAAGCGTCCGGTGTTGTCGCTCGCGACGTCGCGAAAGACCTCGGCGCTGAACTGGTTGGAGTTGAAGCGACCGGCGACGTAGACGTTGCCGACGCCGTCGACGGCGGTGGCGTAGATTTCTTCGGTGCCGGGACCGTCGAGGCGACTGGAGTAGCCGGCCGGTTCCTGGACCCCGATTTCCGTGGCGAGGGCCACGGTGGCCGGCAGCGCGAGGGCGCGGAGGAGAGTGCGAAAGAAGGCGGACATGGCGAAAAGCGGTGAGGCGTGGCGATCAGGGAGTCGGATTGATCTCGGCGATGGGATTGACCCGGCGGAGCGTGAAGGCGCCGCGCACGAGGACCGGCGAGCGGTGCAGGCCCGTGATGGTCTCGGTGTAGGTGCCGCCGCGCTCGGAGTAGCCGGCGGTCGGCGAAGGCGCGGTGGGCGGCGGATCGAAGGTCAGCGTCAGCTGGCGGCTGATGGCCCAGACTTCCTGCAGATCGGGCGGCAGGTCGTTGCCGAGCGGCGTGAACTGCGCGCTGAGGTCGTCGTGGTCCGGGTGATAGCGATGCCGGAAGGGATTGGTGGGCGAGTTGCGCTCGACCGCGACCGTGCCCGTGAGCGTGGTGCCGAGCGCGCCCGCCAGCGGGACCGAGGAGCCGGTGAAATCGTAGCCGACGCTCGAGAGCCGGTAGGAGAAGGGCGAGCCGTTCTGCTGCAGCGGCGCCTCGAAGTCGGGAATGCGGGCGGGATCGGTCACCAGCACGAACGGCTGCGCCGCGCTGGTGTCGCCCGTGGTCGGGCGGCGCTTGCGCATGAGGATGACCTCACGCAGCAGCTTCGCCTGGCCGGCGGCATCGACGTGCACGAGCAGGCGGAGCGAGAATTCGGCCGGCGTGGCCGTGGGCGTGGCGGGTGTGTTGCCGTGCACCTCGCCGACCGCATTGAGCGTGACCTCGCCGACCCACAGTCCGGTCTCGGGGCTGGCCGGCGGCACGTCGTCGGTGAACGAACCGCGGCGGCTGGGACGCGAAGGTACGCCGCTGAGGCTGGAGCGCGGCAGGGAGGCCACGACCGGGAGCCGCTGCCGGATGCCGCCGCCGGTCACGCTGACGAGGGTCGCGGCGTCATCGGCCAGGAGTTTGCGCTGCACGCCGAGCGCGAGCGTGAGCGTGCCGTTGGCCGGGACGGTGCGCGTCACGCTGGTGACCGGCGACCAGCTGAGACTCCCGGTGCCGGTGCGCTGCCCGAGGAGGAGCGGGAAGGCGCCCGGATTGCTCAGGGTGACGGTGGTGGCGGTGGCGGAACGATTGCGCAGCGCGATGGTCTTCGAGGCGACGTCGGGCCCGAAATCGAGGACGCGTTCGCCCGCCAGATCGAGCTCGAGCGGGGCGGCGAAATCGCTCGCGCCCTTGGTGTAGATCCAATAGGCGCGGCCTGCCTCGAGCGCCGTGCTGTCGGTGAGCGCGACCCAGGTGCCATTGGGATCGAGTCGGAAACGCGCCTGCCCCGCGTGCGCCCCGGAACCGGCGAAGTAGTCGCCCGAACGCACGCTGGTGGCGGGGTCGATGGCCAGGCCCGTGAGCGTGAAGCTGTCGGCCCGCCAGCGCGGGGCGCGCGCGCTGGCCGTGCCGCTGACCGTGAGCATGGCCGCGCCGGTCACCTTGATGAGGTACGACTGATGCGGCACGACCCCGCGCAGATTCGAGAGCGCGGCGGCATCGGCGCGCGAGCCAGGCGGGAAGTAGGCGCGCCAGCCGGGGAGATTGAAGAGCCCCGCGGCCGGATCGGAGAGATACTGCACCGGCGAGCGGGTCGGGAAGTAGGTCCAGACCTGCTCGAGCCCGGCCAGTCCGGCGAAGACCACCGCCGGCGAGGCATCGGCCGGCGCGACCTCGAGATGGATCGCATTCCAGCCGGCCTGCAGCGGGAAGGTCTGCGTGGCGGTGGGCTCGACCGCGGCGAGCGGCCGGGCCCCGAGGAGAAGGAGGCCGAGCAGGGCGGCCGGGCGGAGGAAGGAGGAGAGTCGAGACATCGAAGGCGCGTTTCCCGGTCCTTGGGGAAAGCGCGGCGCGATGTTGCAAAAAAAGTTCGGAGCGCGGTCGGCCGCGCTGTCTGGGGCGCTGGCGGAGCCCGACGGAAGCTCACACGAAGCCACGAAGGCACGAAGTAAGATGAGGCATGTTGCCGCTGCTCCGGCAGCCAATTCCTGCTTCCCTTTGTGCCTCAGTGGCTTTGTGTGAGCTTCCGTCAGGCTCCGCCGGCGTCACCGGCTCCTCTACCGCACGCGCGTCTTCGGCTCCGGGTCGGCCAGGAGTTTTTGGAAACGCGGATGCTGGCGGAGCGGGTCCCATTGCCAGCGCAGGCGGAGGTCGGCCAGCGTCAGACTGGATTCCATGCGGAAGACCGGCCCGGGCGTGACGAGCAGGTGCTCGATGAGATCGAGGGCGCGGTCGGGCTCGCCGATGTGGGCGTAGATGAGCGCGAGCATGCTGGTGAGCGACGCACCGCCCACGATGTCGCGCGCTTCCGGCACCTGGCTTGCGGCCAGCTCGCCCTGGGTGCGGGCTTCCTGCCTCCGGCCGAGGTAGGCGTAGAGCACGGCCAGCTGCATGCGGCGGAAGGTGTGGGCGGGATTGGCCTCCAATTCCACTTCCAGGGCCAGGCGCGCGATTTCCAGCTGTCGGTGGGCGCGTTCCGTCTCGCCGGCGGCCAGCGCGGCCACGCCGATGAGGTAGGCGATCGGCACGGACGGACCGCCGGGCGAAGGCAGGCTGACGTTGAACGTGCTCTCCTCGGCAGCGCGCTCGGCGGCGGCATAGTCACGCGCCAGCATGGCCGTGTCCCAGCGCTGCAAGGTGATGACGCCATCGGGGTCCATGCCCGCCGGCACTTCCGCCAGCGCGGTCGCGAGCGGTCGGAGATCGCCGTGCTCCCACAGCTCGATCCGCGCATTGTCCACCCGCACGACCGGGGCGCGGCTGCCGGCCTGCGCGAGAGCGCGGCGGCCGATCTCGCGCGCAGCCGGCCAGTTTCGGGACTGGCGGTGGTGGGTGAAGATCTCCTGCGCGATGCGGCCATTGAGCGGATCGCGCTGCAGGGCGCGCTCGAAGCCGGCCAGAGCTTCGCTGTAGGCGCCCTGCCGCCGCTGGATGAAGGCGCGCGTCAGATCGATTTCCGGGTCGTTCGGACTCAACTGGCGCGCGCGGTCGAGTTCCTCGAGGGCGCGGCGGAAATCGCGGTCGATGCGGTAGTAGCAGAGCGCGAGCGCGAGGTGGCATTCGCCCAGATCCGGCCGCAGGCGCAGCGCGGCCTGGGCCGCCGCGTGGGCCCGCGCCTTGAGCTCGGGGCTGAGATTGTAATTGCGGTAAAGGTACGCCTGCGTCGCGGCCAGACGCGCGTGGGCGAGGGCGAAGTCCGGATCGAGCCGCAGCGCCTCGAGATAGAGCGTTTCGGCCGTGCGGAAATCCTCCGGCAGGTAGGTGGCGCGCGTCTCGTGTTCGCGGGCCTGGAGATAGAGCAGGTAGGCGGCCGGGTTGGTGGTCTGGCGCGTCTGCACGCGCTTCTGCTCGTCGGAGTTCAGGCTGGTCTGAAGCGCCCGGGCGACCGAGGTGGCGAGTTCGCTCTGCAGGCTGATGGCATCGGCCAGCGTGCGGTCATAGCGCTCGGCCCAAACGGTGCGCCGGCCGCGTACCTCGAGCAGCGTGACATTGAGCAGCACCCGCTCGCGCTCGCGCCGGACCGTGCCTTCGAGCAGATGCGAGACGCCGAGCTGACGCGCGATGACGGGGAGATCGCGCGGGCGGCCGGCGGTGAACTGGGTCACGCTGCTGCGGTTGACCACCCGCAGCTGGCCGATGCGGGCGAGGGTGTTGAGGATGTCGTCCTGCAGACCGTCGGCGAAATAGGCGTTGGCGGGATCGGGCGAGAGATTCTCGAACGGCAGCACCGCCAGCGCCGCGCCAGGCCCGGCGGCCTCAGGCCCCGGATCGCGGAAGGCCTGCACCCCGGCCAGTCCAAGCGCCGTCAGGACGAGCAGAGTTGCCACGGCGCGCCAGCGGGAGCGCCGCGGCGCGGGGGAGTTCTGCGCCTCCCAGTGCCGCAGAGCCTCGGCCAGACGCGCGTGCAGCGCCTCCGCCTTGGCGGGTCGGCGGGCGGGGTCCGGCGCGAGGAGATCGGTCAGCAACCCCACGATTTCCGGCGGCACGCCGCGCCGCTGGAGCTGCTCCACGGGCAGCGGCTGCTCCAGAATGTGTCGCCGGATCGCGGCCAACGACGCCCCCGAGTGCGGCAGCTCGCCGCAGAGGGCGAACCAAAGCGTGACCCCGAGCGAGTAGAGGTCCGAGCGCGCATCGAGCGGCTCGCCGGCCAGCTGCTCGGGGCTGGCGAAATGCGGGGTGCCGCGAAATCCGCCGTAGCCGCCGAAGGCCGCCACTGCGGCGGGCGAGGGAGCCGCTTCGGTGCTCACGTCCTTGGCCAGGCCGAAGTCGATGACCTTGATCCACGCTCCGCCCAGCACGCCCTCGGGTGCGCCGGTCAGCATGATGTTGGCCGGTTTCAAATCGCGGTGGATGAGCCCGCGCTCCGCCGCGGCAGTCAGCGCGCGGGTGACCTGCAGCGCCATTTCCAGCGCCGGCCCGACCGCCAGCGGACCGTGCAGGCGGAGATGAGCTTCGAGCGTCGCGCCCTCGACCAACTCCATGGCGTAGAAGCACTCGCGCTCCATGCCGTCCAGGGCGAACGCAGGCTCCTCCTCCAGCGTGGTGCCGGGCTCGGTCCCGAAGTGGAAGACGCTGGCCACATTCGGATGCCGCAGCTGGGCGGCGGCGCGCGCCTCCTGCAGGAAACGGGCGCGGGCTTCCGGCCGACGGGCGTAGCGTGGGCCGATGACCTTGAGCGCGACCGGCAGCTGCAGATTCAAGTCGATGGCCCGGTAGGTCACGCCCATGGCCCCGCGCCCCAGTTCCCACAGCTCGCCGTCGGGGCGCCGGGCGATTTCGTAATGCTGGTAGCGCCGCCGCGTCGGCGACGTCTCCTCCGGCTCACGGAGTCCGCCGCCGAGCAGGCAGGAAAGACAGCCGCCGCTGCCGTCCGTGAGCGGCACGCCGCATTGCTCGCATTGCTGGAGAACGGAGGGGCGATCCATCGGGACCGGACGTTTCAGGGAGCCGCGACCAGGACACGGCCCAGGTAGCGCAATTCTTCGTCGATGTCCGCCTCCGCCGCCACCGTCCGCGCGACTTCCGCCCGCAGCAGCTCGCGGTAGCGCCCCCGCAGCCGGAAGAGCAGGCTGCGCAGCGTGGCCTGGGGCAGGCCGAGTTCGTCGGCCACCTGCTCCTGGCTGGGCAGACCGATCCCGCCGCGGAGGAACGGCAGGAGGGCAGTATAGATGCGAGCCTTGGCGCCCTCATACTCGTCCGCCAGTTGCTCCAGGGCCCGCTGGGTCAGGGATTGCGCCCAGGACCACTCGAAGGCCCGCTCCTCATCCGCCGGGGCGCGGCTGGATAGCTGCGCGCTGAAGGCCGCCTCGGCCTGCTCGAGTTCGGCGTCGAGCAGGAGCACGTTCTGCGCGCCGCCGCCGCGCTTGGCGGCGCGTTCGCGTTCATAGACGTCGGAAAGGTAATGCTTGAGCACCGCCAGCAGGAAGGTGCGGAAGCGGCCGCGCGTCGGATCGGCCTCGGCATAAATGCGCTTGCTCAGCAGATGCGCGAAGAACCCCTGGATGAGGTCCTGCGCATCATGCGGGCCGTGGCCACGTCGACGGACAAACGAATACAACGGGGCCCAGTAGTCCCGGCAGAGCTGCGTCAGCGCTTCCTCTGCGGCCGCCTCGTCCGAAGGGTCGAGCGCACACGCGGCGATGACGCTCCAGTGCGTGGTGGCAAAGGGCGTTCCTGTGGCAGAGGCGAGCAGCCGGCGAGGAGACACCGCGCATGCTACCACCATCGCGGGCCAATGCGAGGCCCGCGGAAGGAGTAGGACAATGGCTGTGGCCGGGCGTGGCGGAGCGGAGGAGCGGAGGAGCGGAGGAGCGGAGACTGGAAACTGGAGACTTGAGATCGGAGACGGGAGCCGAAGGCCGTGGAGTGCGCGCAGCTTGCTGCCGCCGTTACTCAGGCAGCTTGCTGCCGACGAGAAGGGGGAAGTGGGAGTGGGGTGACCAGGTGACCGGGTGATCGGGTGACTGGGTGACCGGGTGACCGGGTGACCAGGCGGAGGCCGGCGAGATCGCTTTCTGCCTACCATCCCTTTCGCGCCTTCGCCCCCTTCTCAGCTTCGCGTGAACCTCTGCCAGCCTCCGCCAGCCTCCGCCAGCCTCCGCGGTGGGCGGCGGGCCGCGGCTCACATCGTCCGCACGGCGGCGATGATCTCGGCGAACTTGGCCTTCGGCTGGGTGGCCTGCAGGCGGGGGAAGCGGCCCTCGATCTGAAGGGGCTCGCCGCCGCGCTCGATGATGAGGCGGTCTCCCTTAACGGTGAGCGAATCGATCTTCTTCTCCGCGGCCAACACGCGCAGGGCGTGGAGGGAGAGCAGATTCTCCGCGGCCTCGGGGATGCGGCCGAAGCGATCGCGCAGGAGCGTGCGGACGGCCTTGACCTCGCCGGTCGAGCCGGCATTCGACAGCCGCCGGAAGACTTCCATGCGCGACTTCTCGTCGGCCACGTAGTCCACCGGCAAAAACGCCGGCAACACCTGCCCGGCCAGGACGCGCTCGGGGCGGGTCTCGAGGAAATCGAGTGTCACGGGGACGTCGGCCCGGCCGGGCAGCGGCTTGCCACGGAGCGCGGCGACGGCGGTCTCGAGCATCTGGCAATAGAGATGGAAGCCGACCGCGGTGATGTGGCCGCTCTGCGAGAGGCCGAGCAGATTGCCCGCGCCGCGAATCTCGAGGTCGCGCATGGCGATCTGGAAGCCGGCGCCGAGCGAGGTGTACTGGCGGATCGCCTCGATGCGCTTACGGGCTGGGCCGACGCCCATCAGCTCGCGCGGGAGCAGCAGGTAGGCGTAGGCGCGGTGCGTGCTCCGGCCGACGCGGCCGCGGAGTTGGTAGAGATCGGCCAGGCCGAAGCGGTCGGCGCG
>JAFEGM010000011.1:46609-46969 GCA_018240025.1 Verrucomicrobiota bacterium
GATGCCGCTCTCGATGATGGTGGTCGAGACGAGCACGTCCGTCTGCCCAGCGATGAAGCGGTGCATCACCTCATCGAGCTGGTCCTCGTCCATCTGGCCGTGCCCGATCTCGACCTTCGCACCCGGGCAAAGCTCGGCGATGCGCGCGGCCGTGCGCTCGATGGTGGCGATGCGATTGTGCAGGAAGAAGACCTGCCCTTCGCGCGCCAGTTCGCGGGTGATGGCTTCGCGGATGAGGCGTTCGTCGTAGGCGCAGACGGAGGTTTCGACCGGATACCGGCTGGGCGGCGGCGTCTCCAGCACCGACATGTCGCGGGCTCCGGTCAGAGCCATGTAGAGCGTGCGCGGAATGGGCGTGGC
>JAFEGM010000011.1:47027-47297 GCA_018240025.1 Verrucomicrobiota bacterium
CTCTTCGTCGACGATCAGCAGGCCAAGGTCTTTGAACGCGACGTCGTCCGAGATGACGCGATGCGTGCCGATGAGCACATCGACCGCACCCCGGGCCACGTCGCGGATGACCGCACGCTGCTCGGCCGCGGAGCGGAAACGGGTCAGCGAATCGACCCGGATCGGATAGTCCGCGAAGCGCGCCTTCCAGTTGTCGAAATGCTGCTGCGCCAGCACGGTCGTCGGCGCCATCAGCGCGACCTGCCGGCCCGCGGCGGCGGCCTTGAAGGC
>JAFEGM010000011.1:47313-122436 GCA_018240025.1 Verrucomicrobiota bacterium
CCGCAGATCAGGCGGTCCATCGGCCGGGTGGACTCCATGTCGCGTTTGGTGTCGGCGATGCTCCGCAGCTGGTCCGGCGTTTCCTGGTACGGGAACGACGCCTCGAAGGCCGCCTGCCATTCGCCATCGGGCGGGAAGGCCTCGCCGTGACCCGTCTCGCGCATCGCCTGCAGCCGCAGGAGCGTGGCCGCGTAGTTTTTCGTGGCCGTCTGCGCGCTGCGCAGCGCCGAGGCCCAGCGCGCCTCGCCGAGTCGGCTGAGCGACGGTCGCTGCTTGCCGAGGCCCTGGTAGCGGCCGACGAGGTGGGATTGCTCCAGCGGCACGTAGATGCGCGCGCCGCCCTCGAACTCCAGCTCCAGCATGGCCGGGCCCTCAGGCTCGTGGGGCGAGGGTCCGAGGCCGCGGAAACGCGCAATGCCGTGCTCCTCGTGCACGACCAGATCGCCCGCCTCGAAGGCCTGAGACGATTCGCTCGATTCCCGCCGGATGGCCGCACCGCGTCGCGCCAGCCAATTCGGCCGCGTGCCGACCTGCGCGCGTTGACGGTGCCCGAGCAGCAGCGCCGCCGGCAGGACCGCGCGCTGCAGCCCGCGTAGAAGCACGGCCGAGGCGATGCGCCCGGGCACGACCTGCGGTGGGCCGGGCAGGGGTGCGATCATCTGCAGCAATTCCGCGCGGGCCGGCTCCTCGTGCTCGCTCAGGACGATCGTGAAATGGACGCCTTCGCGGGCCCAATACTGCAGCTGCGAGAGCGCGCGCTGGCGGCCGGCCTCGCGACCGACCTCGTCATCGCGCCACCAGACGTCGGCCCGCGGGGCCAGATCGAGCAGCGAGAGCTCGCGCGCCGCGGCCTTGGCTTCGGTGGCCGGCACTTGGCCGCGCCGGGCGGTGATCACGCCCTCGCGCAGCGCCACCACTACATCGTCCGGCCGCACCAGCGTGGCGGTCTCCTCGCGTTTCCCCGAGACACCTGCCTGCAGAGTGCAGCGCACCTCGGCCAGTTCCTCGCTCGAGGCCTGCGAATGCACATCGAAGGCGCGGATGCTCTCGATTTCGTCGCCGAACCACTCGAGCCGGACCGGCTGCAGCTGGGCGGGCGCGAAGAAATCGAGCACCCCGCCGCGGACTGCGAACTGGCCGCGTTCGGCCGTCTGCGGCAGGCGCTCGAAGCCGGCGGCGGCGAGCCGGGCGATGACCTCGTCGAGCCCGATGGCCTGGCCGCGGCGCAAGGTCAGCTCCTCGCCCGCATCGCCACCGAGCACGCCGCCGTCCCAGGCGGCGCGAGTCAGGACGATGCCCAATGCTTGCTCCGCCTGGCGGATGCGGCTGGCGGCGTGCAGCTGTTCGGCCGCGAGCTCGGGATCGATCTCACCGTCGCTGCCGGCCGCGAGGGTCAGTTCGGGCAGTAAGATCGCCTCAGGCAGCAGCGCGAGCAGATCGTCGTGCACCCGCTCGGCCTCGCGTACGCCGTCGGCCACGAACCAGACCCGGCCGCGCGCGCCGAGCAGCGCCAGCAGAAAGGGCAACGCAGCCGCATCGACTCGCGGGAAGGAAGCGACCGAACGCGGCGGCAGGCGCAGCTCGTCCCCGAGCCGGGCAGCCAACTCGGCGAGCACACCGGGCAGCGAAGAGGGCGGGGGAGCGGCAGCGGCCATGCGGGGGACCGGCAGGCTAGCACGGGTCCCCGGTCGTGGCGCGGATCAGTCCGTCACCATGGTCGCCGACCAGCGCGCGACCTCGGAGCAAAACGAAACCGGCCCAGGCACGAAGGCCTGGGCCGGCTCGGAGGGGGAATCTGCGGCAGACGCGTCAGGCCGTCGGCGCATCCGGCGCCGGCTCGGGTCGCGGCGCCCGGGTGGCGCGGAGCGAGGCGAGCACCGAGACGGTCAGGATCAGGGCGACCACCCCGAGCGAGACCAGCGTGTCGATCTTCCAGGGCGTGTGGGCCAGCATCATCTTCACGCCGACGAAGGCGAGGACGACGCCCAGGCCGGTGGAGAGGTAGACGAAGCGCGGGAGCAAGCCGGCCAACGCGAAGTAGAGCGAGCGCAGACCGAGGATCGCAAAGACGTTGGAGGTGTAGACGATGAACGGATCCTTCGTGATGGCGAAGATGGCGGGAATGGAGTCGACCGCGAAGACGAGGTCGCTGGCCTCGACGAGCAGCAGCACGAGGAAAAGCGGCGTGGCCGCCCGCCGGCCGTTCTCCAGGACGAAAAAGCGGGAGCCGTGGTAGGTCGAGGTCACCGGCATCAGCCGCCGCACGAAGCGCACGAGCGGATGATGCTCCGGGTCGACCGGTTTATGGCCCGTGCGGTTCAGGCACATCTTCAGGCCGGTGAGGATGAGAAAGGCGCCGAAGACGTAGATGATCCAGGTGAAGTTGCTGATCAGCGCCGCGCCCGCCGCGATCATGATGGCGCGCATGATCAGCGCGCCGAGCACGCCCCAGAACAGGACGCGATGCTGGTATTCCGCCGGCACCGCGAAGGCGGTGAAGATGAGCGCGAAGACGAAGACGTTGTCGACGCTGAGCGACTTCTCGATCAGGTAGCCGGTCAGGAACTCGAGCCCTTTCTGCGGCCCGAGCCAATGCCAGACGCCGAGATTGAAAACCAACGCCAGCCCGATCCAGACGGCCGTCCAGATCAAGGATTCGCGCAGCGAGACGACGTGTGCCTTGCGGTGAAAAACACCGAGGTCGAGCGCGAGCATCGCGAGCACGAACAGATTGAAGACGATCCAGGGCCAGGAGGATTCGGGCATGGCGTTGGTTCAGGTCAGGTGAGGAGGGAGGGCGCGATCAGGCGCGGGCCACACTGCCGCGCGGCGCCCCGATGGAGCGGAGGCGGCGGGTGACCTTGTCGCGGCGGCGGCGGAGCTGCTCGCGCAGCTCGGCCGCCGCCTGCGAGATCGCGGCTGCGACGGTGTGTCCGCGGGCGTGGGCGGTGAGGTCGGGGCCCGGGGTGACGAGGTGGACGGAGAGCTGCCAGGGCGGCGAGGCCTGCTCGGGGCGGTCGAGCGTGACGCGAACCTCATCGATGCGCCGGGCGGTGACGACCGGCGCCAGCTCGCGACGCAACTGCTGGAGGAAGCCTGCGGGGATGCGGGGAAGGAGGGATTTGAGGGACAGCTTCATGGGGTTGGTTGGAAACGACGGCGGACAGTTCCCCCGATCCTGAATTTGAAAAATACGGAGATTGGAAGGTATTGTTAGGTTCCATGAAACAAACGCTCGAGCTGGACTGGCTGAACTACCACCACCTCCGCTACTTCTGGGTCGTAGCCCACGCCGGCTCGCTGCGGCGCGCGGCGGAGCAGCTGCGCGTCTCGGCGCCGTCGATCTCGACGCAGCTCTCCGCGCTGCAGGAAGCGCTGGGCGAACCGCTCTTCCGCCGCGAGGGACGGCGGCTGGCGCTGACCGACTACGGTCGCCGCGTGCTGGGCTACGCCGACGACATCTTCGCCCTCGGCCGGGAACTCCTGGCTTCGCGCCTCGGCGGCGGCAGCGGGCTGCGGCCGCGCCGTCTGGCGGTGGGGGTGGTCGACTCGCTACCCAAACTGGCCGCCTACGAACTGCTGCGTCCGGCGCTGCAATCGGTGTCGGATCTCACGCTGGCCGCCGAGGAGGGCTCCCTGCCCGAATTGCTCGGGCGCCTGCTGGCCCACCAGGTCGACGTCATTCTGGCCGACGAACCCTCCGGCCAGCATCCGGGCGCCCGCACCTTCGATCACCTGCTGGCGGCCACCGGGACGACGTTCCACGCCGCGCCCGCGCTGGCCAAAAAGCTACGCGGCGCCTTTCCGCGCAATCTCGACGGGGCGCCCGCGCTGCTGCCGAGCTTCGGCAGTCCGCTGCGGCGGGAGCTGGAGGAGTGGTTCCGCCGCCGCTCGATCCGGCCGCGCGTGGTGGCCGAGTTCGCCGATTCCGCCATGGCCAAGGTCGCGGCGGCCGACGGACTCGGGGTGCTCGCGCTGCCCGATGTCCTCAGCCTGGAGTCCGTCTCGCAATACCGCTTCGTCACCGTGGGCCGCTCGCGTTCCTGCCGGGCCAGCGTGTACGCCATCACCGCGCAGCGCCGGGTGGAGCATCCCGGGGTGGTCGCACTGCTGGCCGCTCGCGCCCGGTCGAAGGACGAAAGCTAGGCCACCAGCGACTCCAGCAGCGCCTCGGTCTGGCTCCACGAAAGGCAGGCGTCGGTGATGGAGACGCCGTAGCGCAGCTCGTTCAGATCGGTCGGGATGGGCTGATTGCCTTCCTCCAGATTGCTCTCCAGCATCGCGCCGATGATGACGCCGGCGGGATTGGCGCGGCGTTGCTCCAGGATGCTCTCCCAGACGATCTCCTGGCGGGTGTGCTCCTTGCCGCTGTTGGCGTGGCTGCAGTCGACCATTAGCGCCTGCGGCAGGCCCGCCTTGGCCAGACGCGTGCCGGCGTCGGCGATGCTGGCGGGATCGTAGTTCGTGCGACCGCGACCCCCGCGCAGGACGAGGTGGCCCATCGGGTTGCCGGTGGAATGCACCACCGAGGTGAAGCCGTCCTGATCGATGCCGAGAAAACTGTGCGCCGCCCGGGCCGACTTCATCGCATCGAGCGCCGTCTGGAGTTCGCCGTCGGTGCCGTTCTTGAAGCCCACTGGCATGGAGAGCCCGCTAGCCAGTTCGCGGTGGGTCTGCGATTCCGTGGTGCGCGCGCCGATGGCGGCCCAGCTGACGAGGTCGGAAATGTACTGCGGCACCAGCGGATCGAGGAACTCCGTGGCGGCGGGCAGGCCGCTGCCCACGATGCCGAGCAGGAGTTCGCGCGCAGTGCGCAGGCCGAGCTCCATGTCGCGGGAGCCGTCGAGATGCGGGTCGTGAATGAGCCCCTTCCAGCCGATGGTCGTGCGCGGTTTCTCGAAGTACACCCGCATGACGATCTCGGCCTGGGCGCGGTATTTCTCCCGCAGGCGCGCGAGCTTGGCGGCGTAGTCGAGCGCGCCGGCCGGATCGTGGATCGAGCACGGCCCCACGATGAGCAGCAGTCGCGGATCGCGCCGCAGGATGATGTTTTCCACCGCCTCGCGTCCGGCCACCACCACGTCGCGCGCCTGCTCGGTCAGCGGCAGCAGCATCTTCAAGTCCATGGGGGACTGCACCCGGCGGAGGGAGCGGACACGGAGATTGTTGACCTTGTGCATGCGCGGAGTCGGACGAAGGCACGAAGCCCCGGAAAGGCCAGACCCTAAACGTGTCAGGGTTGCCTGGCGCGACCGGCCGGCGCTTCGTTCCCGGCTGCCTGTAGCACAGAATGCGGCCCGCTTCCGCTGGCTTCAGCGGGGGACTGGACGAGTTTTCCGGAGCAAATCGCGCGCTGCGGCGTCTAACCCTCCATCCCATGAACAAAATGTCTGCCCTCGCTCTCGCCGCCCTCGGCACTGCCGCTCCCCTGACCGCCGACGCCCAGCCGGCCGCGCCGACCGCGGCCACCGATCTCCCGGTGAAGGAAATCGCGCTCTTCTCCAGCGGCGTCGGGTATTTCCAGCACGAAGGTCCAGTGAAGGACAACGCCCGCGCGGAGCTGCAGTTCAAGACCGCGCAGGTCAACGACATCCTCAAGAGCCTCGTGCTGCGCGACCTCGGCGGCGGCACGATCGGTGCGGTCACGCTGCCCTCGCAGGATCCGATCGAGAAGACGCTGCGCAGCTTCCAGGTCGACATCACCGGCAATCCGCCGCTGGCCGATCTGCTCAATCAGCTGCGCGGCGCGAAAGTCTCGCTGACCGCGCTGACCGAGCGCATGGTCGGGACGATCCTCGGCGTGGAGACGCGCGAGCTGCCCGGCGCGGGCGACAAGGGCGGGCCGATCAAGGCGCAGTTCCTCAACGTCCTGACCGGCGGCGCGATCCGCTCGGTGGCGATCAACGATCTGCGCGGCCTGCAGTTCGACGACACCGCCCTGCAGGGCGAACTCGAGAAGGCGCTGAGCGCGCTCTCGGCCGCGCGGGACAAGGACAAGAAGACCGTCGTGCTGCAGTTCAACGGCAAGGGCGAGCGCAACGTGCGCCTCGGCTACGTGGTCGAGACGCCGGTTTGGAAGACGAGCTATCGGCTGGTCTTCGGCACCGGCGAGGCCAAGCCGCAGATCCAGGGCTGGGCGTTGGTGGAGAATCAGACCGAGAACGACTGGAACGACGTCCGCCTGAGCCTGGTGAGCGGCCGGCCGATCTCGTTCGTGCAGGACCTTTACTCGCCCCAGTACATCGCCCGCCAGGTGGTGGAGAACGAGACCTATGCGGCGGTCCGGGCCCAGCGCTACGAGGAAGGGCGCCGCAGCGCGCCGGCTTCGGTCGCGGCAGCCCCGGCACCGGCTGCGGCGATGGCCAAGCGCGCGGCGCCCGGCGGTGGGCTGGCCGGACGGGAGGCCGCGCGGAGCGGAAATTTCGCCTTCGCGGCCGATTCGGACCGCGGCGCTGCGGGTGGCGAAGACGGGCTGGTCGTCTCGGCCGAAAGCGGACAGGTCGGCGAGCTGTTCCAATACACCGTGGGCGGCGTCTCGCTGCCGCGGCAGCGCTCGGCCATGATCCCGATCGTCAACGATGCCATCCAGGCCGAGAAGGTCTCGATCTACAACGAGAGCGTGCAGCAGAAGTTCCCGCTCTACGGCGCGCGGCTGAAGAACAGCGTCAATCTGCACCTGCTGGGCGGCCCGATCACGGTCTTCGACGAGGGGCGCTACGCCGGCGACGCCCGCATTTCGGACTTCCCACCGAATCAGACGCGCCTGATCAGCTACGGCGTGGACCTGCAACTCCCGGTCATGGTGGAGGAGCGCAAATCGCAGCAGCGCCAGCGCGTGGGCAAGATCGTGGGCGGCGTGCTGGAGGTCTCGCAGCGGACGATCTCGTCGCAGGTGTACGTGATCGAGAACAAGTCCAGCCGCGCCAAGAAGCTCGTCATCGAGCATCCGAATCCGGGTGCCGGCTGGAAGCTGGTCGAGACGGCCGAGCCGCAGGAGAAGACCGATTCGCTCTATCGCTTCGAGGTCACGGTCGAGCCGGGCAAGACGCAGAAGTTCCCCGTGCGGGCCGAGCGGGTGGACGGGCTGCGCTATGCCCTGGCCAGCCAGCCTTACTCGACCTTACTGTCGCTTCTGCAGGACGGCGAGCCGACCCCATTTGTGCGCGAGGCGGTCACCAAAGCCGGCACGCTACAGCAGGCGGTGGCCGAAACCGAGGCGCAGATCCGCGAACGCGACGAGCAGATCCGGCGCATCACCGAGGAGCAGAACCGGCTGCGCGAAAACGTGAAGACGGCCGGCGACAAGACCGAGTATGGCATTCGCCTGCTGCGCAAGCTCAACGAGCAGGAGACGCAGATCGAGAAACTGCAGGGGGAGATCTCGGGCCTGCAGAAGAAGCTCGAGACGCAGCGCCGCGAGCTGGCCGACTACGTGAAGGGGCTGAATCTCGGCTGAAGAGGCCCCGCAGCCTCCGCGAACGGCGGGTCGGGCTTGCACAGGTTTTGAAAAAAGTCTGGTGCGGCCGACCCGCTGGTTCGTTCATCGGGGATGCACGCGTCCCATGCTCCGCTTCGCTTCGCCGCTCTGACCCTCTCCCTCGCCTCGGCGCTGCCGGCCGCGCCGCCGCCGGCCACGGACCTGCCGGTGAAGGAGATCGCGCTGTTCTCCAGCGGGGTGGGGTATTTCCAGCACGAGGGCCCGGTGAAGGACAACGCGCGGGTCGAGTTGCAGTTCAAGACGGCGCAGATCAACGACATTCTCAAGAGCCTGGTGCCGCGCGATCTGGGCGGCGGGACGGTCAGCACGGTGACGTATCCGTCGCAGGATCCGATCGAGAAAACGCTGCGCAGCTTCCAGGTGGACATCACGGCCAATCCGCCGCTGGCCGACCTGCTCAATCAGCTGCGCGGCGCGAAGGTCACGCTGACCGCGGGCACGGAGAAGATGGTGGGGGTGATCGTAGGCGTGGAAACGCGCGAGGTGGCGGGCGGCGGCGAGCGCGCGACGCCGCTGAAGACGCAGTTCCTGAATGTGCTGACGGGCGGAGCGATCCGCACGGTGGCGGTGAACGACCTGCGCGGACTGCAGTTCGAGGACGCCGGGCTGCAGAGCGAACTGGAGAAGGCGCTGAGCGCGCTGGCGGCGGCGCGGGACAAGGACAAGAAGACGGTGGCGCTGCAGTTCAACGGCAAGGGCGAGCGCGCGGTGCGGCTGGGGTATGTGGTGGAAACGCCGGTCTGGAAGACGAGCTATCGGCTGGTCTTCGGCGCGGGCGGGGCCGATGCGAAACCGCAGCTGCAGGGCTGGGCGCTGGTGGAGAACCAGACGGAGAACGATTGGACCGAGGTGAAGCTGAGCCTGGTCAGCGGGCGGCCGATTTCCTTCGTGCAGGACCTGTTCTCGCCGCTCTACGTGACCCGGCAGGTGGTGGAGAACGACAAGGTGGCCAGCGTCCGGGCGCAGCGCTACGAGGAGGGGAGGGCGAGAGCCGTCGGAGACGTGGCCAAGAGACGAAGCGGGTCGGCGATCGACAACGATGCGGAACCAGCGCGGGTCATCGTCACCGGCAGCTACATTCCCACGGCGGAGAGCGAGGGTCCGCTGCCGGTAACGACGTACCCGGCCAGCCGCGTTTCCAGAATCGGCGCGAGCACCCCGGCCAGCGCGCTCTCTTCGCTCGGCGCGACGGCGGAAACGCAAAGTGTCGGCGAGCTGTTTCAATACACGGTCGGCGGCGTCTCGCTGGCGCGGCAACGCTCGGCCATGATCCCGATCGTGAACGACGCGATCGAGGCCGAGAAGGTCTCGATCTACAACGAGTCGGTCGAGGCCCGGTTCCCGCTCTACGGCGCGCGGCTGAAGAACAGCGTGAAGCTGCATCTGCTCGGCGGCCCGATCAGCGTCTTCGATGAGGGGCGCTACGCCGGCGATGCGCGCATCGGCGACGTGCCGCCAGGCCAGACGCGACTGCTCAGCTACGGCGTGGACCTGCAGCTGCCGGTCTTGCTGGAGGACCGCAAGAACGACGAGAAGAAGCGGCTGACCAAGATCCGCGCGGGCATCCTGGAGGTTTCCGAGCGGAGGACTTCGTCCGTGGTCTACTCGGCGGAGAACAAGTCGAACCGGGCGAAGAAGCTCATCATCGAACATCCGCGCGGGAGCGCGAATTCGAAGCTGGTCGACACCCCGGAGCCGGCCGAGCGCACGGCTTCGCTCTACCGCTTCGAACTGACCGTGGAGCCCGGAAAGGTCGGTCGTCTGGCCGTGCGCGACGAGGTGGTCGAGAGCGAGCAGTTCCAAATCCTGGAACACTCCAACGCCGAGTTGCTCGAGCTGCTGCAGGACGGCGAACCCTCGCCCGCTCTGCGCGAGGCGTTGAACAAGGTGAGCGGAATGCAGCGCGCCATTTCCGAGACCGAAGAGCGGCTGACCGCCCGCGAAGCGGAGATCAAGAGCATCACGACCGAGCAGAATCGCCTGCGGGAGAACGTGAAGACCGCCGGCGACAAGAGCGAGTATGGCGTGCGCCTGCTGCGCAAGCTGAACGAACAGGAGACGCAGATCGAAAAGCTGCAGGCCGAGGTCGCCACGCTGCAGAAGAAGCGCGACGGCCAGCGCAAGGAACTGTCCGATCACCTCAAAACGCTCAACCTGAACTGAGCGATCCCGCGGCCGGGCGAGAATGTTCGGAGCATTCGCCGGGCTGAGCCGTCCAACCTGGTATGAATCGCTCGTCTTCGGTCGTCGCCGCCGTCCTCGCCTGCACCGTCCTGCCGCCGCTCGCCGCCGCGCCGCCGCCGGCCACGGATCTGCCGGTCAAGGAGATCGCGCTGTTCTCCAGCGGGGTGGGGTATTTCCAGCACGAGGGGCCGGTGAAGGACAACGCGCGGGTGGAGCTGCAGTTCAAGACGGCGCAGATCAACGACATTCTCAAGAGCCTGGTGCCGCGCGATCTGGGCGGCGGGACGGTGAGTACGGTGACGTATCCGTCGCAGGATCCGATCGAGAAGACGCTGCGCAGCTTCCAGGTGGATATCACGGCCAATCCGCCCCTGGCCGACCTGCTCAATCAACTGCGCGGCGCGAAGGTCACGCTGACCGCGGGCACGGAGAAGATGGCGGGGGTGATCGTGGGCGTGGAAACGCGCGAGGTGCCCGGCGGCGGCGAACGAGCGACGCCGCCGAAGACGCAGTTCCTGAACGTGCTGACGGGCGGAGCGATCCGCACGGTGGCGGTGAACGACCTGCGCGGCTTGCAGTTCGAGGACGCCGGGCTGCAGAGCGAACTGGAGAAGGCGCTGAGCGCGCTGGCGGCGGCGCGGGACAAGGACAAGAAGACGGTGGCGCTGCAGTTCAACGGCAAGGGCGAGCGCGCGGTGCGGCTGGGGTATGTGGTGGAAACGCCGGTCTGGAAGACGAGCTATCGGCTGGTCTTCGGCGCGGGCGGGGCCGATGCGAAGCCGCAGCTGCAGGGCTGGGCGCTGGTCGAGAACCAGACGGAGAACGATTGGACCGAGGTGAAGCTGAGCCTGGTCAGCGGCCGGCCGATCTCCTTCGTACAGGACCTGTTCTCGCCGCTCTACGTGACCCGGCAGGTGGTGGAGAACGAGCGGATCGCCAATGTGCGGGCTCAGCGCTACGAAGCCGGCCGCGCTGCCGTGCCGACGAATGCGCTGCCCATGGCCCAGCCGGTGGCGCCGCCCATCACCTCGCGGGTCGGGGCTGCCGCGCCGGCGACCGCGTTGCGGAGCGCCAAGAAGAAGGCAGCGGTGCGCGGAGGCGTCGGCGCCACGGCGGAGGCCGACGAGAGCGAGGTCGATCTCGCTCCCGCCGACGCGATTTCGTCCCTGGGCGCGACGGCCGAGACCCAGCAGGTGGGCGAGCTATTCCAATACACCGTGGCCGGCGTTTCGTTGCCGCGACAGCGCTCGGCCATGATCCCGATCGTGAACGATGCGATCGAAGCCGAGAAGGTCTCCATCTACAACGAAGCGGTGCAGGCCAAGTTCCCGCTCTACGGCGCGCGGCTGAAGAACAGCGTGCAACTGCATCTGCTCGGCGGCCCCATCAGCGTCTTCGACGAAGGCCGGTACGCCGGCGATGCCCGCATTTCCGACCTGCCGCCCGGCCAGTCGCGGCTGCTCAGCTACGGGGTCGATCTGCAGCTCCCGGTGCTCGTGGAAGACCGCAAAAGCGAACAGCGGCAACGGCTCGGAAAGATCGTGGGCGGCCTGCTCGAGGTGCAGCAGAAGGCGACCAGAGCCCTGACCTACGTGGTCGAGAACAAGTCGACCCGGAGCAAAAAGTTGGTGGTCGAGCATCCGCGCTCCGGCGCCGACTGGAAGCTGGTGGAGACGGCCGAGCCGACGGAGCGGACGAATGCGCTCCATCGGTTCGAAGTCACCGTGGCCGCTGGCCAGACCCAAAAGCTGACCGTGCGCGAGGAGCGGGTGGAAGCGGTGCGCTACGAGTTGGTCGAGCAATCGCGCGAGACACTCCTGGCCTTCCTCCAAAACGGCGAGCCCACCCCGGCGCTGCGCGACGCGCTCACCAAGGTCGGCAACCTGCAGCAGGCCATCGCCACGCTGGAGAGCGAAGCCGAGGAAAAGGGCGCGCAGATCGAGAAGATCACCGAAGAGCAGGACCGCCTGCGGGAGAACGTGAAGACCGCCGGCGACCGCAGCGAGTACGGCACCCGGTTGCTGCGCAAGCTGAACGAACAGGAGACGCAGATCGAAAAACTCCAGGCCGAACAGAAGGCCCTCGAGAAGAAGGTCGAAGCCCGCAAGAAGGAGCTGGCCGATTATGTAAAGGGCCTGAATCTGGGTTGAGACTCGACCGCCGGGAGGCGGGCGGGCGGAGGTTCACGCGAAGCTGCGAAGTGGGCGAAGGTGCGAAGGAGAGGAGAGGTCGGGAGATTCCCGTCAGCCGTGGGCGCGGCGCGCCAGACGAGGTCTGCATTCCATGCTCCTTGCCCCTTGAGCCTTCCTTGGCTCTTGATTCTTGGCTCTTGAATCTTCTTTCCGTCAGGGCGTCGTCGCGGCGGTCGGCGAGGGGTTGATGTTCAGCGACTCGCTGATCCGCGGCAGGTCCTTGAGCGTGAAGGTGAAGATGAAGCCGATGTCGTTGACCTTGCGGTTGTTGTTCACCACCGCGCTGAAGCTGCCGACGAAGGAGGTCAGGTCGCGGTAGATGGTGTAGGTCTGATTTTCGAGCGTGCGGTCGTCGAACTCGTAGCGGCCGGAGATGCCGACGGCCCAGTTTTCGTCGATCCGGTAGTAGGCGCGGTAGGTCAGCAGCGAGCTGTCGGGGAAGAACGGATTCTTGTTCAGGAAGCGATGGCCGATCTCGAACTCGGCATTGGCGGCCGGCATGAAGCGGATGGCCGTGTTGACCTCCGTGAAGCCCTTGTTGGCGAGCGGGAACTGCGTGTCGACCGCGAAGGCCACCCATGGCACCGGGCGGAAGCGCACGGCCTGGAAGAAATTTGAAGTGACCGCGCGGTCGTAGGGATTGCGGAAATTGCGCTGGAAGTAGGAGTCGAGCTCCAGCCAGTTGAAGGTCAGGGCGTCGCGCTTGGTTTGGAAGCGCTGGCGCACGCCCACGCGGGCCACGGCGCTGGGCTGGATGGAATCGATGGCCGTGAATTGCGGGAAGTCGATCGGCTCGAGCGCCGTGGTCGGCTGACGGCGGTCTGCCGGCAGCGGCACGCGGGTCTGCTTGTTCAGGTTCTCGACGTAGGAGAAATTTACGTAGGGCTGCACCACATGTTGCAGACGGTCGAGCCCGAGCGCGCGCGACTGGATGTTGTAGACCCGGGAGAGCTTGAAGGACGATTCGAAGCCGAGATTGACCAGCGGACGCCAGAGGTCGCCCGCGGTGGTAATCCCCGGAATGGGTGCCGGGGCCTGCGCTGCGTTGAAGGTCGTCTGAGCGAGCTGATCGGCCATCGCCTGGGTCGAGGCCGTCTTCGAATAATAGGTCAGGCGCACGCCGGCCCGCGGGACCACGCTGAGCCAGCCGAAGAAGGTCCGGGGCGCGGTGAACTGATGGAAGGTGTCGAAGCGGAAGAAGCCGTAATCAGGCCGCCCGATCCCGTCGCTGGCGAAGTTGCGGCGGAGCTTGGCCGCGCTGGTCTCGCCTTCGTAGAAGATGCCCAGATTGGCGATCTCCTGGCGCTTGAATTCGACGGACAGTTCGGGCAGGCGCTCGGTGGCGTCGAAGAAAGTGTTGAGCTGGATGCGCGTGACCAACGAGATGACGAAGCGGTCCTGCCGCCAGCTGAAGGAAGCCTGGCTGTCGGGCTGCGGGTTGCTGACGACGTCCCGGCGGAAGAAATCCTCCAGCAGATAGCGGTCGCTCAGCTTGGTCGCATTCAGCCGGAAGGTGAAGTCGTCCGTGAAGAAGTGCAGGCTCTGGGCGGCGATGCGGTAGCGGCCCTTGCCGATCGGATCGCGCGGCAGTCCCGTGCGGTTGAGGTTCGGATCCTGATCCTCGATGAAGTAGGTCAGCAGGCGCGATTGCTCGGCGCTGCGGATCTCCCGCGAAACGGCCGCCGCTCTCTCGGCCGGCGTGGAGGCGCGATTGTCCTCGTCGCTGTCGATCAGCCCGGTCAGGAGATTGTTGGGTCGCGTCCGATTGGCGCGGGCGGGCCGGTAGTAGAAATTCAGCCCGGGCGCGAAACCACGCTTCGTCCGGTAATCGAGCTGCACCTGCCCCGTCAGCGCGTTGGTCAGCGGGAAGCCATACTTCGTCAGGAGGAAGAGTCCGGCCGTCGAGCTCTGGCCGGGGGTGATGGTGAATCCGCTCTCGGCGGGCTGATTCAGCGAAGTGACGAAGTACGGGAAATACAGGACCGGGACCTGTCCGAGATAGAGACGCACATCGCGGTAGACCACGCGATCGTCCGGATAGATTACCACCGTCTTCGCCCGCAAATGGTAGTCGGGCTTCTCGGAGTCGTGGGTGGTCAGGATGGCGTCGTCGAGCGTGATCGGCTGGTCTTTGCCCGGGGTGCGGCCCTTGCGGCCGGAGAACAGGAAGGGGAGCTGCGAGCCGTCGAACTTCTCCGTCTCGATCTGGCCCGAGTCGAGGTGGTAGGTGGCCCGGTCGGCGAGGATGAGGCGACCATCGCGGTAGATGCGGACGTGGCCGATCAGGATGCAGATGCGTCCGTCGAGACGATACTCCGCGTAATCGGCGTAGATGCTGGTGCCGTCGCGCTGGATGCTGACATCGCCCTCGGCGATGGCGATGCGGTTGACGTACCGGGCCCCGCGGCTGGAGTTGATCTCGATGGGGCCGGGTTGAGCGGGCTGGGATGGCTCGTCGGCAGCCGGGGAGCCGCTGGCGAGGAGACCGAGCAGGGCGCAAAGGAGGGGACGGAACCGCATGGGAAACAGGGGCGGCTCGGCGCGCGCCAGGGGAGACGAATGCCGAAGGTCGCCGGGCGAATCAATGACGAATTCTGAAGCCCACGGGAGAGCCGGAAAAACTAGCCAAATGCCAGTTTCCAATTGCAGATACCCCCATCAGGTGCGGAATCGGAGGCTACGCTGGCGAAACCGGCAAAGTTCGACTCCGGTCAATTCCTGATGACGCGAAAGCTTGACTAAAGGCTCACATTCCACCATAGGCCGGGCATTCCCTTTACAAGGAATGCGGACCGGGTGCTTTCCGAGTTCACGTCCGCTCCCTTAACCAAAACCCCGCGGAGTCTGACGCTGTCCCAAGACAGTCGCCATGCGCCGCCCCCAATATTGAATCCACCCCAGATGAATCCTCGCTCTCTCGCTCGATTCGGTGTTCTGACTGCGGCAGGCCTCATGGCTTCGACGCAGGTTCAGGCTGCCTCGTTCAATCTTTACGGCGATCAGTCGGTGGTCGCCGCCAGCCTCGCGGGTGCCGGTTCGGCCAACCCGACGGACGCTTCGACCATCTTCTTCAACGCCGCCGGCATGGGCTTCCTCCCGGAGCGCCTGACCATCACGCAGGGCACCAGCTACATCGTCCCGAACATCAAGTACACGGACGGCGGTTCGGTCTTCACGACCGGCGCGCTGAATACCCCGGCCAATCTGGCCCGCCTGCAGGGTAGCGGCAACGGCGGCAACGGCGGCGTCCCCGGCAAGGTCTTCGTCGGCCAGTCGGTCCCGCAGCTCTACATCGCCTACCAGGTGAACGACAAGTTCGCCATCGGCTTCGGCGCCAATGCTCCGTTCGGCCTCGAAACCGACTGGGATCCGACTTCGGTCCTGCGCTACAGCGCGACCAACTCGCGCATCACGGTGGCCAACTTCAGCACCGTGGCTTCCTACAAGTTCCTGCCGAATCTCTCCATCGGTGCCGGCATCGACGTGCAGTATCTCCAGATCGGCCTGAGCGCCGCGGTCGACTACGGCACGATCAACGCCAGCGTCGCCAACGGCGTGGTCGGTGGCATCCAGACCAACGTCCCGGCGGCCATCGTCGGTGCCATCCCGGCGGCCGTGCCGCTCGCGGTCCGGCAATCGGCAGCCGCGGCGGCCACGGCGGCCGCCGCCCAGGCGGCTGGCGGCGCCATCGCCACCACCCTCGGCGGCATCAATCCCGCCGGCCGCGACGGCTTCGTCCGCTTCGGCGGTGAGTCGATCGGCGTCGGCTTCAACGTCGGCATCATGTGGGAGCCGATGAAGGGCACCCGCCTGAGCGCCTCGTTCCGCTCGAACGTCGAGCACGACGTCGAAGGCAACTCGCGCTACACCCTCGTTCCGACCTACCAGCTGGTCGGCGGCGCGGTGCAGACGGCGGTCACCAATGCGGTGCAGGCTTCCCTCACGACCAGCCTGACCCCGGTGGTCGGTGCCGCCCAGGCGGGCGCGATCGGCGCGGGTGTCGGCACGGCCGTGGGCACGAATGTTGGCGGCAGCGCCGGCGCCTCGGGCAATGCGCTCGCGGCTCGCTTCGTCAGCCAGAGCATCAAGGCCAAGACGGATCTGCCCTACAGCGCTTCGTTCGGCATCGCTCAGGACATCACCCCGAACCTCACCCTCATGGCGGACGTCCTCTGGACCCACTGGAGCAGCGTGAGCGAAATCCGGATCCTGAACACCGACGGCTCGATCGCCGCCCTCCAGCCTCTCGCCTACAAGGACGTCTTCCGCTTCTCGCTGGGCGCCCAGTATAAGTACGGCGCCTGGACCTTCCGGGCCGGTTACGCCTACGACAACACGCCGGTCAACAACAGCACCGACCGCACGCCGCGTCTGCCGGACAACGACCGCCAGACGCTCGCCGTCGGCATCGGCTACCAGCTGACCAAGCACACCCGCATCGACTTCGCCTACGATCACCTCTTCCTCGATCGTGCGCGCATCGACACGCTCGACGCTTCCGGCCTGCACCGCAATCGCGGCTCGTTCGCGACCCACGTGGACGTCTTCTCGCTCGGCACGACCATGACCTTCGGCCCGAGCAAGGCGACCCCGCGCCCGGTCTACACGAAGTAATCCGGCGCTGCCTCGGCAGCCTCTCTTTCGCCCGCCCGCTCGGTCTCGAGCCGGCGGGCGTTTTTTTTGATCCCGAAAGGGAGAAAGCGCTGGACGGAGCTTCCGGCTGAGCCGAGGCAGAGCGGCACGAGAGCAACGGTGGACACGAGGTCCCCGACCGGCTCCGGCACCACCGGGCGATGGTGCGTCCCTGGCGCACCCGCCATACCTCCTCCGGGATGCCGCACGACATCGAACTCATTCTCACGCTCACGGGCGGGCTGACGGCTGCGCTCGCCCTTGGCTTCGTCACCCAGAAGCTGCGGCTCTCGCCCATTGTCGGCTATCTGCTGGCGGGCATTCTGGTCGGCCCGTTCACCCCGGGGTTCGTCGCCAACACCCAGTTCGCGACCCAGTTCGCGGAGATCGGCGTCATCCTGCTGATGTTCGGGGTGGGCCTGCATTTTCACCTCAAGGACCTGCTGGCCGTGCGCCGGGTGGCCATCCCCGGCGCGATCATCCAAATCCTCGCCGCCACCGTGCTGGGGGCGCTGGTGACCCGCTGGTTCGGCTGGTCGTGGTCGGCCGGGCTGGTCTTCGGCATGGCCATCTCGGTGGCCAGCACGGTGGTGCTCACGCGGGTCCTGGCCGATCACCGGGAGTTGCACACGCCGAGCGGTCACATCGCCATCGGCTGGCTGATCGTGGAGGATCTGTTCACGATCCTCGTGCTCGTGCTCCTGCCGGCGCTGGCTGGTCCGACCTCTTCGGCCGGTGAAGGCGCGACGCCCGCCGGGAGCGCCTGGGTGACGCTGGCGCTGGCGCTGGGTAAACTGGTCGTGCTGGTGGCGTTCACGCTGGTGGCAGGACAGCGGATCATCCCGTGGTTCCTCGGCTACGTGGCCCGCACGGGCTCGCGCGACCTCTTCACGCTCAGCGTGCTCGTGCTCGCCCTCGGCATTGCGGTGGGCTCCGCCAAGTTCTTCGGCGCGTCGATGGCGCTGGGCGCGTTCCTCGCCGGCATGGTGGTCGGGCAGTCGGAGTTCAGCGCGCGGGCGGCTTCGGATGCCTTGCCGATGCGCGATGCCTTCGCCGTGCTCTTCTTCGTCTCCGTGGGCATGCTCTTTGACCCGGCCGCGCTCAAGGACGGCTGGCCGCTCATGCTGGCCACCCTCGGCGTGGTCTTGATCGGCAAGCCGCTGGCCGCCTTGGCCGTGGTGCTGGCCTTCGGACGACCGCTGAAATCGGCTCTCGCCATCGCCATCGCGCTCGCCCAGATCGGCGAATTCAGCTTCATCCTGGCCGCGCTCGCCATCAGCCTGAAGGTGATGCCGCCCGAGGCCACGAATGCGCTCGTCGTGGCTTCAGTCGTCTCGATCACGGTCAATCCGCTGCTTTATCAGTCGATCGGCCCGATTCTGGCCTGGTTGCAACGCCGCGGCCTCGCCCAGCCGAATCCGCCGGCCGATCTGCAGGCCCCTCCACCGCTGGATGAGGCGGCCCATCGGTTCCTGGTCGTCGGCTACGGCCCGATCGGGCGCACCCTCTCCCGCATCCTGACGGACAATGGGCTGCAGGTGGTGGTCATCGAGATGAACCTCGAAACCGTCCGCCGTCTGCAGAGCGAAGGCCAGCACGCCATCTACGGCGATGCGACCCAGCGCGAAATCCTGCACCACGCCGGCGTGGAGGCGGCGCGCGGGCTGATCATCACGGCCAGCGGCCTGCCGGCTCAGGACATTGTGCAGGCCGCGCGCGAGTTGAATCCGCGGATTCGCATCCTTACCCGCTCGACCTACCTCCAGGAAACCCCGGGCCTGCGCGAGGCCGGGGCGCACGAGGTCTTTTCCAGCGAGGGCGAGATCGCGCTCTCCATGACGGAATCGGTCATGAAGCAACTCGGCGCCTCGGACGAGCACATCGACCGCGAGCGCGAACGCGTGCGGCAGGATCTGTTTCCGCGGCCACCGGTCGAGCGGCCCTGACGTTCCCCGGTTGCGAGGCAGGCTCGGACGATATGGATTGGCGCATGCGGCGACTGCTCTTCGTCCTGTTAGTGTGTCTGCTCACGGCTGCAAGCCTGCTCGCCGAGGAGCGTCCGCCGACGCCGCGACCGTTCGAGCAGAAGCCCTTCGAGACGCTGAGCAATGCCGAGATGTCGCGGCACGGAGTCACGGCGCTGGGCTTCCGGCCGGAGCGCTGGCTGCACGGCGAGACGGAGAACTTCATCATCCACTACCGCCGCATCACGGAAGCCAAGCGGGTGGGGCTGGAGATCGAATACCATCTTTGGTATGTCGCGCGAGCCCTCGCGGCGGCGCCGGAGCGCTACCAGCGGAAGTCGCACGTCTTCATCTTCGAGGACGAGAAGGAATGGGCGGATTTCAAGACGATCGCGAACATCGTGCCCTGGGCCTCCAGCCTGGCGGCCGGCGACGAACTCTTCCTCAATCTGCGCGATGGCCGCACCGGCATGTTCGATTCGCGCACCCTGGCGCACGAGACCACGCATGCGGTGGTCGCCCGCATCTACCCTGGTCAGCGCCTGCCGCTCTGGCTCTCGGAGGGTTTCGCCGAGGTGATGGCCCGGAAGAGTTCGGCCGCGCGGGTCGGGCAGTATCCGGGCGTGACCCAGGCGCTGCAGCGGATGCCCGACTACTCGCTGCACGCCCTGCTTGGCCTGGAGTTGTATCCGTCCTCGCCGGTGGAGGTCCTGCGGTTCTATCGCAGCGCGGAACGCCTGACCCGTTTCCTGACCGAGAAGCAGGCCGCGGCGCTCTTCCCGACGCTGGTGGAGGCGTTGCTGGCGGGGCAGCCGTTCCCCGCGGCGGTCGTGTCCGTCTACGGCCCGGCGTATCCGAACTTCGGGGAATTCGAGAAGGCCTTTGCCCGGTTTCAGGCCTTCGAGCGCTGACCCGCGGGTGCGACCCGCAGAAGACGGTGCCACAGGCGCGAGTTGTCGGCTCGCATGGGCCGTCCATCATGCCGACATGCGTGCGGTTGTCCTCGCCTGGCTGCTGGCGGTTTTCTGCTGGTCTCCGCTCCCGGCCGCCGAGGCCCGGGTGGTGCAGCTACCGGGCGCGGAGGTGCGGGTGGAGTTCGATGAAGCCGTCCCGCGGGAGCAGCAGCCGCTGCTGCTCGAATGGGTGGCGCAGAGCGGTCGGGCCGTGGCCGCCTACTACAGCGGTCGCTTCCCGGTGCCGGAGGCCACGCTGCTGATCTTCAGCCGCGCGGGACGAAGCGTTTCCGGCGGCTACGCCACGGGCTGGAACGGCCCGCGGGCCCGCATCACCGTGGGACGCGAAGCCAGCCGGGCCGATCTGCTGGAGGACGACTGGATGCTGACGCACGAGTTCATCCACTTCGGCTTCCCGGGCGTGCCGGATCAGCACCATTGGCTGGAAGAGGGGATCGCCTGCTACGTCGAGCCCGTGGCGCGCGTTCGACTGGGTGTGCTCGATGCGCGCCGGATGTGGGCGGAGTTCGTCTCGGAAATGCCGCAGGGACAGCCGCAGCCGGGCGATCACGGGTTGGATCGCACCCCGACCTGGGCGCGGACCTACTGGGGCGGGGCGATCTTCTGCCTGCTGGCCGACGTCGAGATTCGCCGCCAGACCGACAACCGTCGCGGCCTGGAGGATGCCCTCCGGGCCATCGTGGCCGCCGGCGGTAGTATCGAGCGCAGCTGGCCGCTGGCGCGGGCGCTTGCCGTGGGCGATGCCGCGACGGGCACCACGGTGCTGCGGGACCTGCACGCCCGACTCGGCCCGAACCCTGAGGCCGTGGATCTGGAGGCGCTCTGGCGCTCGCTCGGCGTGGTGAAGCGCGGGCGCCGGCAGGTGGAGTTCGATGACTCCGCCCCGCTGGCCGCCGTCCGCCGGGCCATCACGGCCGGCCGCCCCTGAGCGCGCTCACTTGGCCGTGCCTAGGACGAAGGAATTGCCCTCGCTGTCCTCGAAGATCGCGAAAGTGCCCCAAGGCTGTTTCTGCGGCGGGCCTTTGAACTTCACGCCGCGCGCGGTGTACTCGGCGTAGGTCTGCTCCACGTCGTCCGTGGCGAAGGAGAGGCCGGAAAACGTGCCGATCCGCTCGACGTGCTCGTCGGCCGTGAAGAGCACGACGCGCGTTTCGGCCTTCGGAATGCGCAGCTCGATCCAGCGCTGCCTGCCGTCGAACGGCTGGTCGGTGATGATCGTGAAGCCGAGGCACTCGGTGTAGAAATCGAGCGCGCGGTTCTGATCGCGGACGGGGATGGAGGCGAACTTGAGGTGGGTGATCATGGCGTCACGCTAGGCGCGGTCGACGCGATGGGTCCAGTGCCGGCAGGGTCTCAGCGGCTGATTCTCTTGTTCGTTTATCGGTATAGCGGAGAATGCGGCATGCCGCGGTTCCGAGCCACTGTGCCCATTGACGACTACGTGCTGGACGTCCTGCAGCGCGATCTGACCGGCCATGACCAGCACCCGAGCGCGTTTCTGGTCTATCTCTATCTTTTCGCCCGCTCGGTTCGCCAGCGCTGGCGCCCGGTGGCCGCGGGACTCAGCGCGATCGCCGAGGACACGGGTCTCTCGCGCAGCGCCGTGCAAGCGGCCATGGAGCGGCTGCGGGCGCGCGAGCTGATCGCCACCGAGCGCGCTCATGCCACCGCCACGCCCCGGCATCGGGTCCTGCGGCACTGGCGGCAGACACAACGACGACGGCAGGCGGCCACGGAATGAGCTAGGCTGCCCGATGACGCCGCAGTTGCCCCGCATCTTCGCCCGCCAGGTGGTGCGGCATCTCGGCCGGCACAAGCTGCTCGCGCTGCTGAACGTCCTCTCCGTCGCGCTCGGCGTGGCTGTATTCCTGGCCATCCAGATCGCGAATCACAGCGCCACTCGCTCGTTCAACGCCGGCATCGATCTGGTCGCGGGGAAGGCCAATCTGGAAGCTCGCGGTGGGGGCGACGGGTTCGATGAAACGGTCTATCCCCGCCTGGCCCGGGCCCCCGGGGTGCGAGCGGCCACGCCGCTGGTGGAGGGATATCTCACGCTGCCCGACCACCCCGGCGAATACCTGCAGCTGCTCGGGCTCGATCCCTTCACGCAGGGGCCGTTCGCGACCTTCGCAGTGCAGGATGCGCGCGGCGGGGATCTGGACATCGAGCCCTGGCTCGGCCGGCGCGACAGCCTGGCGCTGAGCGAGGAGATGGCAGCCCGGCTGCGTCTGCAGATCGGCGACCGACTGCGCGTGGCCGCCGGCGGACGCACCCACGAATTGGTCGTGCGCTTCCTCCTGCGGCTGAAGGAATCGCCCGCCGGCACGAACACCCGCGTCGCGGCGATGGACATCGCCTGGGCCCAGGAACTCCTCGGGCGTGGAGCCAGGATTTCGGCCGTGCAGCTCCTGCTCGACGATCCGGACCGTGCGCCGGAGTGGGCCGAACGACTGGCTCCCCTGGTGCCGGCCGATGTCCAGATCCTCGCGCCGGCGCAGCGGAGCAATCAGGTGCAGCGCATGCTGGCGGGTTTTCAGCTGAATCTGACCGCCCTCAGCATGGTCTCGCTGCTGGTCGGGATGTTCCTGATCTACAACACTATCGCCGCCTCGGTGGTGCGGCGCCGCGCCGAGGTCGGTATCCTGCGGGCGCTCGGCGCCAGCCGGGCGGAGGTGCAGGCGCTGTTCCTCGGTGAGGCCGCACTTTTCGGCGTTCTGGGCATCGGACTCGGCATCCTGGGCGGATTCCTCCTCGCCGGCACGCTGGTGCGGGCGGTGGCCACCACGATCAGTTCGCTCTACCTCTCGCTTTCCATCGAGGCCTGGCATGTCACGCCGGGATTGCTCGCGCTGGCCTTCGGCTTCGGTCTGCTCTCGGTCCTCGCGGCGGCCTGGATCCCGGCTCGCGAGGGCGCCCGGCTCGATCCGATCCGCGCGCTTTCGCTCGGCACGACGCTCGAACGTCAGCACCTCGCGCTGCCCCGCTGGACCTGGGCGGGCTTCGCCTCCCTGCTGGTGGCGGCGCTGGCCTCGAGTCTCGCGCTGACCACGGGCCCGGCACTGCTCGGCTTTGGGAGCGCGCTCTTCGTGGTGGTCGGCTTCGCCTGTTTCGCGCCGTGGCTGACGCGCGTCGGCGGCCGTCTCGCCGCCAGCCTGTCCCGCGGTCGCATTCTCCTCCGTCTGGCCGCGCAGAACCTCGGCCGCTCGCTCCAGCGCAACGCCATCACGGTGGCGGCGCTCATGGCGGCGATCGCCATGATGGGTGGCGTCTCGATCATGATCCACGCCTTCCGCCGCACGGTGGAAGTGTGGATCACCCGCACGGTCGCGGCCGACATCTACGTCACGCCCGCGGCCAACGAGTCGGCGGGGACCCGCGTTTTCACCCCCGCGGCGCTGATCGAAGCCGCGGCGAAGCTCCCGGGCGTGGAGCGGGTCGACACCTTCCGCGAACTGGGCGTCACCGTCCGCGGCGAGCGCACCACGCTGGCGGTCGTGGCCGGCTCGAAGCGCGACAATCTCACCTTCATCGGCCCGGGCAGCGACCGAGCCCGGCAGGCGCGGCTCTTCGAAGCGGGCACGGTGCTGGTGAGCGAGCCGTTCGCGCGGCGATTCAAACTTTGGGAGAATGACCGCGTGCCGATTCCCACGCCGGCGGGCGTGATCGAGTTCGTGATCGGCGGGGTCTACTTCGACTATTCCCGCGACAGCGGCGTGATCATGATGGCGCGGGAGAACTTCGACCGCCATTGGCAGGATCCGCGCGTTTTCTCGTTCGCGCTCTTCGTCCGGCCAGACGTCTCCCTCGAGGCGGTGGCCGACGAAATGCGCGCGCTGGCCGCGCCGCTCGGCCGCTTCCTCGTCTATTCGAATCGGTCCCTGCGCGAACGCGTCTTCGAGATCTTCGACCAGACGTTTCAGGTCACCTACGTGTTGCGGCTCATCGCCGTCCTCGTGGCCGTAGCCGGCATTTTCCTCGGCCTGACCACGCTGGTGGCTGAGCGGGAACGCGAGATCGGTGTCCTGCGGGCGGTCGGCGCATCGGTCGGTCAGATCCGTGCGCTCGTGCTGGCCGAGAGCGGGCTCATCGGGTTGGTCGCGAGCGCGCTCGGCGTGGTGGCCGGTCTGGTGCTCTCGTTCGTGCTGACCTTCGTGATCAACAAAGCCTTCTTCGGCTGGACCATCCAGCTCACGGTCCCGTGGGCGCAGGTGCTGGCGACTCCGCTCTGGATCGTGCCCGCCGCCCTGCTGGCCGGCTGGCTGCCGGCGCAACGGGCGGCCCGCACGCCGATCGCGAGCGCGGTGCGGGCCGAGTAGCTGGAGCGCTCCGGCGAGCTGGAGGTCAGAAGCTGGCGCTCAGAGTCAGGCCGCCGTAGGCCGCAGCGCCGTCGGATTTGAAACGGGCATCGAGCCGATGGAAGTCGTACTCCCGCTTCACCACGGCGCCGCCTTCGACCTCCAGCTTCGTGCCGGGCCGAAGCTCCCAATTCAGGCCGAGGCCGGTGCGAATTTCCGAATAGCTGAGCACCGCGCGGTTGAAGCGCGCATTGCCCCGCGCGGTGCCGAAGGAGTCGTCGGTGCGGTAGGTGCCGCCGAGGAGCCGGGCGCCGGCGTAGAGCGTCAGCCCCTTGTTCGGCGCGAATTCCAACCGCGGCGCCGGGAGGACCGCATTGAGCGTCCAGGCGGGCGCGAACTTCCAGCGCACGCCGGGGCCGCCGATGACGGGGTATTTGGCGTTCGGATTGATCTGCACGCCGAGGATCAGCTGCAGGTTCTCGCTCAAGAGATAGCTACCGCCGACGAGGACGGGGACGTTGAAATTACGGCCGCTAGGGCGGGAGCCAGCCACGTAGAAGCCAGGCTGCGCCTCGATCCGGAAGAGGACCGAGTCACCGAAGCGAGTGTCGAGGCCGACGATCGCCGCAAACGTCTGCAGCGTGTTGGGCAGGGGATTGCCGCCGCCATTCGAGAAGGAAAAGCGCTCCCAGGTGCCGCCGAGGCGCAGCACGCCGAACGGGGTCATCGGCGTGGCCACCACCTCCAGGAGCGTCCGGGCGGACGAGGCCGTGCCGATTCCGAGGCCCGCGCGCTCGAGGTCCGAACGCGAGGTGAAATCGGCGGCGGTTTCGATCTCCCAACCCGCGCGCAGCGCGGAAGGCAGGGCGAAGGCGGAGGCGAGAGCGAGTACAGCGGTGAGGAGACGCATGGCGACGAAAACGTCCACCCGAGCCGCAAAGCACCCGGGCGTCCAGCGATTTGGCAACCCTGCTGCGTCAGTAGCGAGCGCGCGCCGAGTTGGGAGAGAGCCGGACCTTTCAGCTCAGCTCCGCGGCGGCCACCTCGTCGACCAGCCAGAGAGTTTCGCCGGCACGCGAGAGGATGCCCTGCGAGGGGTAGCGATCAGACTCCGGCGGGCCCTGCAGAACGGCTTTGAGGGTCTTCGTCTTGTCCGCCCCGGCGACCAGGAACATGACGCAGCGGGCGGCGCAGAGGGCGGGCGGGGTCAACGTGATGCGATAGGTGCTGAATTTGTCCACCCAGACGGCGCAGACGGATCTGTCGTGGTCCCGCAGGGCCGTGGTTCCGGGGAAGAGGGAGGCGGTGTGGCCATCGGGCCCCATGCCGAGCAGGGCGACGTCGACGGTCGGCGATTCCGAGCCGAGCGTGCGGGTGAGTTCCTCGGCATACTGCTCGGCGGCAGCTCCGGCGGCGTTTTCGCTCTGAATCCGGTGTACTCGAGCGGGATCGAGCAGGCCTTTGGGTAGGCGGTCGAGCAGCGCCTCCTTGAACATGCGGTAGTTGCTGTCGGCGTGGTCGGGCGGGACGTGCCGCTCGTCGCCGAAGAAGAACTCGATCTTCCCCCACGGGAGCGCCGCGCGCAGGCCGTCGTCGTCGGCAAAAAGCCGGTAGAGCGCCTTGGGCGTCGAGCCGCCGGCGAGCGCGAGCGTGGCCCGGCCGCGGGCGGCCACGGCGGCGTTCAGCCGCTCCACGATCTTGTGGGCGGCAGCGCGGGCGAGCGTGGCGGGATCGGCGTAACGCTCGATCCGGCGGGCAGGGGAAGCGGAGGCAGACATGCCGCGTTTCTAGCCGGCCGAGGGCGGGACTGCCAAGCGGGAAGGCAGCCTCGGCGCAGCAATCTCGATCGGTGTTCCGGTTACTTCGCCGGCTGGGCAGGCGGGGCCGCGGCGGGCGCGGGGGCGGCGGCCACGGGCTGCTCGCCCACCGGGGCCGGCTTCACCGTCGCGTACGCCTTCATGGTGCGAGCGCCGGACTGGCCGGCCGGGAGCTTGGCGGCGATGTCGAAAGTCGCGAGGACGAAGGTGTCGGTGGTGGCCGGAGTGACCACGATCTCGAACTTGCGGCCCTTCTCGATCTCCTTCACCACGGCCGACATGCTCGGCACGTTGGAGGTGACCGTCAGGCCCTCGATCGGCTGATTCTCCGGGCCGAGTTCGAAATTGAAAGACTTCGGCGACTTCTCCGAGCGATGCTCCCAGACGACGAACTGCGGAGTCACCTTCGCGAAGACCGGGATGGTCGTTTCGATGGTCAACACGTGCGGCTCGCTCTGGTCGCTGGCCCGCAGGCGGATCTTCTTCAGCTGCGTGCCGACGAGGTCGCCGATGCGGAAATTGACCGTGATCTCACCCTTCTCGCCAGGCTGGTAGATCTGCTTCTCCAACGGCGCAGCAGTGCAGCCGCAATCGGTCTCGGTCGAGAAGAGCGTCACTTTGTCGGTGCCCTTGACCGTGAAGGGGAACTTGTAGGTGACGGTGGTCGCGCCGGCGTCGGCCTTCTGCTTGAGCAGGTTCTTTTCGAAGACGAGCTGGCCCGACTTGGCCGCATCGGGGCCGGCCTGGGGAGCCGACGCGCTGGCAGCGGGGGCGGACGCCGTCGGCGCGGAAGGCTTGGTTTCCTGGGCGCAGACGGAAGCCGCGGCGGCGAGGCCGAGGAACAGGGGGAGGATTCGACGCATCAGGGACGATGCCGTTTCGAGCGCGGCGCGCAACCCGCTCTCGCACGTCACCGGCAACGGCTGGAAGATCGGCTCGCGCTTGAACCACGTGTGCTGCCGCTTGGCGTATTGGCGCGTGGCGATGGCGATGCGCTCCTCAGCCGCCGCTGGCGCGAGCTGGCCGTCGAGGCAGGCGCAGCATTCCGCCCAGCCGATCATCTGCGCCGCGGTCGGTCCGAGGCCCGCCGCCCGCGCGGCGGCCACTTCTGCGAGCACGCCTCGCTCGAACATACGCCGGGTGCGGGCGGCGATGCGGGCGTGGAGCTCGGCTCGTTCCCATTGCAGAAAGACGCCCACGGGGGCGGGTGGCTCGGCGTTGGGTTCCCACGCGGCGCGCGCGCTGCCGCCATCGGTGGCGATCTCAAGGGCGCGCAGAACGCGGCGCGGATTGCGCAGATCGATCCGCTCGGCGGCCGCGGGATCGCGCGCGCGCAATTGGTCCACCAGCTCCGCCAGCGGACGCTGCGCCCAGGCCGCGCGGCGGGCCGGATCGGGCGAGGCGCCGGCGTCGAAGCCGTGGGTCAACGCCTTCACGTAGAGCCCGGAGCCGCCGCAGACGATGGCGCGGCGGCCACGGGCGTGGATGTCGGCCAGCGCCGCCACGGCCAGCTCGCGATAGCGCACCGCGTGCATCGGCTCGCCCAGCGGCACGGTGCCGATGAGGTGGTGGCGAATGCGCGCGAGTTCGGACGGCTCCGGCTTAGCGCCGAGGAGATCGAGCCCCGCGTAGAGCTGGTAGGCATCGGCCGAGACGATCTCCGCGTCCCACGCCTCGGCCAGGGCGAGCGCCAGCTCCGTTTTGCCGGAAGCAGTGGGGCCGACGACATAGAAGGCGGGAAGCATGGGCGAAGGAAGAAGGAAGAAGAACGGTGTTGAGAGTCGATCCGGCAAAAAGAAGCGCCCGGTTCCGCTTCGCGAAACCGGGCGCCAATCCGGGGGTTTCGAAAATCTGCGTTAGGCGGCTTCCTGGCGGGGCTCGACGGCCTTGGCGCCGCTGACCTTGAGCGGCCGGCCCATGAACGGGCGGTCGTGCAACTCGGCCACGGCGCGGCGCGCTTCGTCGACGGTCTGCATTTGGACGAAGGCGAAGCCCTTGGAGCGGTCCGTGTTGCGATGGGTCACGACCTCGGCGCTGGCCACCTTGCCGACGCCTTTGAAGAGATTGGTGATGTCCTCGTCGGTCGCATCGAACGAGAGGTTGCCAACGTAGAGGCGCGGCGTGGTTACATCGGCGGGTTCCGGCTTGGCCGCAGCGAAGCGGGCGGGCTGGGGGCCGCTTTGGGTGCGGCGCTCGGGCGGCGTGTTGGAGCCGTTGTTGTTGGCGTAGGCCGGATGCGAGGTCGTGCCGCGGGGGGCGGGGGCCTTGGTTTTCTTGCTGGAGAAGAACGAGACGATGCGCTGCCAGAGCGAAGGGGAAGACGCGGTGGCGGCGGAATCAGCGCCGGAAGGGCGCTCGGACCGAGGGCGGCGATGGCCGCCGCGGCGACGCCGTCCGCGACGGGACGGCGAGTGGGAGTCGGAAGACATGGAAACGAATGGGCGGATGGTGAGAACCGGCCCCGGGTAGCGATGGCAGGCCCGGGCCCGCCGCGGCGCGCGACCGTGGCAGGGATGGACTCGGGCGATTTCGAAACTCAGGCCGGGTGGCATTACCGGGAGTCGCACAGCGAAGGTGCGTTGGGCCGTGCTCGGGTCCACGCGCCGACCGCTTCCGTGTCCAGCCCGCGCCTGCGCGGGGAGAAGGGACAACAGAAGTTGGAAACATGGTCGCGAACTGGAACGGCGGACGAAAGGACAGGCCAACCATGACCTGCCGGCGATCCCCGGTTCTTGACTTATTCACATTTCCTGCATTTCCGGCAAGCGGAATCTGGAGGCGGGGGTTTCGGCCCAAAACGAGTCTTGAAAGAAACTCGAAGATCGAAACTCGAAACTCGAAGGAAGTCCGAAACTCGAAGTTTGAAGGGCGCGCTCGACCCGCCCACCGAGTCAGGGTGGCAGCCGCTTGGAGGTTGCGAGCGGAGCGTGCAGCTCGAGTTTCAACGGCGTTTGAGCCGCGTCGGACCGGGCATGGAGAGGTCCATCCCCAAGGCGAAGGGTTCGAAGCTAGAGCGAAAGCGAATCGGCAGCGTCCACGGTCTGGTTTCGACCTTCAAGCGGCGAGCTTCCTTCGAGCTTCGAACTTCCTTCGAGCTTCGAGTTTCGAACTTCGAGTTTTCTTCATGCGGCTCTCGTCCGGATCGACTCCAGAATCCCCGCCACGACCTCGGCCCGCGGCTTGGCGCCGAGGTTGCCTTTGCCGTGCAGGCGGACGCTGACGGCGCCGGCTTCGAGGTCGCGATTGCCCAGCACGAGCATGGTATGGACGCGGCGGTGCTCGGCGTCGGCGATCTTGGCCTTGATGGGATCGGTCCCGAAGTCGCCCTTGGCGCGCACGCCGTGGCTGCGCAGCTCGGTGACCAGAGCCTGGCCGCTTTCGACCAGCGCGGCGTCATCGCCGATCGTGACCACGCGGACCTGCTCGGGCGCGAGCCAGAGCGGGAAGTTGCCGGCGTAGTGCTCAATGAGGAAGCCGATGAAGCGCTCGTGCGTGCCGAGCGGCGCGCGGTGGATGCAGAGCGGCGTGGCCTCGGTGTTGTCGCGCGTCTTGTATTTGAGCCCGAAACGCGCGGGCACGGCGAAGTCGACCTGGTTGGTCGCGATGGTGAATTCGCGTCCGATGGCACTCCAGACCTGCACGTCGATCTTCGGTCCGTAGAAAGCAGCTTCGTTCGGGATCTCGACGTAATTGATGCCGCTGCGCTGCAGGACGCCGCGCACCATGTCCTCGGTTTTCTTCCAAAGGACGGGATCGTTGACGAACTTCTCGCCCAGCTTGGCGGGGTCGTGGGTGGAGAACCGCATCACGTACTTCTGGATCCCGAAGATCTGGAAGTAGCGCAGATACATCTGGTTCACCGCATTGAACTCCGCCTCGAACTGCTCCTCGGTGCAGTACAGATGCGCGTCGTTCATCTGCATCGAGCGCACCCGCATGAGCCCGAAGAGCTCGCCGCTCTGCTCGTAACGGTAGCAGGTGCCGTATTCCGCGAAGCGCAACGGCAGGTCGCGATACGACCGCGGCACCGCCCCGAAGAGCTTGTGGTGATGCGGGCAGTTCATGGCCTTGAGGTAGTATTTCTCGGACTTCGCGCCCTCCTCACCGGACTCCTGGAAGTCCATCGGCGGATACATGCTCTCCGCGTAGTAGGGGAGGTGACCGCTGGTCAGATACATGTTCTCGCGGGCCAGGTGCGGCGTGCGGACGCGGTCGTAGCCGGCGGCGAACTCGGTCTCCTTGGCCAGCTTCTCCAACTCCTCGACCAGGACGGTGCCGTTGGGCAGCCAGAGCGGCAGACCCGGGCCGACGTCGTCGTCGAAATGGAACAGCTCCATCTCGCGGCCGAGCTTGCGGTGATCGCGCTTCTTGGCCTCCTCGATGAGCGCGAAGTGCGCCTCCATCTCGGTCTTGTTCTTGAAGGCCGTGCCGTAGATGCGCTGCAGCTGCGGATTGCGCTCGTCGCCCTTGTAGTAGCTGGCGGCCACGTGCGTGAGCTTGAAGGCGCCGATGTTACCGGTGCGCAGGACGTGAGGGCCGGCGCAGAGATCGGTGAATTCGCCGTTGCGATACAGCGTGATGGCTTCGCCGTCGGGAATGCCCTGCAGGATGTCGAGCTTGAACTTGCTGGGCACGCCGCGCGGGCTCAGCGCCGCCAGCTCGCCGCGCTCGGCCATGGCCAGGGCTTCGGCGCGGCTGATCTCGACGCGCTCGAAGACGTGGTTGGCCTTGATCTCCTTCTTCATCTCCGCCTCGATCTTCTCGAAGTCGTCCGGAGTGATGCGATGGGGGAGATCGACGTCATAGTAGAAACCCTGCTCGACCGGCGGACCGGCCGCGAACTGCGCCTCCGGCCAGATCTTCAGAATGGCCGTCGCAAGCACGTGGGCGGCGGAGTGGCGGATGCGTTCGAGTTCGGTCATGGCGTTGGAAATGAGAAAGGGTGCGTCGGGAAGGTGGAAATTTGGGAACAAAAAAGGCGGCCTTGCGGGCCGCCGGAGGTGAGAATTCGAAGAAGAAAACGTTCAGCCTCAGGCGCGCCGCGGGCGCGTCGTAGTCGGGGTGAGGCTGGTGGTGATCGCGATCATGGAGGGCGGAGGGTTAGCCGGGGCGGCGAAATTCGTCAAGCCGGAAGCACGGCCCGAGCTGCGGCGGATCGGCCTCAGCCGCCGACCAGGAAGACCGGACCGACCGGGGCGGGGCCGCCGCCGGCGGGCTCGAGGCTGACCGCAAACTGGTCGCAGCGCATGGTCGGATCGGAAGGCTTGAAGGAGATCTGCGCCGTCCCGTCGGGCTGCATCACGAAGGTGCCCGCGCTGACGGGAGCCGGACGGCCCTTCTCGATCGCCCAGAGCTGGTAATCCTTGCCCGCGGGGGCGGGCGGCAAATTCTTGATCAGCAGCATGCCCGTCTTCTGCTGCTTGTCCCAGACCACGAGCGCGGCGGCGGTGGAGGTCGGATTGGCCTGCGGCGTGCGGGTGAGGGCCACGGCGCGCATGCGGTCCAGCGCCTTGGCCGTTTCGGCCGCCAGACGGGTGTTCTCCGCCTTGATGCGACCGCCTTCCGCTTCCAGTTCGGAGACCCGCTTGGCGGCGGCCAACGCGGAGGCCTGGGCGGCGGCGAGATCGAGGCTGAGCGCCTTGGCCTTGGCCACGGCTGCTTCCGCCTCGGCGCGGGCCTTGCCGAGTTGCGCGTAGCTGACGCCCGCGGCGACCGCGAGCGAGGCGGCCAGGGCCCAGGGGATCCAGGCCGGCAGAGCGCGCCGCGTCGGCATGGCGATGGGCTCGCGCGAAACGGTGCCGAACGGAATGGGCGACTTCGACGGCGCGCGGGTGGCGAGCTGATCGAGCAGCGTCTCGCGCAGGCGAGGCGGCGGCTGCTGCGTGGCCTCCTCGCGGGCCACCTGCTCCAGACCGGCGCGCATCTCGGCCACCAGTTCGCGCAGGCCGGGGCGCGTCCAGATTTCACGCTCGAACTCCGCCGCCTCCTCGGGCGTGAGCAGCCCCAGCGCATGGAGCGACGCGCGCTCCTGCGTGGCTTCATCGAACTCCGGGCGGCTCATAGCAGTTTCGAAAGCGGGGTGCGCAGCCGCATCATGCCGCGGCGAATGCGGGCCTTGATCGTCCCCAGCGGCTCGCCGAGGCGTTCGGCAATCTCGTGCTGGGTCAGGCCGCTGAAAAAGGCGAGTTCGATGGCCTGCCGCTGATCGTCCGGCAGGGAGCCGAGCGCGGAGCGCACGGCGGTGGCACGTTCGCGCGAGACCAGTTCGTCGTCCGCGCCACTGGCCGCGCCGTTGGAAGCCTCGGCCGTGAGCTGCTGCAGCCCGCCATCCTGCATGAGCTGGGCGCGGCGCTGACGCAGGCGCAGGCGGTCGAGCGCCTTCGAGCGCGTAATTGTGTAGGCCCAGGTGAACGGAGTGCCGCGATCCGCGCTGTAGCGCGCCGCATCGTCCCAGATGCGCAGGCAGGCACCCTGCAGCACGTCCTCGGCCTCTTCGGCGCTGCCGAGGATCTTGAAGGCGAGCGAATACAGCGCGCCGCTGAAGGCGTCGTAGAGCTGCGTGAACGCCGAGGTATCGCCCGCGGCAATGCGCGCCACCACGTCCGGCCCGATCTGGGTGGAGGCGTCGGCGGTGGCGTTCATCGGGCGGGCGCGGAGGAGCGGAAGCGGCTGGGCAGCCCACCGCTCGAGCGAGCCGAGGGCCGCGTCCAGGCGGACGGACCAACGGGGGGCTGGGAACGAGAGAAGCACAGCGGTCATGGATCAGCAAGGGTCGGCATCGAGTCCTTGCGGACGAGCCAGAGTTCACCGGCAATGCGACGCCACGCCGGACGGCAGATGCATCATTATTTGCGCAACGATCAGGGGCGCGCCCGACCGGTCGGTCGGGTGCCGCAGTGCCGGCCCTCGTTCCCGCGTCCCGCCAGGGCTGCGGGGACCGTCGGGACTCTTACGGATCGATGAAGAACTCCCAACTCACCTGCCGGCGCTGCTCGCGCTGCGCGTCGCTCAGCCGGAACTCCGCCATGGGACCGCTGACGGTCGCATTGCGGAAGTAATAGTCGTCCACCGCATTCTCGAAATCCTCCTTCGGCAGCAGCGCGCGCGCCTTGCCCAGCAGTTCGGCGGCCTGCGCGGCGTCACGCTTCTGCAGAGCCAGACCGGCGCCGACCAGATACCAGTCGCCCGAGAGCGGCGGCGTCTTCTGCGCCTCGTTCCAGGCCGTCTCGACCTCCGCCACCTGCCCGGCTTCGAGCTGGGCCAGGCGGAGCTTGACCGCGATGGTCTCCAGCGAGAGCCCATAGCCCGGACGCACCCGGAGCAAGGCTTGCTTGCCGACCACGACCGCATCGGCGAAGCGCCCCTGTCGACGCAGGAGTTCGGTCATCTGATAGAGTGCGTCGGCCGAGAAAGGATCCTTCAACAGGGCCGACTGGAGGAGGCGGAAGCAGTCGTTGAAATTGCGCTGCCGGCCCAGATTGAAGGCGCGGAGATAGGTGGCCTGCGCGGCGTCGCGCCCAGCCGAGATCTCGCGCGAGAGCTCCGCTTCCGGGGCGGTGAACTCGCCCAGGCGCGTCTGCAACTCGGCGGCATAGCGGGTCAGGCCGGGCAGGTAGGGATCGGTCTGGCGCAACTCCCCCACCAACTTGGCCGCGCCGCGGACGTCGCCGGAGCGATCGAGCGCGAGGGCACGATCCAGCACCGCCACCGTGTTCTCTTTCCAGACGCTGGCCGGTGCGGCGGCGGGGGCTCCGGTCGGATCGGTCGCGGCCGGCTCGCTGTTCGGCGAGGGCACCGGCACGCCGGCCTTGCCGCCGAACAGGTAGCCGATGCCGAACGAGATGAGCGCGGCGACCGGTAGCATCCAGACGAGCGGCGACATCTCTTTCGGCGGCGGCACGCTGTCGCCGTAGTAGACCGGCGCCGGGCCGGTGAAATTCGGGGATGGCGCGGGCCGCGGCATCGGGTCCGCCAAAGCCACCTCGCCGGGCTTCGACTTCACCGGATCGCCCAACGCGGCCGTGACGTCCTCGGCGCTGCCGGCCTCCACGCCGGGGCCGACCATGACGGCGAGATTGACGCTGCCCGAGCGGGTCATGCGCTCGCGTTTGTGCTGCTCTTCCGTGCGTTCGCGCTGTTCGTTTTCGCGAGCTTTCTTGCGCGCGACGAGGTCGCGCAGCTGGGCGGTGAGTTCCTCGATCTCGTCCTCCTCCGCCCGCTGCTGCGTTTCCGCGGCCTGCGCCTCGCTGCGGCGGTCGACCGGCGCGTCCTCCCCGCGTTTCCGGAAATGGCGGGAATGCCCGCCCGGGCGCCGAGGCGCAGGGTTGCTGGCGCCGGTGGGCGCGGCGGAGGGATCGGCAGGCGCGGGGTCCGGCATGGGGCGTGGGCAGCGTGTAGCGGAAATATGCCGCGCTGGCAAACTTCTGTGCGTGACACGCTCGGCGGGGCTGCAAATACTGCCCGCCTCCATGAGTCAGACCTCCCCAGGCAAGACGGAAAAGACGGCCCTGATCGAGTTCCGCGACGTGCACAAGCACTTCGGCAAACTCCACATCCTGCGGGGCATCGACGAGCAGATCCAGGAAGGCGAGGTCATCGTCATCCTGGGTCCTTCGGGTTGCGGCAAAAGCACGATGCTGCGTTGTATCAACCACCTGGAGCAGATCGATGGCGGCGATCTTTGGGTGGACGGCATCAATCTCGGCGACCCGCGCGCCAACATCGACAAGATCCGGGCCGAGACCGGAATGGTCTTCCAGCAATTCAATCTCTTCCCGCACCTGACGGTCTTGGAGAATGTCATGCTGGCCCCGATCAAGGTGCGCAAGATGAGCAAGGACGCGGCCCGCGAGAAGGGGCTCAAGCTGCTCAAGCGCGTGGGCATCGAGGCCAAGGCCGACGCCTTTCCCATCCAGCTCTCGGGTGGCCAGCAGCAGCGCGTGNNTCGGCGCTCGACCCCGAGATGATCCGTGAGGTGCTCGACGTCATGCGCGACCTGGCCAAGGCGGGCATGACGATGGTGGTCGTGACGCACGAGATGGCCTTCGCTCGCGAAGTGGCCGACCGGGTGCTGTTCATCGATGCCGGCAAAGTCTGCGAACGCGGCACGCCGGCCGAGTTTTTCGACAATCCGAAGGAGGAACGCGCGAAGGACTTCCTGAGCAAGATCCTCAAACACTGAGACTGCGGTCAGTCTCATCCCTTTCACCACCTCAAAGGCCCACGGCGCGTCGCCTCCGCTGGCCGCATTGCAACCCCAAACCCAGAACCCCATGATTCCATTCCGCTCCTGGATCACCGCCGCCGCCGTCGCTCTGACGTCCGGTGTGCTCTCTGCGCAATCCCCGGCTCCTGCGGCCTCCCCCGCTGCCGCGCCGCCGACGCCCGTGCCGGTCGTACCGAAGAACGTCATTCCGGACATCAAGGCCCGCGGCAAGCTGATCGTCGGCGTGAAGTTCGACGTACGTCTCTTCGGCCTGAACAACCCGATCACCAAGAAGGTCGAGGGTCTCGACGCCGACATCGCCCGTGCGCTGGCCAAGGCGCTGCTGGGAGGCGAGGACAAGATCGAGATGGTCGAGGCCATCTCCGCCAACCGCATTCCGTTCCTGCAGGAGGACAAGGTCGATCTGGTCATCTCCACCATGACCATCACCGATGCCCGCAAGCAGCAGATCGACTTCTCGGATGTCTACTACGTCGCCGGCCAGTCGCTGCTCGTGCCCAAGGGGAGCCCGATCAAGAGCGTGAAGGACCTCGAAGGCAAGACGGTCACCACCGTGCAGGGCTCCACCTCGGAGAAGGAGCTCATCAAGCAATCGCCCAAGTGCAAGCCGCTGCTGCTGAAGAGTTATTCCGAGTGCTTCACCGCGCTGCAGAATGGCCTCGCCGAGGCGATGACCACCGATGACATCATCCTCATGGGCTACAAGGCTTCGGCGAACGACAAGTTCGACCTCGTCGGCGGCCAGTTCACCACCGAGCCCTACGGCATCGGTATCAAGAAGGGTCGCCCGGACCTTCTCGAGTTCGTCAATGCGGAGCTCCGCAAGATGAAGACCGACGGTCGCTGGAAGGCCATCTACGACAAGCACCTCAAGCCCGTCAGCGGCGTCAGCATCGAGCCGCCGAAGTAAGCCGATCGATTCCGCCGCCGGCCGGTCTCGGTGATCGGCCGGCGGCTCTCTCCCCGCTCTGTTCCCCATGTTGCCGATCCTCGCTCAAGGCGACGCTCCGGCCGGTGCCGATTACTTCGGCAAGGCCATCGTCGACAACCTGCCCCTCTTCTTCTGGGGCATGACGCTGACCGTGCGCATCTGCGTGGTCGCGGCCCTGATCTCCTTCACGGTGGGAGTGATCGTCGCGGTGCTGCGGGTCACGCCGAGCGGGGGACTGAAGCTGCTGGCCACCTGCTATGCGGAGTTTTTCCGGAACACTCCGTTGCTCATTCAGGTGATGTGCTTCTTCTACGGGCTTCCCACCCTGGGAATCCGTTTCAATTTCACGTTCCTCGGTATCGAGGTCGGCCACTCGGCCGCGGCCGGCACGCTCGCGCTGGGACTGTATACGGGCGCGTTCGTCTCGGAGGCGATTCGAGCCGGCCTGCTGGCCATCCCTCGAGGTCAGACCGAGGCCGCGCGCTCGCTCGGACTGTCGGTACTCCAGACGCTCAAGCTGATCGTGGTGCCGCAAGCGGTGCGACTGGTCCTGCCGCCGTTGGGCAACATCTACAGCGCGATGCTCAAGAATTCCGCCATCCTGACCTCCATCGGCGTGGCCGAGTTGATGTATCAGGCGGAGTTCATCAATGCGCGCACGTTCCGCACCTTCGAGGTCCTGACCGCGGTCATCGTTTTTTACCTCATGCTGACGCTCCCGATGGGCGCCTTGGTCCATTGGCTCGAGCGCAAATTCAATCCGCTCCGGGCGCGCACGCTCCGGCTGCGCGGGGCCCGCGTCTGACCTGCTGCCACCTGCCATGAGCGCTGCCACCGCCACGCACAATCCTCTTCGACCGCCGAAGGGACCGGCGCCGTTTTTCACCATCACCACCGCCTTCAATGCGGTCGGCTGGCTGGTGCTCGCGCTGGTCGTCTGGTTCCTCGTCATCCCAGCCGTCCGCTTCGGCAACTGGGCCGAGTTCAAGAACGTCGACAACCTCCTGTTCCTCTGGAAGGGGCTGCAGGTCACCCTCTTCGTCGGCGCGGTTTCGGTCGTTCTCTCGACCATCTTCGGCTTCCTGCTGGCCCTCGGCCGACTTTCGAACTTCAAGCCGCTGCGGCTGCTTTCCTCGGGCTACATCGAGTTCGTGCGGGCGCTGCCGTCGTACCTGATCATCTTCTTCGTCTTCCTCGGCTTTCCGAAACTCGGCATCAACCTGAGCGCGCCCTGGTTCGCGATCCTCGGTCTGACGATGTACACCACCGCCGTCATGGCGGAGATCTTCCGGGCTGGCATTCTCTCGGTCGACAAGGGGCAGCTCGAGGCTGCCTACGCGCTGGGTCTCCAGCCGCGTGACACCATCATCCACATCGTGCTGCCGCAGGCGGTCCGGAAAATGGTTCCGGCCATCGTGGGCCAGCTCATCACGCTGACGAAGGACACCTCGCTGGCTTCCGTCATCGCCCTGCAGGAGTTGAGCGCGGCCGGCAAGCAGCTCTTCAATTTGTATTCGGGCATCGTCCTCGAGACGATTTTCGTCATCGCCGCCGTCTACTTCGTCATCTGCTTCACCCTCTCGCTGCTGAGCAAGAAGCTCGAGGTGAAGGATCTCACCCGCGCCTGAATTCAGGCCGGCGATAGGCGATAGGCGATAGGCGGTAGGCGGCGGTCTGGGTCGGCGACGTGAGTGGCTGGATTGCGGGCCGAAGGCCCGACCTATGGCAGCCCAGGCCGCAGGCCTGGGTATCGACCAGTATCTGGCCTCAAGCCCCATCGGGGCGCCCCGTTGGGGCTTGGAAGAGTCCGTGTAACCGTTCCCCAAGCCTTCGGCTTGGGCTGCCTTAGGTCGAGCCTTCGGCCCGTCGCAGGTCAAGCGGGCCGCCACCGCGGGTCATTCGGAAGTAGCGCCATCGAACGTCGGCCATCGGACCTTGCACCATCGTACCTTGTACCATCGGACCTTGTACCATCGACCACCCGCTCGGTCAGGACCGACAACCTGGGTAAGCACTTTCCTGCCTGCGAGCCGAAGCCTGACCTAGCTATCGAAACATGGCGAGGTCCGATCCCCTAAGCCGCGGACTTCGGTGCTGCGGGTCGCGCATAACGTTCCGCCGCCTTGGCGCGGGCCTTGGCAGCCTCGACTTCCCGATTCTTCGGCGGCGCGGTGGCCACGAGGGAGGCGAGGAGCTTGCGAGCGGCGGCGGTGACTTCGGCCACGGCCTGCTCGAAGGCAGCTTCGTTCGCCTTCGAGGGTCGGCTGGCACCACTCAGCTTGCGGACGAATTGCAGTGCGGAGGCATGAATTTCCGCCTCCGTGGCCGGAGGCGCGAAGTTGTGCAGGGTCTTGATGTTGCGGCACATAGGTCGAAAGGGCGCGCTGAGCCGGCCGGCTCAGCGCGCCCGAATTCTACCGTCCGCCTGGTCGCGAGGCTACCCTGCATTCACCTCGCCCAGGTAGGCGCGCGCCAGGAAGAGCCCTTCCCCCTTCCTCCTTGCGCCTTCCTCCTTCTCTTCAGATCCGCTCTTCCTCGAGGTCGTAGATGTCGAAGAAGACGTACACCGGCCGATTCTTCGGCACGAATTTCGGGACGTAATCCTCCATGTACTCCTGGAGGTTGTCCGGCACTTCGGACAGGCGCTTGCCGCGCCATTCGTTGTTCCAGCGGATGATCTCGATGCGCTCGCGCTTCTTGCCGGTGGCGGCGATCCAGGCAGCGACCTCCTCGTCGTTCGCGCCGGTGGCGACGAACTCCTTGAAGGCGTCGTAGCTGATCCCCGCGAAGGCGAGGAAGATCTCGTCCAGCGGACAGCCCGAATGGTACTCGCCCGCCTTGTTGGCCAGCACCGCGCGACATTTGTCGAGGCAGCGGGCGGCGATGACGTATCCGCCCAGCGTCTCGCGCGGGCTGCGGGGATAAGACTTGGAGAGGTCGGGGGCGAGGTAGGCGAGTTTTTCGGCAGCAGTCATAATGTGGGGATGGGAGTGGGGAGCGACGCCTCAGATGCGTTCGATGACCTGTTCGAGCGGGAAGCGGACCTTGGGCGCGTGGGCGTATTTGTCGCCCTCGGCGCGGTAGCCCACGGGCAGCAGCACCTTGGCGGTGTAGCCCTTGGCCGGGAGGCCGAGCACCTCGTCGAACTTGGCCGGCTCGAAGCCTTCCATCGGGCAGGTGTCGATCTGCAGCAGCGCGGCCGCGGTCATGAACTGGCCGAGGGCGATGTACACCTGGCGCGAGATGTACTCGGACACCGGCATGGTCTTGTTGACGAGCGAGTTGACCATCATGCCGCGATACGGCGCCAGCGCTTCGAGCGTGCCGCCGCGCACCTCGACGGCGCGCTGCAGATAGCGGTCGATGTCCTCTTCGGTCCAGTCGGTCCGGCCGGCAAAGACGATCAGATGCGAGGCATCGACCACCTGCCGCTGGCCCCAGGCGTGCTGAACGAGCGTCTCGCGAATCTTCGGATCCTCGATGACGAAGAACTTCCAAAGCTGCAGGCCAAAGGACGAGGGTGCCAGCTGGAGGACCTCGCTCAGGGTCTGCCAGTCGGCGGCCGAGACCTTGCGGTTGGGGTCGAAGGCCTTGGTCGCATAGCGCCAGCGAAGGGAGGTGAGAATCTGCTCAGCAGTGGGAAGGTTGCTCATGATGGTGTGAGTTGGGAGGGCACGGCTAGATTGTAACAATCATTGTGACAAGTGGATTTCCCGGAACTTTTCTGTCACATGGAGGCGTGAGCGTGCCCGAACCCCCCGAGCTGGCCGGCAGAATTCGCCTCGGGACCTGCGCGTGGTCGTTCGACGACTGGAAGGGCAACTTCTACCCCGAGAAGATCGCGCCGGCCGCCATGCTGCCGTTCTACGCGCGGCATTTCTCGGCGGTCGAGATCGACTCCACGTTCTACGCGATCCCCGCGGCCAGCGCGGTCGAGGCCTGGGCGGCGCGCACCCCGGCGCATTTTCGCTTCGCCGCCAAGCTGCCCAAAGCGATCTCGCACGAGCGCCGGCTGCGCGGCGCCGAAGCCGAATCGGAGGCCTTCCTGGCGTCGCTCCGCCCGCTGGGACCGAAGCTCGGCGTTGTCCTGCTGCAATTCTCCGAATGGTTCGAGCCGGCCGGCGGGAATGCGGCGGCGCTCGACGCCTGGCTGGCGCGTTTCGCCGGCGGCGGAGTGCGCTTCGCCGTCGAACTGCGCCACGCGGCCTGGCGCGAGGCCGAGGCGGCGGCGCTGCTGCGGCAACACGGCGTCGCGCTGGCCTGGAACGATCTCAGCCGGCTCGAGGACGAGGCCGCGGAACCGGCGCGGCACACGGAGCGGACGGCCGATTTCCTCTACGTCCGGCTGATGGGCGATCAGCGCACCAAGTTCCGGCCCGATGGCGGGCGGGTGCATCGCTACGGCTCGCTGATGTGGCCGCGCACCGGCGCGGTTCGGGCCTGGGCGCAGCGACTGCGCCCGGCCGGGCTGGCGGGCGACGAGGTGTACGTCTTCGTGAACAATCACTACGAAGGCAGCTCGCCGGTGACCTGCGAGCGGCTCGCCCGCGAGCTGGGCATTCCGCTGGAACTGCCGGCCGCGCCCGCGCCGCCCCCTGAGCAGCTCGACCTGTTCGGGTGACCGGATCGGCCGGGGTAGGCAAGATCGGACGGGCCGACGCCGCCTTTTCAGCTGACATCGAAGGGGGCGGTCAGGTTAAGTTCAACGCCGTTCGGAGTGGTCTGCGATATGTTGCCCGATGCCTTGATCCTGCCCGCCGACCTCCCGCCGGAGACAGGCCTGCAGCTGGTGCAACAGACCCTCGCGATCTGCGAGCATCCGATGCTCCTGACCACGCCCGAAGTCGAGGCGCCCGGCCCCCGCATCCTCTTCGCCAACGCCGCTTTCACCGAGCTCTGCGGCTACAGCGCGCGCGAGCTGCAGGGGCGCAGTCCGCGCATGCTGCAGGGGGAGCGGACCGACCCAGGCGTGCTGGCCGAGCTGAAGTCGACGCTGCGCCGCGGCCGGGCGTTTCACGGAGCCACGTGGAACTACCACCGCGATGGCTCTCCCTATTTCTTTTCCTGGTCGGTCTATCCGGTCCGGACCGCCGAGCGGCAAATCGTGGCTTGGGTGTCCTGCCAGCGAAAAGTCGAGGCCGAGATGACCCTCGACGACACCAACCCGTTCGAGGTCATCTTCCGGCAGGCGCCTTTGGGGATGAGCGTGACCGACGAGTACGGTCACTTCGTGCGGGTCAATCCCGCCTTCCAGCAGTTGACCGGCCGGAGCGAATCGCAGCTGATCGGGCAGACGGTCGACTCGCTCGCGCTGCCGCAGGTGCGCGAGGCGGTGCGGCGCCGCTATTCGGAGAGCGTGCGCGGAGACGATGGGCATATCCACGCCGGCGATCTCGTGCGGCCCGATGGCAGCAGCCGGCGTGTGTTGGTGCGGCGCGGGCGCCTGGTGCGGCCAGACGGTTCGTGCATGATGGTCAATTCGGTGCTCGACGTGACCGAGCGCGAGGCGGCGCTGGCCGCGCGGGACGAGGCGGAGCGGCGCTACCACGGCGCGCTCGAGCGCCTGCCGATGCTCGCGCTGGCCGAGGACACCGAGGGGCGGGTGACCTATTGCAATCCCTGCGCCGGGCGGACACTCGGCTGGGATCCCGAAGAGCTGACCGGGCAGTCGGTCTTCGAAACCATCGTGCCGCGGGAGGAAGCCGAACTCAAACGGCGGACCTATCTCGCCTGGATGCGGGGCGACGGCGAGGAGGCGGGCGGCACCTACGAGACTTTCAACATGACCCGCAGCGGCGCGCGGCTGCGGATCCGGTGGCACGTCTCTGAGCTGCGCTCGTCGGAGGGCGAGCGACAGGGCGTGCTGTGCTTTGGCCAGGACCTGACCGACGCTTTGCGAGTGGCGGCGGAATCGGCGGAGAACCGCGAGCTGCTGCAGGCGCTCTACGTCGGCACGCCCGATCTGATGTTCCTGTTCGATTCCGAGATGCGCTTCCTGCAGGTCCACGGGCGGCCGGATTTGCTCCTGCGTCCCGCCGAGGAGCTGCTCGGCCGGCGCTACCTGGACGTGTCGAGCTCAGCCCACGCGCTGGAGACGCACCGCCTCTACGCCGAGGCTCTGGCAACCGGCGAGGTGCAGGTCATCGAGTACCCGGCCGAAGTTCCCGCGGGCCGGCGCCGGTTCGAAGCCCGCCTGGTGCGCTGCGGCGCTCAACGTGGACTGGCCATCGTCCGCGACGTGACCGAGCAGCGCGCGCTGGAGGCCCAGTTGCTGCAGGCGCAAAAGATGGAGGCCATCGGCCAGTTGGCCGGGGGGATCGCGCACGATTTCAACAATCTGCTGACCGTCATGCTCGGCGGTCTCGACCTCATTCGCCTCGAGCCGAATCATCCCGACCGCTCGCTGCTCGAGATGGCGGTGGAATCGGCCCATCGCGCCGCGGACCTGACCCAGCAGCTGCTCGACTATTCCCGCCAGGGGCCGCTCGCGGAGGAGGAGTTCGATCTCGCCGAAGTCCTGCGCGACACCACCCGCCTGCTCGCCCGTACGTTCGGTCCGCGGCACACCCTGCGGTTGGAACTCCCGCCCGAGCCCATTTCCGTCCGGGGCGATCCGCGCAAGATCCGGCAGGTGGTCATGAACCTCTGCCTGAACGCCCGCGACGCCATCCCCGGCGACGGCGTGGTACGCGTCGGCTGCGGCTGGTTGCCGGCCAGCGAAGTCCACCCGCCACTGCGCCTCGAGCGACCCCACCGGGTTTTTGCGTGGTTTTCTGTTTCTGACAACGGTATCGGTATGACCCTCGAAACCCGCCAACGCATGTTCGATCCCTTCTTCACCACCAAGGAACGCGGCAAGGGCACGGGGCTTGGCCTGGCCACGGTGCTGGGCGTGACCGAGCAGCACGGCGGCTGGGTGGAATGCGATTCCCAGCCCGGGGCGGGCAGCGAGTTCCGCGTCTTCCTGCCCGGAGGCGGTGGCGGCTCCGCTGGCGCGCCGAATCCGGCGCGGGAGCGGGCGGAGGACGGCACCCGCGGCTTGAGCTGCCTCCTGGTGGACGACGAGCCGCATGTGCTCCTGACTGCCCGGATGATGCTGGAGCGCGAAGGCTTCAAGGTCCTGCCCGCGGCCAGCGCGCGCGAGGCGATCGACATCCTCGGCGGACGGGTAGGGGAGATCGATCTCGTCTTCCTCGATCTGATGATGCCCTCGCTCTCGGGCGACGAGGCGCTGGGACGTCTGCGCGAACTGGATCCGCGCGTCCGGATCATCCTCATGAGCGGCGGTCTGTTGAGCGAGGAAGATCGCCCGCCCGGCGCGGACGGCTGGCTGGCCAAGCCGTTCCGGCGGGATCAACTGGTGGCCGCGGCGCGGGCCGCGCTCGCAGGGGCACGGCCGGCGACGGAGTGAGCGTGGGGCCGCCGCCGTTCAGCCGCGGGCGCGGCGGGCCAGCCTGACCGCGACGTATTCCGTCTCGGGCAGGATGTATTTGCGCAGTTCGAGCTCGACCTCGGCGCAGGGGAACTCGCGCAGGAGCAGGCCGGCGAGGTCGTCGACGAGCGTCTCGATGAGCCGGCGCGGGCGTTCGGCGGCGAGCGCACGGCAGCGGCGGCAGACTTCGGCGTAGTCGATGGTCCGCGACACGTCGTCGGCCATCTCGGCGAACGGCAGCAGCGGGGTGAGCGTCAACCAGAGCCGCAGCTGCTGCGGGGCGCCGCGCTCGGCGTCGGGGACGCCGATGTGCGTGTCGAGCAAAAGGCCGGCGACGTGGATCGTATTCACCCGATCTCCCTCAGCCGCAGGCAGGTGGCGCGGCGGTGTTCGTTCCATTCCACCCAGCCCGGGATCTCCTCGCGGCAGGCGTCGATGCGATGCGCACAGCGCGGATGAAAGGCGCAGCCGGACGGCGGGTTGAGCGGCGAGGGCGGATCGCCCTCCAGGACGAGGCGGCGGCGTTGGCGCTCGCGCACCGGATCGGGCACGGGCACGGCGCTGACCAGGGCCTTGGCGTAGGGATGCAGCGGGCGCTCGAAGACCTCGGTGGCCGGTCCGATCTCGACCAGCTTGCCCAGATACATGACGGCGATGCGATCGCTGATGTGCTTCACCACCGAGAGATCGTGGGAGATGAAGATCATCGTCAGCTGCATCTCGCGGACCAGCCGGGCGATGAGGTTGAGGATTTGCGCCTGGATGGAGACGTCGAGTGCGCTGACCGGCTCGTCGGCGATGATCAGCTTCGGCTCCACGGCCAGCGCGCGGGCGATGGCGATGCGCTGCCGCTGGCCGCCGCTGAACTCGTGCGGGTATTTGCGCACCGCATTGCCCGGCAGACCGACCTTCTGCAGCAGCGCGGCGACCTTCGCGGGAAGATCGACCGACGCCTCCGGCGCGTGCGTCGTGATGGCCTCGGCGAGCGTGTCGTAGACCGTCAGTCGCGGATTGAGCGAGGCGTACGGATCTTGGAAGATCATCTGGAAGTCCGTCCGCGCCGTGCGCAGCGCCTCGCCCTGCAGGCCGGTCAGTTCGCGTCCGGCCAGCAACACACGGCCGGCGGTCGGCGGGATCAGCTGCAGGATGGTGCGGCCGAGCGTGGACTTCCCGCAGCCCGATTCCCCGACGAGGCCCAGGACCTCGCCGCGTTGCAGGGAAAGAGAAACGCCGTCGACGGCGCGCACGGCGCCGACGCGGCGTTTGAAGAGGATCCCCTTTTCGACGGGGAAATGCGTCCGCAAATTCTCCAGTTCCAGAAAGGCCGCCGGAGCATCCATGCGCGGACGGAAGCGGTTACTTCTTTTCGGCCTCGATCCCGAGGAGCTCGACCTCGAAGGTCAGCATGGCGTTCGGTCCGATGTCCTGGCCGGCGCCATTCTCCTTGTACGCGAGTTCCGACGGGATCCAGAGCTGATATTTCGAGCCCACCTTCATGAGCTGGAGCGCCTCGGTCCAGCCGGGGATGACCCGATTGACCGGGAAGGTGGCGGGCTCGTTGCGCTTGTAGGAGCTGTCGAACTCCTTGCCGTTGATGAGGGTGCCGCGGTAGTGAACCTTGACGGTGTCGGTGGCCTTCGGCGTGGCGCCGTTGCCTTCCTTGAGAACCTTGTACTGGAGGCCGCTCGGGCGGACCTGCACGCCTTCCTTCGACTTGTTGGCGGCGAGGAAGGCGTCCCCCTCCTTCTTGTTGGCCTCGCCCGCTTCCTTGGCCTTGGCGGCGGCCTTCTTGGAAATCTCGGCGCTCATCGCCTGGAGAGCTTCCTCCATTTCCTTGTCGCTCAGCTTGAGACCGGCCCCCGAGGTGCCGTCCTGCAGGCCGACGATGATCGAGGGCATGTCGACCTCGAGGCCCGGCTGCTGCTTGAGATTACGGCCGATGTTCACGCCGATGGCGTAGCTCGCCTTTTCCTTCTGCGACTTGCCGGAGTAGGGATTGGAAGCCGCCGGCGCGCCGCCCGCCGCCGGGGGAGGCGTCTGCTGCGCAGGCGCGGCGAGGACCACCGCGAGGCTGAGGGGAAGGACGAGCGAGAGACGGGATTTCATAGAGGCGGGACTTTAGAAGAGCCGGATGTGTAGCGCACGACGAAGGGAATGCATCTCGGAAGTTTGGGCTGGAGGATTGGCCTGCGGCTTGGTCGATCGAGGACGAGGACGAGGGGAAGTCGGGCCTGCGGCTTTGGTCGAATCGAGGACGAGGACGAGGACGACGACGAGGACGAGGGAAGTTGGGCCTGCGGCTTGGGGTCGATTCGAGGACGACGACGAGGACGAGGGGAAGTTGGGCCTGCGGCTTTGGTAGATTCGAGGGGCCAATCACGAGCCCGACCCGCGGCCCGGAGGTCGGGCGGCGGGTCGGGCGAAGGATTTGCGTGGGCGAAGCTCGTCCGGGCCGGGGGACCGGCGCGGGCTTACTCCGGGCTGATCGGGATGGGGGCGAGTTCGGGCTCCAGCTGCCGGAGTTTCCGCCAGCGCCAGAAGACGAAACCGCCGAAGGCTCCCATCAGAGCCCAGTGTGAGACCTCGGGAGTGGCGGTCAGAGACATGCCGTCCAACGAGACATTATTGTTGAAGCCGCCGAGCAGGTTGATGCCCGCGAGCGACAGGCTGGCGATGGACGCCACTCCGTCGATGAAGCTCACGGTCACGGTGCCTGCGCTGGTGGTGGTGAATTCCATGGTGGCCTGCGTCCAACCCTGATTCTGCACGAAGTTGTACATCTGGGCGGCGATCAGCTGGGAGTCCTGGGTCGCAAATCCCGTGCCATAATTGACCACCACGCCGACCGTGCCCGACCCGGTGCCGGTGGCGGAGACGACCAGCGGAATGCCCGCCTGGGGGATCTCGGCGCGGTAGCTGAAGGTCAGTTGGTAGGTGGTGTTGGCGGCCAGATTGACCGTCTGGGAGATGCTAGCGCCCATGTTGTACACATTGGCCGGGAGAATGCCGAGGAAGGAGCCCACGGAATCGAGGTGGACCGAGAACGTGCCCTGATCGGCCGCGGGCGAGCCCGGGTGGGCGGTCTGGGTGTTGCCGACGTAGTAGACGTTCGAGGTCAGGTTCAGGCCGATGATGTTGGCCACGTTCAGGATCGCCGGGCTGGTGGTCCAGCCGGTGATGGCGGTGGAGGTCGAGCCGATGGCCTGGGCGGTGTTCGAGTTCGTGCCCGGGAAGCTCGAGCTCTCGAACCCGGAGTTGGTGAACAGATCGGCGGAACTGCGACTCGGCAGCGCCGTCAGGGCGGCAGCGGCGAGGAGGGCGGCGATGAGTGGAGAGTTCATGACATGGCGTAGTAGGTCGATGGGTAGGTTGGGGTTGCGGTTGGGTTGGAGAATCAGCGAGTCGAAGCCAGCTCCCGGCGGGCGGGGGCGGGATGCAGGCCGCGCAGAGCGTCTTGCAGGAGCGTCGACTCCTCCGGGAGCAGCGGCCGGCGTGTCTGCAGCTGGGCCGCGAGCGTGGCGGCGCTGGCGTGGCCCTCGGTGGCCGCGACCAGCGTCCGCACGAAGGCGAACTCCGGGGCCTCGGCAAAGCGCACCTGCGCCTCGGCCAGGAGGCGGCGGGCCTCGCCGAGGCGGCGCTGGCGCCAGAGCTGGAAGGCCCGGGTGGAGAGAATGTGGGCATCGGCCGGATGCGCCTGGGCCAGTTCGTCGGCGATCGCCGCTGCGCGATCCGTGTTCACGTTCAGCAGCAACTGCAGGTAGGCGACGTTGTTCCGCATCCGGTGGTCGGCGGGGAACTCGTGGGAAAGGTCGCGGGCGGCTGCGAGGAGATCGGCCGTCTGCCGCTCGCGGAGGCAGAGCTCGAAGATCTGTCGTTGGGCATGCACGCGCAGGCGGGCAGCCGAGCTGCGGGCGACGATGCGCCAGGCGGCCAGGGCCTCGCGCGGTCGGCCCCAGCGGTCGGCCAGCGTGGCCACGGCCATGGCGATGTCGGGGTCGGCGGGCAGATTCTTCAGCACCCCGTCCCAGCGTGCGGCCAGCACGGGCAGCGACTGCCCAGTCAGTTCCAGCGCGCGCAGGAGAATGGCCTCCCGCAGCAGGTCGTAGCGAGACCACTCCTGCCGCGCGAGCGTCTCGGCCACCAGGCGCGCTTCGCCGAGGGCGAACCAGACATCGGCCTGGAGCATGGCCACGTCGAGATTCTCGCCCGGAGCGCCCGGCCGCGTGGCGAGCGCTGCGCCCGCCTCGCGATAGCGGCCCCGGGCGTAGAACCAGCGGGCAATGCTGAGGGTGGCGGCGGGTTCGCTGCCGGCCAGGGCCGTGAGACGCTGGCGGGCGCCTTCCAGCAGCGGGCTGGCGGAGCTCTCGAGCGCCGGCAGCGCGGCCAGCAACTCGTCGGCGGTGGACGCAGTGCGGCGGACGATCTCCTCGCCCGCGGCGCGGGCCACGGCGGGATCGACCAGCCGCGGATCGGTCACGGCCAACGTCCGCAGCGCGAAGCCCGCCTCGCGGGTCGAGCCACCGGCCAGCGCCTGCAGCGTTCGCACCGCGGCCGCGCGCATCTCCGGCAGCGTGGAGTTGGCATCGAGCATGGCGATGCGGGCTTGGATGCGTTCGTTGGTCGGCTCCAGCAGGCGGGCGCACTCGAGGGCCGCCCGCGCCTTGACCGGCTGATTTCCCAAGGCGGCCGCCTCGGCCGCGAGAATCCAGTCGGCCGCGGTGCGGAGATCGCCGTCCTTGAGACGGTGCAGAGCATCGAGCGCCACGCCAGGCTGGGCGAATTTCACGGCCGTGCGGGCCAGGGCCAGCGTCGCCTCGCGCTCGTAGCCGGTCGATTCCGCCAGGGCGAGGCGCCAGCGGATCGAGAGCAGGCTCCCCCGCGATTCGCAGATGTCCGCGAGCAGGCGCGGAGCCGCCCGATTCTCCGGGAACCGCAGCATGGTCTTGTAGGTCCAGGCATTCGCCTCGGCCAGATTCCCCTTGGCGAACTCGGCCTCGGCGGTGGCGATCCACACGTCCGCCCGCCAGGCGCGGAAGGCCGAGCGCACCTTCGGAGCGGCCAGCGGGCCCGCGAGAAAGGCGGCCAGCGTGACCCCGCCAGCGATCTTCCACCACCGCCAGCGCCGCCGCCGCTGGGCGTAGGGCGAGTTCAGGGTCGAAACGGCGGGGGCAGTCTCAGTATCCATAGCGGGATGATTATGGAAATCGTGGAAAATACCAAGAAATATTTGATTTATGGAGAGTGGAAATTGAGAGTGAGTCTATGCAGACTCTGGAAGCCCCTCCGTTTCCGCCGGCCGAAAAGACTGCCTGCGCCCGGCAAGCACCCGGTTCCGCCGCCTTCCTGCCCGCCGGGATCAGTCTCTTGACGTGGGGCCAGCTGGCCTGGGTTTGTCGTCCCGAGTGGGTCGAAGGCGGCGGCCTGCGCTTCGGCTGGGTGCTGTTGCTGGTCGCTCCGCTGGTCTGGCTGCGGAGCCAACCGCCGGTGTCGCCGGCGATTTCCCCGCTGGCTGGACGCTTGTGCGCCTGGGTCGTACTGATTTTCGCCTTGGCCATGATGTGGCCTGCGCGCTGGCTGGGGGAGGCCAATCCCGACTGGCGTCTGCCTGTCTGGACGCTGGGGCTGGCGGCCGCGGCGGTCACGCTGGCGGCGCACGCACTGGCGGGCGGCTTCCGTCTGCTGCGCGCGGCGGCCTTGCCCTGCCTCATCCTGCTGGGCTCGCTCCCGTGGCCGGTCGCCTGGGAGACCTTCGTGCGCAAGGATGGTGCCGTAGGGATCTGCGCGGCGGCGGCGGAGTTGCTGTCGCTGGCGGGCGTGCCGGCCTTTGCACACGCCAACGTCCTGGAATTGCCCCACGGTCCGGTGGGAGTGGACGAGGCGTGCAGCGGCTTGCACGGGCTGCAGACCTGCTTCCTGGCCGCGGTGGCGCTGACCGCGGTGTTCGGGCTCCGCGGCCGGCGACTCCTGGCGGTCTTCGCGCTGGCCGGCGGACTCGCGCTGATCTCGAATTTGCTGCGCGTGGTCGCGCTCGCCTGGGTCCATCATCGCGGCGGAGTGACGGCCTTCCACGCCTGGCACGATCAGGTCGGCCTGCTCGCCTCGGCGGTACCGCTGGCCCTGCTGGCCTGGTGCGCCAGCCGGTGGGCGGGGCGTCAAGTCCCGCTCGGACGACCGCCCACGCTGGCGCCGCAGGTCCGGCCGGCGCTCGGCGTAGCCTTCGTGCTCTCGCTGTCCAGCGTGCTCGGGGCGGAACTGGCAGTCGCGCGGTGGTATCATCGCACCGCTGCGCCCTTGGACACCGCAGCGGCCACCGAGTTCCGCTTCCCGGCCGCGGCCCGCGGATTCACGCCGATCCGCCTGGGAGAGGACGTGATCAGCATGCTGCGGTGTCAGCGGAGCGCGGCGGCGCGCTGGACCGATGCCGAGGGCATCCGCTGGCTGGCCTACCAGCTGCACTGGGATGCGGGCCGCGCCGCCCTGCAGCTGGCGCGGGCGCATCACCCCGAAAGCTGCTTCCACATGCAGGGCGCGACCGAACTGGAGCGGGCCGAGCCGATCGAGGTGCGCCTGGCCGATGGCCGCGTGCTGACCTTTGCGCGCTTCGCCTTCGCCCCACGGCAGCTGCCGGGACAGAACATGCCGCCGACATACGTGTTCTTTGCCCGCCGCTCCGCCGGGCAGGACGATGCGGGGACTCAGGCCGATCCGTGGTCGCGCGCGGAGCGTCTGCGGCTCGCCCTGGAAGCGCGCCGGCCGACCGAGCAGCAGGTGTACGAAGTCACGCTGCGAGGGCCGCTCGACCTGGCCGACGCCACCCGCATTTTCCAGCGCGAGATCCTCGGACTGCTCGAGACGCCGAAGCGTTGAGCCGAGGCTGCGTCAGGCGATGCCGCCCGACTGCCAGGCCTCGATTTCCGCGCGCCGGGCCACCGCCGGGGCGGTGCCGGGTCGGGTGACCGAAATGCCTGCGGCCACGTTGGCGAAGCGCACCGCGGCAGGCAGATCGCCGGCGAAGTCGACGTAACCGGCCGCAAACGCCCCGACGAAGGCATCGCCCGCGCCGGTCGTGTCGACCGCCTTGATTCCGGCCAGCGCGGCGAAGAATTCGCCTCTCTCCGGCGTGGAGAGAAAGCAGCCGCGGCCGCCGAGCGTCACGAGCACCACGCGCGGACCGAGCTGGCGGCAGAGCGCCTGCAGCTCCGGGGCGTTCAGCCGCGCCAGCTCGGCGTCGGTGAAATCGGTCCGCCCGAACTGCGGCAGCACATTCACGAGGGCGGCGAACTCGGTCTCGTTCGGAATGAGGACATCGACCAGCTCCAGCAGCGTCGGGTCGAAATCCGGGCGCATCGGCGCCGTGTTCAGCATGGTCGTGACCCCGGCCGAGCGCGCCAGCTCCAGCGCGCGGCGGGTCGTGGCCATGTCGATCTCGAACTGGGTCACGAGGACCTTGGCGCCGGTGATGACGGTGGCGTCGAGGTCCTCCGGCCGAATGGCCTCGTTGGCGCCCAGCGCGACCACGATCTGATTCTGCCCGCTCGCATCGACCAGGATGGCCGCGCAGCCGGTGGCGGGGCCGTCCTTGGCCGTGAGGAAATGCCGGATGCCCTCGCCGGCCAGAAAACTGCGCGCGCCGTCCGCAAAGGGGTCGCGCCCGACCGCTCCGACGAAGGCCGTGGCCACGCCGGCGCGTGCGGCGGCCACGGCTTGGTTCGAACCTTTGCCGCCGGGGCCGGTGTAGAATTTGCCGATCACTGTCTGGCCGGGCGAGGGGAAGGCCGGCGTGGCAAAGGTGAAGTCCTGGACAAAGCTGCCGACGACCGCAACGGAGGGAATGCTCATGGGATGGGGGGTGCGCTTCTGATTTCAGATTTGCGCCGCCGAGACAATCACGATCGCTCGCCGACTCCGGGCGAGCCGCTTCCGGTTGCGGGACGGCGCGCCCTGCGGCCTATTGTGCGCCCTCCCGCCTGCGGGAGCCACGCCTCGCCTGATGCTCAGCTTCTCGACCTGTTGGAATTCCGGCCGCCACACCGACGGCGCCGCCATGATCGAGGAGGTGCTGGAGCTCGGCTTCGACACCGTGGAGCTCGGTCACGGCACGCGCATCTCGCTGCTCGCGGGCATTCAGAAGCTCTTCGATGCCGGCCGCTTCAAGGTCAGCAGCCTGCACAATTTCTGCCCGCTGCCGGTCGAGATCACGACCGCCAACCCCGACTGCTACGAGTTCACCTCCCACCGGCCGCTCGACCGCGAGCGCGCGGTCAAGTTGACGCGCCAGACCATCGACTACGCCACGCGCCTGGGCGCCACCTTCGTCGTGCTGCACCTCGGCCGGGTGCACAGCATGAACTCGTTCACCCGCCCGCTCATCGAGGCGACGGCGGACGGACGCCTGCTCGAGAAGGAGATCATTCAGGCGAAGATCGAGGCCGTGCGCGAGCGCGAGAAGGCCGGCCCCGGCTACGTGGCGCGGGCGGTGGAATGCCTCAAGCCGATCGTGGAATACGCGGCGCAAAAGGGCATCTACCTCGGCGTCGAAGGCCGCCATTCCTACGAGGAAGTGCCGAACGAACGCGAGTTCGACGCCGTCTTCGAAGCACTCGACTCGCCGCAGGTCGGCTACTGGCACGACTTCGGCCATCTGCAGGTGAAGCACAATCTCGGCCTGGCCGATCACTACGAGGCGCTGCGGTCCAAGCGCAGTCGGTTCTTCGGCGCGCATCTGCACGACACCACCTGGCCGGGCGGTGATCATCAGGCGCCGTTCACGGGCGGGATCGACTATGCGCGGCTCATCCCGCTGCTGCCGCCGAACGCGCCCTTCGTCTGGGAGATGTCGCCTCGGCAATCGGCGGAGGCGATCACGACGGCGCTGGCCGAGTGGAAGAAGCGGTTTCCGGAGACTCTGTAGCTCCTCGGCCGAGGGGCCAGGCGGCGCGGCCGCCGCGTCGCCGCTCAGAACTTCTTGTTCAATCCGACATAGACGTAGCGGTTCCGCAGCGAATAGAGCGACGTGTCGTAGTTGTCGTTGAACGCGCCGAGCACGGAGGGCGGCGAGCGATCGAACAGGTTGACCACGCCCACGCGGATCTTCGTGCCCCAGAGGAGCTTCTGGGCGAATGAACCGCTCTGATCGGGGTACACGGAGGTGCGGACACCTTTCCCGTCGACGACCTCCCTCGCCTGAGCTAGCGGACGCTTGAACTCGTAGGACAGCTGCGTGTCGAAAGTCACATAAGAGGGAACCTTGCGATACAGGTCATACACCGGAGTCGTGTCGCCCCCGCCGATGAGGTTCGCTGCCAGCAGGGCCGCCGAGTCGTCATTATAGCTGCCGACGTAATTGACCGTGCCCACCCACTGCCAGCCTTTGTAGGCATACTCCAACCGGACGTAACCCTTCAGGCGCGGGATGCCACCCGGCGCGAGCGGCAGGCTGCCATTGTAGTCGCCGAGGAAATCGGTCGTGCCGATGCCGGATACCGCCTCCGTCTTCCAGGAGAAGAGATAGTTCGCGGCGGCCGACACGGTAAAGCTGCCGAACCGGTCCCACGGGAGCTGATACTGCAGGGTCGCCTCGATCCCCTGCACGAAACGGCGGCCGACATTGGCGGTCTGCGCCAGGATGGTCCTGATCTCGCCGCCTCCGCCGTTGACGCGGGGACTGCGGCCGACGTAGCCGCGGGCCGGGGGGATCGCGCCGGGATTGGCCGGATCCACAACGTAACCGTAGGCTCCCGGGAACGCCGCGCCGGCCAGCAGACTGTTGGCGTTGACCGAACCCAGCAGTTGAGCCAGAACATCGCCGCCCAGAAGCAGTCCGGTCGTGCGGGTCTGGTAGTAATCCACGGTCAGGCTGAGACCGCGAACTTGCCGCGGGTAGTAGACGAGGCCCGCCGTCCAGGAGGTCGACTCCTCGCCGCGGAGGTTCGGGTTGCCACCCTGGCGAAGGAGGATGGGAGCCACCGGGAGCGGGGAGCCGAAGGGCACGGCCCTTACGGTCTGCGCGGCGAACAGGTCGTCCGCCGTGGGCGGACGATAATTTTCGCCATAAGATCCGCGCAGCACGAGGTCCTCCACGGGTTGGTAGCGCAAGGTGTAGCGCGGCAGAACCCCGCTGTGGAATCGCGTCGAGCCGGGCCGAAAAGCGCCTGTGGCGGGTTCGATGGAACCGCCGAGGCGTTGATCGGCGAATTCGTAGTCTTCGGACCGCAGGCCGGCGGAGAAATCCAGGCTACGGACCAGCGGCACCTTCATTTTGTGGGTGACGAGCGGTACCGAAAATTCCGCGAAGTAGGAGCGCACTTCCGTGCGGTATTTGTTGGCGGGCTGCGGGGTGAAGCCGAGCTGGTCGCCTTGGAGTTGGGTGGCATCCGGCAGGTGGTCGGTTCGACTCTGCCGATATTCGGTGCCCAGATTGAAGCCGAGACCGCCCTGCGGGAGCGTCGGGAAAAGATTGCCCGAGATCTTCGCATCGAGGAGGAAATCGCGGGATCGGTCGAAGCTGCGGCCGAGGTACGAGGCGCGTTCGGCCGCGGCCCGGTTGTCCCAACTACGCGTGCCGGTGATCGCGCCGGTGGTGGCGTCGTAGGTGTTCGAAAGGCCGGCGAGCGGCGACGCCTGGCCGCGGAAGGGATTGAAGCGCCCGGCGGCGATCTCCGCCACGAGAACGGAGCGCAGCGCATCGCCGGAGTCAGTTCGGACCTGATCGAAGCGCTCGTACACGAGCCCTCCGTCGTAGGAGAGGAAATCGATCAGCGCGCTGTTCTTGAAAACGAAATCTCCCTTGAGGCCGACGGTGTAGCGCCAGTAGTCCTGATCGTAGAACGAGCGGCGTAGGCCGAGTTCGTCGGTCAGTCGATAGGAAAGCCCGCTGATACGACTGGGATTGGAGGTGGGCGTCGTGGCCACGAACGGATTGAACGGGCTGGCCACCGCCTCCGCGCGGCTGAGGGTGAACGGTACCGGAGCGAGGCCGTTGTCCTGCTTCGTCTTGGCGTAGAGCAGATCCGCATAGGCCGTCATGGCCTTGCCGAAGATGTTGTATTGGCCCGTGAGGTAGGTCTGGTATTTTTCCTGCGCCGGGATGGCTGGGGTGTAGAGGCGAAAATTGAACGGATCGGGCGAGTTGGCGCCGCCATAGGCGCGGTAGGACGCGGCGGTGAGCGGAGCGGTCGGCGTCGGGGCGAAGGTCGGATCATTCAGGATCCGGGCCTGCCCGCCGAGCGTGACTCGACCGGGGAAGGTGGCGCTGCCTCCGTTGTTGCCGCCGAGCGCGCGGCGGTCGGCGCTGGCCGAGACGGCGCGATCGCGCGAGAAGATGGCACCGCGATCGTAATATTCGGCGGCGAAGGCGATGGCCATTTTCTTATTGGAAAAGCCGCCCCGGATGGAACCCTGGATGACGCGAGCGTCCTTGTCCGTGGTGTTGCCGTAGAGGACGTCGACCTCGAAGCCGTTGAAGGGGGTCGCAGCCGGGCCGTTGAGGAGGATGAAGTTGGCCACGCCCGCGACCGCGTCGGCGCCATAGACCAGCCCGGCGCCGTCGCGCAGGAGCTCGACGCGGTCGAGCGCGCCCAGCGGGAGGGCGTTGAGGTTGGCGAAGCCGAAGGCCCGGCGGCCGTTGATCAGCGTGACCACGTTCTGCGGCCCGAAGCCGCGGAGACTGAGGCGGGCGGTGCCGTTGCCGCCGTTGGAGTCGTTCTCCGTGGCCGTGTTGCCGAGCGAAGAGGGATCCAGACGCAGGCCCTCGGCCGGGGTGTTGGCGCCGAGCCGCTGGAGCTTGTCGGCGGAATAGACGGTGACGGGGAGCACGCCTTCGGATTCGGCACCCGGAATATAGGGGTGCCACAGGACGACTCGCTGAGGCTCCGCATCCTGGGCTGCGGCGGACCAGATTCCCCAGGTCAGTGAGAGAAGGGCTAGGCAGGATTTCCAAGAATGCATGGCGGGGAACTAACAGAGACGTTCAGCGAGTTGGAAGGCGTAATGTGACAAATCTGCGCTGGGAAGTGTAAATGGCTTCTGGAGCCTCCCCGACGGCTGTGCCATCCCCCAGATGTCGTATTCCAGTCCTGGGTCGATCCAGGAATGATCGAATTGCGCGCCTCGATTGGCGCGTCTGCCGACGCCATGGGTTCCAGCTCCTTCCACTCTCTCCTCCTTCTCCTTCTTCCGCTGCTCGCCGCGCCGGCGGGCGCGGCGACATTCACTGTGACCAACACCGCCGATGCCGGTGCGGGCAGCCTGCGCCAGGCGATGCTCGACGCGGCTGGGGGCGGGACCGACACCATCGTCTTCAACATCCCGGGCGGAGGGGTGAAGAAGATCGCCCCGCTCACGCCGCTGCCGACCGTCTCGGGCGCCGCGCTCGTTCTCGACGCCACCACCCAGCCTGGCTACGCGGTCGGCGCGCCGGTGGTGGAACTGAGCGGCGAGAACCTCTCCGGCGCCAACGCGCGGGGCCTCAGCTTCAGCAACCTCTCCGGCGCTTCGCCCTCGGCCGTGCGCGGATTCATCATCAATCGCTTCGAGTCGAGCGGGATCCACCTGCTCGATTGCCGCGACATCGCCATCGAGGCCTGCTTCATCGGCACCGATGCCAGCGGCACCCAGGCGCGGCCGAACTACGAGGGCATCGTGGCGCAGTTTGCCGCTAGCGCCTCGCAGGGGATCAAGATCGGCGGCGGCACCGCGGCCACGCGCAACGTCATCTCGGGCAACCAGTTCCTCGGGCTCGATTTCTTCGGCGGCGACACGCACTCGATCCGGGGCAACTACATCGGGGTCGACAAGACCGGCCAGGTCGCGCTGCCCAACGGCTTCGGCGCGCAACTGCTCATCTTCGGCAGCACGATCGGCGGACCCACCGCGGCGGAGGGAAATGTCATCTCCGGCAACACGAGCGGCGGGCTCTTCGTCGACAGCTCGGGACACACGATCCAGAACAACCTCATCGGCGTCGCGGCCGACCGGGTCACCGCCATGGGCAACGGCCGCGAGGGCCTCCGCATCGGCAATGCGCTCGGTCTGGCCATCGTCGGCAACCACCTCGTGCGCGACAACCTCATCGCCTACAACGGGATCGGCGGCGTCAACGTCCTGCCTGCCTTCACCCCGCCGACCGGCGTGCGTCTGCTCGGCAATGCCATCTTCGAGAACGGAGGGCCGGCCATCGATCTCGGCGACGACGGTCCGACGGCCAACGATGCCGGCGATGCCGATGCGGGCCCGAACAACCTGCAGAACTTTCCCGTGCTCAGTGCTGCCTTCGCCGTGGCTGCCGGCACGAACGTGCAGGGCACCCTGACGAGCGCGGCCAGCGCGTCGTATCGGCTCGAATTCTTCGCCGCCACCCGCAACGCGCGCGAAGGCCGGCGGCTCCTCGGCTCGGCCGACGTGACCACGAATGCGGCGGGCGACGCGGCCTTCAACCTGACCGTCCCCGGCGCGGTCTTCTCCGGCGAATTCGTGACGGCCACGGCCACCCGCAACACGGCGCCGCTCGACACCTCCGAGTTTTCCGCCGCCGTCCCGGTGACCCTGGCCTCGCTCGTGGTCACAAACACGAACGACGCGGGTCCGGGCTCGCTCCGCCAAGCCATCCTCGACGCCAACGCGACGCCCGAGGCGAAGGAGATTGCGTTCGCCATTCCGCCGCTCAACGGCACGACGAAGACGATCGATCTGCTGAGCGCGCTGCCCGCCCTGACCACCCCGGTGGCGCTCAACGCGCTGACGCAGAATGGCGCGACCCCCACTGCTCCGCGGATCGAACTCAACGGCACCAGCGCCGGCCCCACGGCTTCCGGGCTCACGGCCAATGCCGACCACGTCATGATCCAGGGTCTGGTGGTGAATCGCTTCGCCGGAGCCGGCATTTTCGTCGCCACGGGCAACGACGCGGTCGTGCAGTACAATCGCCTCGGTACCAATCAGTCGGGCAGCTCGGCGCTGCCGAACGGGGTGGCGGGCCTCGCGCTGTCCTTCGCCAATCGTGCCCGGGTGCTCGAAAACCTGCTTTCGGGCAACGGCGGGGCGGGGCTCTTCCTCGGCTCGTCCTCGAATTGCGTGATCCAGGGCAATCGCATCGGCTTGAACAATCGGGAAACCGCGGCGCTGCCGAACGCGCAGAGCGGCATCCTCATCAACGGTAACTCGACGGGCAATCTCGTCGGCGGCACGGCGGCGGGGCAGGGGAATGTCATCGCCGGCAACACGGCCGCCGGCCTCACCTTCAGCGGCACGGGCACGGGCGGAAACCGGGTGGAGGGGAACTTCGTGGGGACGGATTCCACCGGCGCGCCCTTCGGCAATGCGGTCGGCATCTCGATTGAAGCCGGCGCGCACGATCAGACGATCGGGGGCACCGCCGCCGGCGCGGGCAATCGCATCGCCGGCCAGACCGGCGCGGGGGTCGCGATCATCGCCACCGGCGGCGTGGGCAATCGGGTGCTCGGAAATCTCATCTCCGGCAACGGCGGGCTCGGGCTCGATCTCGGCGCGGCCGGGGTCACGGCCAACGACGCGGGCGACGCCGACAGCGGCGCGAACAATCTGCAGAACTTTCCCGTCCTGACCGCCGCGCAGAGCTACTTCGCGGGCCTGACGGTGGACGGCACGCTCGGCAGCGTGGCGAACGCGGATTACCGCCTCGAGTTCTTCGCCAGTCCCGCCTGCAGCGCCTCGGGCAACGGCGAGGGCGCGACCTACCTCGGAGCGCTCGAGGTGCAGACGGGCGCGGGCGGCAGCGTGACTTTCTCGACCACCCTGCCGGCGATCGTGCCGGTCGGGCAGGTGGTGACGGCCACGGCCACCCGTCTGGCCACGGGCGACACCTCGGAGTTTTCGGCCTGCCGTGCGGTCACTGCGCTCGCGGTCCCGACGCTCACCGTCACCAACACCAACGACACCGGCGCGGGCTCGCTGCGGCAGGCGCTGCTCGATGCGAACGCCAACGCCAATCCGAACCAGATCGTCTTCAACATCCCGGGCGCGGGGGTGAAGACGATCGCCCCGCTAGGCGCCCTGCCCACGCTGACCGCGCCGGTGGTGATCGACGGCCTGACGCAGCCCGGCGCGACCGCCAGCGCGCCACTCATCGAACTGAACGGGCAGTCCGCCGGGACCGGCACGTCTGGCTTGCGCGTGGCTGGCTCGGCTGTCATCCAGGGGCTCGTCATCAACCGCTTCGACGGGCACGGCCTGCTCTTCGAGACGCTCGGCAACAATGTGGTCAAGAGCTGCCGCATCGGCCTCGACCCCACCGGACAGATCGCGCGCGGCAACGGGCGCTGCGGCATCTACCTCGACCAGGTGAGCGGCAATGTGATCGGCGGCACCGCCGGCGACGGCAACTTGATCAGCGCGAACAACACGCTGCCCACCAATCAGGGGGGCGATCTCTTCGATGCCGGCCTCAGCGCCTTCTCCTCCAGCAACAACTTCATTCAGGGCAACACCTTCGGCCCGACCTCGACCGACGCCTCCACGGGCGTCGGGCAGCGCATCGGCATTCTCCTGACCAACGGCACTGCCAACCAGATCGGCGGCGCCAGCGCCGCGGCGCGCAACGTCGTGGTCTGCAGCGGGCACGGGATCTATCTGCGCAATTCGAACGGCAACCTGGTGCAGGGCAACTACGTCGGCCTCAACCGGGCAGGTCTGCCGGGCACGGGGCTGTCCAATCTCACCAACGGGGTGCGAATCGAGAGTGCGGGCAGCAACCGCATCGTCGGCAACGTCATCTCGAACACGGTCGGGGGGGCGGGCGATGGACTCTACCTGCTCGGCACGCTGACCGTCGGCACGGTCGTGCAGGGCAATTGGATCGGTCTCAATGGTGCCGGCACGGGGGAAGCGCCGAACGGGACCGGCATCCAACTCGATGTCGGGGCGGAGGCGTTCATCGGCGGGCGGACGGCCGGGGAGGGGAACGTGATCTCCGGCAACAATCAGGAGGGCATCCGCCTGGCCACCACCGGGGGCAATCCGATCCCGCCCCGGGCCACGATCGAGGGCAATCTCATCGGACTCGCCCCGGACGGAAGCACGGTCTTCCCGAACGCCACCGGCGTGCAGCTCGACTTCGCCGCCACCGGTATCCAGGTGGGCAGCGGCGGCGCCGGACGCAACGTGATCTCGGGCAACAGCGTCGGCCTCTCGCTGGTCGGTTCGGGCAACGTGGTGCAGAACAACCTCATCGGCACCGACGCCTCCGGCACGCTGGCGCGGGCCAACACGATCGGCATCCGTCTGCAGGGCAGCAACAACACCATCGGCGGCGCGTCCGGCGCGTCCGGCAACGTGATCTCCGGCAACGGCACCTCGATCACCACCGGCGGCGTGCCGGACGCCGTCGGCAACACGATCCAGAGCAACTTCATCGGTACGCGCGCCGACGGCTCGACGGCGCTGCCGAACAGCGTCGGCCTGCGGCTCGATTCCAGCGGCAACACGATCCGCCAGAACGTCATCGCCTTCCACGGCGGTCCCGGCGTGGCCATCCTGGGCAGCGGGGCGGGCAATCGAATCCTCGACAACGCCATCTTCAGCAACGGCAATCCGGGGATCGATCTCGGGGGCGACGGCGTCACGCCCAACGACGCGGGCGATGCCGACACCGGTGCCAACCTGCGGCAGAACTTCCCGGTCCTGACCGAGGCCGCCAGCACGGTCGAGGGGACGCTGAGCAGCGCGCCGAACGCGACCTTCACCCTGCAGTTCTTCTTGAATGCGAGCGGCGGGCAGGGTCGCACCGCGCTGGGCCAGTTGAACGTCACGACCGACGCCGCCGGGCTGGCCAGCTTCTCCTTCGTGCCGACCCTCGTGACCGCGCCGCTGCCGCCCGGCCAGACGGTGACCGCAACCGCGACCGATGCCGCCGGCAACACCTCGGAGTTCTCGGCCTTGGTCAACGTCCACGGCACCTACGAGTCGTGGGCCGCAGCCAATGGCATCCCTGGCGCGCTGCGGGGCGACGACTTCGATCAGGACGGCATTCCCAATTTCGTGGAGTACGCGCTCGGGCTGAATCCGACCGCCCCAAGCGTCCTACCCGCGCTCAGCGGCACCGGTGCGACCCGCACACTGACGATTCCAAAGGGCGTGGAAGCGGCCTTCGATCCAGGGGTCGCCTATCGTTTCCAGGTCTCCAGCGACCTGCAGAACTGGGGCGCTCCGCTCGCGCCGACCTCGGACAGCGGCACTCAGGCCGTTTTCACGCTGACGGTCGGGCCAGGGAAGCAGTTCGTGCGTTTCGTGGCCGTTTCGCAGTGAAGCGGCCGGCCTGCCTTGCCATGGCTGACCGAGCGAGCTTTTCTCCTCGTCTTTTCCTCGACCATGCGCAAGGTGACGACTTCCATGCGAACCGGTCCCGTGCTGCTGCAGATTCATCCGCTCGATGAGCGGGCGATGGAGCAGGCCCGGGCCCGGCAGGCGCGCCTGACGAAACCGCCGGGAAGTCTCGGTCGGCTGGAGGAGCTGAGCATTCAGCTGGCGGGCATCACGGGGAATCCGCGTCCGCGCTGCAAGAGTCCGGCCGTCCTCGTACTGGTGGCGGACCACGGTGTGGCCCGGCAGGGCGTGAGCGCCTTCCCGCAGGAGGTCACCATGCACATGCTGAAGAACTTCCTGCAGGGCGGCGCGGCCATCAATGCGCTGGCCCGGTCGGTCGGGGCGCGCGTGCTGGTGGCCGATTTCGGCGTAGCCGGCTTTCCGGTGCACAACAAGGAGCTGCACAACTGGAAGGTGGCGGCTGGCACGCACGATTTCAGCGAGCGACCCGCCATGAGCGCGGCGGAGGCGATGCTGGCGTTCGATCGCGGCGTGCAGTTCGCCAACCGGGAGCTTCAGCGCGGCGGCGATCTGCTGGCCTTCGGCGAAATGGGCATCGGCAACACCACCAGCGCGGCCGCCATCGCCTGCGCGCTGCTGGGGCGCCCGGCGGCGGACCTGGCCGGTCGCGGCACGGGGGTCGACGACGAACGTCTGGCGCGGAAGATCGCCGTCATCGACGCCGCCTTGGCGTTGCACCGGCCGAATCCGGACGACGCCTACGACGTGCTGGCCAAGGTCGGCGGCCTGGAGATCGGCGGCATGATGGGCGCGATGCTGGCGGCTGGCGCGGCCCGCGTGCCGATCCTGGTGGATGGCTTCATCGCCACCGCGGCCGCGCTGCTGGCCTGTCGGGTGGCACCGGAATTGCGCGGGCGGCTGATCGCCGCCCACCGCAGCGCCGAGGGCGGCCATGGCCTGATGCTGGAGGCGCTCGGGTTGCGACCGCTGCTCGACCTCGGCTTGCGCCTGGGCGAGGGCACCGGCGCGGCGCTGGCCATTCCGCTGGTGCAGGCGGCTGCGCGGGTACTCGATGAGGTGGTCACCTTCGAAGAGGCGGGCATTTTCCTGCGGCCGTCCGCCTGAGCTGCGGGCCACCTTTCGGAATCGCGTTCACTCCTTCTTCGGCGCCACGTACTTCGCGTCCAGCCGCCGCCGTAATTCGGCCATCTCGGTCTGCATCTTTCTCAGGTGCTCCTCCATGGCCGTCATGAGCTCGTGGGTGGAATCGCCATGCTTGGCGCGGGCCGCCGCCAGCGCCTCCTCGCGCGCCTCGTCCATGCCGTGGACGATCACGCCGATGAGCAGATTCAGCATGATCATGGTGCCGAGCAGAATGAACGACACGAAGTAGACCGCCGCGCCGATGGGGTGGGCGGTCCGGCTCATTTCCATGATCTCGACCCAGCCTTCGAGCGTCACAACCTTGAAGAGCGTGAGCATCGTCTCGGGCAGGTTGCCGAAGCGGGTCGGATCCGTGGTGTGGAAGAAGTGCGTGCCGAGCACCGCATAGATGTAGAAATGCAGGCCGAGCAGCAGACCGACGTAGAACAGCGAAGGAATGCTCTTCAGGAAGGCGCCGACCAGCATCTGCAGCTGCGGCAGGAAGCTGACCAGGCGCAGGACCCGAAGAATGCGCGCCAGCCGCAGGACGGCGGCGAACGGACCGGAGGAGGGCAGCAGCAGGATGACGACGATGGCGAAATCGAAGACATGCCACGGGTCGGTAAAGAAATGCGGCCAGCGCCGCCCCAGCGCGGCCAACCGCAGGAGGATCTCGACGATGAAGACGACGAGAATGACGTGATCGAAGAAATGCAGGAGCGTGCCGTGGCTGGCGACCAGGGCGGCATTCGTTTCCAGGCCGACCAGCACGCCGGCGGCGAGGATGGCGAGGAGCACAAGCCCCTGGAAAAGGCGGCTTTCGACGAGGCGTTGGCAAAAACTCTGCATGGGAGCGGGAGAGGAGCGCCCGGATTGGTCTCGGTCTTCGAAACCCGAATCCGGGCGGAAACAAAAGCTCAAAAGTGGACGGGGCCGTCGGCGAACCGACGGCGGGCGAGCGCCTCAGACGTAAATGCGAGGCGAGAAGAGGCCGGGACGGGCGGAAGCCCGATCAGAAGCCGAGGCCGCCCAGCCCGAGGCCGGAGGTGACCTTCTTCATCTCGGCTTCGGCCACGCTGCGACCGGCCTGGATGGCCTGATTCACGGCCGTGAGCACGAGGTCTTCCAGCATCTCCACGTCTTCCGGGTCCACCACCTCCTTGGCGATCTTGATCTTCACCACGTCGCCCGCTCCGGTGGCCTCGACCGTCACTTTTCCGCCGCCGACGCTGGAGGTGAAGATACGCGCCTGGATTTCCTGCTGGGACTTCATCATGCTGGCCTGCGCCTTCTGGGCCTGGGCGAGCATTTGCTGGAGCTGTTTGGGATTCATGAGCGGGGATGCGTTAGAGTTTGGTGGATTTCTTGATTTCGACAATCTCGGCGTCGAAGAGTTCGAGCGCGCGCTGGATCAGCGGATCGTTCCGGAACTCCGCGTAGGGATCGGCCGCGGCCGCGGGCGCCGCCGGCTCGTCGACGGGATCGGGATGCGGCTCGGGCTCCGGCTCCGGCGCGGCAGGAAGCTCGGGCGGTGGCGGCGGCGCGAGGTCTGCGCGCAGCTCGAGCTTGAGCTTGAGCGGCCGGCCGCCGTGCCGCGCCAGCAACTCGTCGAGGAAGTTCCGATTGCTGGCACTGGAGAGCGAGTCGACCACGATGCGATTGTCGTCCTGCGCCGGGAAGCCGACGTGCAGCGTGTCGCCTTTGAGGTCGAGGTACTGTCCCTTCTCCACCCAGTTGCGGATGAGCGGACGCTTCGCGCGCACCTCCTCGGTAACCTTGTCCCAGATCTCGCGCCCGCTGAGCGCAGGTGCGGGAGCAGGAGCTTCGAGCGGGGTCGGCGTGGGGGCTGCCGGAGCAGGGGGCGGCGCAGGCTCAGCGCGCGGCGCGGCCGCGGCCTTCTGGGCGGCGGCAAATTGCTCGCTCAGGCGCATGGGCGGCGCGCTGGGTGCCTCGGTGGAAGGGGCGGGAGCGGCTGAAGCAGGGGTGGAGATCGGAGCCGGACGGGTGGTTGGCAGCGCCGGACTGGCCGTCGGAGCAGCGGCGCGGGCGCGAGGAGCGGCCACGGAGGGATCGCCCCGGCGGATGGCGGCGAGTTCGCCCAGCACCTCGTCGAGGGTGGCTTCGCCGAGAAGCTGGACGGCCTTGATCAGGGCGATCTCGAAATGGAGCTTCTTGTCCGGGGTCCACTTCATGCGGCCTTCCGCGGCGGCGAAGTGGTCGATCAAGGCGAGCAGACGGTTCGCATCGATGGCCTCGGCCTGCTGGCGGATCATGCCGAGCACCGCGTCGTCGTGCTCGCCTTCGAGGCTGCCCGGATTGACCTGGCAGACGAGCAGATTGCGCAGGTGGGCGATGAGATCGGCCAACAGACGCAGCAGATCGCGCCCGGCCTCGGCCTCACGTTGGAGCTGATGCAGCGCGGCGGAGGCATCGCGACCGAGCATCGAGGCCGCGAAACCGGCCACCACTTCGGGCGCCGTGAAGCCGAAGACTCCGCGCACGTCATCGGCGCTGATGCTGCTGCCGCAGAACGAAACGAGCTGGTCGAGCATCGATTCCGCATCGCGCAGTCCGCCTTGGGCACCTCGCGCCACCGCCGCAGCGGCGTCGTCGGGGAGGGTCAGCCCTTCCTCCCGTGCGATATGCTGCAAATGCGCCGCGATGAGCGGGGCGGGGATGCGGCGCAGGTCGAACCGCTGACAGCGGCTCAGGATGGTCGGGAGGACCTTGTCCGGCTCCGTCGTGGCGAAGATGAACTTCACGTGCGGCGGCGGCTCCTCCAGCGTCTTGAGCAGCGCATTGAAGGCCTGCGCGGTCAGCATGTGGACCTCGTCGATGAGGTAGATCTTGTACTTCGCCACCGCCGGGGCGAAGCGCGCGTTCTCGATCAGGTCGCGCACGTTCTCGACCTTGTTGTTCGAGGCGCCGTCGATCTCGATGACGTCGAGGCTGGTGCCGTTGGCGATCTCGCGACAGGCGTCGCAGACACCGCAGGGATTCGGGGTGGGCCCATGCTGGCAGCAGAGCGCCTTGGCCAGGATGCGCGCGGTGGTCGTCTTGCCGATGCCGCGCGGGCCGACGAACAGGTAGGCCTGGGCCAGCCGGTTCTGTTCGATGGCGTTCTTGAGTGTGCGAACGACGTGGTCCTGCCCGACGACCTCGCTGAAGGTCTGCGGGCGGTACTTGCGGGCGAAAACCTGGTAACTCATCGCGGCGGGAGCGTCCCATCGCACACGTCGGGCCGCCCGCAAACAAAACGCCCCGCGCGAGGCGGGGCGTTCGGGAAAATCAGACTGGAAGCGTCGGCTTAGTAGCCCTCGTCGCCGCCACGGCCGTAGCCGCCGCCGCCGCGATCGTAGCCGCCGCGCTCGTAGCCACGGTCGCCGCCGCGGTCGCGATCGCGATAACCGCCGCCGCCGCCACCGCCGCGGTAGCCACCGCCACCGCCGCCGCCGCCGCCGCGATAACCGCCGCCGCCGCCGCCGCCACCGCCACGGTAGCCGCCACCACCACCGCCGCCGCTGAAGTTACGGGGCGGGCGGTCCTCCTTGGGACGCGCCTCGTTAATGGTGAGCGGACGGCCGTCGAGGGGCTTGCCGTGCAGGTTGTTCACGGCCGCCTGGGCCTCCGCGTCGCTGCTCATCGTGACGAAGGCGAAGCCGCGGGACTTACCGGTGAAGCGGTCCTGCATGATCATCGCCTCGGAGACCGTCCCCGCCTGGGAGAAATGGTCCATGAGGTCGGTCTCAGTGGTGTTGAACGAAAGGTTCCCCACGTAGAGTTTGTTGCCCATACTATTCTGGCTGTTCTTTCTGGCTGAATGTTGTCGGTGATTACGGAATGAAAGTCCGCTTCCGGGAAGCTGTGGGCCTTGCCGCTTTGCCAATGCCCGCCCGAGACTCCCCGAACCGACGTTGCCAACCTGCCAGGACTGCTGCTGTCTCGATAACTGGACTGCGTCGGATCTATCGCAGCCCACTTCACGGAAGCAAGCGTAATCAAGCTGGAATTCTGTCCGGTGACTGAATTGCCTGGGAAACCCGGCGCACCCAGGGTCGGCGGGCCGGCCGGGGCGGCGTCAGCGGACCGCAGCCCGCAGGCGAGCGGCCAGTTCGCTGATCTTGATCCGCTCCTGCTGCATGCTGTCGCGATGCCGCAGGGTCACGGTGTCCTGCAGCTCGGGGCCTTTTTCGCCCAGCGTTTCGAAGTCGATGGTCACGCAGAACGGCGTGCCGACCTCGTCCTGACGGCGGTAGCGCCGGCCGATGGCCCCGCCGTCGTCGAAGGTGGCGGCGAGGTCCTGACGCAATTCGTCGTACACCGCCCGGGCCTTGGCTACGAGCTCCGGCTTGTTCCTCAGCAGCGGTAGGACGGCCACCTTCACCGGGGCGATCCGCGGATGGAACCGCAGGACGTTGCGGACTTCCGGATTGCCCTTCGCATCGGGCACCGATTCCTCGGCGTAGGCGTGGCAGAGGATGGCCAGCACGAGACGGTCGAGTCCGGCCGAGGGCTCGATGACATGAGGCACGTAGAAGCCGGCGAACAGCCGCTCGAACCAGGCCCGGACGGCGGCTTCGTCGAGCCCGCAATCGCCCTTGGCTTTTTCCTCGGTCAGACGCTTCTGCAGCAGCGCCTCCTTCTGCTCGGGCGAGAGTTTGGCCGCGGCGGCCTTGAGTTCGTCGTCGAAGACCTCCTGGGGCTTGCCGCTGTGGATCTGATGCTGCGTCAGATCGAACGCGCCACGCGCCGCGATGCCCTCGAGTTCGTCCGTCTTGAAGGGGAACTGGAAGAGAATGTCGACGCAAGCCCGGGCGTAATGGGCCAGGTCCTCGGCCGGCTGGAAGTAGTATTCGAGCGCGTCGCCCAGGCCGATGTTCTGATAGAAGCGCGTGCGCTCGGCGACCCAGTAGCGGTGCCACATCTGCCAGCCCCAGTCGGGCTGCGGCGTGGAGAGATCGGCCCCCTCGGTCCACGGAGTCACCTTGCCCGCGATGATCTCGATCGCCTCGTCGGGACGGATGAAGAACTCCAGTTCCATCTGCTCGAACTCGCGCGAGCGGAAGGTGTAGTTGCGCGGCGTGACCTCATTGCGGAAGGCCTTGCCGATCTGGCAGATCCCGAAGGGCACCTTCACCCGGCTGGAATCGAGCACGTTCTTGAACTGCGCGAAGATCGCCTGCGCCGTCTCGGGCCGCAGATAGGCGATGTCCGCATCGGTCGCGGTCGGCCCGACCCACGTCCTCATCATGAGGTTGAACGGCCGCGCCTCGCCCAGCGCGCCGCCGTCCTCGGCGTGGAAGTCGACCGAGTTCTCCACCGCGCCCACGTTCTGCTCGTCGAGCAGCTCGATCTCGCCGCTGACGCTATGCACGCTGGCCAGCAGCGTTTTCACCCGCTTGCGCAGCGACTCGATGTGCTCGCCCTTGCGCAGCAGCACGCGGATGGGCTTGCCCAGCGACCAGCCGGTCGCGGTGCGGGCGCCGGAATACTCCAGCACGTTGCCGCTTTGGGGTTCGACGTGGTCGGTCCGCACACGCTTGTTCGAGAGGGTCGATTCGCGCATCGAGTCCGCGAACGTGTCGACGTGTCCCGAGGCCTTCCAGATCCCGGGGTGCATGACGATGGTGGCATCGAGCCCGACCACGTCCTCGCGGTCGCGGGTCATGGCCAACCACCAGCGCTCGCGCAGATTGCGCTTCAGCTCGGCGCCGAGTGGGCCGTAGTCCCAGAACCCGTTGAAACCGCCATAGATCTCACTGGACTGGAAGATGAAGCCCTTGCGTTTGCAGAGGCTGACGATCTTCTCCATGCGTTCGGCGGCGGTAAGCGGGACGTTGCTCATAAATCGGGCCGGGACTGGACTCCACCGCGCCGAAATGTCGAATGCGGAGCGCCGGTTTTCGAGCCGGTCCGGCGACGCCGCTCACTCCGGTTCGACGTAGAAATTCCAGCGCGTGGCCACTTTCTTGCCGCCGGCGGTGGCGGTGACCGTGACCGTGCAGGCGCGCTCCCGCAGCTTCTGAGTTGGCTGGAATTGGATGATCTGGGTGGCCGGATCGTATGTTGCGGGCACGGTGCCGAATCCGCTCAGCTGCATCTCCACCGTCTTCGGATCGATCTTTCCGAGGCTGGCGAGGTTGGCTTTGATCAGCGGACGCGCGTCCTTGACCGTCTCGCCTTCCATCGGCTGCGTGACCATGACCGCGGCGGCCGGATTCGCGCTGGCCGCAGCGGCCGAAACGGGCGCAGCTGCGCCGCCGCCGAAATTGGCCGCCATTTCGAAGACCTTGGGCAGCGTGGAATCGACGATGTAGCGGCCGATGGAGTCGGGGCCGGGCGAGTTCGCCTGGGTCTTGATCCCATTGACGGTGAAGAGCGCCTCGTAGCCGGCCTTCAGCCCGGTCTGCTTCACCAGCTCGTTGGAAATGCCGTACGGGAAGGCGAGCGTACGGACCTTGGTGTTGAGACGCTGCTCGAGGATGTCCTTCGAGCCGCGGAGCTCATTCCACAGCCAGGTCTCGAACTCGCCGTCCGACTTCGTACCTTTGCGGGTGAGCGAGGCGTGCGAGACCGTGTGGCTGCCGATGTCCACGCCGGCCGCGACCATCTCGGCCAATTGCTCCCATTTGATCGATTTTCCGCCGGCCGAGATGTAGTTCGTGTAAACGAACATGGTGAAGGGGTAGCCGAACTTCTTCAGCACCGGCCAGGCTTCGGTGTAGCCGCTGACGTAGCCGTCATCGATGGTGATGACCGCACAACGCGCCGGAATCGCCTTCGCTCCCCGCCGCCAGGCGAGGAAGTCGTCCATCGAAATGACCGTGATGCCGGCGTCCTTCAGGCGCTGCATTTGCGCCTCGAACTCGCGCGTCGAGATCGCCAGGCCGTCGGACGGCGGGTTCTCGAAGCGGTGGTAGCCAAGCACGCTGACCACGGAATTCGACGGCACGGGCGTCGGCGTCGGCGTCGGTACCGGGGTGGGGGCCGGCGTCGGCGTGGGCGGGGCCACCGGCGCTTCGGCACCGGATTTGGCCCTCGGTTTGCAGCCGGTCAGGGCGAGGAGAGCGGGGAGAAAGGCGAGGAGCAGGCTCCGACAGACGACTGACTTCAACATTGGGCAAAGCCGACCATCGCCGCGGAAGCGCAGGTGCCAAGCGGAACTCGACGGCGGACCTGCGTCAGCCGCCGAAGAAGTCGTTCGTGTGGACGAAGCGGGCGCCGAGGGACTCGGCGAACTGCTGGTCGCTGGCCATGTCGCCCACCATGACCAGATGCTCGCGCGCGAGGCCGTGGCGATCGGACAGGAAAATGCCCATCCCGGGCAGCGGCTTGCGGCAGAAACAACCCGCGGGAAAAGCCGGATGTGGACAGTATGCGATTTCGGTCACCGGCAGCCCGAGCAACTCCACGGTGCGGGCAAAGCACGCCTCCACGGCCTCGGCGGTAACATTGCCGGAGGCGACTCCGCTCTGATTCGAAACGAAGAAAAGCTGATAGCCATCGTCCAGCCAGCGCTGGAGGACTTCGCGGCGTCCCGGGAGGAGCGCCACGTCGGCCGGATCGCGCGGATAGATCTCGCCGCTAACCGTCTGGCGAATCGTGCCGTCGACATCGAGCAGCAGCCCCTTGCCGTGGCGCGGCGGGCCGGGCCGGCGAACGAAGGGGACGACCTCGACCGCACCAAAGCCTTCGTCGAGCTGGGGGCGTTCGAAGCAAGCGGCCCAGCGCGAGAGGGCGGCGGGTGGAGGCAGGTTTGGATCGGTCTTGGAAAGCTCCTTCAGCTCCTCCGGTCCGAGCAGACGGCCGTAGCGCTCGAGCACGCGACGGACGACATTCTCGAAGGCTTCGGCGATGGGGGTGTCCAGATGCCGGCAACGCACCGGGACGCCGTGCGCGTGGGCGGCGCGGATGACCGGAAATCGAGAAACGCGCGTCGGGTAGGTGTTGTCGAGGACGACGCGGTTCTGGCCGGCGCCAAGCATTTCGTGCAATCGCGGCACGAGGTCGTCGAGGCTGCCGCCGAGCAGGTCGCGGTTCAGCCGCGCATACCCCCGGTCGGTATAGCGTGCGACCTGGGCCGATTTACCCGCGCCCTGTACGCCCAGCACGATCACGACCTCGGGCAGGTCGCCCGGTTCCTCATTCGGAGCCAGCGGGCGCAGGCCCGGGGGAGGCTCGGGTGGTTCGGTCAGGGCGAGGGCATCCGGCGCGGGCTCGAAGGAGATGCGCTCGTGGAGCGCGGCGCGATCGGCTGCGGAGAGTCGCAGGTCGAGCGCCTTGAGACTCGAGAGCACGCTCTCGCACCGGGTGGCGCCGATGAGCGGGACGATCCCCGGATCAAGATCGAGCAGGGCGGCCAAGGCGGCTTGGTGCGGGGTGCAATGCAGCGCGGCCGCCAGCGGCTTCATGGCCCGGTTCTTGAGCAGATTGGCGGTCTTGGCGTGCCCGCCGAGCGGTCGGTGGGCCAGGAAGGGAATGCCGAGCCGTCGGGTCAGTTCGAGAACGGCCTCCTTGGCCCAGGACCGGTCCATCACACTCAGTTCGTTCTGCACCACCGCGACGGAGAAATGGCGCTCGGCCTGCCAGATCTCCGGCACCGAGACGTTGCAGAGGCCAATATGCTGCAGGAGCCCGGCCCGCTGCCATTCGCCGAGCGCGGCCAGGGTTTCTTCGAAGGGAAACTTGGGGTCGTTTCCATGTAGCAGAAACAAGGGCAGCCGCTCCACCCCGAAAGCGCGCAAACTGCCTTCAATGGATTTCCGCAGATGCTCCGGCCTTCCGTTGGGCACCCACTTGCCTTTCGGGCGCGAAAACCCCGCCTTGGTGGCGACCAGCACTTCTTCACGGGGCCCGCTCCAGGTGGACAGCGCTTTGCGGGCCAGCACCTCACCGTAATGAAAATCCGCGTCCGAGAGTCCGTAGCTGTCCGCGGTGTCCAGGAGCCGGATCCCAGCGTCCAGAGCAGTGTGAATCACTGAGATGGCAACCTCTTCCGACGGCCGGGCTTCGGTGGAGAGTCGGAGCAGGCCCAAGGCTAGGCGGGGTCCCGGCAGTCTGAACCGGGCGGGTGAGGTGGAGGAGGAGGGCATAAAGAAGGAAAATTCAACCCATCCCTGCCAGCATTGAATGTCCACCCTCAGTGCGGGGTCAAACACTCTGGAAACAACCCAGGGAAAGATTACTTCGTTGAAAATATGGAATTTTTCGCAAGACCAAAACCTGGGCTGCTGCGAATAGTTAAATATCAGTGAGTTTCTTTCTCACTATCAGTCTCGGCAACACCACACCAACACAAGAAGCACATGCAGCCTCTCGGCCAACGCCTCAAGTCCATCCGCCGCGAACTCAAGCTTTCTCAGGAAGCTGTCGGCGCGCAGGGTTTCGTTTCCACCCCAGGCTGGATCAAAATCGAAAACGGACAGAGACAAGCCAGCGACAAGCTGATCGAAAAGTTCGTCAACTGGCTCATTCGTGAACAGTACGTGCAGCCTCAGGACGCCCATCGTCTGCAGGACGAGTTCCTGACGCTCAAATATGCTCGTCACGCTTCGGGGTTCGTCCGCGAACTCGCCCGGCGCCACTTCCGGGAGGCACACCAAGGCAACAACGAGGCCGAACTGATCGTGAATCCTCGGAAAGCCTCCGCACCGGCGGATCGTCCCGCTACCGCTGCGGTCGCCTGAGGGTGGGCGGTAGGAGCCGAAGATGAAAGAGCCGGCGTTCTGCCGGCTCTTTTTTTTGGCCTCCGCTACCGGCTTTAACGAGCGCCGCTCCGTGCCGGGCGAGGTTGGTTTGGGTCCGGGGCAGTGCCGCGCGCGGGCCCGCGCATCTGAAAGGTGGGCAGGATCGAGAAAAGTGCGGCCCGGGTGGCGGGGAGGTCGCTCTCCCGGCAGACGATGACCCCTTCGAGCATGCTTTGCTCGTGGAGCTTGAGGAAGAGATAACTCCAGACGTAGCGATCACCGGCCTGGTTGAACGAGAGGCGGCCTTCGAACGTCTTCCAGCCGTTGGCCGAGATCGGCTGATTCGAAAGATCGGTGACTTTGCCGTTCTTCGCATCCTTCGGGAGGGTAGTCAGAAGGGTGTCACGCAAACTGGCGGTCCACGCCGCGTCGAAGTCCTTCGGCACCGGCAGAGAGGATTTGCGAAGCGAAATCCGTGCGCCGGGCACCTTGGGGTTCACGAACGCCAGTTCCGCGGTCGTCCCAGACGCAATCCAGCCCCCTTCGGGCGCCCCGATAGCTACGCTGCTCTCGTTACGCTGAAAGATGAGCATGGGCTCACGGTAACCGTCGACCTCCAGTACGGTCGGCGTGACTGTGAAGTTCCAAGTGTCCGGCGGCGGCGGCTTCGGCGCTGGCTTGGCAGGCTGGGCCAGCAGGCCGGCAGTTCCAGTGGAGATGAGGGCGAGGCGAAGGAAGAGAGACACGCGGCTGGTTCGGTGAAAACGGGCAGTGTGGACGGATGCGCTCGATCAGGACATCGGGCGCTCCCAGGGCCCCTTCGTGTAAGTGATGGTGCCAGGGAAGCCGACGGGCGGATTCACCAGGAAGGTCTCGTCGAAGAGCACTTTACGGACCGGCGGGCTGTAGATCTGGAAGCGGCTCGGAGTCAGGAATTTGTTGGAGAGTTCCTTGGAGGTGTAGGACTGCATGATCGAGCCCTTGTAGGTGAAATAGAGCTGGGTCGAGGCACCGTTGTAACCGGTCACCACCGAACCGCTACCTTCAATGGGTTTGGTCCAATTCTCGAGGAAGCGAATGATGTTGGTCGATCCGCCAGAGTAGCCGTTGTCACTGCTCTGGTACTGGCCGGTGACGATCGCGCTGTTGACCGTGGTGCTGACCGCGCCGCGCAGGAAGATGTTGTTTCCATCGGCGTCCAGATCGGGTGTGCCGGCCGTGGACTTGATCGCGTTAATCGGCTGATCGGCGACCAGCGGATCGAAATTGCGGGAAACCACCGCCACGGCGTCGGCCATGATGGCGGCGGTGACATTCCAAGCGGCAGTGCCGCCGTAATTGGCCACCGTCGACGCCGACGCATCCGCGGTGAAGTTCGACGCGGGCTGGTAGGTGGAGGTGTCACCCCCGGTGTTGTAGTCGCCTTTGATGTAGACACCGTTGTGGGTGGCGAGGGTGAAGCTGCGGTCGAGTTCGTTCGTCGCGGTGCAGCCTGGCAGGCGCGTCGCGTTCTCCAGAATGAGCGCATGCTTCACCCGTCCGCCGGCAGCGTTGTACTCGACGGTCGGAACCGAGGCAGAATCGGGGCCGGTGCCGTAGAGGAAGGGGTTGTACGAGGCGGGGAGCGTCCCACCCGCGGGCCCGTAGGTGGCGTCGGCGATGTAAACTTCGCCCGAGTACACGAAGTCGCCCTCGCGCTTGACCAGCGACTTGGTGGTGCCACCCCAAGGCGGATACACTCCGTCGGTCTGTTCTGCGAAGAAGACGGCCTCGATGGCCTTGCGGAGTTCGGCCATGTTGATGCGCGTGGCCATGACCGTGTCTCCGCCAATGCCGTCGCGGAGGTCCTTCACGGCGACTCGCTGGCTGGCCATGAGAATGGGGCCGAAGGTGGTCCCTCCGCTGGGATAGGTGCCCGTGCCGGTCAAGGCGCTCTTCACGACCGACAAGGCGTAGGCCACGGAACTCGACGAGGCGGTAGCATCGGCATTCACGCCGTCGGCCTTGCCGGCAGCGGTCGGGCCACGAACGATGGTCTTGTTCAGATCCAAATTACCGGTGCTGTCGTAGGCGAGGATGATCTTGACCGCCGCTTTGTTGTACTGCCGGGCCTCCTCGATGGCGCGCTGGTCGCCATCGGTGTTCGTGCTCGTGCCCCAGTAGTCGTCATACTGCCGGCTCGAGGCGTCGGCGAACACGTCCGAGACGGAGAGAGTGTCCTTCGTGGTCGCCGTTTCGATCTGCTCGCGGAGGGAGTTGTTGTTGTAGCTCAGGTTTGGAACGTCGCGGCCGCTGGCCGGAACATAAGGCCGAAGGGATTCGCGGTTAATACCGCCGACATTCATCTTCGGCACCGGGGTCGGGGAATAGCCGCGGGCGAAGAGCAGGTCGAAGCCGTCCAAGCCCGGTGGGAACGTAGCGGCACCGGCACCCACGGGGTTCTGGCGCGGCACCAGGGCGTCACCATAGGTCACGCTGTTGAGGAAGCGGAGCGTGACGTCGGTGCGATCGCCGATCCAGAGGTCCTTGTTCGTATGCACGCGACCCTTGATCGTGGTGTTCGTGCCCGGAATGATCTCGAGGCGGTCTTCGTAGAAGTAGGCGGCCTGGGCGGCGCTCGCCACCGAGCGGGTGAAGTGGCGCCGCACCTTGGCGGTGAGAGGAGCGGTGCGGGTCTGGACGGTGACCTCCACATCGACCCGATAGACCATCTCGATCGACTGGAACCCGTTGGCGTTCGGAGAGGCAACGCGGAAGCTGTAATCCGCTCCGGAAGACGGAACGGGCGGGTAAATGCCGGACTCGCCGCGTCGTGTGGCTTCCACCAGCGTGGTTGGCGAATCCGTGCAGCGATCGTTCGTGTAGTTTCCGTAGACCTTCCCGGTCGAATCGACGGTCTTGAGCGAGATCTTCCCGACTGCGGCGTTGGTCGAACTCGAAAGGCCCAGGTAACCGGCCGGCAGCCCGAGGTCCGATAACGTCACCACGGTGATGTCCTTCGTCTCGGAGTTGAGCGGCGAGTCGCCCGTGATGAAGACCGCGGCGTTCAGGTTCTTGTTCGTGTTGAACGAGACGATGCTGCGCCAGCGGGAGAAGACGAGCTCCATCGCGCTGTCGGCGACCGCATAGGCCAGAGTCATCTGCGTGCTCCGGTTGGTGGCGGTCGCGGTATTCGAAGTGAGGGAGAACGCTGCCCCCACAAAGACGGACAGCAGGGCCATGAAGAACAGCACCACGAAGAGGGTGCTGCCGCGGGCAGAAGTCGGTCGGGTTTTCATTGGGATGAACTAATGGCTTCCAAGGGCTGAGATCAGTCCGGGATCGGCGTCGGAGTGCGCGTCGGAGTGCGCGTCGGCGTCGGCTGCGGAGTCGGAGTCGGCGTGCCGATGGTGGTCGGCGAAATCGTCGGCGTGACCGTCGGCAGGACCGGCGTCGGCGTATTGGTGGGTGTCGGCGTCGGCGTGTTGGTCGGCGTCGGGGTGACCGTCGGCGTATTGGTCGGCGTCGGGGTGCGCGTCGGCGTGTTGCTCGGCGTTACGGTCGGCGTGTTGGTCGGCGTCGGCGTGCGCGACGGGGTGACGGTCGGCGTGGCCGTCGGCGTCGGCGTCGGCGTGCGGGTCGGCGTCGGGGTGACCGTCGGCGTCGGCGTGATGGTCGGCGTCGGCGTGTTGGTCGGCGTCGGGGTCGGCGTGCGCGTCGGCGTGACCGTCGGCGTCGGGGTGACCGTCGGCGTGTTGGTCGGCGTCGGGGTCGGCGTGCGCGTCGGAGTGTTGGTCGGCGTCGGGGTGACCGTCGGCGTCGGGGTGACCGTCGGCGTCGGGGTCGGCGTGCGCGTCGGCGTGTTGGTCGGCGTC
>JAFEGM010000120.1 GCA_018240025.1 Verrucomicrobiota bacterium
CAAACCGTGACAGGTCCACCCCGCCGCCTGCGCGCCGGCGGCGAACCAGTCCTGGTGCGCGGTCAGGATGATCTCGCGCAGCGGGCCGTGCCGGCTGGCACGGAACGGGTCCTTCGGCCCCTCCGCGATGCGCTTCAGGAGTTCCGACTTGCGCTTGCGCCGTTGCAGCGCCTCGATCTCGTGAAGGTAGTTCTTCTCGCGCATCGCCCGGATCTCGGCGGCGGCCCTGGCGGCCCAGTCCGGCCCGCCGATCAGCAGGCGGTTCAGGTGGCTCCGGCCCTGATCGACATGGCCGGTGTCGCCGCCCTTGCGGGTGCGGTGCGCCTCGTAGCCGCCCAGGGCTTCGGGCCACATGCCTTCGCAGCGCGCGACGACCGGGCGGGCGCTTGGCGTGGCGGAAGAGTTGGGATCTGTCGGCATTCGGACCTCCGTTGTCGGGACGATCCGGAAATGGGTCCGTCGAAAGAAATCGTGGAACGGCGCGGTCGCGCGGCACCTCCGTCCGCAGGCACAAGGGTGCAGGAGGGATTAACTCACTAATCAGTGCGCGCTCCGCCGCCGTTCCGGCGCCTCCGCTCGCAATGCCGTTCGCCGGGGCGCTGCCCCGGTCCCCGCGCCGCCGCGGGCCGCCTTCCGCGGGACCGGAAGGGCGCCCGCCCCCTCCGGACTCCCCCGGGCAGGGTCCCCGAGGGCGGCCTGCGCGCGGATTGTCAGGATTGCGCAGCGGTTTTTCCCCTTGTGCTTCCACCATGCTTCCAATGGGTGGCGGAATGATTTTCCGGTAGCACGGCAATCATCCGTCCATCCGCGACCAGAAGCCGGTCTTCTTGCCATGCTCGGCCTTCAGGCGCGCGGCATAGGCAAGGTGCGGCTCGACCGGTCCGAAGTCCTCGATCCGTCCGGCCAGATCGGCACAGGTCGCCAGGTGCTGGGCGGCATAGCCATAGCGCTTCTGCCTTCCCTCATTCAGCGTGAAATCGATCATTGCCCGCAGCGCCACCGTCGCGGCCAGCGGGTGCTTTTCTGCCAGGGTCTCGGCCGCCGGGGCGAGGAATTCGTAGTGATCGCCGTTGACCTCGTCCTGCCGGTCGATCAGCAATCGCGCGGCATTGCCAAGCGATGGCCAGTTCAGGAAGAAAGCCAAGGCGGTCAGCAGGTCGGGATGAGCGGCGGCATGCGCCATCGCGCGTTCCTCGGCCTCGATGTCTTCGAAATCCGGCAGACGCTTCAGATAGGCCCGCAGATGTTCACCCGACAGGTCGCGCTCGAAACACGCGCAGCGAAATGCCTGCGCCTCGTCTTTCCGGTCAAGCGCCTCCAGCACGGCAAGGCGTGCGTCCTGCCACTCGGGCGGGATCCAGCGCGCATTGTCCACCTCGGCCCGCTCGATGAAACCAAGCGCGTCCCCTGCCCTGCCAGCCGCCAGCAAGCGCTGCGCGATCTCGGCCGCGATCTTTGGCACCTTGCGGGTCTTCGGGTCATACTGGGCGATGAAGCCATCGACGTCGCCCTGCACGTCGGCGATGTCCTTCAAGGCCATTTCGACCGTGCTCTGGCGCGCACGTTCCTCCATCTCGTGAGCATAGCGCGTGCCGCCGCTGCCCCAGCCGACGGCCAGCCATTCGCTCTTTGGCGGTACCGGCACCGGCGTTCGGCCGAGTTCCTCGACCAGTGTCTTCAGATGCGCGACGCCCTCCGGGCCCAGCGCCGGGGCGATGGTGGCGATCAGACCGTCGTACTGGCCAAACCCGTTGTCTTGCAGCGCATCGAGAACCTGCCGCGCCAACGCCTCGGACGCTGCGTCAGCCGCCTTTGCCACTTCGCCCAGATCGGTGCAGGCCTGGTGGAAGATGTCGATGACGGTGCCGCTGCTGTCGTCGCATCGTTCGAACACGGACGTGGCCAGAGCCATGAACCGCCACAAGAGCGCCAGCGCCTCACCAGGATCATGCGGGGCGATCTCATCCATGATGGCGCTGCGCTGGGTCTGAAGATCCTTCACCAGCGGCTTGCGGTTCTGCCAGTTCACGAAGGTCCGCGCCTTTGCGATGCTGGTCAGCCGCTTGGCGATCTCCCGCGCCGCTTCCCTCGGGCCCTCAGCTCCGGCGAGCGCCAGCCGCAGCTTGCGCTTGGCTGCGGCATCGCCGGTGCTTATCTCGATCAGCAGCTGCGCCAGACGCTCAGTGCCCAGCGCTTCCAGGTTCTTTGCATTGAGGGTGGATTTCGACGCCATCGGGATTCCGTTTCTTTTCGCGGACCATAGCAGCGCGGTCGAAAGACCGGAACCTGCGTTCTGATTCGTGCGGACCATCCTTTCCGCTCACGACTGCGATGCAACCCCTGCGTGAGATTGCGCGGATTTTCCTTTTTACACGCAATATCAATGTGTTCGTTGACTAGCCATCCGCATTGCGCACTGTGGAAGCTAGAGAACCCGGAAGCCGCTTGGTCTTGCCCCCGTTTCACCGGACACTTAGGCGGTTGCGGTTTGATCTGCGATGAACTCGCGGGGCGAGCGCATCTTCAGCCCTGAGTGCGGGTGGTTTTCGTTGTAATCCTCGATCCAGCCTCCGATCAACCCAAGCGCAGCCCGGCCATCCGGGATCGGCGTGACCTGGACGTAATCGCGCTTCAGGGTCTTCACGAAAGCTTCGGCGATACCGTTGCTTTGCGGGCTCTGCAGCGGCGTGAAGCAGGGCTTTAGGCCAAGCTGGCGGGCGAAGATCTGCGTCTTTCCCGCGATATAGGGCGAGCCATTATCGGTCAGCATCTCGATCACTACGGGCGTGCGACATGCGCTGAAGCGGTTCTCGACGGCCTGAAGCATGATATCGCGGATGTCGGAGCCGCTGATGCCGGCATTGACCACGGCATGCCACGCGATGATCTCACGGTCGTGGGCGTCGATGATGAAGGCGCCGCGCACGACGTCGCCGTTCCAGCAGGTGAACTCGAACCCATCCGAGCACCACCGCAGGTTCGACCGCATGACGATGACCTTGCCGTCATGGACATGCTCGGGGCGCTCGGAATACTGGCGCGCCAACAGCAGGTTATGCGCCTTCATGATCCGGTAGACCCGCTTGTGGTTGACCGGCGCCAGGCCCTTGAGGCGCAACTGCCGGTTCAGGATCACCCCGATCCGGCGATAACCGTAGGTCGGGCGCGCCGCGACCAGGGCGGTGATCAGCACCACCACCGCCGCGTCCTGCGCCTTGTGATAGCGCCGACGCGGCTTGGCCCTGCCTGCGAGCCGTTCGATCAGGTTCGAGCGGGCAACATCGAGGGTTTCCGCCACCGCCTTCACTGGAAATCTCCCGCCAGCGGCGACCGCGCGAGCAAGGTCGGTTTTTTTGAGCGTGACTTGTCCAGGGCCTCGCGCAGGATCTCGACCTCCAGCGTCTTGCGGCCAAGCTGCCGCTCAAGCTCGCGGACGCGGTCCTCCAACTGCCGGACGACGCGATTGCTGGTGACGTCATCATCTCCGGTCACGGCAACGCTCCCCCCTTCCAGCATGAGACGTCGCCAACGATACAGCAGGTTGGGCGCAACGCCATTGCGCCGCGCCACCGCCGAGACGCTCGCCCGCCCGTCCAGTGTTTCTTCAACGATCCGCAGCTTCTCGGCCGCCCCCCAGCGGCGGCGCCGGCCGCCATCCGTGATGATCTCAATCTCAGACATAAGCACATGCTCAGGCATATCCCCGAGCCTCCATGGCTATGCCCAGGTGTCCGGTCGAAACGGGGGCCAGTTCACCGCTCCCATGCCCAAACTCACAAAGCGCATCGTCGACGCCGCAGAAGCCCAAGCCGCCGAATACTTCGTCTGGGACAGCGACATCCCCGGCTTCGGACTTCGGGTGCTGCCAAGCGGGCGGAAAGGCTACGTCGTGCAATACCGCGCCGGGCGCCGGTCGCGGCGGATCAGCCTCGGGCCCAGCACCGTGCTGACCTGCGAACAGGCACGCACCCGCGCCATCACCATCGTCGCCGCTGCGCGCAACGGGCAGGACCCTGCCGCGGAGCGCGACGCCGGGCGCAAGGCGATCACCATCAAGGAACTGGCCGAACGGTTCGGCAAGGAGCACATCGCGATCCGCGTGAAGGCCAGCACGGGCAAGGAGTATCGCCGGAACCTGCAGCGGTTCATCCTACCCGCCCTCGGGCATTTGACGGTGACGGGGATCACGCGGGCGGATGTCGCGAAGTTCCACCATGATCTGCGGCACATTCCCTATCAGGCCAACCGCTGCCTGGAGGTAATCTCGAAGATGTTCAGCCTGTCAGAGATGTGGGGACTGCGTCCGGACGGGACCAACCCGCGCAAGCACATCCGGAAATACCCCGAGGAGAAACGCGAACGGTTCCTGAGCGCGGCCGAACTGCGCCGGATCGGTGAGGTGCTGGGTGAAATGGAAGCGGAAGGGGTGGAACTGCTCTCGGCCATCCTCGCCGCGCGACTGCTGATCCTGACCGGATGCCGCCTGAACGAGATTATGTCCTTGCAGTGGTCATACGTCGATTTCGACGTCCCTGCCCTGCGCCTGCCGGATTCCAAGACGGGGGCGAAGGTCGTCCACGTCGGCCAGCCGGTAGTGGACCTGCTGCAGGGCGCCCATCGCATCGACGGCAACCCTTGGGTGATTACCGATACCCTGCCCGGCAAGCCCCTGAGCGATCTGCAGCCCTTCTGGCAACGCGTCCGCGCCCGCGCCGGGGTCAAGGACGTCCGCATCCACGACCTGCGCCACACCTTCGCGTCCACTGCCGTGGCGTCGGGTCAGGGCCTGCCGATGATCGGCAAGCTCCTCGGCCACACGCAGGTCCAGACCACTGCGCGCTACGCCCATCTTGCCACCGAACCGGTGGGGATGGCCGCCAATGCCGTCGCGCAGAACCTGCGGCAATCCTTGGGATAATTGCGCGCCACCCCTTCCCTTTTTGATTGATCCCCAAGCATCGCGCGGCTACGGTCGAAGAAGGCCCAGAAATTGGGCGCGCATAATTTCCATGCGCATCGACCGATGACGGGAGAGCGTGGTGAGCAACGACAGGTCGGAACTTCGTTGGGGAGTCGAGCAAAGGCTCGAGTTCATCGAGTTCCGCCTGTTTTGGGAGGGGCATGTGAACCGCAGCGATCTGATGGAGCAGTTCGGGCTGTCGGTGAACCA
>JAFEGM010000121.1 GCA_018240025.1 Verrucomicrobiota bacterium
CCCCTCAGGTAAGTGTCACTACAAAGCGGACCTCAAGAGCCCGGAAGCGGCCGAACAACATGACATTCAGTGTCAGCTCACCGCGTTCCCGACACTGCGTCGACGAGGGTTGTGTGTCATCCGACGCTTCCTCGGAGTGGATTCCTCGGGTGGTGTGGCCCGTCTTCGCTCGCTGAGCTCGGCGTGTCGCGCTAGATCTCTCGATCGGCGGGGATCTTCCAGACGCGGGTGGGTTCTCCACCGATTCGCGCGGTCACGGTTCCGGTCTTGGTGCCGATCAGATGTAGCCGGCGCAGTGTCGTGGTGATCGCTTTGATGCTGAGGGTGGGGTCACCGTGCGCGGCCCGGATGAAGGGCAGCGCTTCGGTGGGGCGGATATACAGGTAGCGGTGGTCGGTGCGTCCGATCACCCACTCCTTGGTCTGGCTGGCGTTGTCGGTGAGCTCGCCGCCGTTGGCGAGCAGGTATCTGACGGCCTCGCGTAGGGCCCAGATGATTTGGTCGTCCTCGCCGAGCCATGACGTCGCGGGCTGGGCGGGAGCATCGAGGCCGAGGGTGCTCAGGATCGTGTCGCCGAGGTAGAACGCGGCGTCGAGGCGCCGGGGCTTGGCGAAGTCGGGATGTCGGGCGATGTTGATCCCATGAGGGTCGAGATCCAGGTGGGGCGCGTTCTGCTGCAGATAGCTCGCGATGATGCGTCGGCCGGCAGCGGCGGGTTCACTTCCCAGCGAGCGGAGCGGTTGAAGGCTGCGCGGACGCTGGGGAAGCTCGATGGTGATGGAGCGCTCGGCGCTGAGCGGCTGAATTGTCTGAGAGCTGGCGATGATCAGCGCGGAGGCCTTGCTGAGTGGGGTGGCGAATGAGACGAAGCTCTCGATCTCGATCTCGTCGAGCGCGCTGAGTGGTGCGCGGGGGCTGACGTGGGGGGCGCTGGTGAGGACCAGTGGCCTGCCGGGCACGACGGCACGTCGGACTCCTGCGAACGTGAGGGGGTCGATGTGTGGTCGTTCGATCTCGCCGGCGAGCTCGGCGAGTGCGTCGGCGAGCGCGTCTCGGGTTGTGGGGGTTCCCCCGATGATGAAGATCGGTGTCGGGAGGGGCTCGATGTAGGAGTACGCGATCGCGCGGACGAGCTTGTCGGCGTGGAGTGGGAACGCCTCACGCAGGGGCTCGATACCCGCAGCCCAGGCGCTTCGCGCGTGAGCTGCGGGTATCGAGTCTGCGAGTGTGCCCATGGTCAGCTGGCGTCGGTGTCGTCGGTGCGGATGGCGATGAGTTCGTGGCCTTCGGGGATCTGCGCTTCGAGCATCTCGCGCGCTTCCTGGTAGCTGCCGGCCTCGACGGTGATCCGCTCTGTGGCGGTGCTGCGGATGGTTCCGATGACGCGCATGGGCGGACCCTAGTGGTCGTCTCCGACATTCCCCGCTGTCATGCGCTGGCTTGCAGGTGCCGTTGCACGTACTCGTCGAGGGCGGCTCGGACGACGTCGGAGTCGGTCTTCATCCCCAGCTGCGCGCGCAGCTGGTCGACCTCGCGCTTGCGGGTCGGGGTGACGCGGGTGCGGATCGTCGGGGACGCGCCGGATCCCGCGGCCGTGCCGCCGACGCGGGGTCGTCCTCCGACGGCCCGTGCGACAGCCTGTGTGCTTCCGAGGGCCTCGAGGAGGAGCTGCTGCCCGATGGCTGCGGCGTCGGCGCCGTGGGCGCTCTCCCCCGGCGTTGACGCGCCGGTGGGCTGCTCTTCGAGCGCGGCGAGGGTGGCGTAGCGCTCCTGGTCCTTCTTGCTGAGGGTCATTCGTTCTCCTCCTCCATCTGTCGGCGGTAGTAGGCGCCCAGCGGCATGACGTGGTAGACGACGAAGTTGCCGCCGGGCTTGAGCTCAATGAGCACTTCGATCAGCCGATCGGTCTGTGCGTGCTGTGGGCCGATGAAGACGCGACGCTGGTTGCGGGTGTCGCCGTCGTTGATCTTGACCTTGGTGCTCGTGTAGGTCGCGTTCTGCATTGCGTAGAGAGCGTCAGCGTGGGGGATGTCGTGCTTGTCAGCTGACTCCGGCCACTCGATTCCCATATAGGTATTGTGCCACAAAACACCTGTCTGGGGAACGTGCTGTGGAGAAGTCGATGCTCGCGGCCGCGCGGGGGCGTAGCTTCGCAGGATGGTCCACGACTGGCTGGCAGCCGGCACCCAGCCGCATTGCTGCGGTGTGGTGATGCGCGATCGCCCTGCCGCGTTGGTGTGCGTGGTGTGCGGCCGTGAGGAGGCGCTGCCACAGGTGGCCTCTCCCCCGGTCTTCGTCGGCGCGAGCATCCACGGAGGATGACCCTCTGCTACCTCGAGCTGGTGATGACTTCGATGATCCGGGGGGCGATCGCGGCCGGCGCCGGCGTGATGGGGTGTTCGGCGAGCTCGGTCGGGTCGGCTTCGCGCCAGATGATCCGCCGCTCGTTGCACCAGGTGCAGCTCGCCCCCCAGTGGTACGGGTCGGCGTCGTGCAGCCTGGTGCGCAGCGGCGCCGCATAGGGGCTCTGGATACCGGCACGCCAGCGGACGTGTGGGTGGAGGTCGGCCGCGGAGAGGTACAGGCGACGCCCGATGCCGAGACCCGCGTACAGCTCCCAGCGGTTGCCATCGTCGTGCGGGTTGTCCGGGTTGATCGACGGGATGTCGTAGGGCTTCGAGAACACGTCACCGAACCCGTCGAAGGGATCGACGGCGAATCGTCCACGCAGACCGCTCGCAGCGTGCTGCAGCACGGTCATCGGGTTCCCCTCTGGCGTCGTGGTGCGCAGCAGGTAGATGGTCGGGTCGTCCACCACGCGCCTCACCCGATCGACGTTCTCACGCGCGAGCTGTTCCGCGGCCGCGGCGGTGAGCAGCGGGTGGAGCAACTCGTCGTCACCGGCCTGCAGCACAGCCTCGGCCGCGGCCTCCTCGGCGAGGCCCGGAAGGTGCTCGAGCAGTCGCGGATGCCACTCGTTGGAATGCCGGGAGGTCCGCGCCCAGGCGTTCGCGATCTCGGTCAGCAGCATCGAACGCGCCCATCGCTGTGCTGCATCGTCGAGGCCGTCGCTCTCTTCGAGCTCACGGAGCTGGTCGCGTGCGCGTCTGCGGCCGAACCAGCCCGCGGCCGCGACTTCGGTCCGCGCGCGCCTGCGCCGCAGCACGCGCCGTAGGTACTCCCCTTCGGGGCTGTAGTACTCGTCGGACATTCAGCTGGCGAGGGTGGCGAGGGTGGCGACGATCGCGACGACCAGGCCGGCGGCGATCATGTAGGGGCCGAACGGGAGGTCCGTGCTCTCGTGTCCGTGCTTGCGTCGCACCGCCGCGATGATCGCGTGGGGGAACGCGAGGACGTAGGCGACCGCGATTGCGATGAACGGGAAGTACCAGGTGTGCCACCCGGTGAGCAGCCCCACGCTGAGAGCGAGTTTCACGTCACCGAAACCGACTTGCCCGAGCAGCCCGAACGCTGCCAGCAACACCGCGAGGCCGAGTGCGCCGCTGATTGCAGAGATCGCTGCACCGCCGGCGCCGGCAGTGATCGCGAGAGCGAGGACGGTGCCCGTCAGGAAGGCGGCGAGCGTGAGTGTGAGCGCGTCGGGCAGTCGACGCTCCTGCAGGTCCGTGCGCGCCAGGAGCGCCCCGTAGACGCTGTAGACGCTGATCATGACCCAACTGCCGACCGTGAGCCCGAGATCGGGGCTCAGGGGCGCTGTGATGGCCGCTGACAGAGCGAAGCCCCCCACAGCCGCGAGCGGGTACCGCAACGCCGGGAAACGTCCCGCGCGCGCGCTTTGGGGGGCCTCACGAGTTGTGGTCATGGGTCAGCTGGCGATCGCGTGGCGCTGTCGCAGCTGAGCGATGAGGGACTGCGTCTCGGTGTCGGGCTCGTAGTCCTCGTCGACGGCGGCAAGGTTCTGCTCGAGCTGCGTGATCAGTCGCTCGACGCCGGCGTGGTCGCCTGCCTGGTGCTCGGCGCGCAGACCGTCACGCCAGAAGACCTCGTTGATGGGGTCGACCATGCGTCCGATCGCGGAGGCGAGGCGTGCGTGTCGGACCTTCCCTGTGGACAGGCTGCGGGTGGCTACCTCATGGGCGACGTCGCCAATGGTCGCGATCATTTCGTTGCGCAGCCGGTCGGCGAACACGTAGCGCTTGTCGGGGACGCCGCTGATGGGCTGTCCCTTGACGAGCTCGAGCGCAGCGAGCAGCCGGTCGGTGGGGGTGTCGGAGATCTCGTCACCGATGAGACCGAGGAAGTCCTGCCAGTCGGAGCGGACGTCCTCGTGCAGCCGGTACTCCCCCGTCGTCACGAGCGGCACATAGAGCTCGCCGTCATCGTTCTGTCCGAGCCAGCGGCGAGTCTTGGAGGTCAGCCCGTTGCGGTCGTCGTTTGCCTTCTTGCCCGAGGCGATCTGGCCGGGCCAGAACACGGCGTGTACCTGCTCGGCGGTGGCGTTCGGGTTCACCGACAAGAACGCGACCAGCTCGGTCCCCTTGCGGATTGCCGATCGCCACTGCGCGGCGGTGTTCGGGTTCACCGGCGCCTCTCCACGCGCGCCGCGAACCTCGACGGGTCCGAGCAGCTGCAGGTACGGCCCACGGTGCAGCGGTGTGATCGCCGCGAGCGGCTCGTCGTGCTCGGCCGCGGCCTCCTCGTCGACCAGGTCGACCGTGACGGTCTCCGCCGGCTCCTCGTCGACGGCGGCGGGTGCTGCCTCGTCCGCCTCGGAGATCTCCGCCTCCTTCTCGGCGGCGACAGGCTCGGAGATCTCGACGTCGGGCTCGTCGGCGAGCGGGAGCTGCTCGGCTTCGACCTCGTCGGCTTCGACTGCAGCGGCGGGGATCTCGTCGAGCTCGAGTTCGTCGTCGAGCGCGACGCCGGTAGCGGCGCCCTCTGTGGCGACGTCGAACAGCGCGAGGATCTCGTTGTACTCGCGCGTGCCGACAAGCTGCGGGGTGATCGGGATGGCGACGCCGGTGCCGGGGATCTCGAGCTGAGCTCGACGGTCCTCGGTGAGTGCCAGGTTCCAGCTGCCCGTCAGGTGGCCGGCGCTGACAGCTGCGATACCGACCCGCGGGATCCGGGTGACCAGCTCGCTGATGGCTTCACGGGTGGCTTCGTCCGGGTTGTCGCCGAGGATGATGATTTCCGGCGCCCAGGCCTCCGCATCCGCTCCGGTAGTACGTGCCTGCTCGAGCCCGTCGACGCCGAGCTCAGCGAGAGCAGCTTCGACCGCCGCGGCCTGTCCGTGCAGGTTGCGCAGCAGCGTGTCGGTGTCCTCGACGTGACGCACGCGGCCGCTGCCGAGCGCGAGCGGGAGGCGATCGCCGACGCCGACGAGGGTGACCTGGACGTCCTCAGACCAGGTGTTCGCGGCGAGCTCGATCGCGATGGCGGTAAGCACGCCCTGGCGCAGCTCTCCGGTGGCGCCGGTGACGTTGAGCGCACCGATCCGTTCCAGGTCGACGAAGATGTGCCCGTTGTTGTCGTCGTGGCCGAGCATGACCAGCGCCGGGTACGGCGCGGACGGGACCGTGTCGAGAGGCTCGAGGTCGGTCAGCGCGACCATCCAAGCGAGCTTGTCTTCGGGGTCGTACTGGGTGAACGGTGCCGGAAGGTCGGTCGGCTCGTCGAGGTAGACGGCGACCGAGCTCTCATCGAGGCGGAGGGCGTACAGCGCGGGGAGCCGGCTGCCGGTTTCCTGCGCCCACACGGCCAGGTGGCGCAGGGCTGTGTCGACCGCCTCGGCGCCCAGCGGGTTCTCCACGGCGCGCAGCTCGAGCTCCACGGAGGACACCGTCTCGTCGGGCATCGCGATCCGCTGGCGGGGCTTGCGGTCGCGGCGCTGCTTGAGACGCCGCCACCCGAGGAGGGTGAGGAGGCCGGCGGCGAGTGTGGCGCCGATGCCTCCGATGGTGGCGACCTGGAAGTAGTCCTCAATGCCGCTCGTGTCGTCCTCGTCGACGTCGACGGCCGCGGCCGGAGCTGCAGCCTCGTCGACGGGCGCCTCGTCGGCGGGCGCCTGGGTGGCATCCGTGGTGAACCCCAGACCGCTTGTGGCCTCGTCCTCGGCCGCGGCATCCGCACCCGACGCGCCAGCGCCTTCGTCGGCGCCGCCGCCAGCACCCGCGGCACCAGCACCCTCGTCTGCGTCGACGTCGACGGCGCCGGCAGCGCCCTCGTCCGTGTCGATCGAGCCAGTGCTGCCGGTGGTGCCCGCCGCGTCGTCGGTCGGAGCGATGGGGACGACGGTGGCCACGGGGATGTTGACCTGCTGGCCGGGGTAGATCCAGTTCGGATCGGTGATGGTGCCGCCGCCAGGCTGAACGATGTCTTTCGAGGCCTCGAAGATCTCGGGGTAGCGGGTACCGTCGCCGAGCTCCTCGGCCGCGATGTCCCACAGGGTGTCGCCGGAGACGATGGCACGCTGCTCGTAGGTGATCTCGGTGACCGTCTCCGCCTCGGCGCTGGCAGGCGCTGCCGCGACATCCGCTGCGGCTGGCACGACGGCGTCTGCCGGCAGGGTGAGCACCCATCCCTCCTGCAGCCATCCCGATGCGGTCAGCGCTCCCCCATCGGCCTGCTGCACACCGAGGTTGAGCGCGGAGATCTCTGCAGCGCGGCTGCGGTCGCCCAGCGTGCTCTCCGCGATCCGGGCGAGTGTGTCCGTACCCGTCACCACGTACTGCGGGCCTGCCTCGACGACAGGGGCCTCCTCAGCCGCAGCCTCGGTGGTCGCAACCGAGACGACAGAGGTGCTCATCGACACCGAAGGCTGTGTGGGTACCTCTGACGCAAACGCGGCCGCGGGCGAGAACAGTGCGATGACTGCGGCGAGCAGACCGCCCATGACCTTCTGCTGGACGCCGAGGCCAGGGATCCGCGGCCGCGGCACGCCGCGCAGCTGCGCGGGCAGCTCGGCGAGGAAGCCGACAGCGAAGGTCGCCCACGCGATCCACGCGACGATCGGCATGATCGTCCCGATCAGGAAGGATCCGGTGTAGTCGCGCATCGTGAACCCGGCCACGAGCTCGTCCCACGACGGCAGCGGGTTGCCGGCGAAGAACACGAGCCCGGCGGGGATACCGACCAGGAGCACGGCGAGCAGGATCAGCGACCCGAGGCCCTTTCCGATGCGGTTCATGATGCCTCCTTGGGGGTCAGGGGACGATGACCGTCTGCAGCTCGTTGACCTCGAGGTCGACTGCGCTGTTGGTGGTCAGGTTGATGGTGCCGCCGGGGCCGGCGAGAGAGGTCCACGTCACGGTCCAGTTCGTCGTGGCCGTGACCGTGAAGCGATCGCCGGGGTTCCGGCTCGAGGTCGACGTGTACTGGTAACCGCAGGTCGGCGACGTCGTCATGCCGTAGCCGACGTTGTACGGGGTGCCGGTGTTGCCGCAGGTCGTCGACGCGCCGTCGCCCATCTGCCAGCGAACGGACGTGGCCTGAGCGGTCGCCGTGATCGTCTGCCCACCCAGCGTCGCGGTCTCCGTATAGGGGCCCCAGGTCAGGGGCTCGGGGTTGTTGACCCAGAGCCAGATCGGCACCCCGACGTAGCCGCGACGGTGACCCCATTCCGGGTTGACCTCGGGAGCCATGCCGATGTCGATGCCGCGCAGGGCGAACGTGGAGATGAGCTGTTGAGCAGCGGCACCCGGAGTGAGCACCCGCAGCCCCGGCGGGACCGTCTCACTCCAGAAGTTGCTCTCCGTGCCCAGGCCCGGCGATCCACCGGGCGTCGGGTTGAACATGATGCAGCCGTAGTAGCCGGCCTCCTGCGAGTAGCCCGGCGGGCGGGCCGGCCATACGCCGTCCTTCATGAAGACGTAGCACTGCCGCGTGTTCGACCAGTACGAGTCGGATCCACCGCAGTCGATGATCGCGTAGAAGCGCTGGTAGGTGCCGCCCTCGAACACTCGAATCTGATCCTCGGTCCAGCCCAGCTGCAGAAGGCCAGACTGCGAGTTCTCGTAGTAGCAGGTCGGTGCGCCAGGGGTCCACCCGTTGCTGTCCGGGTTCGGCGCCGGATCCGAAGGTATCGAGATCGTGAGGTAGCAACGCGAAGACTCCGGGTCACACCAAACACCACCGGCAGCATTAGCAGGCGCAGCCGTGGCCATCAAGGTGCCTGCGATCAAGGCGATCGAGGCAAGGGCGGTGACTAGTCGTTTCAGCATGCGATCTCCCGAGCTACGGTCAGCAGCTCTCCCCCAGACTGATCAGGTTGTAAACCAGCCAGGTCTCGCTCTCGCTGTCGTAGACGACCTGGTAGTCGAAGGTGCTGCGAGCTTCGGGGCGCATGGCCTCCGACCCGTCGCTAGCCCAGACCTTGTACTCGCTCGCGTCCTGGCAGGCATTGATCGTGACAAGACCGTTCTCGATGCCTTCCCACTCCTGCCCGTAGGAAGCAACCGTTTCGTACTTGATCGCTCCCTCTGTGGTTGCGGGGCCTTCGACGTTCACCTGGTCGACGTTGAGAATCGGCCCCTCTGCGATGCCAGCTGCATCGTTGACAGCGACCTCGAGAGCTCGCCCGGTCGCCCACGCCTCAAGCGGCGCAGTATCGGTACCACCAGCTGCGTTGACCTCGCCCCGTGTGACGAAGTACTGGGTCAGCACGGTCTCCGCTGCGGTGATCGCCTCATCCTCGCTCGCCGGCGGCGGAACCTGTGCGTTGCTGGCGGTAGGCGTGGGGGTCGGGGTGTCTGTGGGGCTGGCGGTGGGGTTCTGGTTGCCGGTGCCCGTGCATGCGGTCAGCGTCAGTGCGGCGGCGATGATGCCGGCGATGGCGAGGCGCTTGATGCTCATGGTGGGGCTCCTATTGGGTGATCAGCTCTGCGGTGGCTGTGGCTTGGACGGGGAACGGCACGGGGAGGAAGGTTGCCGAGTAGTCGGTGTCGACGGTGACGGTGATGCGGTCGCCGCTGACGGCGACGCTTCCTCCGACGCCAGCGGCGGCGAGGTAGCCGTTGGCGGCGCTGACGGCTCGGTTGCTGTCGATCGCGGTGGTGCCGTCGATGATCGCTTGGCCGCTGACCGCGTTCGCTGCGGCTCGGGCGGCACTGGCTGCGGTGGTGTAGGCCTGCTGGTTGGCTTGCACCTTGCCGGCGCCGTCGACGACGAGTCCGACGATCGCGAGGAACGCGACGGTCATGATGACGAAGTAGATCGTCGCGACGCCCTTGTCGTCACGGAACTTGGCTTGGAGCCTCTGGATCATGGTTTTCATCGCCGCTCCCTGTAGGCGTCGACCGGAGAAGCAGCGGTGCCTGTGAGGTCGCGGGTGCCGGGGAGGCCGATCATGGCGGCGTCGCTGAGTGCGACGGTGCAGGAGACGGTCGCACTGACTCGGCCGGTGGTCCCGATCGGGGCGCTCAGGCCAGAGGCGTCGATGTTGACGGAGAGGGTGGTGCAGTTGACGCCGGACTGTTCCATCGAGATCCGCGCCATGTCTTCGGCGGCTTCCTGCGCCTCGGCTGTGGTGCGCGCGAGCGAGGCTTCGCGAGCTGCGGCTGACGCTGCGGACTCGACGGCATTGCCGGCCAGAGCGAGACGTCCGGAAGCTGCGAGCAGCACGAGCACGGCGGCGAGGGCCGGGGCGAGGATGGCGATCTCGAGGCCGGCGGAGCCGCGGTCGTCGCGGAGCTTGGCAATGAGGGTGCGGATGGTGCGCATCAGTTGACCCACCTTTCAGTGGGGCCGGTCACGGTGACGTCGATGTTGGTGGTCAGTCCGGGGACGAAGGAGGGGGCGTTGCCGGTGACGGTCACTGTCACGGTGTTGGCGCCGCGGTCGACCGCGACGGACGCGCCGCTGATCGGTGAGCCGGACTGGTTCAGGACAGCGAGGCCGGCGGTGGAGCCGTCTGTTCCGCTGGCGTTGTAGGCGCGGGCGGCGTTGTAGGCGCTGGTGGCGGCGGCGTGGGCGAGGTTGTTGGCGTGAAGGATGATGCCCAGGTGCAGGAAGACCGCGAGGACGAGCAGCAGTACCGGGGCGATGATCGTGTTCTGCAGCGTGGCCGCACCCCGATCACCGGCGAGCGCTTCTCTGAGGCGCTGCCGGTGACCGGGGTTGGTGGTGCGGACCATCTGCGGGTGGCTCTTTCAGCCGGTGGGGATCTGACCGGCGTAGGCGTTGATCGCGGTGACGATGATCGCCACGACGGCCACCGCGGCGAGCGCGATCCCGGCGGTCCAGATGACCTGCTCGAGGGTGATGGAGCCACGTTCGGGCTCTTCGGTGAAGCGAGCTGCCCGCCCGCGCATGCGGGACAGGAACTCTCGGCTCAGGGTCGACATAGGATCCTGGTTCCTTTCTCTCTCTGGGTGGGTGGTGCTTGGTCTACTAGGTATAGGCCCCGGTTTGGAGCCTTCGCGGACATCGGTGGATAAACAACCTTTCAGAAGAAAGCGTTGAGAACGAACGGTGTGCCGAGGAGGAGCATGAAGAGGACGCCGGTGAGGGTCATCGGGATGGTCATCTTGTTGGTTGCTTTGTTCGCCTCCGTCACTTCGTCATTCAGAAGTCGGTCCCGGAGGTTCTGCCCCCGTGCCCTGAGTGTCTCATATACCGATGCTCCTTGCTCCCCTGAGAGCCTGATCACCTTGGCGATTTCACCCAGGTCGGGGACGTTGATCTCGACGGAGAGCTGCTCGAGCGCGTCCCAGGGGGCGGTACCGGCGTAGCGGGCTTCGGTGAGGGTTTGGCGGATACGGACGAAGGCCCAGTTGCGTCCGACTTGGGCTGCGGACTCGAGGGCTTTGCCGGGAGGGGCGCCGCTGATGCGTTCGGATCCGACGAGCTCCATGTAGACGGCGACCGAGCGGGAGAACTCCTTGCGGGCGGCTTCGGCTTGGTCGCGGACGAGCAGGTTGGGCAGGTACCAGCCGCCGATGGCGAGGGGGATGCCGAACAGTGCGGGGATGTAGAACGCGGTCAGGCCGAGGACTTGGAAGATCAGTCCGATCGCGATGGGGGCGATGAGGCCGAGGCCGGCGGAGAGCACCTTCTGGTACAGGAACCGGTTGACGCTCATGCCGATCAGGCGCAGATCGCGGGTGGGGATCTTGAGCGAGGGGCTGTCGCCGACGCGACGGAGGACGGCTGAGCCTACCCGGTTCTCAAGGGTGGCGGCGTAGGCGGGGTCGGCGGCGACGGTGGTGGTGCCGATCCGATCGAGCGCTGCGGAGAGGCTGGGCTGGGTGGGCACCAGTGCGGCGATGACCAGCGCGAAGCCGAGCCCCAGGACGAGGCCAGGGAGGACGATTAGTGCGAGGTTCACTTCTCACCAGCTTTCTCGGAGGCAACGAGCAGACGGGGTGCCGGCACGCCGCGGCTGATGCGTCGCATCCACAGCAGTACGAGGGCGTAGCTGACGAGGTACGCGGCGAACAGGAGTTGACCGATCGGGGTGCCGTAGGGGGCGGAGTACTGCTGGGCGAGGACCAGAAGTACGAGCAGCGCGACGGTGAAGTAGACGACGAACCTTGCCTCGTTGCGCGGGGTGGCGCGGTCGGCTTCGATCTGTCGGCGCATCTTGACCCGCTCGAAGATGCTCTTGGCGAGATCCTCGAGCGAGGCGGCGAGACCGGAGCCGCGGAGCTCGGCCTTGCGGAGAAGATGCATCACGAGCACGTCCGCGGTCTCGTCGTTGAGATCGTCGGCAAACGCCTGCAGCGCCGCGGTGGTGGTCCACCGGGCGTTGATGCGCGCGACGAGCTGCGTGACCTGTGGGCGGATCGCTTCGGGGCAGCTGCTCAGCGATGCGGCGATGGTGCGTTCGAGGCCGGCACCGGAGACGGTGAGGCCGGCGAGGCTGCGGGTCCAGGACTCGAGGGCGTCGAGCTTGGCGATCGTGTTCTCCTCGGGGCCCTTCTGCAGCAGCCATGGCAGGCCGACAGCGGCGACGGGCACCGCGATCACGAGCAGCCACCATCCGGTGATCAGCGCGAACACCAGACCGACCGCGGCGCCGCCGACGAGCTGGATCTGCTGCGTGCGGGTGAAGTCGCGTGTCGCCTTCCCGCGAAGTGCGCTGCGCGTGGGCAGCCCACTGGTGCTGGGCTTATGGGCGGCGCCGAGGATGACCAGGATCGCGCCGGCCACCGCGACGATGATGCACAGAGCGAGGGTTGCGGTAGTCATCTCACACTCCCAGGTTCGCGGGATCGAAGCCGTAGAACTTGAGCTCCTCGAGGAGCCGCGGCGATGGCATGTCAGCGGTGATGAGGCTGCCGGTGGATCGGTCGAAGCGGAACACCTGAGAAGCCACAGGGCGGGAGTTGTTCTGCTCCTCGCCGGGCAGGATCTCGGCGATCTCGGTGACGACGCGGCGGGGCTTGCCGGTAGCGGGGTCGATGATCTTCGAGATCTGCACCACGATCTTGATGTTCTGCTCGATCATCCGGTAGGCGTACACGGGGGTCGTGTTGTTGCCGCGCGACAGCATCAGCGCCGACATGCGGTCGATCGAGTCGTCTGCGCTGGCGGCGTGCAGAGTGGACAGCGACCCGACACCGGACTGCATGGCCTGCATCATGGCGTAGATCTCAGGCCCGCGGACCTCACCAACGATGAAGCGCTGCGTGTCCAGTCGGAGGGTGTCGTAGACCAGGTCTTCGGGGGTGATCTCACCAGGCAGCCGCCCATCGGCGCCACGCTCCCCCTCCCCCGGCTTCGCCTCGAGCGAGACCACTCGAGGGTGGCGGTCGTTGATCTTGTGAAGGTAGAGCTCACGCTCCATCTCGATTGTGACGATCTTCTCCTCGGCCGGGATGCAGTCGGCGAGCGCGCGCAGCAGTGTGGTCTTGCCTGCGCCGGGGAAGCCGCTGGTGACGACGGAGACCCCGGCGATGACGGCCGCGCGGAGGAAGGCTGCCGCCTGGCGGGTGATGGTGCCGCGCTCCACGAGCTGGTCGAGGGTGACGTCGACGAGGCGGTGGATACGGATGACGATCGTGGGGCGGGTGGCGACGGGTTCGGCGATCGCTGCCAGGCGCGCTCCGCCGGGCAGGTCCATGTGCAGTCGCGGCCGGGCGCTCGTGAACGATCGTCCGCCCTCACCCGAGCGGGCGGCGAGCAGGTTGATCTCTCGCTCGAGCTCACGGTCATTCTCGGCGATCGGGTACTGGTACTTGACCACGCGGCCGTCCGCGTAGGAGATCCAGACGTCGTCGAACCCGTTGATGTGGATGTTCTCAACGTCGGGCTCGTCGACGAGCGGCTGCAGCCGACCCAGGCGGAACAGCTGGTCGAAGACGGCCTGCCGGATCGCGGTCTGCATCGGCGCCGGCCAGCGGCCCTCGCCGGGGCGTCGGGTCTGGTCGTCGACGCGAGCTCGGACCCGGTCAACGATGTGGTCCTGCGCTGTCTGCTCGCGCTGCTCGGCAGTGATGTCCATGGACTCGCTGAATACCGCGGCGAGCTCACGGGAGACCTCGTCGCGAATGGCGGCGATGTCGGCCCAGGGCAGATCGCTGCGCGCGTCGAGGGTGGTTTGCGGAGTGACCTCGGGTGCAGGCCGTTCGGGGGTGGAGGGCGGTGTCGGCACGATCGGAGCAGCAGGTGTCGTGGGGGCGGCTTCGGCCGGAGCGTTCCGCTGCGCCGCACGGGTCAGGTGCGCGGCGGCGTGTCCCAGGTTGCGCAGGCTCGTGTCGGCCGGTGCGGTCGTTGGTGCCTGCGGTGTTGCCGGTGCCGGCGCGGTGGCCGGTGCTGGCGCGGTGAAGAACGGGATGTTGCCCAGGTCTGCAGGGTCGGGCGTGGAGTCGCTCACTGCTGTCCCTCCCAGTCGGTGGTTGTGTATGTGCGGGTGTTGAGGACATCGCTGTAGCTGTGCAGCAGTGCGCCGATGGCCCGCGAGTAGGGGGTGCGCTGGGCACCGAGGGTGGGTGCGCCGACCGAGTAGATAGCGGCGCCCTTCGGATCCCAGGGGATGGTGCCCAGCAGGTTCATGCCGATCTGCTTGGTGACGGTCTTGAGAGGCCAGGTCTCCTGCGTGGTGGAGCGTTCGGTAACGAGGAGATCCACGTAGCTGGCGTGCCCGATCTCGTTGAGCGTGTTCAGCAGCCACTCGGGGACGGTGTTGCGGTTCTCGTCGAGGGATCGCCAGTGTGCGAGCACGGCTGCCACGGAGGGCAACGTGCGATCGGTGAACAGGGTGATGCTGTCCGCCTCGCGCAGTAGCGGGAGACGAGGGTCGTTGACGTGGAGGCGCCCGCCGTCGACGAGGATGTCGTAACCGGCGGACTCGTAGGGTCGCAGCGCGTCGAGCAGTGCCCGCCAGAAGTGGGGGCCCGCGCCGGCGGCGCCCTGCAGGCTCTTGAAGCCGGGGATGAGCACTGAGCGGGGGCTGAGCTCGACGGTCTGCTCCCAGAGCTTGTCAGGGGTCAGAGCGCCGTACTGGTCTGCGACGGCCGCTTCGGTCAGTCCGGTGCTGTGGTAGACCTGCCCGCGGATGAGTCCGGGGATGATGCTGCTGGTCTTGGTGGTGTCAGCCTCGACGAGGATCACGGGCTTGGACCAGTTGAGGGCCAGGGCGCCGGCGGCGGTGGTCACGCCGGGGGCGCCGGACGCGCTGGCAAGGAAGATGATCGCCATGCGGGGTCACTCCCCCGTCGAGTCGATGACCAGCGCGACACGGCCGGTGGCGGCACGAGCGGCGATGTCGGGTGCTTCACGGTTCGGCACGACCAGGTCGACAACCCACACCTGGGTCTCAGTGTCGTAGGTGGCGGTGAACACCGTGGCGTCGAAGCTCTTGGGGGTTTCGACGGGCGGGTCGCCCTGAGTGACGGGGGTCTCGATGACACGGACGTTGTCGCCTGCTGCGAGCTGGTAGCCGGGCATCTGCGCCTGGGTGAGCGTGACGCCCACGATCGAGGAGCCGGACGGCACCGCGAGGGTGTCGCCGGTGTTGGCCGACGTGATGAGGGTGCCAGCGGGCAGGTCGACCAGCGCGGTGGTTCCGACGAGGTCGGCGGCATCCGCGGCGGAGACGGCGTCGACCTGCTGCCCGCCGGCGAGCTGGATGGTCGTGAGGTCGTCTGTGGTGATCGTCTCCCCGCGTGAGACATCGACGCTGGTCGCCATGACGCTGACGGTGCGGGTGAGGTTCGTGGTGACCCACCACACGCCGATTCCGCCGAGGAGGACAAGCGCGATGCCGAGGGCGATGATCGCGGGGCGCCGGCGAGACTTCGTCGGCTGCAGGACTGCAGGAGTGAGTCCTTGCTTCTGCTCGCCCTGCTCGGTGGTGTCTTTCGTGCGCTTGCTCTTGCGGTCAGTGGTGGTGGTCATTGGAAGTCAGTCCTTCAACGTGGGCGGATGTGGCGTAGGTGTCTAAGCAGTTCGGTGAGTGTCTCATATACCGCTGTCGCGACAGCTGGTCTTCTGCTGTAGCTGGACACCGCACCGTCTATTCGAGAGGCGGAAGGAATGCCTCGTAGGCGGTGATGATGACGAAGTTCCGGGAGGGAGCATCGAGTTCAGCGGTGACGCGATCGAGGATCGCGCGGTACGACGGGGCAACGCGCACGGTGTGCTTGACGCGAGGCCCCGCATCAGTGACGGGGGCGGGACGCTTCTGCCGGTTGAACAGATCCGTCCAGTCCTCGTCAGTCTCTTCTCCGCCGGCGGTGGCCTGGCGGATCAGTTCAGGAAGACGCTTATAGGTGGCCGAGACGGCGTCCAGGAGGACCGTCTGGTGGCTCTTGCGCGTCTTGGCCATGTACGCCTGCAGTCGGTCGTTCAGCGGGACCGGAAGGTGGACGGGGACGCCCTTGGTCGCGGTCTCCCGCTCCTCCCCCTCTCCCCCGTCTTCGTCCTCCGCGCGGGTCGTGCGAGTCGGCTGCTTGCGCGGCGCCTGCTTCTTCGCAGGAGCGGCCGCAGGTTCGACCGCCGCTGCAGGGACGGGCTCGGTGGGCGGAGCCTGGTCGACGGTGGGCTCCACGGGTTCTGCGGGAGCCGGCGTCGGCACGGCGCGGCGGGTGAGTTTTCCGAGATCCTGGCGTGCCACGTCAGGCCTCCTTCATCTGGTTGGCCCACAGCGATGTGAGCTCCAACGCGACACTGGTGTAGTCGGAGATCGCTGCTTGGTTCTTGCGGGAATCGGTGTACTGCGTGACGACCTTGCCGTCGTAGGGAGCGTCCTCGATGCTCGCGGACAGGCGGATGTGACGCTGGAACCGCGGGAGTCCGATCTGTCCTTCGATGAACTCGACGGTGTCGAGCTGCTCTTCCCAGTCCTCGAGTCGCCGCCCGCCTCGGCGGGTGTCGATCTTGTTCAGCAGGAGTCGGTAGGGCACCCCAGTCGGGATGATGTGCTCGGCGAGCGTGTCCGCGACGGACTCGATGGCCATGGTGGCCGCTTCGAGCGGCAGGACGATGAAGTCGGCGACCTGCAGGACTGCGGTGAGAACGCCGGTGTTCTCATGGCTGCCAGGTGTGTCGACGAGGACGATGTCGTATCCGTCGAGGTCACGCAATCCCATGATGTTGTTGGGGTCGACGTCGGCGGCGAAGTCGAACGGAAGGTCATCCCCCGCGCGCTCGGCCCAGCGTGCTGCGGACTGCTGCGGGTCGACGTCGACCACGAGCACATTGTTAGCGCGGGACAGCGCGGCCGCGAGGTTCATGACGGTGGTGGTCTTGCCCACCCCGCCCTTCTGGTTGCAGACGCCGATGATTCTCACGATCGGCCTCCACGGCTGAGGGCGTTGGCAGCGGTCGCGCCAGTCGAGCGCGCGGTGTGCGGATGTGTGGCGCGGGTATGGGGCAACTGTGGCGGGTTCATGGGCGCCAGTATAGCGTCACATTCACGCCTATATACAACAACAATCGCGCGTGTCTGGCGCGACACATGCGCTAGAGCATGTGGAGCTACGGCGCTAGAACTGTGCGATGAACGCGCTCTGTCGGTGCAAGAACAACGCAAGCAGAGCGCTTGACAGTGCGCATCATCTAAAACAAGACCCGCGCCATAGTGGCTACATACGGGCGCAAGCAATGCGCAAGTAAGGGGCCGTACAGGCGACAGCCGGGCGCTCGTAATGCGCACGTTAGAGCGCAACAGCATGCGCGGGTAGGGCGATGTAATAGCGCGAATATTGCAGTTGATATTGCGGATGGCTGGCGCGGGTATGGCGCGGGGGTTGCTCAGCGTATCGCGCAAGTGATGCGGTGATCTGGCGGGGGAGTGGCGGAGGCTATCGCGGTGTTGCTGCGAGGGTACAGCGCAGAGCATGGCGGCGGGGTGGCGCGTGTGTAGCGCGGCGCTGGCGATGGTGGGGGTGCGCGGTGTCGCGAGGGCTGGTCATGGAGTCGTGGCGGGGCATCCAAACGATGGATGCGGGCGTAGACGGGCCTGTGCGGCCTGCTGAGGCGATTTCGGCCATGAGGAGGGCTCCGAGTGAGGCGGAGGGGAAGACAGGGCCCCTGGGGGCCATCCAGAGGCCCTGTCTGTCTGGGGGGGGGCGGAGCGGGAGTGTTGCTCCGGCCTGTGGGGAGCGCTCGACTCGTCGACTGCGCTTGCCCCCTGGATGGCGGGTTGGCTCAGCTGCGGCGCGGGGCGTAGGAGACCTTGGCCTCCATGTCGCCGCTGACGGCCTGCATGAGCTTGGTGCGGATTCGGCACACTCGGCGGTTGAGCGTCTCCCGGCTGACGCCGAGCTCGACAGCTGCTTCCTCACGCGCCACACCGGGATCACCCTCCGCGAGCTCGATGCGAGCAAGCAGCTGGACCTCGTCGCGGCGGAGGGTGCCGGAGTCGATCGCCCAGGTGAGGATCGTCACCAGATCCCGGAAGACGTCATCGCTCTCGTCGGGGCCTGCGATCTTCTCGAGCAGCTCGTCTTCGACCGGCATTGAGTCGACGCTGTGCTCGCTGCCGAACCAGACTCCGAGGTTCTTGATCGTCTCGAGGCGGATGTTTCCGGAGACGGAGTGGACCCGCTCGAGCGGGTAGGTGTGAATGACCTCCCAGAGCACGCCGATCGTCGCGGTACGGGCGTCGGCGGGGGAGTGCTGCCACAGGCTGCGCATGCTGCTGCAGCTGCTCGGCAGCCGCAGCGCGAGCGGCATGAACGACTTGAGCAGGACGCGGCCGGCGATGGTATCGCCGGCGTGCTCGAGGGTGAGCAGCTCGAGCAGGAGCGCGTCGCGCTGTTCGGGAGCTTGCGGCTGCCGGATGAGGTTCACGGCCTCATCGCCAGTCAGCTCGCCGAGCGTTCCGAAGTGGTGAGTGGTGTGGGAGTGGAAGCTGTTCCACTCGTCGAACAGCTGGTCGGCAAGAGGTGATGTCTTCGCCCAAGCAGTCATGAGAAATGGCCCTTCGTCGTGACGTCGGTTGACGAAGGGCCACGTTCCTCAGCACCCCTGGTTCAGATCCTGGAAAGTTCCGGCCGGGCAGGAGAGCGCCCGATCGGCGGATGCTGGCTTCGGTGGATCTGAGTTGGGATCCGATGCTGTAAATACCTGTTCAGGGGCGGTTTCCATGCCTCGCTGCATGGGCGCAATATCCACGCAAGATTTCTTCGATCCGCGATGTCCGCGAAGGGCCGAAAACCCGGCCTATACAGATATGCCCCCGTTGGTCGGGAGGCATCAGGACTCCGCGGAAGGGACAGAAACGTGAGCGAGAGCAGCACCGCAGACAGCGCCGACGACGCCATGTGGGAAGGATTCAAGCCCGACGCTGCACGCGCGATCCGTGCGCGCCAGGGGTTCGAGGAAGCAGTGGCGAGCACTCTCGACGCACCCTTCGACCCCTCCACGCATGGTCGCGTGGTGAAGGCGGTTGAGGAGCTTTCGGCAGCGGTGCCGGCAGCTCTGCGGGTGGCGCAGCTGCGAGTGGGAGGAGCTGCATAATGGCGCGTCGTGAGAAGACGTCGAAGCCGGCCAAGGAGACGAAGACCGTCCCGGCACAGGGGAGCAGCTGGACCCATGGTCGGCAGCTGGGCGGCAAGCTGCTGTCCGCGCTTCTGTTCGCCGCGATCGCGTGTGGGCCTATCGCGCTCTTCGCCGCGGCCGCACGTCCGGCGCCCGTCGTCGCCGCAGCGCCCGAGGCGCAGGCAGCGGGACTGAGCACGCAGCAGCAGGCTGCCGGCGGTTACGCGGAGGGCTTCGTCTCCTCGTGGCTGAGCGCGACGAAGGACGCACCGGGCGACCTGGCTACCTACGTCGACCTGGCGGCGCTGCGGCAGCTGTCGGTCACGGCCTGGGAGTACCGCGACCTGTCCGTGGTCTCCATCACGCCCGTCGACGGCTCGGACTTCGTCAACGTCGTCGTCGCGGCGAACATCAAGGAGCTGTCGGTGACGGACTCCGACGACACCAGCACGACGAGCTGGCCGCGCCGCTACTTCCAGGTGGCGATCGCGGTCAACGGGGACACGGTGAGGGCAGTCGGTCTCCCGGCCCAGATCTCCGCTCCCGTCCAGGGCGAGACAACGTCGCTGGTCTACAAGCAGACCATCGGATCCTCTGACCCGTCCGCGGAGACAGTGTCGGCGTTCCTCGGCGCGTACCTTGCCGGCTCGGGTGACCTGTCCCGATACAGCGCCCCGGACACATCTTTCGTGGCGATCTCGCCCGCCCCCTACGTGATGGTCAACGTCGAGGAGATGCGGTCAGACCTGACGCCTACGGAGTCCCCGAGCGATGGCGACACCCTCAAGGTGCTCGCGACCGTCTCACTGCTGAGCCCGCTGGACCAGCAAGTGACCTCGACGTACACGCTCACCCTCACCGCGCGTGCCTCCCGCTGGGAGGTCAGCGCCATTGATCTTGCACCGCAAGCGGTCTCCGACAAGGGATCGACAACCCCCACGCCGACACCGTCCGGTAACGGCAACTAAGGAAGGAACACCAACCATGTTCGATTGGATCAACGGGATCACCGCTGATGCGACGACTGCTTTCCGGGCGGTCGTGTTTCTCGCAGCAGCAGTGATCTTCTTCGTCGTCGCCGCCAAGGTGCGGTTCGCCATGGCGACGACCATCATCACCGGCATCGCGTGCGGCCTGGCCATGTTCCTCGCCGCCGGCGGTGGCGAGTGGGTCATGGGCCTCATCCAGACCGAGACCGTCGACGCCATCGGAGTCACGATCCATCAGATCGCAGCTCCGGCGGACGCCCTGGTGCTCAACGAGACCACCACCGCGGCCGGCGACACGGTCTACCGGCTGGTCGCGTAAAGGAGCGAACGTGGCCGATCGCGACGAAGAGAGAGAGGTTGCGCGCTTCTACACGCGCAGCCGCCGGTTCCCAAAGTTCATCGGCCGTCTCCACGACGGCACGAAGATCCCCGGGGGCCCCTACACGCTGACGCAGGGCGTCGTCCTGGCGATCGTCCTGGTCGTCGCCCTGCTGACGCAGAGCGTGTGGGGGACTGGCTCTCCGATCGTCGATATCCCCGTCGCCGCCTTCGTGTCCTGGGGAGCAGCGTGGGGAGCCGGAAGGATCCCGGCCACACGCCGGAACCTGCTGAGCATCATCACCAGCGGCCTGTCCGCGATGACCCGCCCCGCAGCCGGCCGCTACCGCGGAGTGACCATGCGGGTTCGCCCGCCCCACTTCGCAGGCGGCGGAACAACGATCGCCGAGCCGGTCGGAGCCACGCTCACCACCCCGGATAGCGAGACCACCGCACCCGCACCGGAAGCGCCCGTCGTGGCGCAGCCGGTCCTGCAGCCGCGCTCGACGCCGCTGCCGGCGCACGCACCCGCACACGCGGTCAGCGGCGTCGAGCGCCTGCTGCAGCAAGCCCGAGGAGGCAACTGACCATGAACAACACCGACATCCCGCTCGGCATCATCGGCCGAGGCCGCGGCTACGTCATCAAGACCCTCGTGGTCAAGGCGGAGAACGCGCGTGGGCCGATCTGTGCGGACCCCGCTGCCACGAGCTACGCAGCCCTCCTCCCCATCCTCGGCGGCACGCCGATCACGGCACCCCTCAGCGGCGGTCGCGATCTGCTGCTGGCCACGCCGACCGACTGAGAAACGAGACGACGATGCAGATTCCGGCAACAGCGATGACGAGCAACCTGATGTGGACCCGCTCGGGCGTGGTCTGGGCTACGTGGCGGCTGCAGCCGCTCCCGTATGCCTACGCCACCACGGCGGCAAAGCAGCTCGTCAAGGCGCACCACCAGGCGCTCTTCCAGGCGCACCGGGGCGAGGGACTGCTGCTGGGGCTGTGCGCTGACCTGGATCCGGTGTCTGTCGTGGAGCGGATGCTGGACGGTGTTCGCATCGACGAGTGTCCGGACTGGGCGCGCGAGGTCGAGCTGACCCTGGACGCGCTCGAGCAGATCCCGCTTGGAACGCGCGCGTTCTGGTTCTCGGTCCCGCTCGCGGCCGGTTCGATGAAGGCTCGCGCGAGGTCGGCAGTGCGCGCCGCCGACACCAAGCTGCGCGACACGTTGGCTCTTCCCCGTCAGCTGCCTACCGACTCCGAGATCGCTGCGGCCGCGCGGATGGCCAAGGAGATCGAGGTTCGCATCCCGGCCGCGTTCCAGCCGACCCGTGCAACGCCGGCCGAGCAGATCTGGATCGCCCTTCACTCGCAGCAGCGCGGCCTCTCCGCAGATCTCGCCGCCCCTGTCCCGCCCGCCGAGGGTACCGAGGACGGATTCGGCGTCGACGAGCTCGCGCACTTCCAGATGCCCTCCGCGATGCCGAACCCATGGCTCGACGAAGGCGGACAGAGCGACCTTCCCAAGGGGCAGCAGTTCCTCCCGTTCAAGCGCCGCTACCTCAAGGTGCACAGCCCCTACGCGGACGAGACGTCGTCCTACCAGGTGGTGCAGGCCATGGTCGCCGCACCCAAGGCCGGCTGGGTTTCGCCCGGCGTCGAGTGGATCTCACACGTCGACCAGTTCCCCCTTGACGTCGACTGGGGGATCCGTTTCACCGTCACCGGCGCCGACGAGGTCAAGCGTCGCAACAAGAAGGCCGAAACCGCCCTCGAGGAGCAGTACAAGCACCAGGAGGGCACCGCGACGATCACCGGCGGCGGATCCGACCTCGGAGAGATCGCGGAGACGCTGGCCGCCTACCACGCCTCCCTCAACCGCTCCGATAAGGAGGTCGAGGTTCAGGCGACGGTGCTGTTCGCTGTGGGGGCAGATACCGCCGATCTCGCGAAGGCTAAGGGCCGGTTCGTGGCAGACGAGTACAAGCGCGCTGACTTCCTCCTCGAGGCTCCCCTGGGAGGTCAGGAGGAGCTTTGGTGGGCGATGATCCCCGGCACGCCCACCGGGCGCATCGTCCGTGAGCTCACCCAGATCACGACGGGCCGGGAGTTCGCGACCGGCGTTCCGCTTTCCAGCAACGAGCTCGGAGACGAGAAGGGCGCCCGCTTCGGCGAGAACATCAGCACCGCCCGGCACACCCCGATCCTCCGCGACGCGGACGGCAGTATCCAGGCCGACACCAGCGCCAGCTTCGGCGTGGTCGCCGAGCTCGGCGCCGGCAAGAGCGTGCTGCTCAAGGGAGACATGGGCGACACGGTCGACCGCAACGGCCGCGTCGTCGCGATCGACCGCACAGAGGCCAAGGAGTACGCGGTTTTCGCGCAGAGCCTCCGGCCGGACACCACGACGATCGTTGACCTGATGACCCCGGAGTACTCGCTGGACCCGCTGCGGGTGTTCGGCCCTCTCGTCGGCGCACGCATGGTGCAGTCGCTCTTCGCGGTGATGCTCGGCATCCGGGCCCGCGACTCCCGAGGCGTCGCCCTGTCCCGCCTCCTCGAGCCGGAGTACGTCGCCGCGCACGACATCACCAGCCTCGGTCGCCTGCGGGCGCACCTCAAGACGATCTCCTCGGCGGAGAGCGATGAGCTGTCGGGCCTGATCAACCTGGTCGCGTCGAAGGACATCGGCGAGGTTCTCTTCAATGACGGGCTGACCGCTGTCGACCTGAAATCGCGTGCCCTGGTCTTCCTCACCCATGGGCTGTCGCTGCCAGACAAGACCGAGCTCGAGCACGCGCACCTGTTCGAGGAGATGCCCCTGGAAAAGATCTACGGCCGCGCCATGTACGCGATGCTCATGGGGATCTCCCGCGAGGTCTGCTTCATGAACCCCGGCGAGCTCGCCGGCGCCTACTTCGACGAGTGCCACCACATCACCCAGTCACCGGAGGGAGAGCGCGACCTGCGCATCGGCATCCGCGACGGTCGCAAGCACCGCGCGTTCTTCGCCCTCGGCTCGCACGACCCCGCCGACTTCGGAGAAACCCAGACCCGAGGCCTGCTCAAGACCCGCTACGTGATGCGCCAGACCGACAAGGAGCTCGCTCGCCGCGCGATCGAGTGGCTGACCGGCGAGCCCGCGGACCCGGCGATGGTCCAGGTGGTCACCGAAGACCTGTCCCCGCTCGGGGCGGACGGAAAGGTCGCCCCGGAGCGGCGCGGCGAGGGACTGATCCGTGACCAGCGCGGTCGAATCGGGAAGTTCCGCAAGACGCTGCCCGAGCGCCCCGACCGCCGCGAAGCCGTGCTGTCGACCCCGTCTCTGGTGACACCATGATCACCTTCTACCGGCACACCTTCGAGACTCTGGGCGGCGCGTTCTGGCGGGTCCGTTTCTGGGCGCACGATCACCCGCGGTGGAGCAAGGTCATCGCCGTCGTCCTGATCGACCTGTTCCTGGTCCTGTTCGGCAACACGTACTGGGCCTTCGCCGCTGACGGCGGCGGCTCGTCCCCGTTCATGCTCGGCGGCGACATCACTGACAGCGACGGCGTCCCGCTGACCAACTACACGGTGCTTCCACTGGACCGCGGCGATGTGTTCACGATGGGGAAGTTCTTCATCTCCATGTGGATCGACCCGATCTGGACCGGGCATCTGGGTCTGGTGTCGTGGATGATCTGGTTCTGCAACTGGCTGCTCTCCTTCGAGTGGGTCGACATCGTCGCGGCACCGTTCGGCGCGCTGGCCGACCTCTTGCAGGACTTCCTCGGCGAGATCGCATGGATCCCGTTCGCGCTGACGATCGCCGGCGGCGTCGCGGGCCTGGCGATCATGCTCGGCCGGCACTCCACCGGGTGGGCGGAGTTGTTCATCTCTGCGTGCTGTGCGGTGCTGGCGACCGGTCTGCTCGCTAACCCGATCGCCTCGCTCACCGCCGCAGGCGGAGCATTCGACACCGCCCAGGAGTACGGCGGTCAGATCGCTGCCGTCGTCGTCACCGACGACATCAACAGCACGGAGCTCGACTCCGAGAACCTGCTGTCAGCTGCGGTCACGTCGCAGCTGGTCGACATCTTCGTGAAGATCCCTGCGCAGACGATCGCGTTCGGCCACGCCCTCGAGGGGCAGTGCGCCGCGACGTTCACCGACACGATGACCAACTCGGCGCCCATCCAGACCGGCGGCAACGAGGTCCGTGACGCGGTCGGCGGGTGCGACGAGGCGGCGAAGACGTTCAACCAGAATCCGAACTTCGGCCAGGTGCTCACGGCCGTCACGATGACCCCCGGAGCGCTCACCCTGTTCATCCTGCCGATGGCCTTCGGGGTGCTGTTCCTAGTCACGGTTCTCGGCTTCCTGATCTCCGCACTCAAGACCATGTGGAACGTCTACATCGGGATCCTCCCGGTCAACCGATACCCGCTGTGGAAGTCCCTCGCCGACACCTTCATGGGCCTGGTCGCCATCGTCTTCATGGCAGTCGTCATGGCGGCCGTCCTCAAGCTCACCGTCGCAGCGATCACCGGGCTCAGCAGCCTGGGAATCCCGCTCGTCGCGCAGATGACCTTTGCGACGCTGGTGATGATCGTGCTGCTGTTCCTCATCATCCGAGCGCGTCGCATTGCCAAGAAGACCGGCCGGTCGATCGCCGAGCAGCTCTCCAAGTACGGCATCGGCAAGGGCGCGCCGGCGCAGCGCGACGGGGTCAAGACCGTCGCGGCGATGAGCGCCGTATCCACCGTCGCGGCCGCGGCGCTGCGTCGCCCTGACAACAAGGTCGACGCGCGCTCCATCAACTTCGGCGCGGGGGCTGCGCAGGACATCGGCACAATGACCGCTACACGCCCGCCCGCGGCTCCCAAGCCGCCCTCGACGCCCTCTGGCGGCTCACCGAGCCGTCCCGCCCTCCCGTCGCCTCAGATGGGCTCTGGGGGCGGCGCTGGCGCGGGTGCTGCCGCCAAGGCCTCGAAGACCGCGGACCTGGTCTTCACGGCCGCGCGGATCGGCAAGGGTGCCGCAGCGGGCGGTGTGGCCGGCGCCGCCGGCGCCGCGGCGCTCGAGGTCGGTGGCCGAGTCGCGAGCAAGGGAGCGTCGAAGGCTGTCTCCGCGGCCGCGGCAGGCGCGAGCAAGCCGCGAGCTGCGGGCGACCCGAAGGTGGTCTCGATGGTCGTCGACCAGGGCCCGGCGCCCACGCGCACCCCGGACGGTCCTCGACGGATCGTCGTCGACTCCTCGGGCATGGGACACATCGAACGGCGCCCCTCGTCAGGTGTCGTCGACATCTCGTCCCTGCCGGCGCGCGCGCCTCGCTCTCCGCGCAGCGGTGAGATGCGCGCCCGGCTCGCGATCGCACAGAAGTAACCCCGCATGTCCGCATCGGGAGTACTCGAGCGCTCTGCCGACGTCGCCGGCGCCGTCAATGGGGGAGACGACGGGGACGGTGGTGGTTCGCGCAAGGTCGTCCTCTGGGTGATCGCGCTCGTGCTGGTGCCGGTGGTGCTCTTCGCCGGCTACACGATGTTCCTGATGATGGCGATCGCCGGCGCCTCCGGCGGTGGGTCGTCGCAGTGCACCGCGGGGTCGCTGACCACCGACAAGCTCGAGGTCCAGACCACAGGAGGATCGACCCGCACCCTCGGTGCGACGGAGCTCGGCCACGCGGCCACCATCCTCTCGGTCGCCCGCTCACTGGGCGTGTCCACGCGGGGCCAGCAGATCGCGATCATGACCGCGCTGCAGGAGTCCGGCTTGAAGATGTACGCCAACTCCTCCGTGCCTGAGTCCCTCGATTACCCGTACGACGCGGTCGGCAGCGACCACGACTCCGTCAACTACTTCCAGCAGCGTGTGTCGGGCTGGGGCACCGTCGAGGAGCTCATGGACCCCCTCTACGCAGCCAAGGCGTTCTTCGGCGGCGAGGAGGGCCCCAACGGCGGATCGCCGCGTGGGCTGCTCGACATCCCCGGCTGGGAGGACATGGGGCTGGGGGAGGCCGCGCAGACCGTGCAGGTCTCCGCATACCCGACCGCTTACGACAAGTGGGAGCCCGCAGCACAGCAGATCATCACCGCGGTCGGCGGGTCGATCAGCTGCGACAGCAGCACTGTCGTCGGGCAGGCCGCTTTCCCCCTTGCGGCCGGCTACCAGATGACCTCCGGCTACGGGCCGCGCGACATCACCGTTCCGGGTGCGTCGAGTTGGCATGTCGGAATCGACCTGCAGCGCTGGCCAAACCCGTGCGGCGACCCTGTCTACGCGGTCCTGCCGGGCACGGTGACTCTCAGCAGCTCACTGTGGTTGTCGATCAAGCACCCCGATGGGTTCGTGGTGTCCTACCTGCATATGTACAAGAGCGAGCGGCTCGTCGACGTCGGAGACACCGTCACCGCCGGCCAGCAGATCGGTGTCGTCGGGAACGTGCCGCCCAGTGGGGGATGCCACCTGCACCTGGCCGTCAACAAGAACGGGACGACGAATCAGGCCGTCGCCGGGCTGCAGGAGGCGACTGCACTCGGTGCCCCCTCGCAGTACGCCGGCTACGTGAACCCCGAAGAGTTCCTCCGCCTGTATGGCATCGAGATCTGTCCCACAGACGGCACTTGCCGACGCCTCTGACCCCCCTGGAAAACCGAGTCAACTCGCGGCATGTAACCCTCCTGACGGCCTGGAAACCGGCCTGTAGGCTGGGGGCAGCCCCGGCCCGAAACGGGGCCGAAGCCTCTCCCACCCAGACGGTGACTCGTGCCCTCAACAGATGTCAACGCCGCTGGTGACACCGACCGACCCGCCGGGTCAGTGTCGGCCACCGGCTACCGCTCGATCGCATACTTCCTGCCGGTCGCGCTGCATGCACGGCTCAAGGCTGCGTGGTGGTCGACGAGGGATGAGCCGGAGGGTGCGCCCGCGCTGGCCGGTCTCGTCGAGGTCGCC
>JAFEGM010000012.1:0-20294 GCA_018240025.1 Verrucomicrobiota bacterium
GGAGGCGGAGGAGGCGGAGGAGCGGAGGAGCGGAGGAGCGGAGGAGGCGGCGGAGTAGTCCGCAATCTCCGAGTGCGGCCGTCCCGCGGAGCGCTGAGGCTGCGCATTGAGGGCAAGAGGCCTTGAGTCGGTATGGCTCGCTGAATTCGAAGGCGGCTTCGTCGAGCCCGGCGAGGCGGCATCGGCCCGACGCGATTCCCCGCGCGCGCCGATAGAGCTTTCGTTCCTCGGGAGGCGTTCTAGCCTCGGGCGTGCATGGCTCGCCGCGTCGGAATCTCGCGCTCTGGCTGGGAATGGCCGGGCTCCTCGGCGGTCTGACCGCGCCGCTCGCGGCGCAGGTCAGTGTTACGGTCGACGTCACGCAGGACCGACGGGCCATTTCCCCGCTCATCTACGGGGTCAACTACGTCGATGGCGTGGTGGGGGTCATCACGCCGACGCTGCTGTCGGACCTGAACGCGACCTTCGTGCGCAACGGCGGCAATCTGGCCAGCACTTACAACTGGCTGAGCAACAGCGAGAATCACGGTAACGACTTCTACTTCGAGAGCCTCCCCGCCGACGGCGCCGCGGCGAACGACCAGCGGCTCTCCGATCTTTTCATCCGCACCGCGCGGCAGGGCGGCGCCGAGCCGACGGTCACGATCCCGATGCTCGATTGGATCTCCCGACTCGGCCCGGGCGGGGCGAAGCTGGCCAGCTTTTCCATCGCCCTCTACGGCCCGCAGACGGACCGGGACCTGTTCTTTCCGGATGCGGGCAATGGCATCCGCGCGCTGGCGGGCGGCGGCACGCGCTTCATCGTCGGCAACGACAAGAACGACGCCAACACGCCCAACTCGCCGGCGCTGCAGAGCGCCTTCGTCGATTACCTCCAGCTCCACCCGGCGGGCTTCGCGCCGGTCAGCTACTTCACGCTCGACAACGAGCCGGACCTCTGGCCCGACACCCATCGTGACGTGGTGCGGCCGTACGGCGTGGGGGCCGACGCCCAGCCGCTCGATCCCGTGAACGAAGGCGACAAGGCCGCCGCTTCGGTCACGCGCCTGGCGCAGTACGCCGCCATGATCAAAGGCCGCGTGCCCGGCGCGCTCACGCTCGGGCCGGAAACGTCGTCGTACACCGGCTACGTCTTTTCGCCCTTCGATCGCGCCTACGCCAACACCCGGGCGCTCAACGGCGACCCGAATGCCTACGCGAGCTTTCCGCTCGATGGCGATCTGGCCGGCGGCTACCGCACCCGCACCGCGGCGAACCCGGACGGGCATTATCTGCCGTGGCTCCTGGGACGGCTGAAGACCGCCGATGGCGCCGGTCCGCGCTCGCTCGACTATTTCTGCCTGCATTACTACCCGGTCAGCGTGGCGCTCAATCCGGCGGTCGATCCGGGCTCGCAGACGCTCCGCTCGCGCTCGACCCGTTCGCTATGGGATCCCAGCTACATCGATGAACAGGCCGTCGGTGTGCCTTCGTACATCGGCGAAGCGGTGCGGCTGATCCCGCGCATGCGGGCCTGGGTCGAGGCCAACTACCCCGGGCTGAAGCTCGGCCTGACGGAGTTCAACTGGGGCGCCGACCACCACATCAACGGCGCCACCGCGCTGGCCGACGTGCTCGGGATCTTCGGCCGCGAGGGCTTGGACCTGGCCACGATCTTTCCGTTCCCGCCGGCGCCGTCGGCCGGAGCGCCCACGCAAACCGGCTGGACCTACGCGGCCTTCAAGATGTTTCGGAACTACGACGGGCAGAAGAGCGCGTTCGGCGACACGCGCGTCCGCCTCGCGCCGCTGCCCGATCCCAACACCTTCGGCTTCTACGCCGCTCAGCGTACGGCCGACGGCAGGCTGACGCTCATGCTGATCAACAAAGGCTCCGCGGCGCAGGCGACGGAGGTCAATCTGGTGGGCTTCGCCGCGGGCGGCGCGCCGGCCTTTTGGCGGCTCGATGGCTCGAGCAGTGCGATCCAGACGCTGGGCGCCGGGGCCGGGTCGCTGACCGCTTCCAAGCTGGCGCTGACGCTGCCCGCGCAGAGCATCACGCTCGCGGTGCTCAGTCCCGCCGGGGCCGGGCCGACGCCGACGCCGACGCCCACACCGTCACCGACGCCGACGCCTACGATCACGCCCTCCCCGACGCCGACCCCGACCCGCACGCCGACGCCGACTCCGTCCGTCAGCCCCACGCCGACTCCGACACCGGTGCCGGTCGCCTCCCGGCTGATCAATGTCTCCACGCGGCTGAGCACGGGCACGGGCGACAATGTGCTCATTGCCGGCTTCGTGATCAGCAGCGGCCCGAAGAAGGTGGTCGTCCGCGCGCTCGGTCCGTCGCTGGCGGCCTTCGGCGTGCCGGGTGTTTTGAGCGACCCGACGCTCGAGCTGCGCAGCCCCGCCGGCCAGCTCGCCTTCAACGACGATTGGGAAATGAACCAGTCGCAGGTCGCGGAAGCGAGCGCGCTCGGACTCGCGCCCGGCGCCGGGGTGGAAAGCGTCATTCTCATGACCCTGCCCGCGGGCTCGTACACCGCCATCGTCCGCGGCTACGAGAACGCGGTCGGCAACTGCCTGGTCGAGGTGTACGACGTGGCCGCGGCCCAGCCGGCCCGCCTGATCAACCTCTCCACGCGCGGCCCCGTCGGCGCCGGCGACAACGTCATGATCGCCGGCTTCGTCATCGACGGCACCCAGCCTAAGCGGGTCCTCGTGCGTGCCCTCGGCCCCAGCCTGACCGCCTTCGGCGTGCCCTCCGCGCTGGCGGATCCGACCCTCGAACTGGTCGCGACCGGCGGCGGCACGCTGGCCACCAACGACGACTGGCGCACGACTCAGCAAGGCGAGATCAGCGCCACCGGCCTGCCCCCGACGAACGACCGCGAGTCGGCCGTCGTCTCCACTCTCGCGCCTGGCGCCTACACCGCCATTGTCCGCGGCCGAAACGGAGCCTCCGGGAATGCCTTGGTCGAAGTGTACGAGCTGCCGTAGCGTGGTCCGCTGTGGCGAAGCGGAGGAGCGGAGGAGCGGGGGAGCGGAGGAGCAGGGGAGCGGAGGAGCAGGGGAGCGGAGGAGCGGAGGAGCGGAGGAGCAGGGGAGCGGAGGAGCGGAGGAGCGGAGGAGCGGAGGAGCGGCGAAGCGGAGGAGCGGAGGAGGGGCGACGGACTCAGCCTGCCGACGGGGTCTTCCGCTACACTCGGGTGCTCGATAGCGTCCGGACCCACCTGTTCATTCCTAGGACGCAGGATAGCTACGGCGTGAACCCGACGCGCCGGGAGGCTTTGTGAGGATTTTGGGTGACTTGCCCGCAGGGGTCGAAAAATGGCAGCCTGCACGGCGACTCCCCGTATTTATGATTGCCTCCGCACGCGCGGGGCGGCATTGCCTGCTGCTCGGCCTTCTCCTGCTCGTTGGAGCGGGTTCGCTCATTGCCGCCAAAGTCCGCCTGCCGAAAGCGGCCCGCGGGGGACCGCCGGGCGGGCTGGAGTACGAGACGTTCCGGGTCGTCGAGGTCGACGATGCCACCGCGGAGGAATTGGTGCGCACGGCCGGCGGGGAGCGGCTGGCGGAGGCGGACCGCATTTTCCTCAATGCCGGGACGATCGAGACGACGAACGCGGCGGCACGGGCGCTGGCGCGGCCGGTCGGACCTTTTGCCGGACGCCGGCTGCATCTGGTGCAGTTCGCCGGGCCCATTCAGCAGGCTTGGGTCGATGCGCTGCGGGCCGATGGCCTGCAGATCGTGACGGCCATCCCGAGCCACGCCTATCTCGTCTGGGGCGATGCGCCGGCGCTGACGCGGCTGCAGGTGCGTGCGGCCAGCAGCCGGAGCGCGATCCAATGGCAGGCACCATGGCAGGACGAGTGGAAGCTGGCGCCGGGTGTCCGTGGCGCGACCGCCCTGCTCTCGATCCAGTTGGTGGCGGACAAGGAAACCAACGAGGCCACGCTCGCCGCGGTACGTGCGGCGGGCGGTTGGGTCCTGCGCGAGCCGTGGCGCTTCGGCGGCTATCTCAACGTGGTCGTGCAGTTGGAGCCCGCCGCGCACGGGGCGCTCCTCGCGCGGCCGGAGGTCGTGTCCATTCATCGTTACGTCGAGCCGCGCCAGCAGGACGAAGCGCAGGCGATGGTGCTGGCCGGCAACCTGAGCGGCAACGGCCCGGCGACGGGCAATTACCTCACGCAGCTGGCCAGTTGGGGGTTTAACCAGGCGCAGTTCGACGCCTCCAACTTCGTGGTCGATGTGGCCGACGACGGCGTCGACAACGGCACGACCGTGCCCAACCACTTCGTGCTTTACCGCAGCGGCGACCGCACGCAGGCCTCCCGCCTGGCGTATCGGACCACCTTCGGCACGCCGGGGACCGATCTCGGACTCGGCCGGCACGGGCACGGGCAGCTCAATGCCTCGATCGTCGGCGGCTTCGTGCCCACGGGCTCGGTCACGGTCGGCGGCAACACCACCAGCACGACCATCTTCCCGCACGCCGATGCGCAGGGCTTCCGCTATGGGCTGGGCGTGGCGCCCTTCGTGCGGCTGGGCAATTCCACCATCTTCGATCCGTCCTTCACCTCGCCCAACTACCCGACCATGGTGGCCAGCGCCTATGCCAATCAGGCGCGCGTTTCGTCGAACAGCTGGGGGGGAGCGGCCGGCGGCGCCTACACGGTCGAGGCGCAAGCCTACGACGCGCTGGTGCGCGACGCCGTCAGCGGCACCGCGGGCAATCAGTCCATGATCATCGTCTTCTCCGCCGGCAACGGCGGTCCGGCGCCCTCGAGCCTCGGCACGCCCGGCACGGCCAAGAACGTCCTGACCGTCGGCGCGGCGGAGGGCGTGCGCAGCCACGCGCTGGCGGCCGGCGGGCTCGATGCGAGCGGCAACGACGGCTGCGGAGTGCCGGACGCCGGCGCGAATTCGACCAACGACATGATCGGCTTCTCCAGCCGCGGCCCCTGCACAGACGGCCGGGTGAAGCCCGACCTGGTGGCCGGCGGCACGCACATCACGGGCATGACCTACGTGGCGGCGGGCTCGACCTTGAACGGCCAGGCCGACGCAACCTACCGCGCGGGCGGAGTCTGCGGACTGGTCGGCAATGCCAACACCGCGGGTCAGCTGGCTGATTTCTTCCCGACCGCGAACGCGGGCCCGCCGCCCTACAATCAGGCGCAGCAATGGTGGTCGACCTCCTCCGGCACCAGCCACTCGACCCCGGCCGTGGCGGGTGGCGCGGCCCTCGTCTATCAGCAGTTCCTCAACAATCCCGCCTACCTCGCGGCCGGGCGCGCGCCGGCCGGCCCGCTGCCGCCGAGCCCGGCGCTGACCAAGGCGTACCTCATCAACTCGGCCCGCTACCTGACCGGACTTTCGGCCAATGACCGGCTGCCCTCCAACGCGCAGGGCATGGGCCACGCCAACCTCGGCCGGGCCTTCGACGGCGTGCCGCGCATCGTGCGCGACCAAGCCACGGGCGACCGCTTCACCGCCAGCGGCCAGACCCGCACGTTCGCCGCCACCGTGGCGGATCCCACCAAGCCGGTGCGCATCACGCTCGCCTGGACCGACCAGGAGGGCTCGACCGCGGGCAATGCGTACGTCAACGACCTCGACCTGGTCGTGGTGCGCGGCGGCGTGACCTATCGCGGCAATGTCTTCGCGGCCACCGGTGGCAATTCCGCCAGCGGCGGCACGGCCGATCCGCGCAACAACGTCGAGAGCGTCTTCTTCCCGGCCGGCACGGGCGGCTCCTTCACGGTCCAGGTGACGGCGGCCAACCTCGCCGGCGCGGCCGATCCCACCGTGGCGGGCAACAACCAGGATTTCGCCCTGGTGATCTACAACGCGCAGGCCGCGCCAGCGCTCTTCACTTCGGCCCCGGTCTTCCTCGGCGCGCCGGAATTGCGGCCGAACGACCTGCGCTCGGTCCAGATCCCGCTGCAGAATCTCGGCGTGGTCGATGCGACCGCGGTATCGGCCGTGCTCGCCTGCAGCACGCCGGGCGTGGTGGTCACCCAGGACAGCTCGGCCTATCCCGACCTGTTGTCCGGCGCCACCGCGAGCAACACGACGCCGTTCGCGATCGCGACGGCGGCCGGACTGCCCTGCGGGACGGTGGCCAATTTCACCCTCACGGTCGCGTTCTCCGGCGGCGGCTCGCCCACGGTCTTTCCGTTCTCGGTCGTCGTCGGCCCGCCGACCTCCACGCAGTATCGCTTCGTCACCCGCACGGGCGCGGCCCTACCGGCCGGCGGGACGCTCATTCCCGGCAGCGAGACCGACGACGCCGTCTTCTCGATCCCCGCGCCGTTCGCCTTCCAGGTGTATGAACAGTCGGTCGGCGCCGGCCAACTCGTGCGCGTTTCGACCAACGGCACGGTGCAACTCCCCGGCAGCTCGGGGGTGTTCGTGCCGGGGAACACGGCCCTGCCGTCGGCGGCCTTCGTCGGCGCGCCCACGGTCTTCCCGTTCTGGGACGATCTCGACCTGCGCTCGGTCGGGCCGATCACCGGCGGGATCTATCAGCGGGTCGAGGGCCCGACCTTCGGGGGCCGGTGGACGCTGGAGTGGCGCGGCCAGCGCGTCGGCGACGACGGCACGGCCCAAACGGTGCATTTCGGCGTGGTCTTCTTCGAGGGTACCTCGCGGGTCGAATTCCACTACCTCCAGCCCGGCGTCGGCGCGGGCCTGAACGGCAGCTCGGCCACCGTCGGGCTGCAGGCCGCGCCCACCGGCTCGCGCCAGTCCACCTTCTCGGTCGATGCGCCCGCGCTGGCACCCGGGCTGGTCGTGATGGCCACGCTGGAGACGTGCGAATCGGGTACCGCCAACGGCGTCGCGCCCGCCTTCACCAGCGCGCTGCCGCCCGTCGAGGTGCGCTTTGGCGTGCCGTATTCCCACACTTTCACCACGACCGGTTCGCCGGCTCCGACCTTCACGCTGGTCGGCGGCACGCTGCCGGCGGGCTTCACGCTTTCGCCCGGCGGCGTGCTGAGCGGACTGGCGAACGGATTCACCTTCGGCGAGGTGGCGGGGCTCGTGGTCAAGGCCAGCAACGGCATCACCCCCGATTCCTTCCAACGCTTCGGCCTGATCGAGCGGGGCGCGCTGCTGGGCCCGGCCGGGCTCAGCGTGGCCGACGGCGGCTCGCTCCGGCCGAACGATTGCCGGGTCGTGAACTTCGGGGTGATCAACGCGGGCAATCTGCCGAGCGCGGCCCTGACCGCGGTGCTCACGTCGCTCACCCCCGGGGTCACGGTCACGCAGCCCTACTCGGCCTATCCGGCCCTGGCGGTGGGCGCGCAGTCGCTCAATCTCACGCCCTTCCGCGTCAGCGTGGGTCCGGAAGTGCCCTGCGAGACGACTGTCATTCTGCAGCTCGAGATCACGAATCCCGGCGGAGCCTCGCCGGTCTATGTGGCCGACGTGCTGATCGTCGGTCCGGCGGGCCTCCGCCTGACTCCCGCCAGCGGCGCCGCCATTCCGGCCGGCGGGACGCTCGTCGCCGGCAGCGCACAGAACGATGCCGCCTTCGCGCTGGTGAGTCCGTTCACGTTCTCGCTGCCCGACCGTTGGGTGGCCGAGGGCGAGGTCATCAGCGCCACCTCGAACGGCACGCTGCAGGCGATCGATCCGGGCACTGCGGTGCTCACCGGGAGCAATGCCGCGCTGACGGGCAGTCCGTTCCCGTGGTCCACGCTCTGTCCGTATTGGGACGATCTCGCGCTCGATCCCGCCTCGGTCACCGGCGGCGGCATCTTCCAGCAGGTCCTGGGCTCGGCACCGCAGCGCGAGTGGATCATCGAGTGGCGCGGCCGGACCAAGGCGGAGAGCGGCCCCACCCCGACCCTCCATTTCGCCCTCGTGCTGAGGGAAGGCTCGGCCGATTTCGAATTCCGCTATCTCCAGACCGGCGGCGGCAGCAGCGCGGACGGCAGCGGGGCCAGCGTCGGCTGCAACGGCCGGCAGTTCTCGCACAATCAGGCGGCGCTCTCACCCGGGCTGCGCGTGCTCGGGGCGATCATGCCCTGCGGCGAGGGCCAGGGTCCCGGCATCTGCGGCCTGCCGCCCGCCATCACCAGCTCAGCGCCGGGCGGGCCGGTCATCGTCGGCGTGCCCTTCAGCCACATCTTCACCGCCAGCGGCCAGCCGGCGCCGACCTTCACGCTTACGGCGGGCGCGCTGCCGCCGGGACTGACCTTGAGTCCGACGGGACTGCTGGCCGGCACCGCGACCGCGACGGGCAGCGGTACGTTCGCCAGCCTGATCGTCACCGCCAGCAACGGCGAGCCGCCGGCCGCCACGCAGGAGTTCTCCCTCGCGGTCGTGACCCGCGCCGACGCCTATCTCGCCGGCTTCGGCCTGAGCGGGTCGGACGCGCTGCCGCTGGCCGATCCGAATGGCGACGGGGTGGCCAATCTGCTGGCCTACGCGCTCGGCTTCAGCCCGCTGGAGAACCACGGCGGGCTCGAACAGGGCGTGGTGCGTGACTACGGCGGCAACCAGTACCTTTCCATCCGCTTCCAGCGGTCGGCCGTGGCCACGGATCTGACCTACCTCGTGGAAGCAACCGATGACCTGAGCGGCAACCCCGTCGTCTGGACCGAACTCGCCCGCAGCACGGCCGGCGGCCCGCTGGTGGCCAGCGGCGGCGTGGTGGTGAGCGATGCGGGTGGCCCGCCGCACTTCCAGGCCGAGGTGCGCGACACCGTGCCCGTGCCGCCAGTGCCGCTGCAGCCGCGGCGCTTCCTGCGTCTGCGCGTGACGTCACCCTGAAGCGGTGCCACCCGGGCTCCGCGGACCAGATCGATCATGCCCCGGGTGAGCCCGAGTAGCCGGGGAGTTTCCCCTGGCACCGCTTTCGCCAGGCATTGCGGCCGGCAATCCATTCCGTGGCCGGGAAGCGACGCGCTGTGCAATTCCACCTGCCAAAATTCGGCGGGCTGCTACCATGCGCCCGCCGCGCCGCATGTTCCCCACGCTCTCCTTCGTCTTCGGCTTCCTGCTCGGGTCGATCCCGAGCGGCTTCCTCGTGGCGCGCGCCAAGGGGGTGGACATCCGCCAGCACGGCAGCGGGAACATCGGCTCGACCAACGTCCTGCGCACGCTGGGCAAAGGGCCGGGCTATTTCGTCTTCGCCTGCGATGCGCTCAAGGGCGTGGCCGCGGTGCTGCTGGCGCGCTGGCTGGTGCCGGGCAATGACCTCGTGGCGATCGGCGCCGCGGTGGCCTGCGTGCTCGGCCACAACTACACGCCCTGGCTCGGCTTCAAGGGCGGCAAGGGCGTGGCCACTTCGCTCGGCGTACTCATCGCCCTCGTGCCGCTGGCCAGCGCCATCGTCTTCGGACTCTGGGCGCTGCTTTTCCTCCTCACCCGCTACGTCTCGCTCGCCTCGGTGCTGGCCTCGGCGGCGCTGCCGGCGGTCGTCTGGTGGCTGCGCGGGGTGGGGCCGATGTTCTGGTTCGCGCTCGCCATCGGCCTGCTGGCCATCTTCCGCCACCTGGAAAACATCCGCCGCCTGCTGGCCGGCACGGAAAGCCGTTTCGAGCGCAAGAAGGAGTCCGAATCATGAGCAGCGAATCGATCCAAGCCACGGTGCTGGGCGCGGGCAGCTGGGGCACCGCGCTGGCCACGCTTCTGGCCCGCAACGGTCACCGGGTGCGGCTTTGGGGACGCGATGCCGAGCAGATCGAGGAAATGAGCCGGACGCGCGAGAATCAGCGCTACCTGCCCGGCGTGCCGCTGCCGGAGGACATCGAGCCGGTCTCCGACCTCCGCCTCGCCCTGCAGGAGTCGCGGCTGGCACTGGTGGTGACGCCTTCGCGGACCATTCGCGCGCTCTGCGAGCAGATCACGGATTCGGCCGGCTTCCATCCCGACACCATCGTGGTCAGCTGCACCAAGGGCCTCGAGCATGGCACGGGCCTGCGCATCAGCGAGATCCTCTCCAGCCATTTTCTGTTCAATCCGGTGGCCGTCCTCTCGGGACCCAGCCATGCGGAAGAGGTTTCGCGCGGCGCGCCCACGGCGGTGGTCATCGGCGCGCCCGAACATGCGCTGGCCGAGTATCTGCAGCGCATCTTCAACAATCGCTCCTTCCGCACCTACACCAGCGACGACGTCGCCGGCATGGAGCTGGGCGGCGCACTCAAGAACATCTTCGCCATCGCTGCCGGCATCTGCGACGGCCTCGGCCTGGGCGACAACACCAAGGCCGCGCTCGTCACCCGCTCGCTGGCCGAGCTCATCCGCCTCGGCACGCGCCTGGGCGGCGAGCGCGACACGTTTCAGGGCCTGAGCGGGATCGGCGACCTCATGGTCACCTGCTTCAGCCGCCACAGCCGCAACCGCCATTTCGGCGAGCGCCTCGGCAAGGGCGAGAGTGTCGAGCAGGTCACGAACACCATGCGCATGGTGGCCGAGGGCGTGCCCACCACCCGCAGCGGCTGGGAATGCGCCCAGAGGCTCGGCGTCGAGGCCCCGGTCACGGAGCAGATGTACCGCATTCTCTACGAGGGCAAGCCACCGGGCTCCGCGCTGACCGATCTGATGATGCGCGATCCGAAGCGCGAGAAGGAACAGATGTTCGAGGGCATCCTGCCGCTGAGTTAAGGAAGAAGGAAGAAGGGGGAAGGAAGAAGGCCTTCCGTAGTCCGCACTCTCCGAGTGCGGCCGGCCCGCGCGGGCACCCCATGGTCAAACCGGAACCGAAGTCGCACGGGGGATTCGGGCCACAAGAAACTCAAAACGCCGCAAATCCGAGCGTTCGGATCGGGCATCTGGCTTCGGTCCTCTCGGTCGGCAGAACAAGTCTGCGCTGCACAACGCAGAGGGCTCGAGGGAGGCGTCACCGGAGATCTTTGAGCTTCGAGTTTCAGACTTCCTTCGAGTTTCGAGTTTCCCCTCCTCGGTCGAAGAAGCTTGAGAGACCATCTCGCTTCGCTCGGTTTGAGCTTCGAGCTTTCAGTTACCCCAGCGCCCTGCCCGCGAGATAGCCGGCCCAGGCTGCGGCCAGGCCGCCGAGCACGCTGACGCCGACGTAGATGGCGGCGGTGCCGCCGCGGTCTTGCTGGAGGAGTTGGAGGGCCTGGTAGCTGAAGGTCGAGAAGGTGGTGTAGCCGCCGAGAACGCCGGTGCCGAGGAGCGGGACGAGCGGGCTGCGCGGGGCGGCTTCGCCGAGCAGGCCGAAGAGCAGGCCGAGGCAGAACGAGCCGGTCACATTGATCAGCAGGATGCCCCAGATGGCCTCGCCGGTGCGGGCGGTGACGAGGGCGGCCAGCCAGAATCGCAGCAGACCTCCGGCGGCGCTGCCCAGGCCCACGTAGAGGTATTCCATCGGCTCACGATGCGCCGGGCGGGGCGCGCGTGGCAAGCCGCTCAGTCGGCGAACTGCTGCAGAGTCTGCTTCCAGCGGACGTAGGTGGGCTTGATCTGCTGATAAACCGACATGTTCGGCACGCGCACGCCGAAGGTGGTGTTCGTGTTCTCGTTCTCCTTGGTGCGCGAGACGATGAAACGGACGTAGCTGTTATCGAGCGCGGTGATGGTCAGCTGCTCCTCGGCCACATTGCCCTGCCGGCTGCTCTCGCGCGAGGTCACCTTCTCCGTGCCGGGGATCGGTCCGGCGTAGTTCGAGCGGCCGTTCCATTGCGGCGAGTAAACGTAAAACTCGACCCGGTCGGTCGCGTTCCAGAGGCTGACCGCATCGTGCCCCGCGCCGCCCGGATTCGGCATCTGCCCGCTGGCCTTGAACCCCGGCGGGATGCCCACTTCGAAGAAGGCGCCCTTGAACTTCCCCCAGCCGGCCGGAATGGCGGCGAGGGCGGTGACCGTGAGGAGACAAAGGGTGAGGAGGCGGGCGAACATGCCGCGCTTGTAGGAAGCGGGCCGGGCCTTGGCGAGAACTATTCAGGGTCGGGCCAGTTTTGCGGCGATTTGCATTGCGCGTCGCGACCCGATTGCCTTAGGCAGCCGTATGCTTCGCGCCTTCGTCTCCGCCGGCCTCGCCGCCTTTGCGCTCGTCGCCCACGTCTCCGCCGCCGCGCCGCTGACGAAAACCTCGGCCAAGTCGTTCGATCTTTACGACGAGGTGGCCGACTACGTGCGCAAGCTGGTCGAGACCGACAAATCCGTGGCGGCGCAATGGAACGCGCAGGCCGCGGGCGCCCGTCAGCGCACCGGCCGGGTCAGCACCGGGCCGTGGGTGCCCATCCAATGGCTGGTGGTGAACTTCGAGCAGAACGTGCGCACCGGGAAGGACGCGGAGTACGTCTATCTGGCCAAACAGGCGCTGCGCGAGGCGCAGGTCGACGGCTACGTGGTCGAGGACAACGTGGTTGCGCGCATCAAGGTGAAGCTGCACGAGGACCTGAAGGAGAATCCGGCCAAGCCCGACGATTTCGTGACCGCCAAGGCGGAGTTGACGATGGAATTCGACGGTTTCGTGCGGGTGAAGTTCAACCCGGTCGGCGCGAACCTGTCGCGTCCGCCCGTGAGCAAGACGTTCACCAAGGACTACAACATCTTCGAGGAGGCCAGCAGCCTGGTTGGCCGGCTGGTGGAGTCGGACCCGAAGATCAAGTCGCAGTGGGAGGCGATCTCCGCCGAGGCGCGGGAAAATGCCGGCGGCAAGTTCCAGACCGGCCCGTGGATCTCGACGCAGTGGCAGATCCCAAGCTACGAGGCGACCGCCTCAGACCGGAACGTCGACCAGGTTTTCATCGTGCGGCAAGCCCTGCGCGAAGGCATGCGGGGCGGCTATACGGTCGGCACCAATGCGGTGACCCGGGTGCGCGCCAAGTCGAAGGACAAGCTGCAGCCGCCGGCCGACGGCAAGGGCGAGCCGACCGTGGTGAAAGGCGAATTGACCCTGACCTTCGAGGGCTTCGTGCAGGCGGACATCGCCGACGGCGCGGCGCCCGTGACGGCCTCGTCTCCAGCCGCGCCGAGTCGGCCGACCGCGCCCTCGGCTCCGAGCGCTCCCATCGCCCCGCCCAAGGCTCCGGCCAGTCCGGCGGCCCCAGCCGGTCCCGCCGTGACCGCCAAGTTCCTGCACAGCACGCCGGGGACCTATGGCTGGTGGACCGGCACGCCGAGTCTGAAGGATCCGAGCTACGACTTCTTCCCCAACGGCAATCTCCACATCCAGGGCCCCGACGGCGAAGCCACCATGTGGGAAGGCAAATGGAGCCTGAAGGGCGACCAGCTGACCCTGACCAACAAGATGCTGAAGACCAGCAAGACCGTCACGGCCGTGATTTCGGGTCAGGATCTGCTGCTCAACGGCGTCCGGTATCGGCGTTACAAGCCGGAGTGACGAACCCTGGAGTGCTCCAGCCTGCTGGCGCCCTTTCCCCGGCAGCCTGCTGCCGCCCTGGGCGAGGCTGAATCCTGGAGACGGCTGAAGACCGGAGACCAGAGACCGGAGACTGGAGACTGGAGACTGGAGAACTGTTCCGGGGAACGGTGCAAGACCGGGGGGCAGCTGGAGACCGGCTGGGCACGCCCAGACAGACGTGTTCTGTGGATGCGTCCAGAAATGGGCGTGACGAACTCGCGGCCAGGAAAACGGCCAGCGGCTAAGAAGGGCTCGCGCGTCGGCGGATGTTTAGAACATCCGGATGTAGGCCTTCTTGCGCAGACCCTCGAGCCACTGCTCGGTCATGCGCTGACGGTCTTCACCCTGCAGGCGGCGTTCGATGTCGGGGCGGACTTCCTTCAGCCCCTTCACCTGGGCCTGCTTCCGTTCCTCGACGTAGAGGAGGAAATAGGCGCCCTCCATCTCTTTCACATCGCTGACCTGCTTGGTCTTGAGCGAGAAGGCGATCTGCGCCAGCTCCGGCCGCAGGCTCTTGCGATCCACCCAGCCGATCTCACCGCCGTTGGCGCGGGTCGGATCGTCGGAATACATCGAAGCCAGCTGATCGAAGCGCGCGCCGCGCATGACCTTGGAGCGGATTTCGTTGATCATCGCGCGCTGCGGATCGTCGAGCGAGAGTCCGCCGGTATCCCCCTTGCGGATGGCGATGAGGCGCAGGCGAATCTGCTCCTCGGAGGCGAAATCCTTCCGGGCCGTCGTGCTGTAGAACTCATTGACCCGCTGCGGCGAGACCAGCAACTCGGCCTTGATGTTCGAAAACCGCATGGCCTGCACGATGAACTTGTCGCGCTCGATCTCGCGCAGCTTGGTCATGGTGTAGCCCTGGGCGTTCAGAGTACGGACGAAGGCTTGGCGGTCGCCGCCGAAATCCTCGCGGATGATCTGGGCGATGCGCTCGTCGATCACCCGCGGCGGCACGTTGAATTCCTTCTTCTTGAATTCCTGCAGCACGAGCGCGCGGTCGATCAGATCCTTCAGGGCGCCCATGCGGGCTTCCTTGATCTTGTTGACCAACTCTTGGCCGGTGAACTGCGCTTTCAGAGCACGTTCGCGCGTGCCGACCAGTTCACGGACCTGGGAAAACGTGATGACATCCCCGTTCACGACGGCAGCGATGCCGTCGAGCACTTCGGGGGCGGCGACGCCACGGCCGGGCACCGCGAGCAGCGCGAGGGCCGCCACGGGCGCGGCCAGAGAACGGAGGAGGAGAACGGACTTCATCGGATCAATACAACCAAGGGGAGGGTGCGCGTTAGACGCACGCGCTGCGCAATTGTTGGGCACAATCGCAGAAAATTTTCCCTCCGCATCCGGGAGTTGCAGTGAGCCCCCGCCCGACCCGGAATAGGACGCAAGCCAGGCCCGGCGTCCGCCAAGCTGCGGTTGGCGACGGGTCGCCGCACTCGCCAAGCTGGCCGATGACGCCTGCTCGTCGGGCGGTCTCTCCCATGAGTCGTTTCCTCCGCGCTGTCCGATCCCTCCTAACTTCGACCGTCGCCGGCATCCTCTGCCTCGGGGTCCTGGGTCAGCCCGGGCGCGTCGACGCTCAGGGCGCTCTCATTCCGCCGGGCGCTCCGGCGGCCAGCATGAAGTCGCTGGCGCAGGTCGACCCCGGCACGCCGATCTCCTCCGCCGGGTTCTCCGTCGCGGCCCCGGGCTACTATTACCTCACCGGCAATCTCACGGGCACCGTCCATGGCATCGTCGTGGCCGCGTCGGGCTCCGGGGCGGTCATCGATCTCCGCGGCTTCACCATCTCCACGCCCTCGGCCACGACCAACTCCGGCGTCCTGCTTTCGGGCGGAGTGACCAATGTCACCATCCGCAACGGGCACATCCGCGGGCACTACCAGTATGGCGTGGACGGCCGCGGCAACACTCACTGCGTGCTCGAGAAGCTGGTGGTGGCCGACGTCGACGCGAGCGGGCTGACCATTGGATCCGCCAGTCGGGTACGCGACTGCACGGTCGTGGGCGTCGGGACGAGCACGGGCTACTTCGGCCTGGTCGCGGAGGATAATGTCGTCGTCGAGCGCTGCGTCGTGCGCGGCCTGCCGGGCGTCTTCGGCTCAGGGGCGAAGTTCAATGCCGGCTGTACGGTGCTCGATTGCATCGTCGCCGACAGCAACGGCCATGGCTTCTTCGCGCTCGGCGCGATCACGCTGCGCCAGTGCACGGCCCGGAACAACGCGGGGGACGGCTTCAACCTCGCCCGCTCCAGCCGGGCGCTGGACTGCCTGGCCGAGAGCAATGCCCAGCACGGCTTCGAGGCGAACGACAACTGCCAACTGACCCGCTGCACGGCGGTTTCGAACGGCTTCAGCGGCTTCGCTCTCGATGCGCTTTGCCTGCTGACCGACTCCAGCAGCGCCTACAACACGCAGAACGGCGTGTTGATCGGCGGCGCCGGCGTGCGGATCGTCGGCTCGCAGGTGCACCAGAATTCCGGCTCGGGCATCACCGCGGCCGGCGTGGCGCAGACGAACTGCACGGTCAGCGACTGCACCGTGGCGGCCAATGCGTCGGTCGGGATCGCCGCGGGCAACAGCACGTGGGCGGTCGTCCGCAACCACCTCACCGGCAACGGCGGATCCGGCAACTATCTCGTGCCCAACCGCGCGCCGACCCAGTCGCCGGCCACGGCCACGAATCCATTCGCCAACTTCGGCGACCCGTAGGCTCGCTGAGGCTCGCCATAGGCGATAGGCGATAGGCGATGGGCGATGGGCGATGGGCGATCGCTCCCGCCTTTTTCGCAGCGCCCCAAAGTCAACCTATTGCCTATCGCCTATGGCCTATCGCCTATGGCGAGCCTCAAGCGAGCCGGTCAGCACCGACCGACTGACGATTTTTCGCCCCAACCCCGGCCCGCGGACGTGCCGTGGTCAGCGCGAGGCCAGTTCGACGGCCGCGGGCGGGGCCGCTGGGCTCGACGCGCGCGATGCGGCGAGGCTTCCGTAGGTCAGCCGCCGCCAGAGCGCTTCGAGGGGTCCGTACTCGTGCCGGGCCAGCCACCAGCGGGAGAAGGGGGCCTGCACCCCGCAGAACAGGGCCAGAGCGAGCAGGGTGTGCGCGAGAGGGCCGAATTGATTCCAGAAGCCCAGGCCCCAGTGGAAGAAGAAGGCGGTGCCGAGCGCGGTCTGGCTGAGATAGGTGGTCAGCGGCATGCGCCCGACCGGCGCGAAATACTGCAGCCGCGCCGCCCAGCGTTCCGACTGCAGCAGCCGGAGAATGGTCACGACGTAGAAGCCCATCACGCAGGGCCGGCTGACGCGGTAGGCCAGGCCGCGGGCGATCGAGTCGAGCCCGGGGTGCAGCGGATCGCGCAGCTGATGGCCCAGCTCGGCCGCCGCGCCAAGCGCTAGGCCGACGGCCAGCAGGCGCCATTGCAGGCCGGGCAGGCGGGCGGCGAATTCCGGCGCGCGCTGGATCCAGCGATGCCGGCCAGCCAGCAGACCCAGCAGCATGGTGGTGACCATCTGCAGGTTGAAATTCATCATGTAGAAGAGCGGCTCGGGCGCGGTGTAGACGAAGTTCTGGAAGCGAAAGGTCTCGCGCACGGCGGTGAGAAAGCTGCCCTGGCCATAGGCGAGGTCGTGCGAAGCCTTCCAGGCGTTCCCCATTTGCACCTGCGCGGCCCAGTATTCCGCTGGCAGGTAGGCGATGCGCCAACTGGCGGCGGCGGTGCTGAGCAGGAAAATGCCGGCGATCCAGCCGAGGAGGGCGCGATCGCTCAGGCGGTGAAAGGCCAGCAGCGCGAATCCGAGGACGGCATAAACGTGCAGGACGTCGCCGCCCCAGAAGATCCAGCCGTGGATGAGCCCGAGCGCGAGGAGCACGGCCACCCGACGCAGGTAGAGCCTGGTGCCCTGCGCGGAGGGATTCCGCCGCAGGCGCTCGAGCTGCAGCGTGAAGCCGATGGCGAAGAGGAAACTGAGGAGGCTGTTGAATTTTCCGTCCAGCACCGCGCCGCGGAAGACCTCGACGGCCTGATCGTACCAGGCGGTGAATTCGCGCGTGCCGTCGTAGCCGGTGAACGGCGACTGCCCGAAGCCGGGCATGTTCATGATGAAGATGCCCAGCAGGGCGAAGCCGCGCAGGACGTCGAGCGAGGTCAGCCGCTCGGACGGCGCAGTGGGCAGGAGGGATGGCGCAGACATGGTCTCCCTGTCAGCGCATTTCGCCGCCGACGCGGCTCAGTCCGCCGCGGGCGAAGCCAGCTCGCCCTCGGGGCGTGCGGAGTTCAAGGCAGCTGCACGACCCGATAGAACCGGCTTGCCGGCCGCGGCAGCGTGGCGTCGACGAACTGGAGCAGGCCGGCTGCATCGGAGAACTGCACGCCCGGCTGACGTTGCCAGGTCGCGGCCGGGCTGGCGGCGAACTCGAGCCGGAACGGGCGATTCGCGCCGGCGGCCTGCCAAGTCAGGGTGGTGCTCTGCGCCTGCACCTGCACCGCGCCCACGACCGGCTGGGCGGCCTGCACGCTCGGGGTGAAGATCTCGCAGGAGGCCAGGGAAACTAAATCCGGAGTGCCGCCGACCTGTTCGTACCCTCCCGTGACCAGGACGCGACCGTCCGGCAGCCGCACGCTGCGGTGCTGCACCCGACGTTGCGCGAAGGAAGCGGCCTCGAGCCAGCGACTCGTGGTCGGATCGAAGATGCGCTCACCGGCGGCGCGATAGCTGTCCGTGACGCGGACGCCACCCGTGGCGAGGAGCCGGCCATCGGCCAGAGCGACGAGCGCGGCCTCGACGCTGCCATATTCGCGCGAGGTGGTGCTCCAGGTGCCGCTGGCCGCATCGAACACTTCCGTGCTGCTGATGGCGCCGGTACCGCCGTGGACGACCAGCTTGCTGGAGGGCAGAAGAGGCGATTCCGAGACCGTGCTATGCCGGCCCTGCAAGGCCGGACCGGGGGCAAACGTCCCGGTGGCGGGATCGAAGAACTCGGAGGTGTCGCTCGCGGCTGCACTCATGAAGTCGCCCGCCGCGACCAGCACGCGACCGTCGGGCAGCAAGCCGAGTGCGGGCGTCGTGCGGGCATTCGACATGGGAGGCAGCTGCTGAAGCATCCCCGTGGCGGTCACGAAGAGCGCGGCGAACTGGCTGCTGCCGCCGCAGATCAGAACGTTGCCGTTGGGCAGGAGGATCGAGGTCAGGGCAGCTCGCACGCCCCCGCTCAAGAAGCCGGCGGAGCGCCATTGCTGCGTGGCCGGATTAAAGATCTCCGCGCTGGCTTCGCTGGGGCCGATCCCACCCACCACCAGAACCTCGCCGTTGGGAAGCAGCGCGGCGGTGTGACCGGCCCGGCCTTCCAGCAAAGGCGTGGTGGGGGTCCAGGTTTCGGAAACCGGATCGAATATCTCGACTGCCCGGCGGTCGGGGCCGAAACCGCCCGCCACGAGGACGCGCCCATCGCGGAGGACGGTCGCGGTGTGCGAGGACCGGGGTGTGGCCATGGAGGCGGCCGGCGCCCAGCGGCCGATCCGCGGGTCGAGCGTCTCGGTGGAATCCACCGTGACGTTCGCCTGGTCCAACCCGCCCACCAGCAGCACCCGGCCGTCGGTGGTCTGCGCGGCGCCGTACAACCAGCGTGGCAGGCGCAGGCGGGAGAAGAAGCTCCACGTGTTGGTGAGCGGATCGAACACTTCGGCGGTGCTGAAGCCGAGGGCGAGCACGCGGCCGCTCGGCAAGCGGAAGCTGCCGTAGAAGGCGCCGGCATTCGCTGTCGTGCCCGCCGGCGTGCGCTGCCCGTTGGCGGGGTCGTAGATCTCGGCGTCCGCGGCATTGACGGCCGTCAGCAGGACCCGCCCGTCGGCGAGGAGCGTGGCGCTCGAGGCTCCGTTGGTCGGAGCGGGCAGGGTCGTCCAGGTATTCGCGTTGGGGTCGTAAATGTCGACCGGGGTCCCGGCGGCTCGGACGACCAGCACGCGGCCATCAAGGAGGCACAGCGCGAAGTGGCTGGCGCGGGCGCGGGGCATCGGCGCGGTGGCGCTCCAGGTACCGCTGGCGGGGTCGAAGATCTCCCCGCTGTCGAGCAGGCTCTGGCTGGCGTCCCCGCCGCCCAGCACGAGCACTCGTCCGTCGGCCAGCAATGTGGCGGTGTGTTGCTGTCGCGGCGTGGCGAGCCCGGCCACGGGCTGGACCTGCAGCGTCGCGGGATCGAACCGATCCACATTGCCCAGCGAAGTTCCATTGGCACCCGCCCCGCCGACGAAGAGCACCTGACCGGAAGCCAGCCGGGTGGCGGTGCCGAAGCCGCGCCCGGCCGAGAGCGTACCGACGGTCGACCAATTTTGGGTCGTGGGGTCGAGGCGATAAACCTCGGAGATCGCGACGGTCGGCGAGGTGCCTTCCTGGAAGAACCCGCCCGCCGTGACCGCGCCGCCGTCCGCCAGATCCGCCACGGCCGAAGCCGCCAGCGCGCGCGGCAGCCGCGGGCCCTGCTGGAGGGCGTAGTCCTGGGCTGCCAGCGGCAGCGTGCAGAGAGCGAGGCAGCCGACGAACCAAGAGAAGCGCATGCCGCTCCCTCGGTCAGGGTGGTAGATCGCGCAAGTCTTACTCCGCCCGACTGGCGACCTGCCGGCGGGTCAATGCGCCCCTTCGTGTGCGGCCGGTGGAGGTACGGTTTCCTCGGCCGGGGCGGGCTTCTTCCCGAAGTATTTCATGATCACCGCGTAGAACACGGGCGTCAGGAAGATGCCGAAGATCGTCACGCCGATCATCCCGGCGAAGACCGCGGTGCCGAGCACCTGGCGCATCTCCGCGCCGGCGCCCTTGGCGATGACCAGCGGGAAGACGCCCAGGATGAAGGCAAACGAGGTCATGAGGATCGGGCGCAGCCGCAAATGCGCGGCCTCGATGGCCGCCTCGATGCGGTCCTTGCCCTCGTCCTGCTGCTGTTTGGCGAATTCCACGATCAGGAT
>JAFEGM010000012.1:20317-21899 GCA_018240025.1 Verrucomicrobiota bacterium
CGATCTGGGTGAAGATGTTGTTGTCGAACCCGCGCAGCCAGACGCCGACGAGCGCGGAAAGCAGACACATCGGCACGATCAGAATGATGGCCATGGGCAGCGACCAGCTCTCGTATTGCGCCGCCAGCGCGAGGAAGACGAAGAGCACGCAGAGCGGGAAGATGTAGGCCGCGGTGTTGCCGGCCAGCACCTCCTGCAGCGTCAGCTCGGTCCATTCGAAGTCGAAGCCGGCCGGCAGCACCTCGCGCGCGAGTCGCTGCATCTTCTCGACCGCCTGGCCCGAGCTCACGCCGGGCAGCGTATTCCCGTTCAACTCGGCGCTCGGATAGAGGTTGTAATGCATGATCTTGTCCGGGCCGTTGACCTCCCGGATCTGCGCGATCGTGCCCATCGGGACCATGCCGCCGGCGGCGTTGCGGACGTAGAGGTCCTTGATCTGATCCGGCCGAATGCGGAACTGCGCGTCGGCCTGGAGCTTCACCTGGTACGTCCGGTTAAGGAACGTCATGTCGTTCACGTACGACGCGCCAAGGGAGGACTGCAGCGTGCTGAAGACCGAGGCGAGATCGACGTTCATGGCCTCGACCTTGTCGCGATCGATATCGAGATAGATCTGCGGCACCTGCGTGCGGAAGCTGGTGAAGAACTGCGTCAGCCCCGGCTCCTTCATGCCCGCAGCGATGAGCGCATTGACCGCCTGCTGCAGCGCCTCCACCCCGCCGGCGGAGCGGTCCTCGATCTGCATCTTGAAGCCACCGGCCGTGCCGATGCCGCGCACGGGCGGCGGCGGAATGATGAGCACGAAGGCCTCGCGAATGGCAGCCGCCTTGCCCTGGATCTGGCGCAGGATGGAGAGATTCGAAAGCTCCGCCTTGCCCGCGCGTTCGCTGAATGGCTTCAGCGGCAGAAACATGGTCAGCGCGTTCGAGCGGTTGGTGGAATCGAGGATGGAGAGCCCCGTGATCTCTACTGTGTTCTCCACGCCCGGCACGCTGCGGGCGATCTCCGAGAGCTTCTTCCGCACCTCCTCGGTGCGCTGGAGCGAGGCGCCGTCGGGCAGCTGCGCGACGGCGATGAGGTAGCCCACGTCCTGGCTGGGAATGAAGCCCGAGGGCACCACGCGGAAGCCGAATCCGGTCAGCACCAGCAGGCCGGCGTAGACGAGGAGCGAGAGCGCGGAGAAGCGCACCAGCCGGCGCACCACGCCGCTGTAGGCCGCGCCGGTGCGGTCGAAGCCGCGGTTGAAGGCGCGGAAGAACCAGCCGAGCAGCTTCTCGATCAAGCGCGTGAGCACGTCCTTTTTGGCGTGGTGTCCCTTCAGCAGGAGCGCCGCCATGGCCGGGCTCAGCGTGAGCGAATTGAAGGCCGAGATGAGCGTGGCGACCGCGATGGTGAGGGCGAACTGCTTGTAGAACTGGCCCGTGATGCCGCTGATCATGGCGGTCGGGACGAAGACCGCGCAGAGGACGATGGCGATGGCCACGACCGGCCCGCTGACCTCGTCCATGGCGCGACGCGTCGCCTCGGGCGGCGAAAGACCTTTCTCGATCCAGCGTTCCACGTTTTCCACCACGACGATGGC
>JAFEGM010000012.1:21912-167611 GCA_018240025.1 Verrucomicrobiota bacterium
CACGATGCCGATGGCCAGCACGAGCCCGAAGAGGGAGAGATTGTTGAGCGAGAAGCCCATCAGCGCCATGACCGCAAACGTGCCGATGAGCGAGACGGGCACCGCCAGCAGCGGGATGATGGTGGCGCGCCAGGTCTGCAGGAAGAGCAGCACCACGATGACGACGAGCACGACCGCCTCGAAGAGCGTGTGGATGACCGCATCGATCGACTGCTCGATGAAGGCGGTCGGGTCGTAGCCGATCTGATAGCGCAAACCCGGCGGGAACGCCTTGGCCAACTCCTCCATCCGCGCCTTGACCGCCGCCGCCGCCTTGAGCGCATTGCCGCCGGGCAGCTGGAAGATGGCCAGGCCGACCGAGTCCTTGCCGCCGAGATACGAACCGTTGACGTAATCCTTGGCCCCGAGTTCGACCCGTCCGATGTCGCGGAAGCGGACCAGCTGCCCCTGCGCGCCGCGCTTGACGATGATGCGCTCGAATTCCGCCGGGTCGCTCAGCCGGCCCTTGGTGTTGACGATGAGCTGGAAGTCCGTGCCCGGCGGTGCCGGCTCCGCGCCGAGGCTGCCGGCGGCGACCTGCACATTCTGCCGCTGCACCGCCGCGCGGACATCGGCCACGGTCAGACCGCGGGCGTAGAGCCGCGCCGGGTCGATCCACAGCCGCATCGAGTACTCGCGGGCCCCGAAGATGCGGACCGCGCCCACGCCGTCGACGCGCTTGATCGGGTCCTGCAGCTGCAGGAATACGTAATTGCTCAGGTAGAGCGTGTCGTAGTTGGGGTCATCGGACAGCAGGTTGATGACCATCATGATGTCCGGCGACTGCTTCTGCACCGTCACGCCGAGCGTCTTGACCTCAGCCGGTAGCTGCGGCTCGGCCAGCGCGACGCGGTTCTGCACGAGCACCTGGGCGGTGTCGAGATTGGTGCCGAGCTTGAATGTGACCGTGAGCGACATGGTGCCGTCGGACGAGCTCTGCGACGACATGTAGAGCATGTTCTCCACGCCGTTGATCTGCTGCTCGAGCGGCGTGGCGACCGTGTCGGCGAGGACCTTCGGATCGGCGCCGGGATAGACCGCCGTGACCACCACGGTGGGCGGCGCGATCTCGGGATACTGGGCCACCGGCAGCGTGAAGTAGGCGAGGCCGCCGACCAGCACGATGACCACGGACAGCACGATCGCGAAGATCGGCCGCGCGATGAAGAAATGGGCGAATTTCATCGCAGGTCAGCGGGAGGCCGGAGAGGGAGAGGGGGCGGGCGAAGCGGCGGGCTTGGTCGCCGCCGGTTCAGGCGCGGGCTGCCCGGCCGGTCGCTGCGCCAGCTGGTCGGTGGCGTAGCGTTGCGGGTCGACGACCTCGGCTTTTGCCGGCAATCCCGGTCGGACCCGGAGCAGGCCTTCGACGATGACCTGGTCGTTTGGGGTCAATCCCTCGCGGACCACCCGCAGGCCGGAGCTGACCTGGCCGATGCCGATGCGTTTGCGGGCCACCTTGCCGTCGGGCTCGACCGTCAGGACGTATTTCTGCCCCTGATCCGAGAGCAGCGCGCGATCGGGAATGAGCAGGCCGTCGTACTCCTGACTGACCGGGAACTGCACCCGCACGAACATGCCGGGCAGGAGGATGCCGTCGGTGTTGGCGAAGCGCCCGCGCACCGTGAGCGTACCGGTGGCCGAGGCGATCTGGTTGTCGACGAAGTCGATCGTGCCCTGATGCGGGAAGCCCGTGTCGCCCGGCAGCGCGAGGCTGACCGGCTTGCCGCCGTCGCGCGCGCTCGCCAGCTTGCCCTCGCGGATGAGCCGGCGGAGGTCGATGACCGTGCGTTCGTCGAGGTCGGCGTAGGCGTAGATGGGATCGACGCTGACGATGTTGGTCAGCTGTGTGGAGTCGGCCCCGACGAGATTGCCGACCGTGACGAACGGCCGGCTGACGCGTCCGTCGATGGGTGCGGTGATGCGGGTGAAGTCGAAGTTCAGCTGCGCCGACGCGACCGCCGCCTTGGCCGTGGCCAGCGAGGCATCGGCCTGGTTGCGAGCCGTCAGCTTGGTGTCGAAGTCCTCCCGCGAGCTGACCTGCGTCTTCTGCAGTTCCTCGGCCCGCGCGAAGTTGCGGGCGGCGAGATCGCGCTGGGCCTGGGCCACCTCCAGCTGGCCCTTGGCCTGGTTGAGCGTGGCTTCATACGGACGCGGATCGATGACGAAGAGGACATCGCCCTTCTTCACCAGCTGACCTTCCTTGAAGGGAATGTCGACGATGTAGCCGCTCACGCGCGGCCGGATTTCCACGTACTCCACCGCCGCCAGCCGGCCCGTGAATTCGGCCGTCTCGGTGATCTTGCGCCCGATGGGTTTGATCACGCTGACCGTCGGCGTCGGCGGAGGTGTCGGCGCGGGCGGGCGGTTGCAGGCGCCGAGAAGGCTGGCGAGCAGGACGGCCGGGATGAGGCCGGGCGAGAAGGTGGATTTCATCGAGATGGGGCCGGGGCGGGTTCGCCGCCCGAGGGTGTGTTGGTTGCCTGGGAAACCGTGGGTTTGCGCGCGAAAGCCCTTCCTTACCGACCGCCGCCGAAGGTTCGGCAGGAATGTCGGCCCGGGCCCCCGCCTCGCGCTGAGCAGGCTGAACCGCCGGCCCGGCGGAGGGAAGCAGGAAATTGCAATCCCTGGGCGCCACAGAGGCGCGACGCCCGGAATCCGCGCGTCACCTGGCCACCGCTCAGGGCAGCTCGTACACCTCGACGATGGCGTTGCCGGTGGTGGCGTTTTTGCCGCGCACGATGGCCGTGTAGGAACCCGGGCCGAGCGTGAGGATGACGGCGGGCTCCAGGGCGCTGGGCGGCGCGAAGCCGGAGGCGGTGATGTCGGCGGCCTGCGAGGTCTGCCAATTGTCGTTGGCGGCCAGGGTGGTCGAGCCGGAGACGATCTCGATGGTCGGGTCGGCCAACGCGTCGGTCACGCCGAAGCCCGTCAGTGTGGGCCCGAGCGAACGCACCAGGAAGCGGCGCGGCGCGCCGTTGCCGACCACGATGCCGGCGATCATGACCCGGTCGTCGGTCCCGACCGCGCCGCGGGTCGAGAGATTGACCAGGCGCGGTGCGGAGCCGCTGTCGATGTCGTACACCTCGACCAGGCAGTTGCCCTCGCCGCCGGCTACGCCGCGGACGATGGCGGTGTAGCTGCCGGCCGGCAGCGATTGCACCGTGCCGCTCTCCAGCGTGTTGGGCAGCGCGAGGTTGGCATTGATCAAGGCGGCCGAGGTGGCGCTGTTGTCCTGCCAGTTGTCGTTGGTGGCGAGCGAAACGCTGTCGCTCGAGCGCACCAACTCCAGCGTCGGATTGGCCAGCACGCCGGTCACGCCGAACTGCGCGAGCGTCGGTCCGAGCGTACGAATCGCCACCTGCTTGGTCCCCCCGGCCACGACGAATCCGAGGATCGGCACGGCCACGCCGCCGCCGGCGCGCAGCCGGGTGGAGACGTTCACCAACCGGGCCGGCGCGAGGGTCGGGGTGGGCGTCGGCGTGGGCGTCGCCGTCGGCACGGGCGTGTTGGTCGGGGTCGGCGTGACCGTCGGGCCGACCGGGCTCGGCGTGGGCGTGCGGGTCGGCGTGGGGGTGGCGGTGGGTGCCGGAGTCGGCGTCGGAGTCGCGGTTGGCGCGGGATTGATGGTCAGGTTGGTCGGCGCGGTCACGCCGTCGAAGACCGCGTTGGCGCTGCCGGTGCCGGCAGCCGTGGCGGTGAAGACGACGGTCGCCTGGCCGTTGGGCTGCAGCGCGCCTTGTGCGCCCGTCAGCGTACCGTTGACGGGGGTGTTGAAAGCGATGGGCTGGCCGATCAACGGGCGCAGATTGGAGACCGCGACCGGCGCGAGATTCTCGTCCTGCGCGAGGCTGGCCGTGAGCGTGCTGGTGCCGCCGACCGTGATGGCATTCGGGGCCGGATTCAGCACGAACGAGAGGAACGGCGAGAAGACCACTCCGCTCGCGAGACGGTTGCCGCCGGCCGGGTTGTTGGTGCCGAACCAACAATGGGTCGCTGTGACCGAGGCCAGCGAGCTGCGACCGAGCTGGGACGGGCCGCTGCCGGTGGAGATACTGCCGGCAATGCGGCAGCCGACGAACTCCGCCGTACCGTCGGCCGCGTAGAGCCCGCCGCCGTCGGCCGCCCGGCAGTCGGCGAGGTCGCAGGCGAAGAGCGAGACATTGCCCGAGCTGAGAATGCCTCCGCCCGTGCCTGCGGAGACGCCGTTGCTGACGCTGACCCGGTCCAGCGAGAGCGAGCCGCCCGCGGCCACCTCGAAGACGCGCGAGACGTTGGCCCCGCTGATCCGGAGGCCCGCGAACAGATTGCTGGCGTCGATCTGCACGTTGGTCGTGGCCCCGATCGCCAGCGGACCGGAGAGGAGGCCGATGCTCAGGCCGTTCAACGCGGAGTCGAAGCGGATGCGCGCATCGGGACTGCCGGCCGCCGCGGCCAGCGCGGCGCGGAGCGAGCCCACGCCGCTGTCGGCCGTGGTCGTGACCGTGGTGGTGACGCCCGCCTCGGCCGCGCCCAGGTCCGAGGCCCCGCCCACGCCGCGGGGGAAGCCGCGCTGGTCGGTCGCCAGCGGCGAAGTGCCGGCCGCATTGATGGCGGGACTGCCGACGCGCGGAGAATGCGTGGCCGTGAAGCCACCCGTGCGGAAGAGCGGCGAGAGCTGCGGATCGAGCGGCGCGGCGGCGGTGCCGACCAGGGCTCCCGCCGGGAAGGTGGCCGAGACGCCGGTGTTGTCCCCGAGGAGGTTGGGGCCGACCGCGCGCACGGTGCCGCTGAAAATGGACACGTCCTTTCCCGCGGCTCCGCTGCTGTTCAAATTGGCGGCTAGGATCGAGCGTTCCACCCGCGCCGTAGCCCCGTTGTAAACATTCAACGCGGCGATTCCGCACCGATTCCCCGTGATAGTGACGTGGACGAGATCGACGGAGCCCCTGGAGACGCCGATCGTCGAATCGGGGCCGCTGTTCGCAGAGAGTGTGCAATTGGCCAACAACGCGCTCGAGTTTGCCGCCTGCAGCAAGAGCGCGGCGGTGGTACCGCTGTTGCCGGCCAGTAAGCAGCCGCGCAGAACCACATCGGCGCTCGTGTCCATGCGGATCGTCTCGTTTTGGTTGCCCAGAAACGCGCAGTCGGTCGCCAGCAACGTGGTGAATTGCGCGTAAACCGCCGAGCCTCCGAAGCCGTCGGTGGCGTTGCCGCGGGCCAGGATGAGCCGGTTCAGCGTGAGCGCGCCTGCTTCGTTGGCATTGAAGAGGCGGGAGAGTCCGTTGCTGGTGATCGTGAGCGGGCGGGAAAGGGTGGTGCCGTCGAGCTCGATGTTCTTGAAGAAGAGGGAGATCTCGCCGCTGGTCAGGGTGATCGTCTGGCCGGTCAGCGTGCCGGCGAACTGAATGCGGGTGTCGGGCGAGCCGGCCGCGGCGATGGTCGCGCGCAGCGAGCCCGCGCCGCTGTCGTTCACGTTGGTCACCGTCAGGATCGGGCCGCGCTCGACCGCCCCGAGATCGGAGCCGCTGCCCACGCCGCGGGCGTAGCCGCGCTGATCGGTGCCGAAGGGCGAGGTGCCGGCCGCATCGAGGGCCGGACTGCCGCTCAGCGGCGCCATGGTCCAGGTCTGGCCGCCGCTGGGGCCGAGCGGGCGGAGCCTGGCGTCGAGCAGCGTGGTGGGCGTGCCGACCAGCGCGCCGGCCGGGAATTCGGTCGCGACCGAGCCGCTCTGGCCGGTGCCATTGCTGCCGAGAAGGTTCGGATTGCCGTTCGTGCTGATGCTGCCGCCGCCCTTGAAGAGATCGGGCGAGATGCCGGCATTGCAGAGGTTGCCCGCGAAGAGGCAGCGGTTGAGCGCCAGCGAGCCGCTGTTGTACACGCCGCCGCCGAAACCTGCGCCCGTGTTCCCTGCGACGGTGACGTGATTCATGGTCATGACCGTGCCGAGCAAGGAAATGGCCCCCGTCGCGCCTGAGCCGGTGCCGGTGTTGGCGTGGAAAGTGCAATTGGTGATGAAGCTGTTGCCGCTCCCCTGCAGGTAGAGCGCGCCGCTGTCTCCCGCCGTGTTCCGCTCGAAGGTGCAGGCGCCGGCGTTGAAACTCGCCGTGCCGCTGCTGGAGACGGCGCCGCCGTTTCCGAGGGCCTGATTTTCGGAGAACGTGCAGTCGGTCAGGCCGAGCTGGCCGAAGAGCTCGATGGCACCGCCGTTCGGGCTGGCCTGGTCCTGGGCGTTGCCGCGCGTGAAGCGGACCCGGTTGGCCTGGAAGTTGGACCCCGCGGCGACTTGGACGAGCCGGGTCGTGCCGCCGCCGCTGAGCACGATGCCGCGGCCGAGCGTGCCCGCATCGACCAGCGTGGTGGCGTTGGCGTTGACCACCAGCTGGCTGGTCAGCGTGATCGTGAGCCCATCGAGCGAGGCGTCGAACACGATGGTGTCGTTGCCTGCCGCGTTGTTGGCGTCGATCACGGCTTGGCGTAGCGAGCCCGCGCCGGTGTCGTTCGTGTTGGTGACCGTGAACGTGGCGGCGGTCAGCGGCACCGCGGACGCGAGCAGCAGGGCGAGGGCGAGCGGGGAGAATTTCATCGGCATTCGGCGCAGCCACGCTCCGTGCGCGGACCAAGCTGCCGTGTACACACCCGTTTGGGTCCGTTCCTGACGAGGAAAATCGGATCGCGGCCGATTCTTTGTAACCGCCCGGCGGAATCCCGGAATGGCAGCTCGTCCGCCATGTCTCTCCGCCTCGCTTCCGCTTCGCTCCTCGCTCTCGCGACTCTCCTCGTCTTCGCCCCGCGCCTCGGCGCGCAAGGGTCGCTCACCCCGGCCGGGGGGCCGGCGCCCACGGGCCGGACGCTCGACCAGCTCGAGCCGCGCACGCCCATCCCCGCCAGCGGGCCGTTTCCCTATCTCATCACGCAGCGGGGCTCGTACTACCTGACCGGCAACGTCTCGGTGGCGTCGGGCAATGCCATCGTCATCCAGACCAGCGATGTGAACCTCGACCTCGGCGGATTCACCATCGCCTCGACCTCCGGCACGCTCTCCGGCAACGCCATCCTGCTCGACACCGGCGCGGCCAACAACATCTCGATCGCCAACGGCTTCATCCGCGGCACCACGATCTACAACACGATCTCCAACGCCTACAGCGGCGGCGGCTTCGGCGTGGGCATCGCCTCGACCTTCCAGGGCAGCCTCGGACCGAACGGCGTGCGCGTCTCCTCGCTCGGCATCTCGGGCGTGGGCGACGGCATTCAGCTCAATCCCAATTCGCCCTCCAACGTGGTCGAGAAGACCACCGTGGCGAGCGTGCAGGGCGCCGGCATCCGCGCCGGCGTGGTGGCCGATTCCTCGGCCGATCGCACCGGCGGCGTCTCGATCGAAGCGCGCAGCACCTCGAACGTGGCCGGCTCCCGCACCACCGCGGGCGACCCCATCCTGCCGGTGCCGGTTGCGCCGCTGGTCCGCACCGACATCGAACCGCGCACGGCCATTCCGGGCGGCAGCGCGACCGTCGTGATCTCCACGCCGGGTTCGTACGTGCTGACGGGCAATGTGACCGTGGCCAGCGGCGACGGGCTCACGGTCAATGCGGACAACGTCACGCTCGATCTCAACGGCTACACCGTCGCCTCGACCGCCGCCTCGCCGACCGGCTTCGCCATTCACCTGGCCGGTGGGCGCACCAACGTGGCCATCGCCAACGGCCATCTCCGCGGCACGCGCGTCTTCTCGGGCGGCTCGTTCTCGGGCGGCGGCTTCACCTCGGGCATCGACTACTCCGGCGCCACGCCGCGTTCGGTGCGCGTCTCGAATGTGTCGGTCACCGGCGTGGGCAGCTTCGGCATCGACCTCGGCGTGAGCGAGCGCTCCTCGTCCATCGTGCAATGCACCGTGCGCACCGCCGGCTCGCTCGGCCTGCGCGCGGGCAGCGTGGCCGACTCGGCCGCGCTGGAGATCGGCGGCGGGAGTGCGGTCGTGGCGGGCTCGGTCAGCAATGTCTTCGGCACGCTGACCGGCGCGGGCACGCCGGTCAGCGCGACCGACCCGACCGTCGCCAGCGTGGGCGCGCAGGTCGGCGTGGTGGATACGAAAGTCGGCGTGCTCGCGGGCGACGTGACCGCGGCGCGCAACGAAATCGCCGCGGTGCAGTCGAGCGTGGATGCGCTCAATCCGCGCACCGTCATTCCCGCCGGCGGCGCCTACACGATCTCCGCGCCCGGTTCGTATGTGCTCAGCGGCAACATCACCGTCGCCTCCGGCTCGGGCCTCACCATCGCGGCCGACAACGTGTCGCTCGACCTCAACGGCTTCACCATCGCCTCGACCGGGACGTCGGCCGTGAACGGCACCGCCGGCATCCTGCTCTCCGGCGCCCGCAAGCGCCTGGCCATCGCCAACGGCATCATCCGCGGCGTCGGCTTCTACCGCGGCATCAGCAGCAACGGCACGGTGCCGACCGACGTGCGGGTGACCAACGTGTCGGTCTCCGATGTCTTCTCGGACGGGATCAATCTTTCCTATCTCGGCTCCAACCTCGTGACGGCCTCTACCGTGACGAACGTCGGCGGCGACGGCATCAACGCCAACACGGTCGTCGGCTGCATGGTCTTCGGTGCGGCGGACTCCGGCATCTTCGGCGGCACCGTGACCGGCTCGTCGGGCACCAACACCGCGGGCCTCAGCTCGGTCAGCTCGATCACCAATCCCAGCCTCTCCTCCGTGGCGGCTACGGTGGCGCAGGTGCAGACAGCCCTGACCGAGAGCAGCGACAAGCGCACGCAGATCCCGGGCGGATCGACCCCGTTCGTCATCTCGACCGGCGGATCGTACGTCCTGACGGGCGACCTGACCGTGGCCACAGGCGACGGCATCCAGATCATCGTGTCGAATGTCACGCTCGATCTGAACGGCTTCACCCTGCGCTCCAATGCGGGCAGCGCGACGGGTTCGGGCATCTTCGTCGGCGCGAGCAATGCGAACATCACCATCCGCAACGGACGCGTGGTCGGCGGCACCGGGTTCAACGGCACCAGCTACTTAGGCGGCGGCTTTTTTCACGGGGTCTTCGTGACCGATTCCTGCTTCAACGTGCGGCTCGAGCAGCTCTCGGTCTCGAACCTGCGCAACGGCCTGGTCGGGTTCACCACCGACCTCACCTCCAGCGCCGTGGCCTGCTCGGCGAGCCTGGTCGCGAACCTCGGCATTTCCGCCACGACCGTCTCCGACTGCACCGTCGCCCGCGCCGGCGGCCCGGGCATCCAGGCGCGGACCGCCTCGGGCTGCCGGGCCGCCTCGCGCGGCGGCATCGCGCTGGAAGCCGAGGCGGCCACGAATTGCGAGGCGGCCTCGTCCTCCCCGCAAACCGGCTTGGTCGCGCGCACGGCGTTGAATTGCGTCGGCCTCAACACCTCCAGCGGCACCGGCCTGTTCGCGGTCACCGCCAGCAACTCCCGCGGCGTGGCCGTGTCGGGCACCGGTCTGCTCGGCCAGCAGCAGGCCTCCGGATGCTACGGCGAAACCCAGACCGGCACCGGCCTCAGCGCCGGCGTCGCTTCGCAGTGCACCGGCGTCGCCACCGGCGCGGGGATCGGCCTGCAAGCCGGCTACGGCATCTCCTGCACCGGCTCCGCCGGCCCCGGCGGCACCCCGCTGCAGATCACCCTGCGGTACCTGATGCCGTAAGTAGTCCGCACTCTCCGAGTGCGGCCGTATTGCGAAGGAGGAAACGGGAGACCGGAGACTGGAGCTCACCCGAAACTTCGAATCCGCCCGTGGGCGACTGGAGGCTGGAGCCGAAGGCCGTGGACTGCGGCAGCTTGCTGCCGCTTTCACCCAGGCAGCTTGCTGCCGCCGCGTCGGAGCGGAGATGAATTTCGGGGACGACGGAGCGACCGAAGTGCCGAGTGCCGTGTCCGAGTGCCGTGTCCGAGTGCCGTGTCCGAGTGCCGTGTCCGAGTGCCGTGTCCGAGTGCCGAGTGCCACCCTCCACTCCGTCACACTCGCCCCGGCACCTTTCCACCTTCTCTTCGCGGCTTCGCGGCTTCGCGGGAGCCTCAGTCCTCGTCGCACCGCTCACGACGTCACCGCCGCACCGCCGCGCGGCCCGGCCGTGCTCCGCGGCGCAGACTCCGCTCTTCAATTCACCCGCGTCACGCGGACGCGGCCGAAGCGCTCGGCGGTCTGGGCGGGGTCGGTCACGGTCACGCGCTCCCAGGTGGCGTCGATGGGCACGACCTGCGCGGCGCTTAGGTCGAGCGGAGCGAGCGCGTTCATCGAAGGACCGGTCTCGACGGTGTAGGCGATGCCGGGATTCGTGGCGGCGCGGCGGCGGACGAACTCGACGAAGAGGCGGCCGCTGCCGTCGCGCGTGACGAAGGGCAGACCGGCGGTGCCGTTGGGCGGCAGGATGGCCGAGCTGGCCACCAGCAGATCGCCCGCATTCGGCGCGGTGTTGAAGGCGTAGCGGAGGAGGTTGGCATTGCCGTCACCGCTCGGATTGGCCAGGTCCGCCGAGCCGTCGGAGGGCAGGCCCTGCAGCGCGCGCCAGATCTGCAGCGGAGTGAGGACGAACGACGTCGTCTGCACCACCAGCCCGGTGCTGCCGTTGCTGTATCCCCCCGGCACCACCGCCCGGGCGCGGATCTGGCCCGACTGCGGCAAGGTCAGGCCGCTGACGCGCCAGCCGCCGGTGAGCGGCGTGCCGGCGCCGAGCGCGGTCCAGCTCATCCCGCCATCGGTCGAGAGCTCGAACTCGGTCCGCAGCGCCTGCGGCGCGGTGCCGCCGCGCTGCCACTCGACCGCGTCGCCGCCGAGCACGTTCAGCGTGGTGCTGGCGAAGGTATTGGCCACCCGCGTGAAGTTGGGGGCGCTGACGCCGTTGACGGTGTCGTAGGCACCGCCCAGGAGGATCTGGCCGTCGGACTGCAGACCGACGCTGTAGACCGCGGAATCGCCCGTGTTGGCCTGGGTGTTGGCGGTGAACGTCGCGTCGCCGGAGCCGTCGGCATTCAGCCTTGCCACCCGGGTCCGCGCGAGGCCGCCGGCCTGGCCGAAGGCGCCGGCCACGAGAATGCGGCCGTCGCCCTGCAGGGCCAGCGAGTAGACGAAGGAGTTCACGCCGGAGACGAAGCTCGTGTCGGTGCTCCCGTCGGCGTTGAGCCGGCCCACGGAGCCGGTGGTCACGCCGTTCAGGGCCGTGAGGAATCCGCCGACCAGCAGCCTCCCGTCCGGTTGACGCACTGCGGTGAAAGGCGTGCCGCCAACGGTGGGTGCGTAAGCCGGATCGAGCGTGCCGTCGCCGTTCAAGCGGGCGAGAAACTGCCGGGCCTGGCCGCTCGCATTGAAGAAGAACCCGGTGGCGATGAGCCGGCCATCGGGCAGGGGCACGAGGCCGTTGACCTGATTGTCGAACTGCGGATCCGCGAAGCCCGGGTCGAGCGCGCCGCTGGCCAGGAAGCGCGCGGCGCGAGCGCGGGGCGCGCCGTTCGAATTTTGGAACGCTCCCGCTGCCACCACGCGGCCGTCGGGCAGCAGGACGAGCGCGAGCACTTCGCCGTCGACGCTGCCGGCGAAGGTGGCGTCGAGCGTGCCGTCGGCGTTGAGGCGGGCCAGATTCGAGGCGGGCTGGCCACCCACCGAGCTGAAGGCACCGCCGATGAGCAGGCGGCCATCGGGCTGCAGCGCGACCGCGCGGACCACGCCGGCGACGTTGGGGTTGTAGGCGGACTCGACGCGGCCGGCGGCGTCGGTGCGGAAGAGGCCGTTGCGGGTGCGTCCGCCGGCGCTCGTGAACTTCCCGAAGACGAGCACACGGCCGTCGGGCTGCCCCACCGTGCCGTAGACGTAGTCATTCGGATTGGCATTGATATCCGCGCCGGTGAGCAGCAGCGGCGTGCCGTCGGGCAGAGCGGTGCCGGTCAGGACGATTTGGAACGACTCGCGCCCCGGGGTGTTGTTGGCGATGGAGAGCGTGGCCGTGCGCGCGCCGGGCGCGGTCGGAGCAAAACGGACCGCGAAATCGGTCGTGCCGGTGGGCCCGGTCAGCGGCGGGACGGGGAATGTGACGAGGCTGAAATCGGCCGCATTGGGACCGCTGAGCGCGAGGCTGAGATCGGTCAGGTTCGTGGTGCCGAAGTTCCGCACGAGGAACGTGCGCTGGGTGGAGGAGCCGAGCACCAGCTGCCCGAAGTCGCGAGCGCCGCCCGAGGCGACGGGTCGGTTGACCGGCTGTTCGACCGCGATTTCCGGGCCGACGAGGTGGTAGGGCTGCGCGTAGGTCAGCCGGCCCGTGCCGACCTGCGTGTTGCTGGCCGCCGGGCGAAAGTTCGCGCGGACGAGGCCTCGATTCGGCAGGCTCAGACCGGTGATTTCCCAGCCGCCGGCGATGCGCACGCCGGCCCCGAGAGGGGACCAGGTTTGACCCTGGTCGGTCGAAAGTTCGAAGGCCACTTCGCGGGCCTCCGGGAGCGGCCCTGCCCGCAGCCAGCGCACGCTGCCGGTCGCAACTTCGAGCGACTGCGCGCCGCCCGCATTCTGCAGGCGCACCAGGGCCAGCGAGTTTTCGTCCGGGGTGGTGGTGGAGGCGATGAAGCGGCCGAGGAGCACTCCGCCATCGGGCTGCAGCACGAGACTCGCGAGGCCGCCGAAAGTCTGCCGCAACTCGGGATTGTAGGTGAAGGTGGAATCGAGCGTACCGTCCGCATTGAGGCGCCCCCAGGTTCCCGGTCCGACGCCGGAGATGCCGTTTCCGCCGAGGAGGATCTTGCCGTCCGTCTGCTGGGCGAGAATGCGGGTGGATGTGACGCCGGGCAGCGGCGTCGGCGTGTAGGTGGGATCGAGGCTGCCGTCGGGCAGCACGCGCACCGACTGCGCATACGGCTGGCCCCGCACGGAGGCGAAGCTTCCGCCCATGATGAAGCGACCGTTCGGTTGCACCAGGAAAACGGCCACGTTCGCGTTGGTGTCGAGCGTGAGCGGATCGTTGCTGCCGTCGGGGTTCAGGCGGACGAAGTTGGCCCGGGGCTCGCCATTCACCGACGCAAACGTGCCGCCGACGAGAATCTTGCCGTCGTCCTGCACCTCCACCGTGCTGATCGTGGGCGCGGCGCCGGTGCGGACAAAGACGGGATTGAAGCCGGCGTCGAGCGAGCCGTCCGCATTCAACCGTGCGATGCGGGTGCGGGCCTGGCCGTCCACGCTGGTGAACAGGCCGACGATGATGACCTTGCCGTCGGCTTGGACGGCGAGGCTGCCGACCCCGGGCGACGCCGCGATGACGGGCGGAACGAAGCTGGGATCGACGGAGAAGTCCGGGTTGAGCCGCACGACGCACAAGCGGGGTAGGCCACTGACCGAGTCGAAGGCCCCTCCGAGCAGGATCTTGCCATCCGGCTGCATCAGGGCGGTCGTTGCCGCGAGCTGCGCCCCGCCCGTCGTCAGGATCGGGCTGTAGGAGGTGTCCGTGGCGCCGTCGGTCTGCAGCATCAGCTGGCGCTGGAGCGTCGCACCGGTGGCGTTGGTCAGCACGGGGCCGAAGACGAGGATCCGGCCGTCGGACAGGTGCAGGATCGGATTCGCCTGCTGGCCGTTGGAGCCCACGCGGCGCAGGTCGGTGACGAAACTGGGGTCGAGCGCGCCATCCGCGGCCCCTGCCTGCGGGCCGGGCAGGAGCGAGACGGCGACAGCGAGTAGCGCGAGCGCGCCGCGGAGCAGCGGGCGCGGACGAACGGACAAAAGCGGCAGTTGCGGCATGCCCTGCTGTTTCCCGTGCGCGTGGATTCCTTACCGGATTTCTGATTTTTTCTTCGCCGCCTGCGACGGGCCGGGAAAGGAGGGGCCGGGCGAGGCGCAGAGCGAGCGGAACGCCGCGGAGTGCGCCAGCTTGCTGCCGTCGAAGGCGGTTCGAGATCGTTGACCGGAAACACAAGCGACCTGCCGCGACACGCCGATCCGCGCTCTGCCATTCTGCCGTCCCTGCGGGACTCGCGGCGGGGCACCGATGCACCCACCGCTGAAGCGGTGGGCTATGGTCGGTCGTCCCTGCGGGACTTAGGGCCTCCTCCGCTCTGCAATCTCCGCTCCTCCGCTCCTCCGCTCCTCCGCTCCTCGACCGTTCGCGGCAGCAACCTTCGAGCGCCGGCGTCTCGCGCGCGATCGCAGCCAGCTCACTGTGCGAAGCCGCCGCACTCGGAGAGTGCGGACTACGAGCGGGACTCGGTGCCTGCGGGCTACGGGCTGACGCGGACGCGATAGAATGTCTTCGACGGCGGATTGTAGGTGCGGGAGACCACGCCGCCGGTGCCGGCGAAACTGTTGAAGCCCAGCCAGGTTTGCAGGTCGATGCTGCCTTCGATGATGTAGTTGCGGCCCACCACGGTTTGCACGCTGACTCGATAGCCGGGGATGCCGCCGTCGTAGACGAAGCTGGCCACCTTGAAGAGGCTGTTGCGGTCGGCCGGCTGGGTGCCGGCGAGCCATTCCTGGAAGTTGGTCTGGCCGTCGCCGTCGAAGTCGGTGTTCGCGTCGAAGTCGGGCCCGCTGGCGGTGACGGGGAGCGATTCCCAGATGAAGGCGTTGTAGTTGGCCAGCTTGCCCGCGTCGTAGGCGCCGATGTCGCGCGGGCCGGTGAAGGCGAAGCCGCGCTGATCGGTGGTGGCGGGGACGGGGTCGAAGGCCGCGTCGCGTGCCGGACTCCCCGGCCGCAGGGCCATGGTGCGGGTGGGGCCGCCGTAGTCGCCGAGCGGGGCGAGGAGCGCATTGGCCCCCACCACGTCGCCCGGCTGATTAAAGACCCCGGTGCCGGTGCCGGTGCCGATCAGACTGTAGCCGTTGGTCTGGAAGCTGTTCGTGCCCCCGAAGACGAAGTCCACGTCGCCGCCGCTGTTCTGCGCCACGATCGAGCCCTGCACGCTGGTGTAGGTGTTGGCGTCGCCGAAGCTGGCCACGCCGCCGCCCGTGCCGGTGCTGGTGTTGCCCGAGATGGTGCAATGCAGCAGGAAGGTCGCGCCGTTGTAGTTGTAGATGGCGCCGCCGGTGCCGGAGCTGTTGCCTGCGAGGGTGCAGAAGCGCAGCTCGGTCCGGCCCGTGACGAGGTCGGAGGGAGTGTTCGAGGCCACCGCGCCGCCGGCGTTGGCGGTGTTGCCGCTGATGGTGCAATTCTCGACCAGCAGGGTGCCTGTGTTGAGGATTGCGCCACCGCCGGGGAAGCCGTTCGTGGACCCGCCCGTCAGGGTCAAGCCCCGCAGCACGGCCCGGCCCGTGATCTCGAAGACCCGCGAGGCGCCGCCGGCGTTGATGGTCAGGCCGTTGGGCAGCGAGGAGGCATCGATGGCGATGGTCTGGGCCGAGCTGATGACGATGGGGCCGTCCGGCAGCGTCAGCGTCTGGCCGTTCAGCGCCGGATCGAACTTGATGAACGCGCCGGTGCCGTAGGGCGCGGCATCGGCGATCGCCTGGCGCAGGCTGCCCGCGCCGGTTGAGGCGGTGCTGGTCACGGTGAAGGCCGCCGTGGTGGGCTGGAAGGCCCACGGCTTGAGTTCGGCGATCGAGAGGGCTGGGCTGGCCAAGCTTTCGGAGACGTGCACTCGGAAGGTACTGGCCGCCCGCGGCGAGGCCACGAGATAGCTGCGCGACTCGCCGGCATTGAGGAAGTACTGCGCCGACTGCACACCCTGTTGCGTGAACAGCACGCCGTCGTTGCCGACCTGGAAATCCCACGTCTTCGGATCGTTCGCGCGGAGCAGGCCGCTGGTCATCGTATAGGCGCGGATGGTGGTGCCGAAACCCGTCGTGGCGCCGAGATGTCCGGTGAAATCGCTCGCGTCCCAGCGGGAGGCGGCCGAGCCGTCGAAAGCGTTGGCGGCCGTCGCGCCGGCGGTCTCGGTGCTGAAAATGTACGGCGTCGTGACGAAAGCCGGCGTGAGCACGCCGCCCGTCACGATGACGATGTTGTCGAGCCGCGTCTCCTGGAAGAACTGCCCCGTGCGCGCGGCGAAGGCGAAGACGTCGCCCGCGGCCGGCCGGAAGCCCGGGGTCGGCAGATTGGTGAAGATGACCACGCCGTCGACCTTGAGCGTGAGGCCATTGTCCATGCGCCAGTCGACTTCGAAGAGATGCCGCGTGGGGTTGAGCGCGCCCCAGTCGGCGGTCGGCTTGGCCACGAAGCCGTTGGGCACGACGGTGCCGCCCACGCGGACGTAGTAGCCCGGCGTGTTGCCGGAGAACGTGCGCACGCCGACCGCGAGACCGACGCCGAAGCCGTCCTCCTGCGCGTAGCCCGTGCCGATGAGCGTGGCACCGGCTATCCCCGCCAGCGGTCCGAAGTTGAGCGAGAGGCCGTCGGCCAGCGCGCCGCCTTGGCCGTAGATCTGCGCGTTCCACTTCACCGAGAATCCCGTCACCGGCTGGCCTGCGTTCAAATCGGGCAGGCGGAAGACGGTGCGGGTGCTCTGCGTGCCTTCGGCCGTGAGCGCTAGCTCGTGCAGGTTGTTGTCGATCACTTTGGCGGTCGTGCCGAGCTGATTCGAAAACAACGTTCCGACCCGCGCCGGCAGGGTCGCGGTGCCGTCCGCGAAGGCTTGGAACGTCTCGCCGTACTGGCCCGTCGCTTTCGTCTGTTTGAAATCGTAGAGCCACGCGCCGCGGCCGAGCGTGCTGATGGCCAGCACTTGGCCGGCGGCGTCGAACTGCGCAGCGTAGACCGGGGCGCGGGCGAGGTTGTCGCCTAGCGTCTGCCAGACGCCGGGGCTGGCCACGCGCATGAGGTAGACGCCGAGATCGGTCCCGACCGCGATGCAGTTGCCGGAAGGCAGCGTCAGATACGTGACCGTCTGCAGCGTGCCCACGCCGGTCAGATTTCCCGTGATGTTGGTCAGCCCGGCGGCGCCGTTGGTCGGCAGATCGTTGGCCGCGAAGACCGCCGAAGTGCTGACCGCATAGCCGCTGCGCCAGTTCTCCGGATCGAAGCAATAGGCCTGCAGCGTGCCCGAGCCGCCGGGGATGTTGACGGCCGTGAAGCCACCGCCGGCGGTGGTGCGGAAGTTGATGGTGGTGCCCGAGGCGCAGAAAAGCACGGCGGGGACATTGCTGCCCGAGCTGCGTCCGCCGTAGGCGAGGCCGTTGCCGGAGTTGATGCCGAAGTTGGCGATCTGCTGCACGTTCGCGCCCTGATCCGTGCTCTCGAAAAGCGCGCTGCCCGAGGCAAGGATGAGTCGACCGCCCGCCACCGCATTGGTCACCACCGGCGTAATGAAGGGCATGCCGCTGAGCGGGGCTCCGGTGCCGGCCAGGATCAGACTAGGGAAGACCTGTCCGAGCAGCTGATTGTTGGCGTCGTAGGTGCGACGGTAGAATCCGGCGAGATTCTGGATCGAGCCGTAGCGGATCGACTGGCCCGGCGAGGTCAGCACGTCGATCGCCACGTCGCCGCCGTCGCCGGTCAGCACCGTGTCCCAGAGCCGTTCGCCGGGTGTCCTCTGGGCGAGCGAGCCGGTGTCCTGCGCGCCGCCGAAGAAGATGCGCGCAACCGGGTCGTAGCTCATCGAGTGCAGTTCGCTGTTCTGCAGGCTACTGTTGAGCGAGCGCCAGGTGCCGCCGCCGCCCGTGCCGGTGCCCTCGCTGCCCACGTTGGCGACGTTGAGCTCGTAGATGCCGCCGTCGTCGCCCTCGAGCAGCCGATTGCCGGCCGTGAAGGCCAGCGCGCGGGAATCGGTGTGCGGCGCGGTGCCGGTCCCCTGCAGGCCGGTGCTGGCGATGGAAGTCCACTGGCTGCCGATGGCGGCGGCCGCATTGCCCCGCACGACGCGGCCGCTGTAGGGGAAGGGGGAACGCGTGTAGAGCCCGCTCAGGTAGACGAGGTTCGAGTTGGAGCGATCGACCGCGATGCCGTGGAAGATCGAGCTCATGTTCACGAGAATCGAGCCAAGCGCAGTCCAGGTGGCGCCCTGATTGGTCGAGCGCGCCACCCGTGAGGTGGCGGCGCATTCGGCCGCGAAGAGCGCGCCGTCGAGCCCGACGGCCAGCGCCACGTCGCTCACGCCCGCCGCGTTGTAGCCGGCGGAAATGTTGGTCCAGGTCAAGCCCGTGTCGGTGCTGCGATAGATGCCGTTGCTGACCACGTGCAGGTAGAAGCGGGACTGATTGCTCGGGTCGGAAGCCAGGAACGAGATCGCGCCAGCGGGCAGGCCGCTGCCCATGGCCCCGGAGCGGTTGGTGAAGGTCGTGCCGCCGTCGGTGCTGCGGTAGAGTCCTGCCGCAGTGGCGTTGTCGGTCGAATTGACCGCCACCAGCAGCGTGCTGCCGCGCGCGGCCACTTCTTTGCAGTTGCGTCCGGCTAGCGCGGTCACGCCCAGCGCGGTCCACGACTGGCCGCCGTCGGTCGTGCGCAGGAGCCCACGGTGCGCGCCGCCGAGGCCGGCCAGGCTGCTGCGCCGGCCGATGGCGGCGACGAGGGTGTTGTTGCTCGGATCGGTCGGGTCCATGGTCAGACCGCCGATCGAGAGCGAGCGCTGTTCGTCGGTCAGGGGCTTCCAGCGGGGATTGGTCGCGAGCGCGTTGTCGGTCCGCCAGACACCCCCGTTGACCGTGCCGAGGTAGACGATGTTCTGGTCGCTCGGATGCGGCACGATCGCGCTGACCGCGCCGGAGGTCGGGTGGTTCGGGGCGATGTTGAGATCGCCCGCATACGACGGTCCCGGGCCCATGGGCAGCCAGCCGACATTGTCCCAGGAGGTGTCGAGCGGCAGGCCCGGCAACGGTGTGAAGCCCTCGATGAGTGCGCCCTCGGTATCCTTTTCCACCTCGTCGGCGGTCGGCGGCCGCTTCCCGGGAATTCGCAGCACCCGGGCGGCCATGCGGGCTTCGTAGCGGAGGCGATCGAAGTCGATGGCACCGGCCTCAGACGGCTCGAACGAGACGAGCAGACACCCCTTTCTCAGGCGGCTGGCCGGCGGCGCGGCCTCGGCGGCCGGGCTGGGCAGCAGCGAAAAAAGGCCGACCGCGAGGAGCGGCCAAAGTGAGGAGCGAATGGGAGTAGCCATGGGAGCTGGCGGTGAGCGTCGACTCGCGGCGGTGTCGCCGCGCAGTCATCCTGGGGGTACTCACCCGTCGCTGGCCAGTTCTGACAAAGAATCGGCACCGGGCTGCAAAGACGGTCTTCGGGTGCCCGAGGGAAGCGGCCCGAGCAGGCTCGACGCCCCGGAGCCGCGCTGGCAGTCTGCGCGGGTCATGCCTCCGTCGCTGCCTTCCGCCGCACCCATCGTCCTCGCCTCGCCGGCCGACATCTTTTTCCGCCGCCTGCTGCGCGGCTGGTTCACGCTCCTCTTCGCGCTGCCCTTTTCCATCCTCATGTTCGCCGCCGTGCTGAGCTGGGCGTTTTCCTCCGATCGCTCCATCGGCGGCGGCATCGTGGTCGGACTGCTCTTCCTGGTCTCCGCCTCCGCCTGGATCTGGACCCTCTGGTCCGCCGTGCGCCGCGCGCAGATCGCCTGGGTCGGGCGGCGCACCGAAGCCACGGTTGTGGCCATTTCGAGCGATCAGTCGGTCAAGATCAACGGCAAACACCCGAAGGTGCTGAAGTATCTCTTCGTCCTTCCTGCTAGCGGCGAAAAGATCCGCGCCGTCAGCCCGCATCTGCGCGCCAAGGAACTGAAATCCTGGCAGGTCGGCGACAAACTGATCGTGGCGTATCTGCCCGAGACCCCGACGAAGACCGTGATTCTGTCGCCGCTGCCGAGGTGAGGGGGAAGGAGGAAGGAAGAAGGAAGAAGGAAGAAGGAAGAAGGAAGAAGGAAGAAGGGCTCACGCGAAGGAGCGAAGGGGGCGAAGGCGCGAAAGGAGTGGTGGGGCGCTGACGGAGGCGGAACGCCGTGGAGTGCTCCAGNNNCCAGGCAGCTTGCTGCCGTCGCGTCGGGGTGAGTCGCTTGACAGGGGACCATGGCGGGCCGGCGTCCGGATCGTAGTCGAAACTCTCCAGTGCGGCCGGCTGAAGCCTGAGAACTCTACGCCCTTCCGCTGCCCCCCGCGCTGCACCCCGTCACCCCGTCACCCCTTCGCGCCCTCGCCCCCTTCGCGGTTTCGCGTGCGCCGTTCTTTACTCTTCGAACACCAAATCCGCCGCCTCGGTCACGACGTCGTGATCGTCGGTGTGGTAGTCGCCATTGGTCAGAAACACGATGGCAGTCTCCTGGTCAGGATAGTACCACGCCTCGGCCTGGAAGCCGGAGACGCTGCCGCTGTGGCCTTGCACGAGGCCCCAGTCGGAATCGACCAGCTCGATGCCGAGGCCGTATTCCTTGGCGCGCTTCGAGGGCTTGAGCAGGCGGGCGAGGGTGGCGGATTCGAGCAACTCCTCGTCCCGCAGCAGGGCCACGAGGAAGCGGCAGAGGTCGCCGGCGGTGGTCGTGACGGGGCCGTCGCCGAAGCGGGAGTCGTAGGCGATGGCATTCGCGTCCGCGGTCTCGTGATCGTCGGTGTGCGCGGAGGCCACGCCGGGCCGGCGCGGGTCGGCGCCCACGCTGCTGGCGGTCATGCCGGCGGGGGTGAAGATGCGCTGGCTCAGGATGTCGCCGAGCTTCGCCTCGTCGCAGACCTCGAGCAGATGTCCGAGCAACGCGTAGTTCGTGTTGCTGTATTCGTAGGCGGCACCCGGCTCGTCCTCGGCCTCCGCGTCGATGACCCCGGCCAGCGCGGCTTCGATGTCGTGCAGCATGGTGCGGTCCTCCAGCGCGGACGTCTCGAAGTCCTCGTCGAAGTAGTCGGGCAACCCGCTCGTGTGATTCAGCAGCTGCTGCACGGTGATCTGCTCCCAATTCGGCAGATCCTCGAGCGCGCCGGGCGGATCGATCAATTCCGCGATGGGCTGGTCGAGTCGGATCGTCTCCTCGTCGACCAGTTGCAGCACCGCCGCCGCGGTCACCATCTTGCCGGACGAGGCAATGTAGAAGCGCGATTCCGGCGTGACGCGCGCGCCGGTCCGGCGGTCGAGCACGCCGCTGGCCACCACGCATTCCAGCTCGGGCCCGAGCACGCCCAGTACCGCGCCGGGCAGACGCTCCCGGCGGATGAAATCGTCGAGCAGCGTCTGGAGCGATTTGGCGGCGGAGGACGAGGCACTCATGGGCAGTCAGTCTGCGGGTCGGACGCCGCGGCGCAAGGATGCGGTGCGGGCGAATCCCCGCGGTTGGGTCGCATGCGCGGAGCCCGATTTCGCAGCCTCGCACCGCCGGCCCGCGGGCGGGGTGCGATACCTCGGCAAGCTCCCCGCCCATCGCCATGTCCCGCAATCCCTCTCCCGACATCGAACCCTCCGCGGCCCAGACCCTCACCGAGGAGGAAATCGCCGCGCACGCCTACCACCTTTGGATCGAGGACGGTCGCCCCGAAGGCCGCGCCGAACATCATTGGACCACGGCTGAACGCACCCTGCGCGCGCTCATGGCCGCCAGCTCCACGCGCCGTCTGATCGACGAGATTCCGCTCCCGGGCGGGCAGGATCGGCTGCTTTCCTGAGCGCGCCGGGGCGGGATGCGGAGGCCTGACGGCACCGCAGAAAACGCAGAAATCGCAGACGGGACGCCGGGCGGAGGCTCCCCGCACGACCATGCCCGTGGGCCGGCTGCCGACGACGTTTAGTCCTCTTTTGGCCCGTTGCGTCCGTTGCGTCCTTGGTGTTGCCGATCGGCTTTCCTTCCCCCTCAGGCGGCCGCCTCCGCGCTCTCCGTCGCGGGCCGCGGCAGGCGCACGGCCAGTTCCTGACGGGCTTCCCGAGTGCTCCAGCAGATCTGCGGTTCGTCGGGACCGGCGCGGGTCTGCAGGACCTGGGCGACGTGCAGCCGCTGGAGAATGCGCAGCAGCTGCGGGCGGTCGGGGACGTCGAGACTGAGCTGACCCATGGCCAGCCGGCCGCCGCAGGCTTCGAGCTGCGCGAGCAAGGCGATGGCCACGGGCCGGTCGGTCGCGCGCAGCCGCACCAGCGCGCGCAGAGTGTCGAGCCCGTCGACCAACATCATGGCCGGGAAGAGCACCGCATCGACCACCGCCCGCGGCAGCGTGGAAAGCTCCTCGTGCCAGACCCGTGCCGGATGCCAGTGGGTCAGGAGCGCGGCGCAGCCGGTCAGGAAGGAAGCCACCGCGAGAAACGCCGGCGCGTAGAGCGCCTTCAGCTGGGTGAAATCGTTCACGCGGTCGAGCTGGAATCCGTCGAGCGACTTCGAGATGGAGCCATAGAGAATGCCGACCGTGTAGCCGCCTGCATAGAACAGGCCCCAGCCGAGGATCGACAGCACCAGCGAGGCGCCCGCCGCCGCCAGCGCCGTGCGGTTGTGCGCGCGTAGCCAGCGGTCCAGCCGGCTCAATGCCCCCAGCGCCGCCACGCGGTTCAGATCGACCGGAAAGCTCGCGCTCACGGGAGGAACGGTCGTGCCTGGGGCGAAGAATGCAAAGAGACTCCGGGGAGGTTTGGCCTTCGGCTGTGGTCGATTCGAGGAAGAGGACGAGGGAGGTTTGGCCTTCGGCTTTGGTCGATTCGAGGACGAGGACGAGGACGACGACGAGGACGAGAGGAGGTTTGGCCTGCGGCAGTGGTCGATTCGAGGACGAGGACGAGGACGAGAGGAGGTTTGGCCTGCGGCTGTGGTCGATTCGAGGACGAGGACGAGGACGACGACGAGGACGAGGGGAAGATTGGCCTGCGGCTCTGGTCGATTCGAGGACGAGGACGAGAGGAGGTTTGGCCTGCGGCCTCGAATCGAAGTGAACACTGCCGCAGCCCAAGTTTTCGTCCGAGCTGCCGATCACCCCGCAAACGGAGATCGTCCTCGTCGTCGTCCCCGTCCTCGTCCTCGAATCGACCAAAGCCGCAGGCCAAATTTCCCCTTAGCGGTTTATGGCCAAAACGACGGGCAGCGCGACCAACGCCGCGACGGTCTGGAACGTGACGATGGTCGACATCAGCTTCGCATCGCCCCCGAGCTGGCGCGCGAGGATGTAGCTCGAGGTCGCGGTGGGCAGGGTCTGGAAGAAGACGAGCACCTGCGCGGGCGTACCGCGGATCTCCAGCAGATGGCACAATCCGGCCGTGAGCAGCGGGAGGACGGCGAACTTGCCGGCGCTGGCGATGAGCGTCGGCACGACTTGCGCGCGGGTCTCGGTGAATTCGAGCGCGGCGCCCACGACCATCAGGCCGAGCACGATGGCGGCCTGTCCCATGGCCTTGAAGGTGGTCTCGAGCGCGCTGCCGAGGCCGAGTCCGGTGGCCGACCAAAGCGCGCCCGCGAGGCAGCTGAGGATGAGCGGATTCGTCCCGATGGCGCGCAGGACCGAAGGCGTTGCGCCGGGTTCGCTGCGGCCGTGGCGGGCGAGGGCGAGCACGCAGAGGACATTCACCAGCGGCACGCTGACGGCCACGATGACGCTGCAGAGCGTGAGTCCCTCGGCCCCGAAGAGCTGAAACAGCACGGCGAGGCCGACGAAGCTGTTGAAGCGAATCGCGCCCTGCAGAACGGAGGTGAAGGCCGGCCCGTCGCCGCCGAAGAGCGGCCAGGCCAGGCGCACGAGCAGTGCCGTCAGTAGCAGCCCGAGCACCGCCACCGCCGCGACCCGCGGCCAGGGCACGCTCCCGAGCCGCGCCGTGCCCAGCGCGTGGAAGAACAGCGCCGGGAGCAGGATCCAGTAGTTGAGCTTCTCGACGCCATTCCAAAACGCCGTCGGCACGAACTCCGCCCGGCGCACGACCAGCCCGAGGGCGATGAGGAGGAAGACCGGGACGAGAGCGTTGACGATGGTGACCATGCAGGCGGACTTCGGCGACCGGCCGAGTCGCACCGATAACCGATTTGGCGAGCGGCGGAAGCGGAGGCCGCAGGCGGGGGCCGTTTCCCCGTTCCCCGCGTGCTGCGTTCTGGGCACCGGCCGGCTCGAGCGGAGGCTCACACGAAGGCACGAAGGCACAAAAGGAAGGCGGAGGATCGCCTCGATGCTGCTGCCTCAGTCTTCTTGCCTTCGTGCCTTCGTGTGAGCCTCCGCTCGACGCCGCCACGCCCCGCACGCCGCGCACGCCCCCGACTGCGGCGAGCTAAATCAGCCGCGGCCAGCGGGCCTCCAGCGCGCGCAGACGCTCGCGGCTGACCGGGACGCGGGTGCCGTCGGTCAGGCGGGCTTCGGCCCGGACGCGGCCGAGGGGGCGGATTTCCTGCACCTGATCGATGTTCACCAAGGCGGAACGATGCACCCGGGCGAAACGTTGGGGATCGAGCAGGGTCTCCAATTCCTCCAGGCTGCGGCGGACGAGATGTCGCCGACCGCCGGCGGCGTGGATCTCGACGCAGTAGTCCTGCGCCTCGATCCAGACGATGTCGGCCACGCGCAAAAAGGCCGAGCGGCCGGGGCCGAGGCCGATCATCAGGCGCTCTGGAAATGCCGCCGTGGGCGCAGACCAGGCCGCGACGGGAAACGGCGGCGCCGGCGGCGGCGTGGCCAGATTCGTTCGCAGCCGCGCCAGCGTGCGGGCGAAGCGCTGCTCGTCCACCGGCTTGAGGAGGTAGTCGGCAGCGCATTCCTCGAAGGCGCGGACGGCGTAGCGATCGTGCGCGGTCACGAAGACGATCGCGGGCGACGTCGCTTCTGGCAGCGCGGCCACGACGTCGAACCCGCTCAGCCCCGGCATCTGCACGTCGAGGAAGAGCACGTCCGGCCGGTGCTCCGCCACCGCGGTCAGCGCAGTCTCGCCGTCGCCGCATTCGCCGACCACGACCACGTCCGGCTCGCGCGCAAGCAATTGGCGCAGACCTTCGCGGGCCAGCGGTTCGTCGTCGACGATCAGGACACGCATGCGATGGCGGCCGCCGCGGGTTGGAAGGGCAGTTCGAGCTCGACGCGGAAGCCGCCCGAATCGGCCGGGCGGGCGTCGAGGCGATAGGCCTCCGCCGCGTAGAGCCGGCGCAGACGCTCGCGCAGATTCGTCAGGCCGATGCCGTGGCCGGCCGTGTCCGCGCCGTGCGGGCCCGGGCCGTTGTCGGAGATTTCGAGTTTGAGCCGGTCGGCCTCGCGCCTCCCCGTGACCCGCACTTCCCCGCCGCGGACGCGCGGCTGAATGCCGTGACGGACCGCGTTCTCGAGCAGCGGTTGCAGCAGCAGCGCCGGCACCTGTGCGGGCAGCGCGGCGGGCTCGACCTCGTAGGTCACCGCCAGCCGCTCGGCTCCATACCGACGCTGCTCGATGGCCAGATAACGCGCGCCAAATTCCAGCTCGTCCTGCAGCGGTACGAAGGCCGCCGCGCCGGTCTCGAGCGAGCGACGGAGCAATTCCGAGAGATCGGTCACCGTGGCGGCCGCGGCCTGGTTCTGCCCGGCTCGCGCGAGGACGGCGACCGCGTTGAGCGCATTGAAGAGGAAATGCGGCTGCAGCTGTCCGCGCAGCGCCTCGAGTTGCGCGCCGAGCAACTCGCCCTGCACCTCGCCGAGCCGCGCGCGGTGCCGATCCGCCAGCAGCCACTGCCGGCGCGCCTCGGCCAGCGCCAGCACGATGCCGTAGATGGTCACTTCCAGCAGGAGGCGGCTTTGCAGCGATACGCCGAACTCGCGCCGCAGCACGGCCGGATCCCACCACGCCTCACCGAAGAGCCACTGCCGCCCGACCACCACCGCCGCGATGTGGACCCCGGCGCAGCCTGCCGCGAGGCCGAGATGCGCCGCCACCGACCGCCAGCTTAGCGGGGCGAGCGGGTAGCGTTCGAACGCCCGCAGCACGAGCGGGGTGAAAAGCGCCCAGATCTGCCAGAGCAGCAGACTGACGACGACCGCGCGCGCCGCGAACCAAGGCACTCCCGCGGGCGTCGGGAACGGGCAGAGCGCGGTGTATTGCAGCGCCGCGAGGACGCCCGGGAGGCACCAGGCGAGGGAGATCCAGGCGAAGGCAGGACGAGGCGGCGGCGAGGAGGGGGTGGGGGGATTGGGGGGAGTCGCCACGGGAGAGGGAAGATTCAAGAGCCAAGAATCAAGAATCAAACCGTGTTAAGGGGAAAGGGATAAGGAGGGGCCGGGCCGGGGTCTTCATCGGCAGCGCCGCGACCACGCCAATGTTCAAGGTGTCTGAAGGAAAAGTGTGAGGCAGTGAGGCGGCGTCTTCTTCCTTGGTTCTTTCTCCTTAGGACGTTTTGAATCTTGAATCTTGGTTCTTGGTTCTTGGTTCTTGGTTCTTGGTTCTTGGTTCTTGGTTCTTGGTTCTTTGGACCTCGGCTCTTCTTCCGCTGCAGCCTCGCGCACTTTCGCTGCACCCCGCGCAGCCTCCACCGCACTCTCCTCGCGGATGCCCGCCGGTCGCGTCGAGGCTCCGGGATGTTCTCGACGCTACTGCGGGATCTTTCGCCCTTTCGTCTCTCCGGTTCGGCTCTGGCCGGCGCCGCGGCCCGCCTCGCGGCCGCTCTGCTGTTGCTCGGCGGCGGGGTGGCCACCTGCTGGTATGGCAACAACTACACGCCCCTCTTCGGTCCGGCCTCGCCCACGCTGAAGCTGGTCTGGATTCCGCAGCACGGTCTGCTGCCGGAGATGTTCTACGGCGTCTCGGCGCTCCTGCTCGGCGCGCTTCTGCTGCTCGGGCTCTGGGCGCGACCCGCACTGCACGGTGCGATGGCGCTGCTTTCGTTGATCTGGCTCGAACATCTCCGGCTCAACGCGCTCTACGAGGTCTCGCGCCACCTCGTGCCGCTGGCCGCGCTGCTGCTGGTCAGCCAGCTGGCCGATCCCACCGGGCTGCGGCTGGGGCTCGACGCGTTGCGCCGATCCGCGCGTCCCGACGACGACCCCGCGCGCCGCAACAGCGCGGCCGTGCTCTTCCTCCGCTTCCTGCTCGGCTCGCTCTTCCTGCTGCAGTCGATGCGCACGCTGGGCTCCGGGCTGATTCCGTTCGTCGAACGCAATTACATCCAGCTCTTCGCTGCGACCGGAATGCCGACGCCGCTGCTCTGGGCCGCGGGCCTGGCGAATCCGTGTTTCCAGCTTAGCGGCAGCCTGCTGCTGCTGACCGGCTGGCGCACCAAGCTGGGCGCGCTGCTGCACGCGGTCTTCCTGCTGCAGATCGTCTTCGGCCACATGATCGGCGACCCGCTCGAATACGAGGGCGACCTGCAGAAGTTCGGCCTCTCGAATCTGTTCCTCGCGATCGCCATCCTCGCCCTCGTCGACCGCGGCGACGCGTATTCGTGGCAGGAATGGCGGGCGCGCCGCGGGGCGGCCTCCGCGGCGCTCGGAGGCGTCGGGCGTATCGCCCGAGGGTTGCTGCTGGCCGGGGCGTTGCTGCTCGGATGCGCCGGTCCGATCCGGGCCGCCAGCGTCGACGAACTCGTGGCCGAGGCGGATCGGCGTCGTCAGACGGGTGAGCTCGCAGATGCGTGGGAAAGCGTGCGGCTTTATCGCGCGGCGCTGCGGCAGGATCCGCGCGCCGTCGCCGCGTGGGTCGGCCTGGCCCAGGCCTATTCCTCGCCGCCAATCAGCTATTCCGGCAATGGTCGTCGCCTGCGCGGCGCCGAGCCGTATCTCCGCTCCGTCGCGGCCGCGCGCCAGGCGCTCCGGATCGATCCCAAGTCACCCGCGGCGCGCCTCATTCTCGCGCAGGCCAAGCTCTATTGGGACTACGACTGGACCGCCGCCGAGCGGATGCTGCGGGACCTGCGCGAGACGGCCCCGGAGTTGATCGAGGCGCGGCTCGATTACGCCCGCCTGCTCGGATCGAGGCAACGCTTCGACGCTGCCTACGCCGAGCTGGCGGAAATCCGGCGGCTGGCCCCAGCCAGCGCGCAGGCGTGGTACGTCGAGTCGATCGTCCTCTACTTTCAGCGCCGTTACGAGGAATGCGCCCGCCTCGTGCGCGAAGCCCGCGAGCGGTTTCCCGGCCAGCGCATCTCCCATTTCCTGCTGGGACTTGCGCTGATCGAAACCGGCGCGCTGCCCGAGGCGATCCAGGAACTCGAGAAGTTCGCCGAGCTTTCCGAGCGCAATCCCGGCGGTATCGCCACGCTCGCCTGTGCCTACGCCCGCGCCGGCCGGCCGGCGGACGCGCGCGCCATCCTGCGCGAACTCGACCGCCGCGCGGGGTACGATGCCATCGTCTACTACCAATACGCCACGGTGCTCGCCGAACTGGGCGAAACCCGCGGCGCGTTGACTTGGCTCGAGCGCGCCGTGCGCGAGGAGCGGGCCAATTGGCCCCTCTTCCTGCGCCAGGATCCGCGGCTGGATGTGCTGCGCACGAGCGACCGCTTCCACCGGCTGCAGCAGCGCCTGTTTCCGGCGCGGCAGGTGAGTCGGTGACCGGTCGCGGTGATCAGTGGCGGTGAGGAGGACGGAGGCTCGCGCGAAGCCGCGAAGGCGCGAAGTGAAGATGGAAAAGGTGCCGAGGCGGGCAGAACGCCGTGGAGTGCGCGCAGCGTGCTGCCGCCGCATCGGTGCGGTGACGACGATGGAGGCTCGCGCGAAGCCGCGAAGGCGCGAAGTGCAGAGGGAGAGGTGTCGAAGCGGACAGAACGCCGTGGAGTGCGCGCAGCGTGCTGCCGCCGCGTCGGCCCGGTGAGGACGGAGACTCGCGCGAAGCCGTGAAGGCGCGAAGTGCAGAGGGAGAGGTGCCGAAGCGGGCAGAACGCCGTGGAGTGCGCGCAGCGTGCTGCCGCCGCGGCGGAGTGAATGAGAGCGGGACTGGTGACAAATGGCGGAGTGGCAGGGAGCGGGTGACGGGTAACCGGGTCACAGGGTGACGGTCGACCCGATCGACCCGATCGACCCGATGTGTGCGCGCTCCTGCTCGCTTCTAGCGCCCCAGCCGAGGCGGACCTCAGCCCCGCCGTGAATCCACTCCCGCAGAATCTCAGCCGCCGGCCGCGGCTTGCGGCGACTTCGTCAATCGAGCGGCAAATGGCGCGCATTTCCGGAGAGGGAGATACACGCATGACCGACCCGTTCAGCGACTTGCCCATGTCGTGCCTCCCGTCCATCGACCCGAGCCGCGACTCGTCCAAACCGCAGCCAGGGAGCTTCCTCCGCCGTTTCGCGCTGCGCCGGACTCGCGCCCTCGCCCGGGTGGCCGTGCTGGCCTTGGCGTTGATCGCGCCGACGGTGCGCGGGCAGACCCCGACCGAGCCGCAGTATCTCTCGTTCCAGGTCTTCCAGGGCGGCCCCGACCCGTTCATTCCGTTCGATGGCGCACTGGTCTACACGCCGAAAGCGAAGATCGCGGCGGTCGTGCGCGACATCGTCGCGACCATCGGCACGAGGGGCGGCGGCCGCACCCGGCTGGCCTTCAATGTCGGGCCCATCGGCTTCGATCACACTGACGCCGAGGCCCGCCAGATCATCGCGGACGGATTCGACATCGCGCTGGCCGAAGATGTGGCGGTGGGGTTTCACCTCGACGACGCCATGTTCTGGAGCCGGCGCACGGACTTGATCGGCGATCCTGCCAACGTCGAGTGGACCGACTTCGCCGGCACGCCGAGCACCGGCCTGCGGCTCGACTGGGCGCATCCGCCGGCGCGGATGTGCTTCAACGCTCCGCGCATCCGGGCCGAGGTGATTCGCCGGGCGCGCGACGTGATCGGCGCGGAGCTCGCCGCCCAGCTGGCCCGGCTGCGCGCGCTCGGCCGGGAGCATCTCTTCGCGGGCGTCATCGCCGGCTGGGAGAGCCATCTCGGGCAGGATGCGGCCACGCAGAGTTTCGCGGGCTTTCACGCGCTGGCCAATCGCGGCTACGGCTCGGGCAATCCGCCGGTCGATGTCGCCGCCGAAGCTGCGTCCATCGTGGCCGAGTTCATCGGCCTTTGGACGAGCGGTCTTGCGCAGGCCGGGATCGAGCCCGCCCGCACCTACACCCATGTCGCGTTTCTCAGCCGCGCGACCTTCGCGACGCAGCCCGTGCCGCCGGGCACGACCTACGAGCTGCTGGTCAATCTCCTGCCGAGCACGCAGCAGCCGTCGGTGGCCTTCGTGGCCGGCGCGCGGCCCGGCTTCAGCACCTATCCCGCGCCGGGCGTCTTCGATCAGATCCAGGAAGAGCTCGCCCGCTTCGGGCAGACCGCCTGGGCCTCGTGCGAGGGCACCAATCTGCGCCTGCCCGGGCCGGCCGGGAATTCGGGGTTGACGATGGAGGCGTATCTCGCGCGCTGTTTCCGTCGCGGGGCCACGCTCGTGAACCTCTACAGCTGGGGCATCGGCGGCCCGGGCGTGCGGGAGACCGACCCCTTCCGCCTCGTGACCGAAGGCCCGGCCGCCCTCGCGGCCTATCGCAAGTTTCTGCGGGGCGAAGCGTTGGAGGAACCGGCGCGGCTCATCAACGTCTCCACCCGGCTGCGCGCCGGTGCCGGCGACGAAGTGCCCATCGCCGGCTTCGCGCTGCGCGACGGCCCCAAGAGGGTCGCGCTGCGCGTGCTCGGACCCAGCCTCGCGGGGGTTCAGGTGCCCGACGTCCTGGCCAATCCGACGCTCGAACTCGTGCGCGCCAGCGACCAGGCCACGCTGCTGCGCCACGACGACTGGCGCGAAGATCCGAGCACCGCCGACGCGCTGATTGCAGCCCGGCTCGCCCCGGACAGCGCGCTCGAGAGCGCAACCCTCCAGACGCTGCTCCCGGGCAACTACACCGTCATCGCCCGTGGCCTGGCCGGCGGCACGGGCAATTGCCTCGTCGAGATCTACGATCTCGAGACCGGGCTCACGCCCAGGCTGACCAACCTCTCCACCCGCGGCGCCGTCGGCCTCGGCGACCACGCCATGATCGCCGGCTTTGTGGTGGGCAGCGGAGCGCCCCGCCGCTTCCTCGTGCGCTCGCTCGGTCCTTCGCTGACAGCATTGGGCGTTCCGCATGCGCTGGCGGACCCCCGCCTCGAGGTGTTGCCCGGCGCGGGCGCGGCCGCTCTGGGCGCCAACGACGACTGGCCCTCCGCCCAGGCCGCTGAGATTTCCGCCACCGGCTTCGCCCCGCCCGATCCCCGCGAAGCCGCGCTCATTCTCACCCTCGGCCCCGGCTCGTATAGCGTGATCGTGCGCGGCGCGGCAGGTGCTGTGGGGAATGCGATCGTGGAAGTGTACGAGCTGCCGTGAGGCGGGGGTGATGTGACGGGGTGACTCCAACTCGGTGGCGGTGCGGAGGTCGGAAGCTCGCGCGAAGCCGCGAAGGCGCGAAGGTACGGTAGAGAGGTGCCGAGGCGGATAGAACGCCGTGGAGTGCGCGCAGCTTGCTGCCGCTGTTGTTCAGGCAGCTTGCTGCCGCCGCGGAAGAGGGCGTGGGAACGGGACTGGTGATCGAGTGACGGGGTGAGGGGGTGGGTGACAGGGTGACAGGGTGACGGGGTGATTCCCGCCCGATGGCTGCGAGTTCCTGCGCGCTTCGATGCTCAAGCAGAAGTGGCCGTGGACCTCCCCCACCGTGGCCACCGCGCTCGGCCAGCACGGCCGCCTACTGGATCGTCACCGGCGCGCCCGTCGACACCATCCGGCAGAACTTGGCCGCGTCCCAATTCGACAGCCGAATGCAGCCGTGGCTGCCGGCGCGGCCGATCGTTTCCGGATTCGGCGAGCCGTGGATGCCGATGCCGGGCTTGTTCAAGCCGGCCCACATGATGCCCACGGGGCTGTTGGGGCCGGGCGGCAGCTGGAAGAAGTTCTCCGTCCGCTCGCCGCGCTTGAGCACGCCTTCGTCCCAGCGAAACCACGGGAAGGTGGTCACGCCGAGAATACGCCATTCGCCGGGCGGCGCGGGGTGGGCGCTCGATCCCGGCGTGATGGGAAAGGCGGCCAGCAGCCGCGCGCCCTCGCGGACCTCCAGCATGCGCTGGCGCAGATCGACCAGCACGCGCCGCCCGCCCGGTGCGACGAGATCGCGCGTCAGCGGCAGGTCCTCCAGCGCGAACGGCCGCGCCACGTTCGGCACCGTGACCCGCGCGCCGGCCGCGAGGGTGTCGAGATTCACGCCCGGATTCAACCGCCGCAGGAAGTCGCGCGAGGTGTGGAAGCGCTCGGCCAGCAGTTCGGTCAACGATGTGTACGGCTGCCCCTTCTGCTTTTGGATCTCCGCGTTCGATTTCCCCATCGTGCCGAGCTTCGCCAGGTTGTCGGCTGAGACGACGTAGCTGGTGTACGGCGTCACGCCCGCCGTGTCCGGCTGCGCCTCGGCCGGCAGCCCGCGGACCGCGTTGTAACGGGCCAGCGCCTTGCGGGTGAATTCGCCGTCGCGTCCGTCGACCACGCCCGGGCCGAAGTCCGCGTCGTCGAGCAGGAGCTGCAGCCGCACCTGCGCATCGCGCGCCGCCAGCGGATCGACCGCCGGCACGCTCGCGGTCGGGGAAGTCGGCCCCGCCAGCTGCGCCGCCGGCCGACTCGGTCGCGGCGCGGTCGCGCAAGCTCCGAGCAGGAGCGCGGCGGGGAGGACGAGGGCGGAACGAACGAGAGCGAGGACAGGCATGGCAGGCAGAGCGAAGCAGCGAGCCCGCACCATTCCCCGGCCCCGGCTCCGTCCCAAACGCGCAGCGCGCAGGAGTCTGTCATCGCGCGCGGCGAACGGAACCATGGAAAGGGCGCGGGAGGTTGAGCGAGCTGCCCGCCCCACGTCCTCCGCCTCGGTATGGCATTTTTCTCCGGCACCCACCGCCTCCCGCACACTGCGGCGGGCGGCATTCGCCCATCCGATGCTCAGGCTCCGCGGGCTCGCTCGGCCACCGGGCCCCAGTCGGCCTGGCACGGGAGGACCGGAATGCGCAGGTAGGACTCCATCGCCTCCCCCAGGCCGGCGAGCGGCGTGAAGCCGAAGTGTCGCCAGGCCCGCAGGTCCCCGGTCCGCACCGCGGCAAACACCTGCCGGCGACGGCCGCGACCGACCAGCTCGCGGCCTTGGGCACGAGGCGGAAAATGGTGTCGGCCCTCGGGCGGTGCGGATGGGCCACGAACCGGCCGGCTTCGCAGTAGGGCACTCCCGCCGCTTCGAGCGCGTCGAGCTGCCGGGTCAGCCCGTGCGCGCCGAATTCCTCCTCCAACGTCAGGCGCCAACCCGGGGCCTGATCGAGCACGTTGAGGGACTCGGGGCGCACCCTCGCCACGGCTGCCCGCAGTTGCGGCAGCTGCGGACTGTCGGAGCGGGGAACGACGAGCCGCAGCGCGGCCTGCAGACCCTCGGCATCGAAGAGGCCGAGGAACCGCGACCAGCGGTCGTAGGGATTGACCTCCAGCCCGCCGGGAAACGGCCAGCGCGCCTCACGCAGGCGCAGATACGCGGTCAATTCGTCCACCGTGGTCAGCTCGCGGAACTCCGGGGGAATCATGCCAGAGACGTATCGAAATCGACCCAACGAGGCGGACGCATTGCCTGGGCCCATCGCTTCTGCCACACCTGCCGCCATGTCAAAAGGCGCCCTTGCCCACAACGATCGCTGCGCGGAACGCCTCGACGCGATCGTGCGCGCCAGCGCCACGTTCCGGAGCCTGCTCGATGGCAGCATCGCCCGCCCCGCCTTCGCCCGCTGGCTGGCGCAGACGGCCGTCTACTCCGACGTCACCGGTTCCGTGCTGCGCCAGGCCGCCGCGACCTTGGGCAGCGGCGCCCTGGGCGAGCTGGCTCCGCCGCTGCGCGCCCACGGCGACGAGGAGGCCGAAGAGAACCCGGTGATCCACGAGGACCTCGCGGCCCTCGGCCTGGATCTGCGCGCGGCCGAGGTGCTGCCGCCCACGGCCACGTATGTGAAGATGATGCAGGAGACCGCCCTGCATCCCGCCTGGGCCATCGGCGTGACCGGCGTCATCCGCCTCTACGAGAAAGCCCTCGCGGCCCCGTTCGCGCCCGTCATGCATCGCGCGCTGAGTGCCTCGCCCGACCCCGCCATCCGCGCCGCCCTCCGGTTCATCGCCGCCCACACCGACGAAGCCGAGCACCTCGCCCGGATGGACGAAATCGTCGCCGCCGCCCCGCCGGCCAGCGATTTCGCCATCGAGTGGTGCGCCGAGCAGGCCCTGCTGCATTATCAGGGGCTGCTGGCGCACTTGGATGGGTGCGCGGAGGGAGGCGGCGATTTTCAGTGAGGACTGAGATCGATCTCCAGGCGGTGGCGCAGAGTTAGAAGGGACGCGCTACCGGATCGGCAAGCTTGTCGAGCATCCATCGGTGATGCCCCCCCAGGGAACCTCGGCCAGGAGCGCCAGCGGAGCCTCGTCGCCCGAGGGCGCCCGCAATATGCCGAACTCGATCCGCCCGTCGGCTCCGGTTTGTATGGTGACACCATACGATTGTTTGTTGTAAGCGAACAATCTAGGCGGCGGCATGAACTCGAATCTGCGCCAGCAGTTCGATCAGCTGGTCCACCGCCGCCGAATCGAACACCCCTTCCGGTCCGTGGGGGCTCATGTCGGTGAAGGGCGATTCGTAGAGCAACTCTGGCTTCATGGCGCCGTGGGCCGTCAGGTGATCGACTATCAGATTCACGAACTCGATCTGATTCGCCGTTAGCGTTCGCCCGGTCGTGAAGGCGTTGAAAGCCTGCTTGGCCGCATCCCGCTCCAAGCCGACGAGCGAACGCACAAACAGCCCCAGCCCTTCGCTCTCGGCCTTGGCTCGAGCCAGGTGCTCGGGATTGAGCGCGCCGCTCTCGGCCAGCATGCGCTCGAGTTCCTGCAGGTCGAGCGCGGTCAGGGGCTCGTTCATCCGCAGCTTGTGGATGGCGAGGTAGTCCTCGTGCTTGCGAAGAAACGCTCGCGCCTTGTCCCGGAAGCGCTCGAACGAGTCGGAGGCCGTAAACCCCGGAAGCTCGACGGCTGTGTCCTCTCCGATCACATCCTCGAAGTCCGTGTAGATGGGCTTGCGCGCTGCCTTTTCGATCAGCTTCACCAGCGCGCGCAGCCGCCGGCGCACGTTTTCCAGCATCGGCACCGTAACGTCCTGCCACCAGTCGTCGGTCTGAAGATTCTGAATCAACTCCAGTTGGGCCTGCACCATTGGGATGCTCGCCTTTTCCTCGAGCAAGCCGGCGATGGACTTCACCTGCTCGCTCAATCGTTGGAAGGCCGGCTCCACGTTCAGCACCGCCAATTGCAGCTTCAGCAGGAGAAGGTCGAACCGCTTCGCCTCTTCATCCTCGGGGTCCAGCTCGGCCGGCAGGCCCGCCACTTCATGCGCGAGCTCGGTGTACGCCTCCGATTTCAGCACTGTCCAAGCCTCCGGCCGGGCGTACTTCTCGACATACCTGCGCTTTGCCCGGACTACGAAGTTGTCCACGTTCATGGCCGCGACTTCCCCCTGCAGCAGCGTCGCGGTCTCGCGCCGGAGGCTCCAGAATCCGTCCTCGCCTTCGCGGATCACGACGGACTCGTCCAGTTGCTTGTCCAACCCCTGGATCAACTCCAGTCGCGCCAGGAAGAGCCGCTTGCCGAGTGAGGCGCCGAGCGAGCCTTCGACCGTCGCCGGATTCTGGCTGAAGAACTCCAGGTTCTGGCAGTAGTCGAAGATGTAGAAGAACTCCTTGTCCTTCCCGGGCGCGAAAAGGTCGGGGCAAAGCCGCGTGCCGCGCCCCACCATCTGCCAGAACTTCGTCTTCGAGCGCACCAGCTTGAAGAAGACGAGATTCACGACCTCCGGCACGTCGATGCCGGTGTCGAGCATGTCGACCGAGATGGCCAGATGCGGGCTCTTCTCCTTGCGCGAGAAGTCATCGATCAGGCTCTGCGCGTATTCCGTCTTGAAGGTGATCACACGGGCGAACTTCCCGGCCAGGTGCGGATAGTTCTTGTCGAACCTCTCCTGGATGAAATCCGCATGCGCCTGGTTCTTGGCGAAGAGGATCGTTTTTCCGAGCCGATCCCCGCCCGCAACCTTCAACCCGTGGGTCATGAGGTGCGCGAGCACCTTGTCGACCGTGTCGATGTTGAAGAGCCATTGGTTCACGGCCTCCGCCTCCACGAAGGCGGGCGTGTTCCCGTCTTCATCCCATTCTTTCGCGTCCCATTGCTCCTTTTCCTCCTCGGTGAGGTCATCGTAGCGAATGCCCTGCCGCAGGAACCTGAGCGGCACCGAGACGGCCTTCGAAGGCACCAGAAACTTGTCTCCCACCGCGTCGGCCAGGTCGTACGCATCGGTCGGCACCCCTTTCTCCAGATCGAAGAGCCCGTAGGTGTCGCGGTCGATCTCGTCGCGCGGGGTGGCGGTGAGTCCGACCAGCAGCGAATCGAAGTAGTCGAAGATCGCCCGGTATTTCTGGTAAACCGAACGGTGGGCTTCATCGATGATGACCAGGTCGAAGTGCCCCGGACCGAAGCGGCGCTGATCGTCCTTCGACTCGTCGATCAGTCCCATCATGGTGGGATACGTCGAAACGAAAACCCGGCCCTCAGCGTGCCTCTCCGTCACGAGATTGACCGGTGATGCTTCCGGCAGGTGCTTCTTGAACGCGTTCACCGCCTGGTTCACCAGCGCCACGCGATCGGCCAGGAAGAGCACGCGCTTGGCCCAATTGCAGCGCATGAGCAGGTCGTAGAGCGCGATGACGGTGCGCGTCTTGCCGGCGCCCGTGGCCATCACGACCAGTGTTTTGCGGTGCTTGTCCTTCTCGAACACCTCCCCGATGCGGCGGATCGCCCGCGTCTGGTAGTAGCGCTCGACGATGGCCTCATCGACTGGCGCCTCCGCCAACGGCTTCCTCGACGTGCGGCGCTGGATGAGTAGTTCCAGTTCGTCCTTCTTGTAGAATCCCTGCACCCGCCGGGGCGGATATCCGTCGTCCCAGATCCAGTGCTCGTAGCCGTTCGAGTAGAAGATGACCGGCCGCTGGCCGAACTGCTGCTCCAGGCAATCCGCATACAGCTCCGCCTGCCGCTGGCCGACCCGCGGATCGCGCTTGGTCTTCTTGGCCTCGATGAGCGCGAGCGGCTTGCCGTCGTTCCCCCAGAGCACGTAGTCGACGAATCCCTTCCCCTCGGTGTTCGGCATCCCCGTCACGGGAAACTCCCGGTCGCGCTCGTGCGCCAGCGTCCAGCCGGCTTCCTTCAAGAGCAGGTCGATGAAGTAGTCACGCGTCTCGGCTTCGGAGTAATCGTGCGTGTCCGGCGTGGCCGCGTTCGCCTTCTTCGCCTCGGCCACCTCCGCGCGCAGGCGCTCCAGTTCGACGTCGAGCGCGTTCTTGTCGCTGAGCAGTTCCGAGAGCTTCTCGTCCTTCTCGCGCAACTGCGTCTCGAGCCTTTGGAGCTGTTCGAGCGTCTGCTTCGGCAGCGGCGTCGTTTTGGGCAATGCCGCGGGATCGAAGGCGAGCCCCGGCGCCGGCTTGGCCCCGCGCCCGTAAGTGTGAGCGAGCCAGTAGCAGAAGTGAAACAGCTCCTGCACCACCTGCAGCGCGTCGTATTGCCGCACCGGCCGGTTGCTGTGCACGGCATCGTTGCCCTGACGCTGGATCAGCCGCGCCTTGCTGAAGACGGCCTGCCCCGCCACCGCCTGAAAGGTCGGCTCGTGAATGAGCGCGCTCAGGTTGTCCTGGTACGGCAGCTTCAGCTTCGCGTCGTATTTGTAGAGCCAGGCCATCGCCGCCTCCAAGGCGCGGCGAGAGTAGAAGCAGGCCGTGCGGGGATCGGAATACGTCAGCGATTCCGCTTTGCTGGCCGCGGCGTGCACCTCGGGCCATTCGGCGGTGAGGAAGGCGAAATTAGACACGGGCTTCGCGGTTATGCCTGCGTGCCCCCGAGAATTCAACCTCTTCGTGGAGGACCGCGCTGGCCGACCGCGCACCGGGTGCCGGGTGCGCGGCGCGGGATCATTCAGGCGGCTTGCGTCCGTGAGTTCGCTCGAGGTGCACGAGAATCGGTCGCAGATCGAGTTGGTAGCGCAGGGAGTATCGCTCTCCGCGCGGACCCTCGGCCGCCTTCATCAATTCCGGCCAGACGCTGAGCACGGCGCGAGCCTTCTCGAATTGCGGGCTGTTGTGCATTCGACCACTGACCAGCACGTGGGTGACGCCCGCTTCCAGACAAAGTCGCGGTAGCTTGGGCCCGCCCTGTTTTCCTCGGTCGCCACTCACCACCAGCCAGTCGCCCCCGGCGATCTGCGGAATCCATTCGTCGTCGGGGCCGCCCAAGGTGCGCAGTTCCCCAATGTGCCGGAGCTCATGGGGCTCGCGGGAGAACTTCACCACTTCTGCCAGGGCGCCGACCAGCGGGCGCCCAAAGTTTTCGTCGAAAAGCAGCTTCATGCTCGTCGCGAGGTGTCAACGATCACGCCGCCAAGGCCAGACCCAGATGGTCGTAGTACCGGCAGGCGATCTCGACGTCGGCCGGCTGCACTCCATAGGCCTCGGCGGCGGCCTCGATGGATCCCTCCGTTTCCGCCGCTTCCCAAAGAGCCCGTGCGCCGTAGTCGCAATTCGCCACCACCGGTTCGCCAAAGTGTCGCGCCGGGTCCATCCGGATCTCCCGATCGCTCCAGGCAAAGGCGCGGTAGCTCGCCGCCATCCCTTCCGCGTTCCAGCCCAGATCGCGCAGATGCACCTCGACGATCGGGCGCAGGCTCATCTGTCCCCGCGCGAGTCCGGTGACCTGCACCGGATGGCCGCCGATCTGGGGCACAATTTGAATGTCGCGGTCGAGCAGGTACGTCGTGTGCAGGCGGGCCAGCGGATAATTCAAGCCGAACTCCGCTTCCGCCCGCTCGATCGCCTGCCGGATTTTGTCGAGTGCAATGCGGTGCTGCTGCCGAATCGCCCGAACGGCCAGTGCCTGCACGAAGTCGAGAAACGTGACCACTTTCTCACCGGTTCCCGTGAGCTGGGGATGGAGCACGCGGCTGCCGCTCTTGTTGCCGTAGAGCCAGCGGTTGAGCACCGACGGATGCAGCCGGGCATAAAACGCCGCCTCCCGGGGCGTGTACAGCCCGGTGCGTTGGGTGAAGAGCGGCGGGAGAACGGACATGCAGGGTAAAGCTGGAAGTTTCACGGTGGCTCGTCAAAGCCACCAGCCTGGCTTACGAGGAAAACTGTGGCAGATCGAGAGCGTCGATCTTTTCCTGTGGGATCCTGCCGTGAAGGGCGAACGCGGCTTCGAGCCTGGCGTTTACCCACTCAGCCCCCTCCTGGGAAAGCTCGACCGCAGCCTGCTGGCGGTAAGCCCTTCTTGGGTTCGTGTTACCTGTTCCCTTGGCCAGATTGCGCTGGGTGGAAGCAAAGGCTTGGGCCCCCAGGCGGTCCATCAATTCGGCCAGCGAAACGCCGTTGCCCAAGGTGCCTTCGACAAACTCCGGGTGGTGCACGCGGATGTAGTGCGGCCAGGTCTTTTTCCAACCGCGCTTGGCAACATCGGCTTTGGATGCGTCATCCCTTCTCGACTTGTAAGCCATCCCTATGGCTCGCCCGTAGATCATGGTGTCGCCCCCTTGCATCATCCGACCCATGAACATGAGGGCGCCATCCCGCACTTTTCGAGGGCGTTTGTTTTTGGGATACGAGCAGGCCCAATGCGAGCCGTTGCTGTCGGCTTCCGCCAGCACTGGCCAGTCCATGCCTGCACGGTTGTGACCCTCACCAAAGAACTTCACGAATGCTTGATCCGACTCAGCTACTTGAGTCGGAACCGTGGCCGAGAACAGCCCGGACTTGGACAGCAAAGCTTCCGCGAGCCGAACATCCGTTCCTTCATCTCCCAGCCCCAAGACCCGTGCAGCGGGGAGGGCCTTGACCTTGATTTCTTCGATCTTTTGCTCCCACCCACGCAGCCGTTCTTCCGTCAGGGATTCGCCCGCGACCGTCCAGAGAGCCTCGAAATACCGTCTGCATTCGGCGGAAACGGTCGGGTCCTTGGACACGAAGCCGAACTCATGGTTTTGACGCAAAGCTGCCTCAGTAAGATTCGCCGAGGTCACGATCGCGTGGTTCGGACCGAAAAGGTAGACCTTCGAATGCAGCGACTTTACGCCTCGGATTTCGGCCCCTTGCTCCATCAGCCAGCGCAAGGCCGAGGTGCTGCTCACCCCGGAGCAGAAATCGTCCAGATTGAAGCGGGTAATGACTCTGATGGCGGGTTTGGCTCCTGCCTTGAGCAGTCGCTTGGCAGCCTGCTCCATGATGAACGGGCAGACGATCCTCAGTTCGGCGTGACCGGCTTGCGCGGCTTCCTGGATGGCAGTAGCCCAGCCACGATCTAAGAACTTAATGGTCATAGGGGGTAGGTCATAGTTCTCCGCGAAAGGCGCGATGTTGGAGGGAGGCGAAGAGGGAGTCGAGCTCGGCGAGTGAGGCGCGGTGGGCGGATTTGAGTTTCTCGACGGCGGCGACGCGGCGGGCGAATTCGCGTTGGAGATGCAGGGGAGGTGCAATATAGCTCAGCCGTTTTACTTCTCGCATGTGCCTGGAGTAGCCGAGGTTTGGAATGGGTACCATTCGCAGCAAGGATGCTAAGAAGGTTGCATCTGTGTTCGGTTGCGGCACGAGGACCTTTGCGCCGTCCGCCCCAACTACGAATTCCTCGACCACGAGTTTAACTGCCCGGGTGTGATCGCCAAAAACGACGACCGGGAGTTCTGAAACGCAGACCATGGATTCGTCGTCACAGAATCCTGCAATCTCGGACTGGCCTTGGTCAACGACAGGATAAGATCCAGCTTCAGCATAGTTGGACTGCTGTAGCTTTTCTGAGCGCGAAGTCTCGTCCCGCATTGTTTCGGCAAAGCTTCGCATCGGCCAATTTTTCGGGTTGCCTTTGGGATCGCCGAAGAGTTCGAGGAAGAGGGATTGGGTGAGGGAGCCGAGTTGGGCGAGGGCGGCGCGACGCTTGGCCCGCAACGCCTCCGCCCGGTCCAGTACCTCCGCGATGCGCCGCTGTTCGGCCAAGCCTGGCAGGAATAGCTTGGTAGAGAGGAATTCGCCTCGATTGACGTGTTGCATCGTCGCGCCATGCAGGTGCTTTTGCATTGCAGACAGCGCGCCTTCCAAAGCATGGCGGAGAAAGCGCTTGTCGACTCGCGACTTATTTGGAACAACCCGGAAAATGTGCTGGTTTAGGACAGCTACGTCGGGTCCCGACCATTCAAACACTCCCAAAGTCGCAGACCATGAAACTAGCAAATCCCCTGGATGAACGTGTAGTCTATCTGATACTTCTCGGTTCGTTCGATTGTAAGGCTTACACGGATCGGTAAGGTTCTGAATCCTAATTATTCGTCGCCCCTCGTCGCCCCAATCTTCGGGCTTAAACGCGGCACCGTTGATGAATTCGGCAATGCAGCCTAGTTCTTCGAAGATGTGGCTCATTTCAACATCCCCTCCAGTTCCCGCATTCCCTGCTGGATCTCCACTTCCAGCGCCGCCAACGCCTTCAAAATCTCCCCCGGCGGACGATGCGCGACTTCTTCGTGGATGACTTCTTTGTAGCGGTTCAGCGACAGATCATACCCCTTCGCGGCAAGGTCCGACTTCGGCACGCAGAAACTCTGGGCGGTGCGGGCATTCTGGCGTTCCGAGCCGTCGCGTTGCTTCCAGCGCGCCAGCAGATCCGGCAGATTGTTCTTCCCATGCTCCTCGGCGCTCAACGCCGCGCGCGGCACGCAGCCCAGTTTTTCCTCCGCCAGCAAGGGCGTTCTCTTGTCGTCCAAGCTCCAACCTTCTGCATCCACATCATAGAACCAGACGTGGTCCGTACCGCCGGAGTTGGTCTTCGTGAACAACAGAATCGCGGTCGAGACGCCGGCGTAGGGCTTGAAGACGCCACCGGGCAGTGAAATCACCCCGTCCAGCTTCTGCTCCTCCACCAGCATCTGACGGAGCGCCTTGTGCGCCTTGGACGAACCGAAGAGCACGCCGTCGGGCACGATGACGGCGGCGCGACCGCCGGGTTTGAGGAGGCGGAGGAAGAGGACGAGGAAGAGGAGCTCGGTCTTCTTCGTCTTCACGATCTGCAGCAGGTCCTTGGCGGTGCCCTCGTAGTCGAGCGAGCCGGCGAAGGGCGGATTGGCCAGGACGAGGGTGTATTTCTCCTCCTCGCCGGCGTGGTCCTGGGCCAGGGAATCGCGGTGCACGATGGCCGGATTCTCCACCCCATGCAGGAGCATGTTCATGCTGCCGATGCGCAGCATGGTGCTGTCGAAGTCGAACCCGTGGAAGAGCCGGCTGTGGAAATGCTCCTTCAGCCCGGCCTCGCGGAAGATCTCCGGGTGGTGCTCGCGCAGGTGTTCTCCGGCCGCGACCAGGAAGCCGGCCGTGCCGCAGGCGGGATCGCAGATGACGTCGCGCGGCTGGGGCGCGGTCAGCTCGACCATGAGCTGGATGATGTGGCGTGGGGTGCGGAACTGGCCGTTCTGCCCGGCGGTGGCGATCTTGCCGAGCATGTACTCGTAGAGGTCGCCCTTGGTGTCGCGCTCCTCCATGGGCACCTGCTCCAGCAGGTCGACCACCTTGGAGAGCAGGGCCGGCGTGGGGACGGTGAAGCGCGCGTCCTTCATGTGGTGCGCGTAGGTGGAGCCGTCGCCGCCCAGGGTGCGCAGGAACGGGAAGACGTGGTCGCTCACGACCTCGAACATCTCCCTGGGCGCGAAATGCTTGAAGCGCGACCAGCGCAGGTCGTCGTAGGGGCGGGGAGCGCGCGGGTGGTCGTCCTGACCCTCCGGGAAGATGCGCCGCTCCATCGGCTTCTTCAGTCGGGCGGATTTGTGTTCCTCCAGCGTGTGGAGGTCATCGAGCCGCTTCAGAAAGAGCAGGTAGGTGATCTGTTCGATGACCTCGAGCGGATTGGAAATGCCACCGGACCAGAAGGCGTCCCAGATGGCGTCGATTTTACTGCGGATGGGGCCGGTGAGCATGAAGGATGGTGGGTGAAATCGTCGGGGACGTGTGGCGCGGACAGGCGCTCGCGGGGGGCGGGGCGAGAGACGGAGGCCGTCTGCTATACCCGGTAGTTCGGGGGGATTTCTACGGATTTGTGCCGCGGCCGCACCGCTTTGGCGCGCCCCGGCAGCGGAACCCGCTGACCCGATGCCGGCGAGAGCCTTGAAGAAGCCAAGCGCCTGCTACGCGTCTTCCCTGAGCGGCCCGCGACCCGGCGCGTTCGCTGATCAATCCACCAGGTCGTCCCGCCGCCCGGGGGATCTCCCCCTTTGCGGCTTCCTCGCCCACTTTCGCTGGGACTTCGGCCGAGGTGACGAGGACGATTTTGACGCTGCACGACCGCGAGACGGCACTGCGCGACCGCGAGACCGGGTTGCGCGACGGCGAGCCGCATTTGTGAGACGACGAGGGCGATTTGCGGGACCGCGAGAGGCGTTGGCGCGGCGCGAAGGGGGCTTTGCGGGACTGCGAGAGTCGGTTGTGCGACCGCGAGGGAGGTTTGCGCGGCTGCGAGACGGGTCCGCTCGGCCGCGAGCGGGGATCGCGGATCGGTGAGGCGGATGCGTGGGGCAGCGAGGGGCGTTTGCGCGGCTGCGAGGGTGGTGGGAGCGACCGAGAGGGTCGTTCCGGGCGGGGGAAGACGCAGTTGTGAGAGCGTGGTCGCAGTTTGGAGAGGGTGGGGGTAGCTCAGGGGTCGGTCTTCGCACGTTTGCGAAGGAGGCGGCGACGGCCGTTTGGCGCGGGACCCACGCGCTGGGGAGCAGGGGGGCGCGGGAAAGGCGATCCAGGGGCTCGGAGCGAGATTTGACGCGCGAATACCAGCGGCAAACGGAAAAAGCTGCTTCAGGAGCGCATATTTTATCCTTGCAACCCTTTCCGGAATTGCTCATGGGAGGCGCACTCCGGGTGTACCGGAGCTAACCCATAACCATCATTCAGTGCAGCCTTAGAAACCCATGATTCGCTCTGACAAGAACCGCATCCAGATGTTCCGCACCGTGAAAGCGACGCTGGAGAAGAACAAAACCCTCTGGGAGAAGGTGCCGGCCTTCGACGAGTCGTTCGGAACGTTCGCCGAACTGCTCGGGATCATCGACACCACGACCGGCAAGCAGCTCGCGCCGACCACCGGGACGACCGAGTCGAGGGACACGTTGCGCACGCAGCTCGAGGACGAGCTGATGGACGTGGCCGATGCGCTCGGGGCGCTGGCGCACAAGACGAAGGATCCGGTGCTGGGCTCGAAGGTCGAATTGACGCTCTCCTCCGTCGGCCGGCTCGACAGTCTGCGGGTACTCGACCTCGCCCAGCGGGTCCTGAAGCTGGCGGAGGAAAACGCCACCGAGCTGGCCCGCTTCCTCCATGATCCGAAGGACGTGGAGCAACTCAAGGCGCTCACCGAGCGGTTCGAGGTCGTGCAGACCAAGCCGCGCGAGGCCATCGCCGAACGCGCCCTGCAGACCCGCGCGCTGCCCGAGTTGGTCCGCGCGGTCACGCTGCTGCTGCGCAACGACCTCGACCGGCAGATGAATCTCTTCCGGCGTCGGCAGCCCGAATTCTTCGGCGCGTATCGCAGCGCCCGGATCATCGTGGACAGCGGTCTGAACACCGGACCGCGGGAAACGGAAAAGAAGGACGGGGCGACCGGCGAGGAGGAAGAGGGGAAGGAGAAGAAGGGGTGAGTTGAGTCGTAGGACGGGCGCGGGGCGCGAAGAAACCGGTGCGGGGCGCGCCCACGGCGTTAGGGAGCGAAGCCCAGGGTGGAGCCGAGGGACGAGGTTCTACCCTGGGCTTGCCGACAGAGGGGCAGGTACGGCGCAGCGGCGGCGACCTTCCGAGCGGCGAGGGTGAGCCGTGCCGCAACCGCCTCGCGGTAGGTGATGCGTGGGATGGGAGCCCAGGGTGGAGCCTCGTTCCTCGGCTCGACCCTGGGCTTTGAGGTGGAACGCCTTCGGCGTAGGGGATTTCCAGGGTATCGATCTCCGGTCTTCGGTCTCCGGACTCCCGCCTCCGATCTCAGGTCTCCTGTCTCCCGTCCCCGGTCTCCAGCCCCCCCGGTCTCCCGTCTCCGATCTCGCGTCTCAACCCGCGCCGACACACGCGGCGCGGAGGCGAAAGCGGCAGGGCGCGGCTCGCTGGAAGCTCGCCGCTTCCTGCCGCACTCCATGATTACCGGCGGTCGGACTCGAACCGACACTCCCTTGCGGAAAACGGATTTTGAGTCCGTGTCGCTCCAGAGTAACTGATTCGATTTCTGCCTTGCATGACGCAAACATGACGCCGAAACTAGGCGAAATGGGGCGAACCAAGACGAAATCCGACTCCCAAGTCACCTTCCCGGAGTTGATCACCGACGGCAGCGTGACGGTGAAGATCTACAAAGGAACAGGCAGCAATCGCGGGCGCGACGTCTACACCGTTTCGTACGTGACCAAGCCCGACGGCCGCAAGCGAGTCAATTTCGCCGATCTCGAATCCGCTCGGAAGGAGGCCAAGCACGTCGCCGAGACCATCTCGCGCGGAGAGGTCAATGCACTCAAGCTGACCGGCGAAGACCGGTCTCACTTCGTTGCGGCTGAGAAGATCCTGCAGCCGATTGGAGTTTCGCTGCTGACGGCCGCCCGAGACTTTCGGGATGCCTACGATGCATTGGGTGGGAATCTCATCGTCGAGGCCGCGAAGTACTTTGCTACGCGGCGCGTCGGAATCACGAGGATCACCGTGTCCGATGCCGTCACGAAGTATCGCGCTGCGAAGGAGCTGGAAGGCCTGTCCGACAAATATCTCCGAGACATTCGGGTGATCCTCAACGCCTTCGAGAAGTCATTCAAGACTCACCTGGACGCGGTTCGCGCTGAAGATATCCGCGCGTACCTCAACGGCCGGAAGGGCGGTAACCTGGCCCGAAACAATCATCGCCGGGTGCTGGTTGGTTTCTTTACGTTCGCGAAGGGCGAGAAATGGATCTCCTCCGGCGAACCGACCGCCGCCGAGCTCGTGGCGACATGGAAGGTGAAGGATAAGGACGTCGAGATTTTCACCCCCGACGAAGTCGGCTCGCTGCTGAGCCACGCCGGCCAAGAGTTCTTGCCTTGGGTCGCGCTCATCGCCTTCGGAGGTGTTCGCCGGGAGGAGCTGGCAAAGGGCCTCGCATGGGAATCCATCAACTTCGCGAAGGGGGTGATGATCGTGCCGGCGGCCATCGCGAAAACCGGGGCCAAGCGGAAAATCGCCTTCTCACCAAACCTGGCGGAATGGCTCGCCACCTACCGCAACCGCAAAGGTCCCATCAGCGCGCTCAAAGACACCGCGGTGCAAAAGGAGATTGAGCGAATGTGCACTGCAGCTGAGGTGACTTGGAAGGCGAATGCCCTGCGCCACAGTTATGGTTCGTATGCGATGGAACGGTCGAAAAATGCGGGCGAAGTGAGCCTGCAGATGGGGAACAGCGCCTCCGTCGTGCTGAAGCACTATCACGAGATCGTGGAGGCGGAAGACGCGACCGCGTATTGGGATCTCAGGCCAGCCAAGCCCGCAAACGTGGTGCCGATCGCCGCTGCGTCTTGAGCGACGGAGGTGATCCACGCTCAAAAGCGTGCTTTCGGATTGCGAAGAGCGGCCTCGACTTCGGCGAGGTCGAAACGAACGAGTCGACCGATGCGGATGAAGGGAATGACTCCCTTTTTCATCCAGTGCTCGACGGTCCGGGTGGTGGTTTGAGCGAATCGGGCGACAGCCAACTTGGTCGTCAGAGTCCGCGTGGGTTCAGCGGGCGGGCGCATTTCCATATGCTCGTCCTGCGACGTCAACGGGCCAGCTGCGCCGACCAGAATCGAGCTTCGTTCGCTCAAAACACGGTGCCCGACCAAGGAGCAGCGAGCTTGACCGGACTTTGACAGCTCCTCGAATGCTATGAACGCTGAACCACTGACCGTCGCCACCGTCCTCACGGATTGGCTGAGCAAGACAAACGCCGAACTCGACACCTGCCTGGCAAACTGGGGTGTCGGCGAGATTTACTCCGCCCAAAGATCCGGGGACCTCTGGCAGAATCTGCGGGCCACCGTCCATGAGCACCAGCTCGCGCCCGGGCGATTCCATGTCTCCATCAGGGAGGCAAACATGCACGACGACCTGCGCGGTGCGGGAACTTTCGGTCGTTACTTGGAAGCGCTGGAGGCTGATCCTCGCGTTGCAGAGATCAGCGTGGCCAACATCCGCAACCCACGCCTGCGGACCTTCCTCGCGCAAAAGCGCGGCTTCCGCGACGGTGTGACGCACGCCTTCAAGCGCCCGCGTCCGTTGCTCGAATTCGACGCCCGCTGGAGCAAATACCGCGTCGTTCTTCACACAGACGACGCCCAAATTCTTGATCGCGACTCCGGACAGGATCCGCGCTGGATTCGCTTCCGCGCAATGCTCCATGAAGCTTTTCCGGGCTGCCCCGTCAGCGCGGCCGATACGACAGAGCACCGCGGTGTGCGTGTCAGTCGCGATGCCGCACTCTTCGAGCGCTGGCTTCCATCGTTCCTCGTCCGGACATTTGACTTAGAATCGATGTGCGACCGGGTGGAAAAGATCGCGCAATCTTGCGCGCTCTGACTGGCCCCGGATCGAGCCCACTAGTGCCGGCCGCGCGTAGCATCAGATTTCCATTCTAGCGCTTCGCGCTACGGCTCGACTCCACCAAGCGCTCCAAACGCTGGCGCTGGGCAGAAGGCGCAAGCATGCGGATGGATTCGAGAGCCGACTCAGGCGCCTGGCGGGCCCAGCTTCGCAATCGCGGATCCAATTCGGCCCATTCCTGCGACGTGCTGTTGGGGAGACGAGACAACAAGGCGAGTCGGTCTTTCAGGGCGGCAGCAGAATTCAAATTGGACATGAGCGCACGGACGAGCAACGCGCGCGCCGGGGTGGGCGGCTGAGAGAGCGCGGTTGCCTCGACCGCAGCAGGATCTCGCGCTGCCATTGTTGCAGCGGCGATCCAAACCAACCTTAGTCCAAGCTCGCCCGGTGGCTGCCGCAGCGATTCCGTCAACGCTGCTACGGGTTCACGCTTTGCCCAGGCCTGAAAAAAAGTCGGCAGGTAGGAGGAACGCGCTTCAGCTGGGAGGCTGTCCATCCATCCCCGGATCTCGGGCAAGGCGCCCGCCGGACACCATTCCATCGCGCCTGAAAAGAGCCGCGTACTCAGCCTGCGCGGTTCAGTCGCGCCTATCGCTTCAACAGCCGCACGGGGCTGACTCACAATGAATTCGCGAAAGACGATCTGTAGGAGCCGCTCGCGATCAGGCAGTGCTGGATGCACTTGAATCCATCGTGCAGCCTCCGCGGCGGCCGGCCCTTGCGCTCGCCGTAACGCGCCACCGATGGCCTGGGTGCGGTGGTGGGCCGAGGGAAGGCGCCAGGCTTGCTCGAGAGCATCCGTCATCGAAGCGGCAGCGAACTGGCTGAAAACGGCGTCGAGGCGGAGGTCGGCGACCTTACTCTGGAGGGCGAATTCCAGCGCGGCTTTCGGATCTCCCGCTCCCAGCAGTGCATCCACCCAGCATACGGCGAGAGCCTCGCGTGCGTTGGGTTCGGCGGCGGCCAAAAGGGTCTGCACCGCTTCCCGGCCGGACGCGGACAAAACCGAAAAGACGGCCCGCATTGCCGTCGTGTCGCGTCCACCACGAGTGGCAGCCAACGTCAGCGCCCGTGCAGGATCAAGCTGGGCAAGGCGACGAAAGGCAAACGGCAGCGTGGGGTCGAAGGAGGCAAACGGCGTGCGGGCGAGCAGCCTGGCAAGGTCTTCCGTCGGCAGTTGCGCCAGTGCCGGCCAGCCTCCTCGACCTGCGCCCAACGCCCTGCGGCCCGCTCGGTCAGCCAAGACTCGGCGCCGCCCGCCGCGCCCGCGGCGGAGGAAGCCAGATCCGACGAGTCAGCGGCCGTGGATACACCTCCGCCGAAAACAAGCCCGAGCACTACGGCGAGGTGCAAAAAAATGGGGGAGCTGCGTGGTTTCATCGCGATCGAGCGATCAACAATTTTCAATCTGAACTCATGCGATATGGCAGCGGCTATCCTGGATGCAGTTGGAGCAGCCATGAATCTGCCGCCTCGCGTTCGGAGCGGCTCCAGCCTTGCCAGACTGCATTTTCCCCCGCTCTCCGGACGTCTATCGGGAGTTTTTCGACGAGGGCACTCGCGGCGGACGCATCGTGCTTCGCGAGTCCCTCCAAAATCGTCAGGCGGATTTGCCTCTGCAACGGTGGCGAGAGTTTTCCTGACCAGCCCCAAGCGGCGAGAGCGTCCGTGTTCGACCAAGCGAATGCCACCGACTGAGCGGCTTGTTCGGCGACGATGGAACCGGGTGGGAGCCGTGTCGCCCAGGCAGCCGCGCGGGCGGGCTCGCGCTGCGCCCATCCGAAGGCCACCGAGGAAAAGATCGTGCCAGCTTCGTAGCTACCTTGGCTGAGCCATGCTCCGCTGATCCGCTCTAGACGCTCAATCAGGAGGGTGGCAGCCGACTCATGATCCTCCTCCTGCAGTCGCTGGTAGGCGAGGATGGTGATGGCCTGCGTCGCGAAGAGGTGGTTGGGCAGCCGCATCGACCAAGCCCGCGCAGCGGAGAAATCGAGTTCCGCCATTCGGTTCAGGACGCGTCGTAGCGTCAGATAGTCCGGGAGCGGGTAGTTGGGACCAAGCGCGTCGAACAAACGCAAGAGGCCGCGCGGGTCGTCGGCCCCTTCCAGCGACCCCTCAACCACCGCCGTCAAATAGCTGCCGAATTTGGTCTCAGCTGGCACTTGCGACTCGAGCCATGCTTGGGCCTGCGCAGGATCTCGAGCGGCCCAGGTACGCAAGACAGACTGGGTCGAGGGGAACTTCCCTTGACCGAGGATAGCATCATGCCGCTGCGCTTCAGCCAGCACCGCGCGAGTGTCGCGTCGCTGCCAGCGCTCCCTGAGGCCGAGAAATGCCGACTGACGGTCTGCGTCCTCAGGCAGCCGGCGCATCCAAGCGAGCGCCGCGTCGAGATCGGACCAAGACCAAAACTCCGCCACGAAACGCAGGCGGTCGGCCGTGGTGGAATCGCGGGGTCGGGACGCCAGATAGGCGGCGAGCTGCGCTGGCCGACCGACCGCGCAATTCCAGGCCGCATTGGCCGCAGATTCGGCTCTGGGACGGGATTCCGCCCAAGAAAGGGCGGCCGCCGGATCGATCTCGGCCCACACCTCCAGTACCTCGACACTGGCCAGGCGGCGCACCTCGGGATTCGGCAACGATTCGATCCGACTCGCTGCGGCGGGGCCGCCGAGACGCAAGGCAAGCTGACGGGTGGCGCGGCGCAACGCGGGCTCGTCGAGCTGGGCGGAGACGGCAGCAACGAGTTGGTGTTCGGGATCGACTTGGTTCAGAGCGCGGCGAAACGTCGCCACGCAGACGTCTTGCAGCCCGGCTGGCAGCGCGGCGAATGCCCTCTGGGCGGAAGCGGCATCGAGTTGGCAGAGCACCTCCGAAACGCGTGCGACGAGTCGCTGACGCAACCCGGCGTCCCGAGCCGGCGCTGGGGCAGTGGCGGCTAGTTCGAGCGCTCGCACGCCGTCGCTGCTGGCCAGCCGCACCAAGGCAACCAGAAGCGCATCTTGCTCCTCAGGGCGTTCGGCTCGGGCGCTGCGCGCGAATTCCGCCAAACCAGCTGGCGAAAGGCTGCCCAGGCTGACGAGTAAGGCGGCAGTCGGGTCGAGTTGCGACTCGGTAGAGGACGCCGTCCTAGGCTGGACCTGCGCGCATAGAGCGGTTGGCACGAGTATGACCGCAACCGTGGAGCGCAGGAATTTTCCGGCCATCGAACGAAGAGCAACGCACCACCTGGCCACGCTCGCCAGTGCCAACCGAAGGTATCAGCATCCGGCAGCGACACTCCACGCCGACTCCATTGGGCAGGCGGGTTCCTCCAACAGTTCGCCTTGCGCCGCGCCGCTCGGTCCGCGTGGCTGAAAAGTCAGTCTCCCTAGCAGGCAGGGGAAGACCATCCTACCACTGTCGCGCCGCACGACACTTGGAGCCGATCTCCCGATAGTCTTGCCATCCCGGACGGTGGTATTCGCCACATCTTTACACCGGTTTCGAGCTGTACTGCCATGCTGAGGCTTCGTGTGCATCAAGCGGAAATCCGGCATAACTCGCTGCGCTCGGCCTTCGGCACTTATTCCGGTTACCGCTTGACCCACGCTTCGCTCTCAGCGGGAGGTTCTTATCGATTCTTCGTGAAGAAGAATCGCGCCTTGCCTGCGATTTCAGATACTTGAAGCGGCAGACTGAACGGCGATCTGGCGCGCGCAGAATTAGCTCGGGAAGCGTCCAATCTCGACCAACCGGGCGCCGTCCCACTCGAAACAGCTCGCCCAACCACTTTCGATCTGATTGGGCCGAACGGAAAGAATGTTGAGGGCACGAACCTGAGTTTCGCCGACCGTGAAGGCATCGGCAAAATGCCAATGCCCGCAGCAATGAAATTCCGGCATTAGCGCTTCCAGCACGGCCCGTTCTGGCCGATCCTCGTGAAGCACGGCGGCGCTTCGCGGCCAGGTTGGCCAGTCGTGCGTGAGGAGAAGATGCGGTCGTGCCTCGAGCGCAGCAACCAAGTCCAATTCCTCCTGCTTGAAGTAGGTGAGTCGCCTCAATGAAAGCTGCCCCAACCGAGCCAGCGCGACCATCTCACTCCAATTGTTCGGCTTCGGTGCGCTCCGCGAACGCGCGTCCTGTTCGCTCACAAATCTCAAATGGTCGGCGTGGTAAATGCCGGAGAGCCCGATCACCCGCAGGCCGGGCAGGCCGTGCGCAAGCTCTCCGGCATTCGTGTAGGTCAGCTTATGTCCGAATGCCTCCGGCGAGAACTCACGCAACTTGTGGAATGGCTCATGATTCCCGCCGATACAGGCGAGACGCCAACGCCAGCGGCTCCAGGCCTCGCGAATCACTGGCGTACGCTCCGGGTGCCGATGGTGCTTTGGGCCGCTCAGCCATTTCCAATCTGCTTCTTCGAGAAAAAGGCCAAAGTCGCCGACGGAGAAGATCTGGCTGATCGGCCGATTCAGTTCGCTTTCGAGCCGCTCGAGCGAATCGACCGCCAATGCAATGTCCGCGTGGACATCACCAATGACGACGAAAAGCTGCGGCTTCGCGTTCATTCGGTTGGTTCGCCCACCGCGATGCGTACGATGCACCCTTGGGTTGTATTTGCGACGACCCCAATTTGTAATCCGCGCCACGGTTCTGCAAGCGTTCCTCGATACTGGCGACTGAAGCGACTACGCATTGCCCGCAAGCCGGCGAACTAGTCCAGCAAGTTTCTCAAGATTCTGCTCACCTAGCTCCTTCAACGACTGGATCGGCTTCCTCATCTCCAGCTTTTCGAATGCAAACCGATAAAGTTGGGATTTGTCCCAACCCAACTTCCGAAGACAACCGTAGATGATGGCATAGTGATCTTCGCGCCAAGCCTTGTTGCTCGTCCGGCGGAGACGGGAGCGATTCATCGCTTTCTGCTGCTTGATCCAAGCAATCGCATCATCGAAGCGGGCCGCGTCGAGGCGTGCATATGATGCAATCTCGAATTGGTCTTTGAAGCGGTTCATCCACGCGCCGTATGTTGATCCTCGTCCCGCCTTTTCGTCGCGCTCACCCAGCTCGTTTAAGCGCTGCCGAATCTCGGCGGCTTGTGCTTCTGTAATGTGGTGCGGCTCGCGCGGTATTACCGGCCGGACGACTTCCTTCTTGTTCACGTTGAGGTCGCCAGCCGCTTGGAAAACGTCTCGTCCGGCATTCGCAGTTTGCTGGACGGATTTCGGCTTGGAATTCTGGGGCTTCTTCCGCACCGGTTTTAGTGCCCCGTTTGTCAGCCCCCCTACGGATCCGCCATCAAGCTGATCGAGAATTCGCTGACGCGCGCTTTCAATGTCGAGGCCAACAATGTCGACATACACGACCTGCTGGAGTAGGCCGGTCAATTCGCATGGCTTCACTCGAATCGTCACGAGACGTCGCTGCGCCCCCGTGGGATCTCCGGCAAACGCAGCCGCCCATTCGGGCTGCGTGTAGCTCGATTTGAGATAGTCCGCCGACAAGACTGCGATCGTGCGCCGCGACTCCTTCGCCGCACGATCCATCTCGAGAACAAAGTTCGAGCCCACAGAAAAATCTGGGTCCTGCATTACGACCGAATGCCCGGCGTCCTCGAGCCAACCTCGGATCGTGATTGCGTAACTCCGATCGGATTTGGTGTAGCTGATGAAAAAGTCCTTCATACGCGTCTGGAGAGCTTACCAGCACATCCCCGGTTGGAGAAGACGTCGACTCGCAGGAGTTCTAGGTCAGGTTTCGGCATCGAGCACTTGAATCTTACGCACGGCGACACACAGATCGCTGCCGCACCGAATCAGCTTCAACTCGGCCGCGAGGAGGTGCTCGAAAACGACGCCCAAGCCCTCCCCATCGACTACAACGGAGGACACTCCGAACTGGAGCACGAGGTTCGCTCCGCGACCGCGGAGCGTGGCTTTCGCAAGCGTGTGGAGCGGGAGCGCTACGCTTTCTGCGGACTCGAAAACTACAAAGCCGCTTGGGCCGTGACGATGGAGCTCAAATGGAACGATTGAGGATTCTGGCATGGGGTTATCGGTGGAGGTCAGGAATCGAGCTAAGATTGCGTTCCGCGCCGATCGACCCGTGGACTCGACGCCACCACGACGACAGGCGCCCAAGGGTCCGAGTCCACCAGGCCGGCATGGGGGCGCGACCTATGGACGACGTATTGCGGGAAGGTCGATGAGGACTTCCGCCGCGCTCACGAACGCCCGCGGAGATAGAGCGCGCGCCGCCGGCGTTCAGGGCATCCAGAGCGGCTTCCCTATCGCCCGCGGGAAGCCGCTTCAAGATCCCCGCCTTCGAAGGGGCGTGCAGCAGGACCGAAAGGCGCCCGCGAGAGCAGGCCACGTAGGCGCTTTTCGCATCGAGCCGCTCCGCGGCGACGACAACATGATCAGCGGTTCGACTCTGCGATTTGTGGCTCGTGACCACGAATCCGTGCGTGAATTGGCGGAATCGGCGCAGGTCGACTGTGCGGCCATCTGTTGAACGGAGGGTCTCGCCCTCGATCGCCGCAACCGTCAGCACCTCGCCGTTGCGAAGGTCTTGAGACTTATCGTTGCTGCGCAGGAGCAGTCGGTCGCCGAGGCAAACTTCAAGGAGGCTCGGCTTCGCGACTTCGAATCGGTCCCTTTTCAAGTCGAGTTTGAATTCCGTCCGCTGCGTCGAAACGAACACCCGGCCGTCCTCAACCCTGCTGACTCGAAGCGTTGCTCCCTTGGCTATCCCATCGCGCGGCTTCTCGAAGGTCACGTGCAATCCTTCGCGATAGTTGGCTGCGCAACGTTTCTCGGCGCGCGTCCATGGAAGCGGCTCCTCAACCATGACCTCGCGGCCGGCTGTCAGCGCCCCGCGACGCTTCAACTCCGCCCGTAGCGATGCTGTCAGCGCCTCGTTCTCCGCCCACGTGGGCGTCACCGCGATGACACGGTCCAACCGAGTGCCCCCTTCGGCCAGCCGCAAGACCGTTGCTGCGGCCGCGTGGAGGTAGTCGAGACCGTTCTCACGAATCCACCCGAGCGCATCGAGGCGATCAAGTCCTTCGCGGACACCACCCGAAGCCATCAGCTCAATTGCCCGCCGGTATGCAGCAACTTCCTGCCTCCGGATCGCATTCAAATCGACCAGATGGAGCCCTGAGTGGCTTTCCAGCACGCGCAGGAAGTCGCCAGCTTCGACAGAAGTATGCTGGCGAGAATCGCCGACGAATAGCACTCGTGCATTCCAGCGCTCCGCGACCTGCAGGAGTTCGGCTCCATCGCGATTCGAGGCGAGTCCGGCCTCGTCCACCACGATCACCGAACTCTCCATCCGCTCATCGCCCGACGGAGCGATATTGTTGAGGAAATCGCGCACCGTGGTGGCGCTGGCGATGCCTTCTCTTCGCATGGTCTCAGCGGCCGAAGTCGTCGGCGTGCAATGCCAGGCATCGAGTCCGGCCGACTCGAAAGCGGCATTAAGCGCTTTCAGAACTGTGGTCTTGCCGACACCGGCGGCACCGCGCAGACAGACTACCTGATCACGCGATCCGAGCACCTGCTCAACCGCGCTGCGTTGCTCCGGCGAAAGCGACTTGAGCGTTCCCTCCTGCGGGACTCCGAGGGCAGCGCGCGTGCCGCGTGTTCGATCCACAAACGCGACTGACCACCGCTCGCGCGCAATACCCTCTTCCGTAGCGAAGGAGCGGTGCAGCCAATCGCCTTCCTTCAAGGGCACAAGCTTCGACCTCGCCGCGCGCGCCAGGAGCTTGGCGTGATCGATGGAGCCGAGCGCGTTGTTCAGAGCTTCGGCCATGACCTCGTGGCCCCCCACGACACTCCTCCGCTCAAAGAGATGGGCAGCTGCGTGGGCCAGTGCCTCGGCTTCGCGCGCGTTGTCACCAATCCCGGGCCCGAGCCGAGCACGTTCCAAAGCGGCCTCTCGGCGCGCAGACAAGGATCTACGCTCCACGAGTGACAGCTCGCCCAATTGGCGCTGGAGCACTTCCGGAGTGGTGATCTCCGCCAGCTTCGCATCCCGCGTTTCCAACGTAATGGCGTGGATTTCGGCGGTCGTGGGGCTCCGGCCAGTGCGAGCTTCGAATGCATCTATGCCTGCCTCGATCTCCCTGCGCCGCTTGGAAAATCGCTCCCGGACTTCGGACGAAACCCCCACGATTTCGAACCCGGTAATCGAGCCACGTTGGTCGTGGGCCGGCTCGACTTCGTATCCGAGCGCGCGGCAGGCACGTGCCATTGCATTCTGGTAGCTCTTACCGGCGAAACGAATCGCCGCCAGCATCTCGAATTCGGTCAAAGCTCGCCACGAGCTCGTAGCCGCGTCCCAGGTCGCATTCGCGACGACAAAATGGGTGTGGACCTGCGGGTCCAGCGCTCGCGAGGCGGTATGGCGAAAGCAGGCGGCGGCGACATTGCCCGTCAGTCGCTGACTCCGCACTGTCGCGGAGTTCGCCTGGCAGGCCGCGAATCGTTCCAATTCGGCGAATGCAAACTTCGCAGCGCAGTCGTGGGCCTCCAGCAAACGCGTATCGCCCAATGTCACCGCCATGATCGAGACGGACTTCTGTGCGCTGCATTGGAAGTCGAAAAAGCAGACGCGGGCCGCGCGGTCCCTGGGTGTGAGCCTGGTGCCATCGCCCGGGTGACGGTTGTTGCGGAGGGCTTCGAAGGCCTCGTCGCCAGCCGCGATCTCGCCTCGAAGTCCCAGTCGCTCCGCGCCCCTGCCCGTCCAGCGCCCGCAAACTGACTCGTGCTCGGAATAGTAGTCGTTCGCGCTCAGATGAGCGCTCAGGTATGTCGAACCGTCGCGGATCTTTGCCATCGTGAACATGGGCTCTTCCCTCTGAGCCGTCGTCAACCGCGCGGGCGGGCCAGGAATTTCGAGACGCAATATGTCTATCGCGAATCGATAGCTGCCCGGGGCCTCGAATTTCCTCGAATGGCGTTCGAGGAAATTCGAGCCGGATTCGAGCGAATTCGAGCCCCACCGTACGGCGCCTCGAATTTTCTCGAATTCCCTCGAACGACTCTCGAATTTCCTCGAATCCGACTCGAATATCCTCGAATGCGAAGGGCGTTGACGGCGCGCGCTGTCTATGACCCCCGACGAACGAATCCGGGCTTTTCTCGCGCGGAAAGAGGTGAAGCCAGGCACTAGCCGGCTTGAGCCTTACACCGAAGCCATTCGCGTCCTGCGTAAGCGGCACTGGACCTACCAGCAGATCGCCGATGCACTGTTGGAGGAATTCAACGTGTCGGTGGCTCCCAGCACCATCCACGCATTCCTCAAGGTGCGGAGGCAGCGAGCACGCACGAGCCAAGGCGACGAGGCTCCCCTGCCCACGCCGAGCGCTGACTTGGCCAAGGCGCCACCGCGCCGTCGATTCCACCTCGACGAATGACTATCCTCTCAGAGAACCTTCACCGTGCCTGCTTCGCCGGGCGAGTGTTCGTGCCAGCGGGCGTTCCAGAATTCGCCGTCTCTCAAGCAGATTGATTCTCCCACTCTCAGCTGGGCGAAGCGGATGGGAGGGACACGATAGTCCCAAACCTCGTGCGTCGACGTGCTGCCCGACGTCCTGCCGCCACCATATCCAGTCGTCTTGGTCCGCACAGGCGCTCGTGCCTTCCCGACCTGCTCCGCGGCCCACTGGCGCGTTTCAGCGTGTCCTTGGGGTCCGAAGATTTTCGTTCCAAGCAAGCCGCACAGCGCTTCCCGGGCCGTCTTCCCAATCTTGTCGTCCAGAACCGCCAGGTTCTGGGTGAGCAAGACGGTCGCGACCTTGTATTCGCGCAACAGCGCGAGTTTGCGCATCAGCTCGCGACTGACCGTCTCCTGGCATTCGTCGGAGGCGAGGAACGCGGGGTTCTTTCGAGCGCCAGCCCGCGTGGCGGCTCGGCAAAAGCTGAATTGCATGATCGCGTTCGCGATCCGCCCGTCGATCGACGAAAGGGCCGGCATCGCTACGACGCAGATCCTTCCGCCCTCGAGAAGGTCATCCATCGAAAACGTCGACCTGCCGCCAAAGAGGTCGGCCAATGGCGGGCGCCGGAGATTGTCGAGCACGCTGCCAACGGTCGCCGCCAGAGAGCCTTGGAGTCGGTCGCCGTGGGCTGGGAATGCCTGCTCGAAGTATTCGCATGCCAGGCGGGCCTGCTCGCTGCTGTCTCTCGCCCTGGCCCTCACGATCGCAGCCCACATCGCGCTGGAGCGCCGCCACATCGGGTCGCAGACCTGAGCGGCCGTGTTCGCCCGGCCGTCGAACAACTCCGCAATGGTTCGGATGTCGAACCGACCATGCACCTCCCAGCAGAGGGCGAAGAGATTCCGCAGGATGATCGAGAGCTGCTGACGCCAGAACGCATCGTTTTCACCACCTTCCTGGACTCGATTCGAGACCGCTTCTGCCAATTCCATCACGAGGGCAGTCGCTTCGCTGATCCGCCTTTCTCCCTCCAACGGATTGAATCGGTCCGGATGGCCGGGCCCTAGGAAAATGCAGTCTGCTTCGCGTGCTTCCAACTGCGCTACAGCTCGGAACTCCGCGATCTGCGAGGCCTTCACGACGAGGACGAGCCCGCCGAATCGGTCACGCAACATGCCGCGATAGAGAGTTCGCGCGAGGGTGGTCTTCCCTTTCCCAACGCTGGCCAGCACCAAGACGGACTCGAAGTAGGCCCGCTGCGTCAGCGTGCGACCATTGCCGAAACGCAGTAGCGGCTCATCACGCTCATCGCGCTTGGGGCCGACCAATGCACTTTCAAGGAACGAATAGAAACCGTTCACGGCTCGGGAAATTGAAGTTCCACCCCCACCACCGCACCGCCTGCATTTCGCTTCCAAACAGCGCCCGTTGTTGTCGGACCTTCGACACGCAGCACGAAGGCTTTTCCTTCCACAGCGATCGCGGTTCCGACGCCACGAGATTCCAACGCTCTCCAGTAGCGGCGGTAGGATTTCGCATTCTCGAAGTCCTGATAGAAGGCCCCAGCGACGATCCCGCAGCCAGCCAGAAAGGACGCGAGCATGAACCCCAAAAAGCTCGTGACTCGAGCGTGGCGGAATCTCTCGACCGCGGCGGCTACGCGCCCAATCTCAACGCCTTGGGCGCGGAAGAGGCTGGTCAGTTGCTCGGGCGTGATTCGCTCACCGTCCTCGACGCAATCGGGGGGTAGAAGGGCCCCATCAGCCATCGTCTTCGACCTGGCAGTTTCCTGGAGCCGAGAGTCCAACGCCGCGAGGCCACGCTCCATGACGAGGCCCAGTTCCGTCGGCAGCTGCCTTCCGTAAGCCGCGGTCGCCTCGAAGACGATGAGTAGCCGCGACAAGAGATGACCATCGCCGCCTTCGCCGAGAATTTCGCGAAATGCTTCCCTCGCTGCCTCGCGCTTCGGCGAAGGCAGCGCAGCGATGCACTCTTCGACGTAGTTCGTGTCCATCGCTCAGAGATTCTGCGCGTTGATGCGGCCTCCCCGTTTCGCCCGCTGAATGACTTTTACGGGAACGCTGCTCAGCGACTCGATGCGAGCCAGGAGATGCTCCGGCAGCAAGTGGCCAGCTACCGCGTCGAATCGGCGAAAGAGCGTTCGAATCCAGTCCTGCAGCGCGAACTTGATCAGCGGATCGATGGCCAAATCGGCATTCGTGCAGGCCTCGACAAGAGTGATTCCCCGCTGGAGATCGGCCTCACGGAGCGCGATGTGATTTCGCGCGACCGACAGCAGCACGCTGAGTTCAACTTCGACGGCTCCAAGCCGGATCAGTTCGTTCTCGAGGTCTGAGCCGTCATACATGCGAGTCCGCGGGGCGCGAGCCCGGTTCTTGACCACGACGTAATCCACCGAATCCCCCAGGGCCGCGACCGATGCGTCCAAATCGGTCATGACTTCGAGGTCGTCGATGGGGAAGAGCAGAACAGTGATCCGGCCTCCGACGCTGGCGAAGTGCGCTGTGAATTTCGTCGCATCGAGCGTGCGAAGAAACTCACCCGCGAGGTGGGCACGCGGATCGATGATCGTCAGCTCCTTCTCGGCACTGAGGCGCAGAACCCGCATGATGTCGCCAACCGGCTCGTCGCCGATCACACAGGCTTCGACCTCGTCCGGGAACAGCCGAATGAACGAACGATGGTCGGCGTCTGCGTCGATACCGCACCAGTCGATCGAGTGGTGGTGGAACCATTGGCCCAAGGCAGAGGCCACGGTGCTCTTGCCGATGTTTCCGCGAGTCGCGAGGGGAATAAGGAGTCGTTTTGCTGGTTTCATGTGTTCGATGGACGCGACGGGTGAATTCCATCGCCCCACCCACCGCATGGGTGTCAACCCTGCGGCAGCAGGTGTTCCGTCAGCCGGGCAGGCCTCCACGTCGCGCCGGCACGACACCGAAACGACACCTGCGAACTGCTCGAAGCTCGAAGTCTATCGCCCGAGCAAGCTCCAACCATATTTAGCTCCGATAGCTATCGGTGAGGCGTCTTCAATCGCTTGGGCCAACTACCAAGAGGACGGACCCATCCGTACGGCTCACATAAACCTGAGCATAAAACTCGCCGTGAAGAACCAAGTCTTGAGGAGGAACGAGCCAAGTGACGACAATCTTGTCCCCTTCAATCTTAGCGCTGGGGACAATTTGGGGAGGAATGGCGGCGGCTTCGCGAGCGTGAGGCTCAGCAATGGCGATCGCGCGCACGAGCTCCGGATCTTTTTCAGGGGGCACGGAAGGCTGAATGGTGGGCTGACTCGTCGGACTGCTCGCCGGAGCGAGCGTGGGTAACAGTGTTGCCTGAGGGGCTTTCGAAGGCGGATTCGAAGGTAATAGGACTTTTGCTGGCGGCGGGGTCCCATTTGGTTGATTGAGAACTAGCCAAGCGGCCAGTCCAATCGCGACCGTTGCAACGCCTCCGATTAGGTACTTCGAGTTCATGGTGGTGTTGCGCGACGGTTGGGTACAACGATCGAATAAACCATGGCTGGGCTATTCAAAGGATGCCCAGGTGGCACATAGAATAGAAGGTTTACCGAGTTCTGAACTCCGACATAGTCGTAGACGAAGCCTGGCACCACGACTGTCGCGAACACCGAAAACGTTCTGTCTGGTCCGCTGGGCCCCACTTGTCGAGTCACGGTGCGGTATAGCGACGCAGTGTGAGTGTGAAAACTCGCAATGACGTAGGTAGGTGTGTCGAGCGGGGTTGGCGTAGCGATGCTATCTGCAGGCCGCCTGCCCAATGGAACGGTGCCACCTACGTTGTTCGCCACCACCGGTCCCACTACATGCCCTGCGATCCCATAGAGTTCCGTCGCGGTATCGAGGGTAACGAAATAACCTTCCTCGCGCCGGGTAGTCGGCGTTACGGCGGCAAGCGTATCTTGCCACGCTTGATCCATCCGAGCTCGAACGGTTGGGGCGTTTAGAATCTGCGTGGCATCAGGGAATTGGTATTCGACGTCAATTTCATCAGACTTGATGTTTAGTCCCCCAACCGTTGCCGTTGCTCGAACTTTGAATTTTCCGGCAACTCTGACCCTGTGCGTGAGAGTATTTGATGTACCGCTTGCCAGTGTATAGTACGTCAAGGACGTAGCCTTCCTGATTTCGAACTTGTAGTTAGTGACTGTACCGCTCCCAGCCAAGTTCGCTGTGAAAGTGTTGTCCTGCAATAAGGTAGCGACGGGGAGGCTAGCCACGAGGTTTGCGCGCGGAACGACCTGGATCAAGACCTTGTCGTGAAAGTACTGCCTTCCATTGAATGTGAAGAAGGATTCGATTGTGCGCGTACCACCCGTTACAGAAATCCCTTCGGCATAGAACTTCAGAACTGTGCGCGTCGTTCCGAGTGGCGTGGTCACTCCGAGGCCCAACTGGGCAGCCGTATATACTGTTCCGAAAATGATCGGCGTTATTTTCGCGTCACTCGGCCGATCCATTTGCCAAAGACGCAACTCGCCTGCCGTTGCGGTCGAATCAATCCTAATGCCGATGTTTCCCCACTCCAAGGACGCAGGAGAAACCTCCAGAATTATCGGCACCAGATCCCTTTCCCCGGCTACCTGTGTATCTTGAAAGTCCGGAACCTTGTTCCCATTGTCATCGCCATCATTCACAGGGATCAACTTCGCTTGAGTTTCCTCAGCGTCTTCTTCAGCAAGACTACGATCAGGCAATCCCGTTGCAGTCTTCGCGTTCAACGAATCAATATCCAAATCAAAGATCACCGACCAGAGCCTGCCGGTCCCGCGGTTACGGGCTTCGAGCTGCTGCTCCGCAGCGGTCGAAATACTGGAGGCGCCGGTAGATTGGTAGGTGCTCTCTGCGAACATGAAACCATCGTCGTTGGTAAAAAAGTAGCCCTTCCCCACCTGGTAGACGATGAAGTTGGCGCGGTCATTATTAGGATTTCCGATGGAACCTGAAACTCTTCCGACAATCGTCGGCCAGAAAGGTGAGACGCCAGCGAAGGTCAGCGTGAACGGATACTCGACTCCGCGACCAATGGACTGATCCGGAAACGTCGTTCCAGTGCCACCAAAGTAGGGTGAAAGGGGATTGCCAACCGCCGGGAACACGGTTTGCGTAATCATGGCAGCCGAGCCGATTGAAAGCAGTGTGGCTGGAACCGGCGGTGGATCCGGCGTGGTATAGTCTGGCCAAGTGCCGCGCATTTGCAGACGAACCTTTGCGGATCTCTGCTGAGGGCTCGCGGGAACACCGTCAGTCGGGTTTGTCGGATTTCGGCCGGGCGCAGATTCCTCTAGGTCATTGACTCCGTCTCCGTCCGAGTCAGCAACCAGCGGATTCGTGTAGACGACCATTCCGTTGGAAAGCAAAAATCCCTGTGACTCCTGCAGATCCGTTAGCCCATCTCCGTCCGTGTCTGCAACGAAGCGATTAGTGCCGAGCAGCAGCTCTTCGAAGTCGTCCAATCCGTCGGAATCGGAATCGAAGCTAGGAAGCACTTGAATCCGATAGAACATCTGCGTAGTCCCAGCAGGAATCGCGTCGTAAATCGTAATGATTCCCCCTGTGCCAGTGATCGTCGAATCTGGGTCACCGACCGTTTCCTCCGAGCCGTCAAAAGACTGCCACGATATCAAATCTGAACTTCGCTGCGGCTGGTATCGTTTGTGTAAGACGCTTTGCCAGCTGATTGCGATTTGGCCAGATCCGATCTGGAGAGCGAGGGCTTCAAAACGAGATGCGGGATCACGAGGATCGAGTCCGGCAATCGATTTTTGAATATTGGTCATTCCCGTTCCATTGAAATCGAGATTGGCCTGCGCCGAAGTTACGCCATAGGCGCGTTGCCAAACGTCGCTCATTCCATCGCCGTCGGCATCTACTGCTCGGAGTATGTGAGCCAAGAGGAGACTCAGTAGGGCGGCTAGAAGGGCAAATCGTCGCACGCGGGGACTGAACCATGCTTTCGAAAGCGGGAAAGGAGATTTCCTGCAAATGATTGCCATGGCGCTGCTCGCATGCCGTATTAGGACACCCTCTCCACGCACTCGAAGATTGTTTCAGCCGCAAGATCCGCTGTGGTTTGTGAGACCAAACGAAGCTTGCCCAAGAATCACCGCCACGACGGGCAGCGTGAAGATAATGACCGAGGGCTGACTACTCCACACGCCTATGCCTGTGATAGCTAATGGAACAACTGCCGGAACTAATCGCCAAAGTCGCGGAACCTTCGCGATTGTGGCGAGGGAGGCACCGATCAGAGAGGCGGCGATGCTCCAGAAAATGAGTACCGATGCTAACAGCAAGAATGGGCGCGGTGGATCCCCATCACGCATCGCATCGTAGGCCTCTTGTATGCCGGCCGAAAACCCCAGCCAAGTGAAGAGTAGAGCACCGCCGAAGCCGATAAAAGCCAGCAAATAGACCAAACCTTGCCGTTCTGGCAATCGATGGGGAGGCAACTCTCTTGGCATTGTGAGCGTCGGCTTCAACGCACGGGATACGGCTTCCAAAAATCCGGCGGCGTCACAGACGAGAAATGCTCTACGGTTGCGCGGGCAACAATCGGCAATTCACCCACTTGCGTCAAAATGATGGGACGCCCGAGGACATCGACGCATCGACCCGCGCTGAGCTCGGCATGCAACCGCTGACTCTTTGAGAAGTATCTCGCCAGTTCTGCCGGCTGCGGAGCCGGCTTCTCGGCCGCCTTGTTGTTCTCGATCGCATACTGCTCGAGTGCCGAACTCAGCAATCGCAGGTCGTTCTTCGCGTCCTTGGCCAATTGGCGGAATTCCTCGAGCGTGAGCCCTCCGGGATATTCCGCGTCGCTGCGTCCACCTCGCGGACGGGGAGCGGGAGCAACGGGAGACACCGCACCGACCTGACCACCTGAGGTCACCGGGACATCCGGCGCGCCGCTTGCGTGAACGACTCGGGCGCGGATGCCGAAGTCACTCTCTCCCCCTTTTACACCGCTTGCACCTTCAACCCGCGAGCCGGTAACCACTTCAGCAAAGATCCCGCCGGCCCAGCCGCTCGCGCTCTGCACTCCGGTCACATCGCAGGCGGAGACGGTCGATGCACGGATCGCGATAACATCGCCGCTCGAGCGAATGCCGCTGGCCACACAAGATTCCACGAGGGTGGCACGAAGGGTGTCGTGGCCCGGGAGGACTGTCAAATCGCGCACTTCGCAGCGCGAAATCCGTGTTGAGCCAAACTCGTCGAGGACGATGCCTCCACGGCAATCGAGAACCTTTATCTCGGCAACGCTGGTTCCTTTGCCGTTCAGGAGTACGGCAGCTCCAAGCCAGTCGACGATACTCCCGCGCTGCACGCGCGCACCGCGACGAGGCGTGTCGGAGACAATTGCATTTCCACCGACATTTGCTCCGCGCAACGCGAAGCCATTCAAATCCAAGGAGACATCATCCGCCGCGATGAGGATCCCGTGCTGCCCTGCCTGGACGGTCAAATTTTCGGCGAGGTAATAGGAACCGGGCCGGCGAACGATAAAGGCGTGCTGCGCGTCGCCTGGACAATTGAGCGCGCTGACCGCAACGCGGGGTTCCTGCGGCTCGGCGCCGGGTGCCGAGGCAACCAAGTGAGTCGCCACTGCGAGCACGCAAAGACGGCGAAAGAGTAAGCGTGGGAAAACCTTCGAGACGAATGACCAACCGGGATCGCAAGCAATGCCCATAGATTGCGCAATTGTAGCGGACAGGGATCAATGTTCACGAAAAATGAGATGTTTCGAAGCACCTCGGGATTCGCGGGAGGAGCAGAGACTTGGGCCGGGTTGCGGCGGCGCTGCGCAACGATCCGTGTCGAAAATTGAAGCTCCTTGCACGGGCAGGAGCAGCAACTGGCTCGTCTGAAGAGCATCAGTAAGGCACCGGAAGGTGCTTGGGGAGCTGCAAAGGGCAGGCCCCCAGAAGTCGGAGAGCCTTAGCTCGGAAGCACCCTTGAACCGGCCTCTTGAGCGCGCGTCGATATCGCTGCCATGAACTCGCGGACCGGATTGAGGTCTTTCAGAGCATTGGCGCAAACCTCTGGTGACCACGCAGCCCAACTCGCACGCGCTCGGATCAACAACTTTGCGACCTGGCGAAGTTCACGAATCGTCCGAACTCCTTCCGGCAAGGCCGTGACCTTTCTGGCATCGTGCCGAACACCTTTGGCTGCTCGAATGAGCCGTCGAAGATCCTCACGGGAAAGCTGCTCTCGCTCAGCTCGCCCCAACCATTGGTCGATCAGGTTCGGACACTCGAAGGCCGTTCCGATGGTGACGTGGTGCGACCAAGGAAGATTTTCCCGCCGGCGAGCGAGGCTGATTCGCGTGCAGACGAGTTTTGCGTTTCGCAGCGTGGTCGGATGCAATCCCGCAGCCAGCGCATACTCCTTGATTCGACCACGATACCGCCCTCCGCCATAGGCCAGGAAATCTCCCAACCACGCAACCATCGACTCGGCGCGGGCGCCGTTTCTCTTCACCTCAATGAGCAGGTTGGCGACAGCGCGTGTCCAATCCGTCTTCGCCACGCCGGCCCGAATCACGAGGCCCAGCTTCGCGACAGACTCGATATTCGGATCCGACAGGATCGCATCAGGAACTGATGAAGTGTGCGTAATCGCATTCATAAGCGCACGTTGTCGAAGGTTCGTTAGGCCGTCAGTTCAAGGCGCGTGCCCAGCCTTTGCGCTTCCAACCGAAACCACTCGTGGCTGCATCCATGGCGCTCGGCATAGTCGCGCAGACTCATCGACCCGTATTCTCCCGCTCGCGTGGCGCAGATGAGCAGGTCGATCGCGAAGCCAGGCCGGTCCAAGTGGGCGAGCTCGATTGCGATCTCCTGGGCAACGCTCAAACGGTCTTCCAGCGGAGCCGCAAGCCTGCTACCCAACCGTTCGGCCAACGCTTCCAAGAGACCGCAGCGAGCAGCATCCCGGATGATATCATCGACTGAGTCCATACCCGAGAGATCGGGCTGCGCGATCGGCACTCGACTGCGGCTTTCGCCTTCGTTTTCCCACGCATACTGCAGGTTTTTCATATCCAGCAATCCTCCTATTTTTGGTGTCGGATCGCGCACCCCACATCGGAGTTGGAAACGCGATCTTGATGAGGACAGGCTAAAGATCCGAGTGGATCGCCAACAGACCAGCAGGGTACAAATCAGGTACAAAAAAGGTCCAAATCCCGATGCCAACTGCTGATCCACCCCAACTGCACGACCACGGGCAGAAGTTTGCGCATGCGCGCCAGCGCCTCGGCCTGACGCGGGAGAAACTGATGGAGCTCGCCCTCGTTTCGGTCGGCAGTCTCCGAAGCGCGGAGCGAGGCATCCGGATCAATCCGGCCACGCATAGGACCATCGTCGATGCCCTCAAAGCAGAGGCTGCCAGACAGGGCAAAAACGTCGCGGAATTCTGCATCGAGTATCCGCCCGAATTCATGCGCGGGTATTCTCCCGCTGACGCTCCAGCCACCCGGGCCCCAGAAGCGAGCCTGCAATCGCCTCCCCCTCCCAACAATGCCCATCGCGCCGCCCTCGCGGCCGCCAACGCCTTCCTCCGACACGGGGCCGAAGCGCGCCTGCTGCGGATTGGCCGAGTGGAGACAGAGCAGCAGCTTCGTCAGCTCTACTTGATCGATGACGATGCCTACGGGGCCGCGTCCATCCCATTCGAGCTTTTCCGGGATCTCTGGGTAGCCTTCCCGGCGGGTCTGGTCGCGCTCTTCCGCGAAGATCGCATCATCGGAGCCATTGGAATTTGGCCTCTGGAAATGGCTTGGCACGCGCGCTTCAAAGCATGCCAGCTGAAGGAGGTGGAATTGGATCCAGCCTCCATGGAAGGCTACCAGCAAAAACCTTCGAAGCTTTGGTACATCTCTGGAGTCGTCCTCAGTCCGAGCGCCAGTTCTCGCGCTATCAAAATGCTGCTTGAAGATGGCGTCCGCGCTTGGAGACGAAACGTAAAGCTCGCCTTTCCGTGTGAGTTCATCGCTTTGGCCTCGTCCGACGAAGGCCTGTTGATGCTGGAAGGGTTTGGATTCTACAGGCTGCAGAACGGGGCCAAGATGCCTGACGGGTTTCCGCTCTACGAGTTGACCTTCGACTCCGAAGCCGACTTGATCGATGCGATGCGCAAGCGTTCGCTCCTGATCGACTGAGCCCGCGATGAATTCGTCCGATGATGTTCAACTCCTCGAGAGTCGTCGTATCGATGACTTCCTGCCGGTGATGCGCGAGTTGGAGCACGGAGACCGCTTCCTGCTTTCCATGCTTCATTGGTGTGGTTTCGGGCAACGCTCGACCAAGCTCGACTACTGGCAGGTCCTGTTGATCACGCACCGCGCCGAAGTCGCCGGGGTCACGGGGCTCTACCGACCGCCAGATTCCGACTCGTCGGTCTTTTGGATCGGCTGGTTTGGCGTTCGGCCGAAGCACCGCCGGTCGGGAGTCGCATCTGCTGCGATCGAGCTACTGGTCGATCGCGCGCGTCGCCAAGGCGCACGTGAACTAAAGGTCTACACGGGCGCCCACGATTCGGCAGCGCTGGCGTTCTACGAGGGATTCGGTTTCGACAGGATTGGAGTCGGTTCGGCACATGCAGACGGCCAGCCGATCGAAGTGACCGACGTTGTCTTTCGCATGCAACTCGCACCGACGGAACCAGCGCATGGTTAGAGCTGATTGCCGAGTTTCTTGTCGATTGGCTATCCCCAATTGTCGTCAGAGTTGCAACAAATGCGCACGCCAGCAACAATCATGGTCTCCAAAGAGGAGATTAGCCGCAATGATGTGTCAGGAGTCTGCCGGATCCTGAATGGTTTCGTGCCGCACCTCTTGGAGCGAAACAGGAACCGCGTCTTCATTCGGATTGATGGGTTCAGGGACGACGTGGACCGTCACGAGCTATTCGAATTCGTAGAGGTGCGAGCCTGGTACCACCTCCTCTTTGAGACCGTGCCTGGATTCTTCTACTGGATGGATCTGCGTCGGCCGTGGTTTAACTTTTACGCACGCATGTTTGTCGCGCCTATTCACGCGACCGAAGCGACGACGGTCTCAGGCGCGGATTTGCAGCGATTCTTGCTTTGGGGCTACAAGAACCTGAACGAGTTCTGCGATGCCCACGGCGTTCGCCCCGACCTTGCGGATCTCGCCAACAAATCCGTCCGTCGCTCGATTGAAATGGAGTTGGGGCGTTTCCGTAAGGACGCCTCGTCCGCATAGCCGCAAATTCAATCGCCGCCGCGCTCGCTGCGACAGCAATCGTGAACTTCCATGAGCTCGTTTGATCAACCACCCGTCAACCCAAACAAGCTCCGGGTGGTTCGCACCGCTCGGAGCGCACGGGCCATCAATGCCGCGGCGAAGAAGGGCCTTCGCCCGTTAGTTGAAGAGGTCCGACCAGGCAAAGACGTCGGGGCTTGGATGTCGATCTACCAGCACAAAACAACCCACGAGATCCAGATCCTCGGAGACATGCGCTGGCCGCCTGGCGAGGAGTACGAATTGGTTCTCCGGCGCGAATACTATCCCCACCATTTTTGGGCACCCTTCGCCGCCTACCTCATTCCGAGCGACCTAGCTGTCGGCGAGCGGGTTTGGCTCGCCGATCTGATCGAGGACATTGTGGCGGTCTGGGGCAACCAAGGGTACAACCCGCGCTTGAAATGGGCGGAGGCAACTTGGACTGGGGCAAAGTTTTTCGTCCATTTCGACCCAGAAAAGGACGCACCGCAGCTCGTCGGATAACGCGGCGCGCCGTATGCAACTCGACCCTCGAACCAACAAGCTCTACACCGACGCTGGCGTATTCTTGAAAAGGCTGAGCTGTCCGAAAACCGCAGCATGGAAAACGCTGCGCGATGCTCCTTCAGCCGGCGGGCGTATCTGCGACGCTTGTGAGCGCACGGTCTTCGACACCGCCCGACTGAGCGACCAACAGCTCGTGGCCCTTTTGGCAGCTGAGCCAGACGCCTGCCTCGCGGTATCAGCAGCCCAGGAGAATTGCACCGTCGTGCCCCCTCGCTTCTGAGGCCAGCGTTCGAACAATTAGGCATGGCGGGCTCTCCCGAGTGCCTCATGCTCGACCTCGCCCAGGTTGAACGACTCCCGACCCGCTGGCTGCAGCTGCTTGAAGAAGGTGCGCTCCTCCGTGACGACGGCGTAGGTATGCCCCTTCCGGTAGTCGATGCAGTAGTTCGTGCTTCCTGGCGGTGACCAGTGGCGCAGCGGCTCGTCGGAACTTGGCGTGTGCCCGACGATTTGATGCACACCATCGATGCCTTCGAAACGCTTCCAATCGCACCAGGTGATTCCGCCAATCGTCGCGCGGCCCCCGCGTTCCTTGCCCGCTGCGAAGACCAGGTCTGGCTCGCGGCGTTCGAGCGAATGGAACGCTTGTGTGCAGCGTTCGCGCAGCAAGGACTGATTTCGGACGATTTCGCGCGGAAGGAGATCGCGGTGGAAGCCCGCGTGCGAGATCAGCCACGGGCCCACTTGCGCATAGGCCTGCAACCGATCCCAGTCGTCGGGACCGAGAACGGTCTTGATCGCGTCCAGCTTGTTCCGCTGAAAGCCTGAGCAGGATAGGAAAGGAAAATCGTCCGCGTCGAAGGCGTAGGGCAGATCGTGATTTCCCCACAGGAGCGTGCAGCGTGCTTCGGAGAGGCGCTGCTTCACCCAGGCGGCTGTAGCCAGCGCGTCTCCCGGAGTATCGGAGAAATCGTCGAAGTAGTCTCCCAGGAAGACGACGCGGTCGTGCGGCTCGGAAGCCAGGATTGCGTCTGCGGTCCTGGTGCGATGGTGCAGATCGCCGATGATGAGCGTTCGCATGGGGTGTCGAGGAGCCGAAGACTGAGCCGGCTGGTTGGGTCGCCCCGCGGCTCGGGATACCCTAGCGAACAACGAGGACGGCGCGCGTCCAAACCAGCGGCAGTGGCCGAGCGACAGTTGGGGAGGCGATCCAAGAACGGCCGAAGGAAATTGTGACGCAACGCGCGTGCTGGCCCAGCCCTCCAAGAACCCGTGTGTTGAAAACGGGGCGGTACCCTCATCATGAACAAGCAACCCCGACGCTCACTGGGCGAAATCCTCGCCCGTCTCCCACTTCGTGACGTCACGCCGACCGATGCATTCTTTCTCGAAGAGTCGCTGCTCAGCGCCATGGATCGCGCCGAGGCCGGCATCTACGTCATCGGAGATCCGACACCGCATTCACGGACCGAATTGCTGCATACCTTGGGCTGCGCCTTGCAATGGCGCGACGGCAGCATCATCGCGCTCAGCCTGAACGAGCCACACATTCAGTCGGCCTGTGCGCGTGCCATCTGGACGCGCGAAGCGGACGGAAACTTCGGTCGCCTGGATATGCTCATCCGCCGCGTCCCTCGGATCAATCCGCCGAGCAATGTGGTCATCGTCGATTCCATCCTCGAGCCAATGGCCATGCAAGCAGCCCTCGAATTGGCCAAATCCCGTCTGGTCGTGATCGGACTGTCGGTAACGCACGCAAGGGAGGTCCCCCGCAAGCTGTTTGGCTTGGGAGTGGATCCCGGCTCGATCGGTGAGCAGCTGTGCGGGGCCTTCGTCCAGCGGGTCTATCAACGCCCCTGCCCTGCCTGCGCGCTTCGGACGGGTGCACCTTGGCCCTATTGCGATCTCGGTTCCACGTTTGCGGAGCTGGCCGAAGGCTGGTGGCTCGCGCGTAGTCCGGCCCGCCCTCCCCACGACAAGGATGACCATTGCGAGGAGTGTGACCGTGAACGCAGCGCGGGTGAGATCGCGTGCTATGAAATGTTCGATTGGAATGCCGACCTTCGTCAATACCTGCGCCGTGGCGATCTCGTGCTCCTTGAGCAGGCGATCAGAAGCGATATGAGCCGTCGCCGTCTCGAAGAAATTCCTGATCGAGCGATACGGTATGCGCGGCGCGGGCTCGTGTACGTTGAGGATGTGCGCATCTGGTGATCCCCGAAATGCATAGCAAATGCCTAGATAATCTGCGCCCTCGTCCGCCAGCCGAGGGCCAGGGTGCGGCACAGAGCGAAACGCCAGTGAAGCGTGGGGTAGGCTCTGTAGACGCAGACCCGAGCGGGGTTGGGCGTGCAGCTATGGCCGCCTTCGTGCAGCGGCTCGACGACGCCCCTGCCCTGCGTGCGCGCTTCCGACGGAAGCCCCGTGCCCGTACTGCGGCCTGCTCAACCCTTCGCTATGCGCGGCGCGGACTCATTCACGTCGGAGACGTGAGTGACTGGTGAACCGCTTCAATTCGTGATTGTCCCTGCGGCCTGAATAGCTTGCACCCGGTCGACCGGAGACGGGAGTTGATCAATGGTGGGGGGTCGGTGACCTTTTCGCTCATGCCGCGCTGCGGCGCCTCGCCGCAGGAGGCCGATTTGGCACACCAACGATTAACCCTGCCTCATGCCGTCCGCCCCATTTACCGCTGAAGCCCTCGCAATCGCATTGCCTAACCTGACCGGGTTCGAATTCATCAAATCGGGCTCATTCAAATCGGTCTATCGGGTAAACACCGCGTCGGGCAGCGAGGAAGTCCTAAAGATCATCCGGCTACCCCAAGATGTGAGTTCTGATGAGGCCCGGTTGCTTCGGGACCAAGAGTTTGGCCGGGCTCAGCGCGAGGTCGAACTTCTCGGAAGAATCGACTGCGCATTTATTGTCAGGCTCGGCACAATTGCGCCAAACGTGATGACCATCGGCGGAGAGCCGTGCGTTACCTACACTGAAGAGATGCTCCCCGGGCGAGACCTGGAGACTGTGATCGCCGCGCGGCAACATCCGACGGCGGAAGAGATCAAGAGTCTACTCGCGTCCCTGATCGTCGCGATACGGGCGCTTTGGACCGACCATAGAACCGTGCACCGCGATATTAAGCCAGCGAATATCTTTGCCACCGAACTGGCCGGGCGGCCATACGTCCTCCTTGATCTTGGGATTGCCTACAACGTAAATGAGCGGGGCCTGACGGCGAATCCGGCGCACATACCAGCAACTCCGTTGTACATGGCCCCAGAGATGCTCGACCCGAATTTCCGCGAAACGCTCAGCTATCGTGCCGACCTCTACGCTGCCGGCGTGACCGCATTCGAGTTTGCGGCGGGCGGAATACATCCACTCGCGCAGACTGGAGATAACGTCATGAAGACCCTCACTCGCGTGCTTCATCAAGAGCCACTTCGGTTGGCTTCCGTCCGTCCTGATCTTCCAGTAAGACTTACAGCTCTGATTGATCAGTTGAACAAGAAGAACCCAGCGCTGCGGCCCGGAAATCTCGCCATCATCCTCAACGCCCTAAGGTAACTTGCAATGCAACTACTCGCTCAACATGGGTACGGGAACGGAAACAAGGTCCAGCGCGGGCTAGATGATGGCCTGATCGACGGAGTCATTTTTGGGGCCAAGGATATTGCCCCCCAAAAGTTGGCCGAATCATTGGAGCAAGTGCAGGAATCTCACCCTGAATGCGTTCGCCTTTTCGATCCCCAGTACTATGCAACTTTGTTGGCCGCTCAACCCGGAGCTCGTCTTGGTTGGCTCTTTGGTCAAGACTCCTATACCTACTTCCAAGCTAGGCGTAGGCGCGATTTAGAGCGCGAAGGACAAGTCTTGGACGATTTGCGAACGGTGCTGGACTTTCAGTGCCGCTTGCCGGTTTCGGCCCTGATCGCGCCAAACATCGTCATACGACGATCGTTCGACTCGCTGGAGGCAACCGTAGCAAAGACCTTCCTCCGGAACGCAGCTAGTTCAGTCTCTGAATTGGGCGATGTTCGACCCCTTTATGCTACGCTGGCGATCTCTTCAGCCGCGCTTGCGGACCGGATCGAACTCCAGAATTTCCTCCAAGAGGTAACCGAGATCGAAGATCCTCCCACAGGTTTTTATTTATTGCTGGAGCGGCCCGACAATTCCATCACGTCTGCTCTCACTGAGCCGGATCTACTTTCGCGCTGGATGCTGGTCAATCATGTATTGAAGTTGACTGGTTTCCAGGTCATCAACGGCTACACGGACGTCTTGAGCCCATACTTGGGTGCGGCCGGCGCCGATGCGGTCGCGGCTGGATGGTTCAATACTCTGAAGTGCTTTTCGCTCAAGAAATTCGAGCCTGTTTCGGATTTTGCGCGCCGGCCAGTAACGCGATATCTAAGCAAAGCGCTGCTAAAGAGCATTCGGTCGACGGAACTGCACGATTTGCGAGGTCCATTCCCTGACGTCTTGAATGGACTTCCCACGGATGATGCCTACGACCCGGAGGAAGGATCGACACCTGATGGGATCAGCGAAGTTCTCCAGAACTGGGACGGAATACGCATGATGAACGAGCTCGTGGTCGAGGGTGATTTCACCGCCTCACTTGATGCATGCCGCGGGGCACTGGACGTCGCAGAGGAACTTTACGTTCGAATCCGCGAATTCGGGCTGACCATGCGCGATCGATCCGGCGCTGCGCATGTCGAACTTATTCGGGAAGAACTTTCAGCCTTCGAAGCATTGGCCGAGCTTTAAACGTGTCGAGATCATCTGGATCGCCTTCTCTCGCGCTTTGGAGTTTAGGGCCTTTCCACATCGGGGCGTGAAGTGACGTCGAAGAATCGAGCTTGCGGAATCGAACTCCCACAGCCCGACATTCAGCGCGCGGAAGGTCCTGAGGAACGAAAGCGCGATTGCTGCCGTTTCCGGAGGTAGAACCAAAAGCGAGCGATTAGCGAAAAACCGATAACGAGAAGCTTGTGCCAAGCCTTTTCTCCAGTCCTTCAACTTCGCCTCAAACGCGGTAACGCGTAGATTCTTGAGAGCGAGCGCCGTGAAATCCTCTTTGGCAGACGAAGGTTTCCAAGCCATGAACAGCAGATCCGCACGACCAAAACCCTCCAAGGCAAACTCTCGACCGGTGGCCAAGCTGTGCACTCGCGGCGTAGTGTCCAATTCGAGCGACAGATACGCCTTTTCGAAACGAGCCAAAAAATTCGATTCGCCCCGCTTGGAGGAGCTTGCCGACGGAAGATTCCTTCGGGTGTCGTGGCATCCGAAAGAGATGCGACGATGGGTGGATGGAGAAGAGATTCGTGGCATTGACCTTGGAATGATGACGCGGAAGTGGCTGACACATGTGCAGCCCGGGCATCTCACAGTGAGTTGAAAATACTACAGTGTGGATGTGGCGCACAGAAATTTCCCGTCAGCCCGTTCAAAGCTCGTCGATGCCGATCGCCCGGACAGGCTAAAAGCCCGTGCTTGCCTCGAAGTCCATCTGGTGGACGAAGTTTCGCATCGAATCCGATGGGTCGATCGCATCGAGCTTCGAGTTGGTGCGATTAGGGCAAGGCTGAGCACCCGCAGGCGCGTCTGCGAAGTTGGCGTTTGCGAGCGTCTTTCCGCTCGCCTTACGGATCCAATATTGGAGAGAAGACAGAGCTATTCCTGCTTCGGCAGCCAGGGCTCGTGGGAAGCTCCTCGGCGAGCCGCCGCGACAAGTTTTCGGCGCACCTCGGCCGAGATTTTTCATGCCGGAGAATAGCCGGACATTTTGGTGAGCGAAGGGGGCGGCGGCCGCGGTAGGGACGCTCCGCTGCAGTCTCGCTACGCTCGCCTTCCGCTGTGTGCCAGAGCCGATCTGAAAACCGGATGATTCGGCGGTTGAAAACCGGAGAGCCCGTTATCGGGTAGGGCGGATCTTCTTCCGAGCTTCCAACAGAAGTCTTCTTCGTTTCCTTCAAGCTTCTTCCCGCGCGGGGCCGGGGGTTTGGAGAGCGCGCCGGTGGTTCCGGCGCGAGCGGCAGAGGATGCCTCGGAAGTCGTCGACCAAACGCCTGTGCCCACACTGTCAGGCGTGGATCCGGCCCGATCCGCGCAACCGCCATCACCAGGTCTTCTGCGCCCAGACGGCCTGCCGCCAGAGCAAGGCGCGCAGCCAGCAGCAGTGGCTGCAGAAGCCGCAGAACGCGGACTACTTCCGCGGCCCCCAGCACGTCGAGCGGGTGCGCGCGTGGCGCCGGAGCCAGCCGGCCGGACGCACCCGAAAGGCCTCCTCGCCGACCGCAGCGCCGCCGGAGCCGGTGTTACAAGATCTCTTACCAGAGAACAACGTTCCTCAGACGCCCCAGATCCCAGCCGTGTTACAAGATCTCTGCGGGCCGCCAAACGGGCTCCAATCCACTGTCTTGGTGGGGCTTTTGGCCACCTTGAGCGGCAGCGCGTTACAAGATGACATCGCGGCCTTCATCGGGGCGCTCTTGCGTAGAGGCCGCGACATCCTGGGACCGAACTCGGGAGTCGTGTTGTCCTCCACCGCTCCGCTTAGCCCATGACCGAACGGCTGCTCTGCCCGTCCCGCCTGCGCCACGTCCCGCGCCAGTTTAGTTGGATCGATCATCGTCTGCTCCGCGATGGATACTTCGAACGCTGCGGCGGGCCGAGCGCGCTCGCGCTCTACCTGCTCTCGGTGACGGCGGCCGATACCCAGGGCCTGAGCTACTAATCCGAGCGTTCGCTGGTCCGCCTGCTCGCGCTTTCGGAGGGCGAGGTGCTCTCCGCCCGTCGCGCGCTTTTGGCCGCCGGGCTCATCGCCTACGAGGCCCAGCTTTATCAGGTCTTGAGCCTGCAGCCGACGCCCGCACCGGCAGTGGCGCCGAGCGCCCCGCGCGCGGGCGAGCCGCTGCACTTGAGCGAGGTCCTGCGCCAACTCTTCGCCGCCAGCGCGGCGGCCAGCGAGAGCAGCCCGCGTCCAGGGGGAACGCAGTCGTGATCTCCTACGAGCTCTATCACCAGATCCGCACGCTCTTCACGCAGCGCGGACTGACCTTCGCGCAGATCGCCCGCGAGCTCGGGATCCACGCCGAGGCAGTCTCCAAATGGGCCCGCGCCGAGGCCTATGCCCCTCGTCCCGCGCCCCCGCGCAAGAGCGTGCTCGATGCCCACAAGCCGACCATCCGCCGGCTCCTCGAACACCATCCCTATAGCGTCGCCCAGCTCTTCACGCGCCTGCGCGCGGACGAAGCCTACGCGGGCGGCCTATCCATCCTCAAAGATTACGTCCGACGCGTGCGCCCAGTGCGCGCCGCGGCCTTCCTGACCCTCGCCTTCGCGCCCTGCGAATGCGCCAAGGTCGATTGGGGCTCGGCTGGCACGCTCTCGCTCGGTTCGACTTCCCGCCGCCTCTCCTTCTTCGTCATGGAGTGCTCTGCCACAACCGCCAGCTCCATGCCGAGTTCACCCTGGGCGAGGCCACCGAGCACTTCCTGGCCTGCCATCAAAACGCCTTCACGTTCTTTCGCGGCGTGCCCAAGAGCGTGCTCCTGGACAACCTCAAGACCGCCGTCTTGAGCCATCCCCGCAGCCAGCGCCGGTCTTCAACTCGCGCTACCTCGACTTGGCCGCCCACTGCGGGTTTACGCCCAAGGCCTCCAACGTGCGCGCCGCGCACGAGAAGGGCCGGGTCGAAAACGGTGTCGGCTACGTGAAGAAGAACTTCCTCGCCGGCCTCGCTCTGCCGTCCTCCCTGAGCGCGCTCAACCTCGCCGCTCACACCTGGCTCGAGGATGTGGCCAATGTGCGCGTCCACGGCGAGACCCGCGCGCGCCCGGCCGAGCTCTTCGAAAAGGAGAAGCCCCGCGCCCGAGAATGTTGCTGCCCGTTGGAGCACAGCGATTAAGCGGGCGCCGCGAAAGACGAACTTGGGCGGACGTGCTTTGCGTCGGCCAAGGCTCGCTTCATCACCGCAGTGACGTTCCCCAAACAGCAAGAGCCCTGCGGATTCCGAATCTCGCAGGCGCAATTTCCTGCCTTTACCTCCGCGGCGATGCGCTGGGGAATGGCACACTTGCCCGTCGCGCTCACTTCCTCGTGCACCATCTGCTCCGTGAATCCAAAGCAGTAGCATACCGGCACCGACCCCTGCGCCGCCTTTAGTCCGATTCGCTGCCGAACATCGTCCTGTTTGAGGATCGCGCCCCGGGCACTGAAATAGACCACTTCGCAGGTGGGAGTGCGGCAGAAATGGAAGGGTCCGTCCTCGACGGCCTGAAGGTGCTTGGGTTTGACCTGATGCTTGAGCAGCAAAGTGGTGACGGGCCCTCCCAATTTCGCGCAATCGGGGCAGGCGAGTCTCGTCTTCGGGCTGGCTTCGGCCTGCGGCGCTGTACAACAAGTCGACATTGTTACCTCTCGTTGGGTTTCGGGCGGTAGCCCAGAGCGATGGCGTTTTGAATGGCGGCGACTCCGGCCGCATCCAGATGCGCCTGCGCAACTTTGAGCAATTCTTCCCTGCAGATCGCATCAGTCTCGGCCGTGGCGGATGCCTGCGTGAACTGCCTTTTGAGGGCGGCGGCGAATCCATTCTTGAGCGCCGCGCCTTCGGTCTTCGGAACAGTGACTTTCGTTTCGATTCGGCGAACCAAACGGGTCGCATTGATGACTGCCTCCTCAATGCTGAGGCTGTCCACTTCTGCCCCGCGATACCATCCCTTCCTCGCTGCAAAACTCCGGAGCGCTCGCTTGCGCCCCGGCCCTTCCATCAGGGTTGCCCCAGGTCCAATTTCTTGCTGCAGCGCGCGGACGACCTGAGATCTCGTACCCACGCTCAAGTATTCCGAAGTGATGACGGCGAGCGCCGTACCTGGACGGTCCAACCACGCTTCCGAAACATGAGGCTGGCGTTCCAACCGCAACAATACGGGCTTGATGTAGCTACCGCAACCGATGTCGGGCGCTGCCGGGCATCTCCATGGAACCTTGAAGATGATCGTCTCTTGCTCTGAGAGCTGAGGCACGGCGTCCTTGGCGGGTGCCCAAGCGACAATAGACAGGACAGCGATGACAACGGTGATCCGGAGGAAGTGTTTGAAGGCGTTCATTCGTTCGGAACGGGCGTGCGATAACCCGTGGAATTGATTGCCTCGGCCAACTGCTCGGGCTTCGCCAACCTTGGATCGAACTCCACCGTTGCGCTGTTGGTGGCAGAACTCACCAAGGCGGACCTAACTCCCGACACTCTCTTCAGGGCTGCTCGAACGGAGATTTCGCAGGTCGCGCAGCTCATGCCCTCGATGGAAAAGACCGTCCTCACCGAGTTCGGCATCGTGGTGCTCGACACGAGTTTTGCCTGCCGACCCGCGCTTTCTGGGAACGCGTAGAGGCCGAAGTTCAGCCCTGCGAAGCCAAGCACGACCGCTGTTGCAAGGCAGAGCGTAATCAAGGATCCCTTTGGCACATCCAACGGCTTGCTCTCGCAACCGCAGGCTGTCCTGTCCCGGAAGTACATTGTCCACGCCCAGGTTAAGCCACCGAGGGCGCCCACGAGAAAAAACCAGTGGTAGCGACCAAAGAAAGCACCGCCGCCCCCGAGACCGACTGCCAAGAGCAGCAGAGGGCCCCCGCAGCAAGCCGTCGCCAACAGCGCTGAGAGCACGCCGGCTTTGGCCGCTTTCATGACCGTCCTCCCGTCGTGGAAATCGGAGCAGCGGCCCGTTGCCAATTGGCTGCCTCCTCGCGCTGATGTCCGGGCATCACGAGTGGGCGCTGCAGCTTCATTCCTCAACCTACACCCTATACATCGGTATAGGGTCAATCGGGAAAAAAGGGGTTCCGTCGTCCATACCCGCCGCACGGGATTTGCACTCAAGGCAATCGCTCGATCAAATCGCAGAACACACCCGCACAAACTCGTTCGACAGCGGTCTCCTTCTGCCAATCGGGGACCGCGGCGAGGAGAGCACGACGAAACGCCTTCAGCCTCGCCAGTTCCGCTTCGACCTCGCGCAATCGCTTCTGGCCCAATTCGGCTACCCGTCGACAGGGCCGTTTTCCATGATCTTTGAGATCGAGCACTTCCTTGATCTCGTCCAACGCGAGGCCAACCGCTTGTGCCTTCTTGATGAATTGGACTCTCCGCACAAATTCTGGCGGGCAGAGGCGATAGTTCGCCGCGGAACGCTGGGGTTTGGGGAGCAGTCCGCACCGCTCATAGAAATGCAATGTTTGTACTCGGACACCCGCTCTCGTCGCCACTTCACCGATTCTTAGCAGGCTCGATCCAAGCATCGCTCGATACTGCCGGAGACGCACCCTGCGGTCAAACCACGCGCGGTGGGGAAGCGCCGCCGCCCGTGCTATTGGGCCGGTTGTTTGAGCAAGAATGCGGTGCACAAGCTGTGTCACTTGGCCGGTAATTCGTGACTTCGGGGCGGGGTTGGGGTGGCACAGGCCGAAAAGCGAGTTGATCGCGAAGCGGCGGGCTTGGCTTCGCGTGCTTCTCTGTCAGCCGTTGCGCGGTCGGCCGCAGCCCCTTTTCCTGCGCCGCGAGCTCGGCTCCATGCGTCTGCATGGGCCTCCAACGTCAAAGTGAGATCGACTCGGCACGACGAAAAACGCCACCGCCGCATCGCGCTGCAAGCGAATGGTCATTTCAAACATTGAATGTTCAGCAAAGCCCGACGCGCCACGGCCGCAGTTCATCAGCTCCTCTTGGCTTTTTGGCCGTGCTGCAAGTATTGGCGGTGGGCCGCCGGCTTAGCCCGCCAATGCTCGCAGAGACGTTTCAAAGCCGCTAGCGAGGCGGGCTTGAGATGGTGCTCGATCTCCTCCACTTCCGCCTGCACCACGCGCGCTTCCAAGCCGAGGAGCAGGAAGAACTCAGTAAGCACTTGGTGGCGCTCCTTGACGGCTTGGGCAACCGCCCGCCCCTCGTCGGTCAGCGTGAATCCCCGGTAGCGCTCGTAGTTGATCAGGCCCCTTTGGGCCAGGCGTTGGATCATGTTGGTGACGCTTGCCCTGGCCACGCCCAAGCGTTCTGCCAAGTCGCTCACGCGTGCGAAGCCCTTCTCCTCCATCAGCTCTTGAATACGCTCTAGGTGGTCCTCGCTCGACTCGGAGGCATGGCGGGCGCGGGGTGCGGTCCGTTGGGGGGCGGGCATCAGCCAGTATATGGCTAGTGTCGTCATGTTCAAACATGATTTTAAGATTCCCTAAAAGTTAGTTGATTAAAACATGACTCGTTGTTTCTTCGGCCCGTGCTCCGCTTCCTCGCCTCCACCCTCCTTCTCCCCGTCGGCCTATTCGCCGGAGAACCCGCTGCGCCCTCGAAGGTCGGCTACACGCTTTTTAACCCCACGCCCCGAGACCAGCTGCGCGACCTGGCGACGGACCGGCCGGACACGACCGAAAGCGCCATCACGGTCGATGCCGGGCACTTTCAGCTCGAGCTCAGTTTTCTCGACCAAACCCGCAACCGCGATCGGGACGGGGTGCGCACGGAGGGCACGGTCATCGCGCCCTTCCTGCTCAAGGTGGGCCTAACCAATCGGGTCGATCTGCAGTTCGGTTTCGATCCCTGGATTGTCTCCCGCACCCGCACGCCCGGACAGCCGACCGAGACGTTCCGCGGAGTCGGTGATGTCACCCTGCGCCTAAAGATCAATCTTTGGGGCAACGACGGCCCGGAGGCTGGGTACGGAAACACGGCCTTCGCCCTCATGCCTTTTCTCAAGCTACCGACGGCCCGAAGAGGGATCGGCAACGGTCGGTTCGAAGGCGGTCTCATTGCTCCCTTCAGCGTAGAACTGCCCGCGGGCTTCAGCCTGAGTATGGTAGCGGCGGGCGAATTCGTACGGGATGACGCCAACCGTCGCTATGGCCTCGAGATTGTCCACACTGCCTCGTTGGGCCGCAGGATCTTCGGCGAGTTGCGCGGATACGCGGAATACGTCGGCGTGACACCGACGCGCACCGGCTCGACCTACCGCGCCTTCTTCAGCACCGGTCTGACCCTCGGTTTGGGCAAGAACGCCCAGCTCGATGTCGGTACGCGTATCGGCCTGAACCACGCCGCGGACGATCTGAACGTGTTTAGCGGTCTGTCGATGCGGTTCTGAGCGGCAGGCCTAATCCAAACTTCTCTCACTGCCATGTCGCTCGCCCACCCTCTACGCACCTTCCGACTCTTGGTCGGCGCCGCCCTCGTCGTCCTGGCCCTCTGCGCCGGTCCGGCCGCGCAAGCCGCCCCGAAGAAACGCATCCTCACCACCTTTACGATCCTGGCTGACATGGCGCGCAACGTGGCTGGCGACTTGGCCGAGGTGGAGTCGCTGACCAAGCCCGGCGCTGAGATTCACGGCTACGAGCCGACCCCGCAGGATATCGTCAAGGCCCAGCGCGCCGACCTTTTGCTCTGGAACGGCATGAACCTGGAGGTCTGGTTCGAGAAGTTTTTCGACAACTTGCGCAACGTCCCTCGAGTCGTCCTAACCGAGGGCATCGAGCCGATGGGCATCGAGAACGGCCCCTATACAGGCAAGCCCAATCCGCACGCTTGGATGTCGCCGACCAACGCCGTCCGTTACGTTGAGAACATCCGCGCCGCCTTGGCGAAGTTGGATCCCGCCAACTCGAGCGGCTACGCGAGCAATGCCGCCGCATACAGCGCGAGAATCCGCGCCTTGGAAGGCCCTGTACGCAGCCAGTTGGAGCGCATTCCATCCGTGCAACGCTGGCTGGTTACGAGCGAAGGCGCCTTCTCCTACCTCTGCCGCGACTACGGCCTCAAGGAAGCCTACCTCTGGCCGATCAATGCTGACGCCCAAGGCACGCCCCAGCAGGTCCAACGCGTCATCGAAATCGTCCGCACAAACAAGATTCCTGTCCTCTTTACCGAAAGCACGGTCAGCGACAAGCCGGCCCGGCAAGTCGCCAAGGAGGCTGGCGCGCGTTTCGGCGGCGTGCTTTACGTCGACAGCCTGACCGATGACAAGGGCCCGGCCCCGACCTACCTCAAACTCCTGGAACAGAACGCGCAAACGATTGTGAAGGGATTTTTCCCGGATTGAGGGCCGTCTTTCGAATGCGTCACCCATGAATGCCGTCGCTCCCATCTCGCTCGAGGCGGATTCCGTCACGGTCACCTATCCCAGCGGGCAGACGGCGCTGCACGATGCCACCCTCAGCCTCCAGGGAGGCACCATCTGCGCGCTGGTCGGAGTGAACGGCTCTGGCAAGTCCACGCTCTTCAAGGCCCTGATGGGCTTCGTCATGCCCTCGCGGGGCACGGTCCGGGTCAACCAGCGACCAGTGCGCGAAGCCCAGCGCAAGAGCTGGGTGGCCTATGTGCCGCAGGCCGAGGAGGTGGACTGGAGTTTTCCCGTCAGCGTGCACGACGTCGTCATGATGGGCCGTTACGGCAGTATGAACTTCTTACGCATCCCGCGCGCTGCGGATCGCGAAGCAGTCGAACTCAGCCTGCGCCGGGTGGGCATGTGGGACCTGCGCGACCGACAAATCGGCGAGCTTTCCGGCGGCCAGAAAAAGCGGGTCTTCGTCGCCCGCGCACTTGCCCAGGGCGGCCGCATCATCTTGCTGGACGAGCCCTTCACCGGCGTCGACGTAAAGACCGAGGAGGCGATCATCGGCCTGTTGCGCGAACTGCGCGACGATGGCTGCCTGATCCTCGTCTCGACCCACAATCTCGGCTCGGTTCCGGAGTTTTGCGACCAAGTTGTCCTGATTAATCGGACCATCCTGGCCGTCGGTCCGCTCGATGAAGTTTTCACTCCCGAAAATCTGGCCCATGCCTTCGGTGGCGCGCTCCGGGCCTTCGAGATCGACCGCTCGACCGTGCAGGCGCACGACGGTCGCCACGTGACCGTTTTGACCGACGACGAGCGCCCGCTCGTGCTCGGTAAAAGCGGGCATCTCGAATATCGCGAACGAGCCGGCCGCGAAGCGTTGATCTCAGCCCGCGAGCGTGATTTGGAGACCGCCCAGGCTGCCCTCGACGAGGCGAAGAAGGGATCAAAGGAGGACTGAACATGGACCTACTTGTCCCCTTTCGCTACGATTTCATGGTCACGGCCATGTGGGTCTGCACGCTCGTGGGGGTCGTTTGCGGGCTGCTTTCAGCCTTCGTCACCTTGAAAGGCTGGTCCCTCATGGGCGACGCCCTGTCCCACGCTGTCGTTCCTGGGGTTGCGATCGCGTATTTTGTCGGGATGCCCTTCGCCTTGGGGGCATTCGCTAGCGGCATTCTCGCCGCTGGGGCCATGACCTATGTGAAGCTTAGGACCCCAGTCCGCGAGGATGCGGTTATCGGCGTGGTCTTTACCTCCTTCTTCGCCTTCGGCCTGCTGCTCATCTCGCTGCGGCCCAGCCAGATCGACCTCAAGACCATCATTCTTGGGAACGTCCTTGGCATTCCCCGAGACGACGCCCTGCAGGTGACCGTGGTTTCAGCGATCTGCCTGCTTGTCCTCGCCCTGCAGGGCCGCGACCTGCTGCTGGTCTGCTTCGATCCGGGACACGCCCGCGCGCTCGGACTGCGCGTTAACCTGCTGCAGGGCATCCTGCTGACCCTGCTCGCCGCCACGGCCGTCGCCGCCATGCAGGCGGTCGGCGCGGTTTTGGTGGCGGCCATGGTCATTACCCCCGGGGCTACCGCTTTTCTCCTCACCGCTCGCTTTGGCCGCATGATGGGCGTGGCGGCCGGCATCGGCGGCACCAGCTCGTTTGTCGGTGCTTACCTCAGTTACTACCTCGATGGCGCTACGGGCGGCTGCATCGTGACCCTGCAAACTCTTATCTTTATCATCGTACTCGTCTTCGCCCCCAAGCACGGACTCCTGGCTAGTCGCCGGGCGCGCCAGGCCGCCATCGCATGAACCCGCTTTTCGATCCATTTGCCTTCGGCTTCATGCTGAAGGCCTTTGCGGTGGCAACGATAGTCGGGGCGGTTTGTGCCGTTCTCTCCTGCTTTCTCGTGCTGCGCGGTTGGTCGCTCATGGGCGACGCCGTCTCGCACGCTGTCCTGCCAGGCATCGTGTTAGCCAACATGGCGGGCCTGCCCCTAGCCGTAGGCGCCTTTGCCAGCGGACTTCTCTGCGCTTTCGCCAGTGGCTGGATCGACGCCCACACCCGGCTGAAAGAGGACACCACCATGGGCGTCGTCTTCACTGGCCTCTTCGCCTTTGGGCTCGTTCTGATGTCCAAGCACACCTCGGAGCTGCACCTCGACCACATTCTCTTTGGTAACATCCTCGGACTGCCGCAGGCCCAGCTCATGCAGACCGCTGCCCTCTCGATCGCAGTGCTGATTGTCTTTCTGGCCCTCCGCCGAGATTTTTTGCTCATCGCCTTCGATCCCGCCCAAGCCCAAGCGTTGGGTCGACCGGTGCAACGGCTCAATCATCTTCTGCTCGGATTGCTCGCGCTGACCATTGTCGCCGCGATGCAGGCGGTTGGGCTGCTGCTCGTCATCGCGATGCTAGTCACACCCGGCGCCACCGCTTTCCTGCTCGCCCGGCGCTTCGACGACATGCTCCTGAAGGCCGTCACCGTCGCCGTCAGCTCAGGCCTGATCGGCATCTACGTCAGCTTCTTCCTCGATGGCTCGCCCGCCGCCTGCATTGTAGTTGCGCAAGCGCTGGTCTTCATCGCCGCCCTTCTTTTTGCCCCGCGGCGCGGCCTGCTTCGGAAGACGGTTGCTGTGTCGGCTTGCTGACACGAGCTGCTACCGAGCGCCCTCCAGTGAGTAAGCTTTTTGCAACCGCACAGCTGCGCTGACGGTTTGACCAATCGGGAGCGGAACCTATACAGGGTGCGAATGAGACACTTGCCTCCTGCGCGTTGGCCCTGCGCGATGGTCCTCGGTGGACACCTCGTTTTGGCGCCGCTGACGCTGCTGGCCCAAGAGGCAGGTGAAGCTGCGGACGAATACATCAATCCAGACCGGCCCGGCCTCGCGGACGGCAGCAACGTCGTGGGCGTCGGTCGGTTCCAGATCGAGACGGGCTTTCAGCAGGAATTTCGCCGGCGGCAGGAGCATAGCCAGACGCAGTTTTTCCCGACGTTGTTGCGGCTCGGAGTGAGTCGCGCTCTGGAGTTGCGCGTAGAGGGCAACACTTACACCAGAAGTACCGCAGATATTTCTGGATCCGGTTCAACCACGAGCCGTGGCTTTGCACCGACTTCGTTCGGGGCTAAGTATCACTTCGTGGACGGGGACGGCTTCAAGCAGCCTTCGATCGGCGCGATCGTGCGGGTGTTTCCACCGTCGGGCACGGGCGACTTCCGCACCTTCCATACCACGGGCGACTTCCGCCTGGCGGCAGACTGGGATTTCGCTCCGCAGTGGTCGCTCAACCCGAACATCGGCATCGGCTCTTACCAAGACTCCACGGGTCCGACATATCGCGCAGGGATCTTCGCGCTGACGCTAAACTATAATCCCAGCAAAACGCTCAACTTTTTCCTCGACGCTGGCGCGCAAACTCCCGAGGCAAAGCACGGCAAGACCGCGGTGACCGTCGATGCTGGCTGCGCCTATATCATCGGTAAGAACATCCAGCTCGACGTGAGCGTCGGCACGCGCGTCGTCGGCAGAACTCCCCCGGAACCGTTTATCGCAGCCGGGTTTAGCAAACGCTTTTGAGCGGCTCACCTTCGACGATCACCTGGGACTCGGCCGTAAAGCCACAGATTTCAAAGATCGGACCCATTTCGGCTCCCAAGCTAACTGCGCCGAATACCAGAAAGATTAGCCGTAGCAGGAACAGAAGCGTGGTGATTCGCCCCGAGCTCGACGCGCGCGACATAGGTGGAAACAACACGCGAGAGTCGACTACGCAAAGGACGGACACTCCTCCGATGATACGACTCAGCGTGTGAGATGAAATTTGCGGTCGCGGAGCAAACGGCGTTGGACGATGGAAACCCAGCTCGAGCTGATCCACCGCGTTCAGGAAAATCACATTTAGGCTTCTCTTTTTTTACCAAGACAGAGGCCAAAGCCAGCTGCATTTGCCCCTGCGGGACTGAGCCTCCGGCGGTCTTGCCGCCGAATCCTACTCCCCCGTCGCGGGCTTTCATGCTGGCGAGAGCGTTTCGACGTTTATGAAAACATCATGAACGCGACTCTCCAAATCCGAGTTGCCTGACAATTGCAAAGTCGTCTTGACGCGATCCACGCACTCGGCCCATCCAGCGGCACTCGTGGGACCATGAGCCCCTGACGGCCCGACGTCTCCGCAAAAATACAGAAAGACCAGTTGGGCCCGAACGCCGTTGCGCAGGAAAAAATGCAGGGCCGCTAGGCGATTGGCGTGCTGGTAGTAGGTGTTGAGCCAGATCTCCGCGAATTTCGCAGCGGCGGCAGGCTGGTGCCCCAGAGCGCTGAGGGTCTCGACATAAGAGCGGCGAATTTTTGGACGGCCGCCATGCTCATTGGCGCTGGTCCCACTGCCATCAACCTCCTGCATCGTGGCGTTCGCCTCGACCAAGATCCATTCCGCTCCTGCCGGCGATTGGCCAATGCCGATGGCGTCCCAATTCTGCTGCGATCCAGCGCGCGGCCAAAATTCAGCGTAGCGAGCTTGAAGTAGCTCCTCGCCGGCGAATTCGAGTCTCGTCCACTCCCGATCCAGCACCGGTGCGGCGGTAGGGTAGTAAAGTCCGGTGCGCTCGAGTGGAAAGTCGAGCCAACGGATATTCGTCAACCCAGCTGCTTGAGAAATGCGCTCGCTGAAGAGTTCGCGATGCCATCCGAGGCAGCGCATTAGGTGCCAGGCGCTCCCGTAACCTAAGGCAAGCCGATAATCTGGTTTGGTTGCGCTCATGCGGGGGAGTCAGTTCAAAGCGAGGGCAAGCGTCGCCACAAGCAACAACAGGGCAGTGATCGTGCGGACCCGTGGGGCACGATTCCGAGCCAAGGAGTCGCCAAGCAATACGCCCATCGCCGAGCTCAAAGTGGCGCACGTAGCGAGACCGCCTACAAAGAGTGGACTCGTCGACGAGGCTGCCCCAAACTCACAATTTGAATCGAGATGGCACAGGAACAGCCAGGCCAGTGATCCAAGGCCGATCGCCAGCGGGAGTGCGCGCAGGCGCCCGAGGCCCAGAAGCGCCGCCACAAGGAAGAGCGGAATCAGCATCGAGTTCGTCGCCCAAGGCCAAGACCACTCCCAGATCAGCCAGCCGAAAACGACCAAGGCTGCGCTGGCGAAAGGGAATAGTGTCCGCGCGAGTCTTCCTCGTTCGGCAATAAGGAGGCCGCCAGTCACGAACACGAGGAAGTGGTCGAGCCTGCGCAGAAAGTGGAGATAGCCAGAACCGAAGCCCGGGCTCGCGCTGTGAAGATGCTCGTCCAACAGTTCCTGGAGCAACCAGGTCACAGCTACAATGAAGGCCGCGCCCACCCAGAATTGGTGGCGCGAGAGGAGCGACGTCCAGACGGTAATTGCCGACGGCTGATTCATCGTGCCTTCCGAGGCTCGATCTGCCCCGGGGGAAAATAGGGGGGCACGGCTGAAAGCGCCCGACTCAGGGAGTGGAAGCGTTCCCAAGACTGCTTGATTGACCAATCGCGACCGTGCCACCTGTGGGCGTCGTCATGGAGATCGTGGGCCGCCTCGATCGCGACGCTGAAAGCTTTTTTGAGCCCTGCGCGCGAGGCCGGATCGGACGTCGCCAATTCTGTCCTCCTACGCATCCAAGAGAGGGCCTCGATCATCACGTCTAGCGGCAACCTCGCTTCGCGCAGTTGCTCCGGAGTAAGCACAGCTTGAACTTCGTTCTGCGTGCGCCGAACAACCCTCCATGCATCGGCCGGCGTCTTGACGCCCTCTCGCGAGAAGAACCGCAACGGCACGAGATGCTTCCCTGAGCCAGCCTGAGCGACCCCTGGTGTGAGGAGAAGCAAGCTCGCCATCACAAAACCCGCGCTGACCGCCGCGGGCCGGAATTTGCAAGATAGGGCGAGGGGCATATCGACTGGAGCGTCCTCGCCTAAACGCTTTGGAACCTCGGCGTCCCTCACGAATTCAAGTTGGCAATGGCGCGCCCAAGCAATTGAGCCATGGCAAAAAATTGGCTCTTCGGTTGATTCCATGGGTCGGCAGGGTTGAAGCGGCCTGAGGCGGTCTGGTAGGTCAGGCGCATGAGCAACGAACTGGCTGGGCACTACGCTTCTCCTGGGTTTGGCGGCACCGTGGGAGGTGCGCAAAGTCGGCCCACCGGGCCAAAAAATCGGCGGCTGCAGAAGCCGTCCGACGAACAGGCCAGGCCGTTGGGATGACGCCCAATGAAGTTGATGCCGACTTCGTACAACCAACGGCCGAGGGCGGCTATTTCCCGCGGTCAAAGACCCCAGCCAGCATCCAGCGAACGATGAAATTGTCCGGGCTTCGCACGAATGCAGGCAGCAACGGTGACCGGAGCTACGCCTGCGGAGCGCCTGGGGTTGGCCAAGGGGAGGGGTGTGAGTCGTGCTCGAGCGGGCCCTGGGCCGCGTCTTCGACCTGGATGCTGGCGTGCTCGATTTTGTGCTCGGCGGCGATTGCTTGAGCGCTTCGGACCAGGGCGAAACTGGCTTCGCCAGTGACCGTCGGGGCCACCAGATGCACGGTCATGCTGTTGCGCCCGCTGGTCAGTGACCAGACGTGCAGATCATGAACATCCTGGACTCCGGGCAGAGCCGCCAAGGCCTCGTAGATCTTCCGCAGCTCCACGCCATCGGGAACTCCCTCGAGCAGGACGTTGAGGCTTTCGTTGAGCAGCGTCCACGTGCGCGGCAGCACCCAGAAGCCGATCAAAACTCCGAGGATCGGATCAATGGGCCACCAACCGGTAAGCTTGATGATGAGGGCGGCCACAATCACCGCGATCGAGCCGAGCATGTCGCTCCAGACCTCGAGATATGCGCCTTTGACGTTGAGGCTCTCCGAACTGCCGGCACGCAGTACGCTCATGCTGATGAGGTTCACCACCAAACCGGCGGCCGCGATCGCGAGCATCCAGCCGCTGGCAATTTCAACCGGTGGTTGCCGAAAGCGCTGGTAGGCTTCGTAGAGGATGTAAAAGGCGACTAGGAAAAGGACGACGGCATTGAAGGCCGCGGCCAGAATTTCGAAGCGGTAGTAACCGAATGTCCGTCGAGCGTCCGCGGCCCGGCGGCCGACTCGAATGGCCACGAGCGCGAGAATGAGCGCTGAAACGTCGGTCAGCATGTGAGCCGCGTCGGAGAGGAGCGCCAGACTGCCGGTGAGCAGACCACCAACGACTTCAACAATTAGGAAAGAGCCCGTGAGGCCCAAGGCGAGCTTGAGGCGGCGCACGTGCGCGGCGCTGCTGTCACGGGAGACTTGATGGTCGGAACTCATAAGGATCGGAAATTCTCAAAGGTTTCCCTCGACTGCTTGAAACCTCTGCGCGGATCCCGAAGCCTTCGCGAGGTTGATGGATAGTGGCTGTCCGGGAGCAATTGATTTGCGTGAAGAGTTGGGGCCGGAGGAAAATGTTGCGGGGTAAAGCCTGCGGACGTCGTTGTACGGAACGATGAATCTCGACCAACTCCTCAAAGAACTTGCTGCGCAGCAGCCGCCGGCGACGCCTGCGGATCTGAGGGCGGAAGTTTGGCGTTTGATTGCCCTAGTGGCGCTCTTTGGCAATTGGCGCGTGCTCTCGACGGGTTTGGCGCTCGCTTTGGTCGTGGGCTGGTCGGCTGGCTTTCTGACCGCTCGGGAGCAGGACGGCGCCCGCCAGGCGCGCGCGGCCCTGCACCTTGACGTCTTCTCGCCTCGGGCCCCAGGTAGTCCGGCGAAATTGATCGCCTACAAACCATGAGGTCGGTGCCGCGGATCGTTCTTTTCCTCTCGCTCGTCATCGCTGTCGCGGCAGCCGCAGCGCTCATTTCAACTCGGGCCACTCGCTCAGGCGCTTCCGTCGACGCCCATCAATGGCTGCACGATCAACTCCGACTCAGCCGCGAACAGGACGAGAAGCTGGCCCCAGCGGAGAAGCGTTTCCTGGCGCAGCGCGCCAAGCTGGTCGCGGAGATTCGCGCGGCCAATCGAGACTTGGCCGCGGCCATTCAGAAGGAGGGCAAATGGGGTCCGGCCGTGGAGGCAGCCATTGAGCGCGGCTCACGCGCCCAGGGCGAGCTTCAGCGCCTCACAGTGCGCCATTGCCTCGAGATTTCGGATTATCTCACGCCTGAACAAGCGAAGCGGTTCTTGCAGCTGACGTCGGAAGCGCTCAGTCGCGAAGCGGACTAGGGAGACGTCCGGAACTTTGACACAACCGGGCCATCAAGGTATAGGACCCACTCTTCATGCGCTCTACCCCGCTCAATCTACCCAAGTGGCTGCTGCTGCTTGTGGTGTTTGGGGTTTTCCTCGGTCAGGCGCATCAGATCGTTTGCAAGGCCGGCGCGCACGCTTCGGAGACAACCCTGGCTGCTGCCGAAACCTTGAGCTCGGACGACCATGCGAGTGACGATGGCGACGGCACCGCTGACGGCGGCTGCGCGTTTCATTGCCAATTCAATGGCTCCGCGATCCTCTTGATCACGACCAGCACATTGCCGGTGCGACTCCACATGACGGTGAGCCGAATCGAATTTCAGCAAGACGAAGCGACGAGCCGGAGTGGCTCGATCGATTTGCCGCCTCAAATCGCCTGAGGCCGGGAAGGTCTCTCGTGTCGTGCCCGGATAGCACGGATTTCGCAGAACCTTAGGTAGCTCCCGCTACACCCCGGCCTCTTTGCCCGAACGCACGCGCGTCCGGGCATTTTTACGCCCGCTGCCCTGAGGCCCAGGGAGCGGCTCGATCCGGAAGGCCCGCGCTCCTTTTCAACCTCCTGTTTCCAAGTTCGTCGTGATCAGAAATCTCTTATCAACATCCCTTGCTCTCTTCCTGTGTCTCCCGGTCTCGCAGGCCGGCGAACAGGGCAAGGAAAACCCCGCTGGTGTGCTCTCGTTGCGCACCGCGCTTCGGCTAGCCTTGCTGCAAAGTCCTGAGCTGGCCGCTACTCAAACCGAAATCCGGGCAGCCGAAGGCCGGCTGCTGCAGGCCTCGCTCAAACCCAATCCGTCGCTCGACGCCACGGCCGAGAATGTCATCGGCAGCGGCCCTTATCGGGGCCTGCGTGCCACCGAGACGACGCTGCAGTTCAACCAACTTGTCGAAGTCGGCGGCAAGCGCGCTGCGCGAGTCGCTGCCGCCAACTTTGGCCGGCAGCTGGCTGGGTTCGACTACGAGGCCAAGCGTCTGGAAATCTTCAGCCGGACGACCACCCTCTTTGTCCAAGTCGTGGCAGCTCAGAGGCGGCTCGAGCTGGCGCGCGAAACTCGCCAGCTGACCGAAGGCGTCATTCCTGCCATCGAGCGACGCATTGAGGCAGGTGGCGCCAATCCGGTCGAAGTCACGCGGGCGCGCACCGCAGCGGCGACCGTGGGCATCGAAGAGGCCCAAGCCGAGCGCGACCTGGCTCAAGCTCGGGGGCGGCTGGCGGCCAGTTGGGGCGCCTTCGAGCCACGGTTCTCGAGCGCGCAGGGCGACCTGGAGACTCTCCCAGCCCTGCCCGCGCTTGGCACGCTCAAGGGCCGCGCTGGCTCGACCCCCGCGCTCGCCCGCTTCGGCACGGAAATCGACCGTCGTCAGGCCGAGCTCACGTTGGCCAAGGCCGTCGCGGTGCCGGACCCAACCTTTGGCATCGGCTATCGCCGATTTTCGGAGACGGGCGAAGGCGCGGCCGTGTTCCAGTTTCAGCTCGGGCTGCCAGTCTATAACCAAAACCAGGGAGCGATTCGCGAAGCGCGCGCCAACCTGATCAAGGTAGCCCAGCAGCGAGAAGCGGCCCAGGTCGGCGTATCCAGCCGGGTCAACGACGCCTACCGAACCGCGCAGGCAGCGCGACGCGAGATCGACATCTTGCGTGGGCAGGTCCTGCCCGGCGCGGAGGAAGCGTTTCGCTTGATCGACCAAGGCTACATCGCCGGCCGCTTCAGCCAGCTCGAGCTGATCGACGCGCGCCGAACCTTGGTCAGCGCCCGCAGCACGTTGCTGCTCGCGCAAAGCGCCTACCACCAAGCCTTGGCCGAGCTCTCCGGCCTCAGCGGATCCGCTCCGGGCCAATCGCCCGAGCGCTCCCAGTCTTCCCCCACTTCTTCCAACAAATCTCTTCTTCGCACGAAATGAACGCTTCCCCTGACGATCAGCCTCAACAGGCGGCTTCGAACTCGCCCACCGAACCGCAGTCGGTCACCCCCCCAAAGCGCCCACTCCTTAACGTCATCCTGATCGCCAGCATTCTGGCGGCGGGAACTGTGGTCGGCTATGGAATCATGCGTCTCAAGGCGCCCACCCCGGCCCCCGAGGCTGCTGAAGCCAAGCCCGACGCCAAGAAAGATGATCACGGCGACGCGGGGCGCGTGGAAATGAATCCTGAGCGGCTCAAGAACGCCAACCTCAAGGTCGAGACGGCGGGCCCAAGCAAAATCCAAACGATGGTGCGGCTCTTTGGCAAAGTGACCGCCAACGAGGAAACGACCGCGCACGTCTCGCCGCGTTTCGCTGGCGTTATCAAGTCGGTCCGCAAACGCTTGGGCGACGTTGTCGCAACCGGCGAAATCCTAGCCACGGTCGAAAGCAACGACAGCCTGCGCACGTACGATGTGCGCAGCGAAATCGCCGGCACCGTCACGGCTCGCGAAGTGACGTTGGGCGAATCGGTCAACGATCAGAAGACCATCTTCACGGTCACCGACCTGAGCACGGTTTATGTCGATCTGAACGTTTACCGAGAAGACTTCGCGCAGCTCAGAATTGGGGCGCCAGTGCTGGTGAGCGCGTCCGGCAAGAGCAGCGGCGATAGTGTGGAGAACGGGGCGATAGCCAGTTCTCTGCAGTATCTCTCGCCCTTTGGCGCCGAAAATACCCAGTCGATGCTGGCCAGGGCGCTCGTGCCCAATGCCAACGGAGAACTGCGCCCAGGGCTTTTTGTCACCGCCAGAGTGACTGTTGGCGAGGTGAACGCCGCGGTGGCGGTGCGTCCGGAGGCCATTCAAACCCTGGACGAAAAAACCGTGATCTTCGTGCGCGAAGGCGACGCCTTTGTGGCCCGGCCCGTCACGCTCGGCCTGCGTGATCAGAAGTGGGTGCAGGTCACTGCCGGCTTGAAGGCCGGCGAATCATATGTCTCGGCCAACTCCTTCGTTTTGAAGGCGGACATCGGCAAACGCTCGGCCGACGCCGACCACTAAGAAGCCCCCTCTTCCTTCAAGCCATGATTGCCAGTCTCATCCAATTTTCGATCCGCCGGCGCTGGTTCATCCTGCTCGCCGTTGCGGCGGTCGCAGGTCTGGGCGCCTTCAACTACAACCGCCTGCCCATCGATGCCGTCCCGGACATCACCAACGTGCAGGTGCAGATCAACACGAATGCACCCGGCTATTCGCCGCTCGAGAGCGAACAGCGCATTACGTTTCCCATTGAGATCGCCATGTCCGGTTTGCCCGGGCTGGAAAGCACTCGCTCCTTGTCCAAATACGGGCTGAGCCAGGTGACGATCGTCTTCAAAGACGGCACGGACATCTACTTCGCGCGCCAGCTCATCAACGAACGACTGGGGCAGATCAAGAATCAGCTGCCGCCGGGCCTTGAGCCCACGATGGGCCCAATCGCCACGGGCCTCGGAGAAATCTTCTACTACTTGGTCGAAGCCGAGGAAGGAGCGCTCACCAAAGCCGGCAAGCCCTACACGCCCACCGACCTGCGCGAAATCCAGGATTGGGTGATCAAGCCCCAGCTGCGCAACGTCCCCGGCGTCATCGAGGTCAACACCTCGGGCGGCTTCGCCAAGCAGTTTCACGTGACGCCGGATCCCCAGCTCTTGGTGGCCTACAGCCTCTCGATGCCGGACATCGTGGCCGCGCTTGAGAAGAACAACGCCAATGTCGGTGCGGGCTACATCGAGCGAAACGGCGAGCAATCGCTCATTCGCATCCCAGGGCAGGTAGCCGGGATCACCGACATCGAGGGCATCATCTTGGGGAGCAAGGGTGGAGTGCCTGTGCGCATTCGAGACGTCGCCAAGGTCGGCCTGGGTGAGGAGCTGCGCACGGGCGCGGCCACGCACAATGGCCGCGAGGTCGTGCTGGCCACGGCCGTTATGCTGATGGGCGAAAACTCACGCGTCGTCAGCGTGCGTGTGGCCGAGCGGCTCGCGCAGATCAACAAGACGCTCCCCAAGGGAGTCAAGGCGATCACGGTCTACAATCGCACCACGCTGGTCGACTCGACGATCGCGACCGTGAAGAAGAACCTGGCCGAAGGCGCCATCCTGGTGGTCGTCATCCTCTTCCTCCTCTTGGGCAATATCCGGGCGGCCATCCTGACGGCCTTGGTGATCCCGCTCTCCATGCTTTTCACCATCACCGGGATGGTGACCAACAAGGTCAGCGGCAACCTCATGAGTCTTGGTGCGCTCGACTTCGGCATCATCGTCGATGGCGCGGTGATCATCGTGGAAAACTGCCTGCGCTGCCTCGCCGAAGAACAGCATAAGCGCGGCCGACTGCTCTCGACCGCGGAGCGATTCGAGACGGTCTTCGAGGCCACCAAGGAAGTCATCCGACCGAGCATCTTCGGCTCCGTCATCATCATGGTCGTCTATCTGCCGATCCTGACGCTGACGGGCGTTGAAGGAAAACTCTTCGTGCCCATGGCCTTCACGGTCCTGGCCGCGCTCTTGGGCGCGATGATTTTCTCCGTGACCTTCGTGCCAGCCGCCATCGCGATTTTGATTCGCGGCAAGGTGGCGGAGAAAGAGAACATCTTGATGCGCGCAGCGAGCCGGGTCTATCGGCCGCTCCTTTCGGCGAGCCTGTCGTTTCGTGGTGCGGTCGTCACCGCTGCGGCCGTCATGGTAGCGCTCAGCTTCCTGTTGGCTTCCAAGATGGGCACCGAATTCGTGCCGAACCTGGACGAAGGAGACGTGGCCGTGCAGGCCATCCGCATGCCGGGCACCGGTCTCGCTCAATCGGTGGCGATGCAGGGCGTTGTCGAGCGCCGCATGCTCCAATTTCCGGAGGTGAAAGAAACCTTCGCGCGCATCGGTACTGCCGAAGTCGCGACTGATCCCATGCCGCCCTCCGTGGCCGATGGCTACGTGATGCTCAAGCCGCAAAAGGATTGGCCCAATCCCAAGCGGACCAAGGCTGACCTGGTGGCGGAAATGCAGAAGGCTCTCGAGGACGTTCCAGGCAACAATTACGAGTTCAGCCAGCCCATCCAGATTCGCTTCAACGAGCTGATCTCGGGCGTTCGCAGCGACCTTGGCGTCAAGATCTTCGGCGACGACATGGACGAGTTGCTGCGGGCCGGTCGCGAGGTCAGCGAGATCCTCGAAAAGGTTCCAGGTGCCGCCGACATCAAGGTTGAGCAGGTCAGTGGGCTACCGTTTCTGACGGTGCAGCTCGATCGCGAGGCGCTCTCTCGCTACGGGCTCAACGTGGCCGATGTCCAGCAGGTGATTCAGATCGCTCTGGGCGGCAAAGAAGCCGGGCAGGTGTTCGAAGGCGACCGGCGTTTCGACGTCGTTGTCCGACTTCCCGAGGATGTCCGCACCGACCTTGAAGCCTTGCGCCGCCTGCCACTGCCTTTGCCCGCCGCGGCTGAAAAAGACAAAGACTCCCGCACCGGCAATGGTACGCGGCGTGCCGCCAATGTGGCGAACGTGCCGTCGTTCATTCCGCTGGGGGCTGTGGCGCATTTCGACGAAAAGCCGGGTCCAAACCAAGTGTCCCGGGAAAAGGGTAAGCGTCGCATCGTCGTGACCGCCAACGTGCGAGGCCGCGACCTCGGTGGATTCGTGGCAGACGCTCAGGCCAAGATCGAGTCCGGCCTCAAACTCGCTCCCGGCTACTTCATCGAGTACGGCGGCCAGTTCGAGAACCTCGTCTCAGCGAGCAACCGACTGAAGATCGTCGTGCCGGTCGCCCTCGGCCTGATCTTCGCGCTGCTCTTCGTCACCTTCGGCAACCTCAAGGACAGCGTCCTGGTTTTCACCGGCGTGCCGATGGCGCTCACCGGCGGCATCGTGTTCCTGTGGCTGCGCGGTATCTCGCTCTCGATCTCCGCCGGCGTCGGCTTCATTGCCCTCTCGGGCGTGGCCGTGCTCAACGGTCTGGTGATGATCTCCTTCATCAATCGGCTGCGCACCGAGGGTAAGTCGATCGACGAAGCTGTCTTCCAGGGCGCTCTGGCCCGCCTGCGGCCCGTCTTGATGACCGCTTTGGTGGCCGCTTTGGGCTTCGTGCCGATGGCACTCGCCCAGGGGCGCGGAGCGGAGGTGCAGAAGCCGTTGGCCACCGTCGTCATCGGCGGAATCTTGAGCTCCACGGCGCTCACGCTTCTCGTGCTGCCGGCGCTCTACCGGCTGTTTCATCGCCGCGACGAAGCGCTGCCTCCTTCGACGGCAGAAGCCGCCCAGGCTGCGGCCAGCTAAAGCCACTCACGGCGGGCGGGTTCAATCCATCGAGTGACCAGACGAAATCGTCATGGATCCAGATCTTCCACTGATCACCGCGCTGCAGGCCGGTGACCACAGCGCGCTCAACGCGATCATCGAGCGCCATCAGGACGCGCTTTTCGGATTCGCCTGGCGCCAAGTGCGTCACGAGACCGATGCGCGCGACATCACGCAGGAAGTGTTCGTGCGCGTGTACACCCACCGGCACAAATTCCGCGAGAAGCAGGGGAGCTTTCGCGCCTGGCTCTTTCGCATCACCGCCAATCTTTGCACCGACCACTTGCGCAAGCTCGGCCGCACTCCCACGGCCCTGACAAAGCCAGAGCACCCAGGCGACGAGCGTGGCCAGCAAGCCCTCGCAGAAGTGCCCTCGGACATCCTTCACCCGGGCGAGCAGGCGGCGCGAGAGAGCGACCTGGCTCAACTCCGCCAGGCCATCTCGCGTCTGCCGCCCGCGCTACGAGAGCCGCTCGTCCTCTTCACCTTGGAGGAGCGATCGCAGCAGGAATGCGCCGAGCTCCTGGGCATTTCGGCCAAGGCCGTGGAAATGAAGGTTCGGCGCGCCCGGGCCGAGCTGCAGCAAATGCTCGCCGCTATTTTGGATCGGGAGTGACACTGCGCGGCAACCTTGGAGCTGACAATCTCACGAACTCAGCCGCCTTCTGTCTGCCTTCGCGAGAAGATGCTGTTCTTCACGACGGAAGGTGTCCGCGCTTGCAGCATCTCGGCGAAGGCCGTGGAAAATGAAAGCCCGACATGCACACGTTAAACTGCGACCCCTCGGCATAGGGAGCGGCGCCTGCGCGCTGTTAACAAACCTCTACGAGTTCAGATTGGCTTCGGTACCACGAGCAAGCGACCGTAGGTTGCAAAAATTTAATCTAAATATCGGCAGACCACGAAAGTCACACGGCGCGAGAGACTTACCAAACAAACGTAGATTGTCGCGAACGATTCTGATATTTGCCACTTGGCTACTCGCGCCTCTGTTGGGTCACGCATCCCTAGGCGCCGGATGTCGTGGTTGTCGCGGAGCGCACCTCAAGTGCGCGGCGCCTTGCCTCTGTCGTGAGCAGCACGTGTTCATCCTTCGAACGCGCGCTGGACTCGCGCTTCACTACAACGCAAGAACCTAAGCAAAGAAATGAAACAAATCCGCCAGGAGCTTTCAGCATGGCTCCTTTTTCTGGCAGCATTAATTCCAGGTGTGACGCAAGCCGCCCCTGCCGACGTATTTACTCAAGGAATCTTCGTTAAGTACCGCGAATCGATCCGCAAGACTGTAGATTTGGACGATCACGAAAACAACACTCGCTCGTTATACAACTCGTATGGCGCCGCCGTCACCGCACGATTCGCAGGAGAATCCCTCATCGACGTAGTTCGGCTACCCGATGGCACCAACGAGCAACGGGCGTTCGAATTTATGGCAGCGCTCCGGGATCGCTCGGCCATTGAACGCGTCGCGCCGGACTCCTTTTGGAATTTGGAGTTTCGCACTTCTGAGTTTCGATACAAATTTGGGCCGTCCGATCCCATCCCAAACCAAATGCGTAGAGGTTACCGGATGCTCGATAAGCAGCGATATGTAGATACTCTAGATCTGTCCGCCTCTCATCGACCCGGGACTCTGGTTGTGAAACTAAGCGAACATGAGGTAAGGACAAACAAGGCATCCTTGCTTGAAGGGCTCGCGCAACTCCACCGCGGGATCGGTGCGACGCTCATGTACGAATACGCTCCCGAGGAAGGAGCATTGTATCACGTGGTGATGTTTGATCCTGCAGCACAGTCAATGAGGGACGTGGCGCGCGCCTATATGGCATCCTCAAGCGTCGAATACGCATGTCCAGACTATTTGGTAGACATGGTTATTAGCGATCCAAACTATTCTTCTCAGGCGCATTTTCCGCAAATTTCGGCGACGTCGTCGGGGGGCGTTTGGGGCATTAGAACTGACTCTTCAGCATGCAGAATTGGAATCTTGGATTCGGGTATCGACACCGGTCATAGCGATCTTCCGACGGTCACGAATGCTGGCCGGTACAGGATTGTTGGGGGGTCGCTTGTCTCCGACTCAAACATCCTTGACGATATTTTCCATGGAACCGTAGTGGCAGGAATCGTTGGAGAGAAAGGCAACAACGGAAGTTACGGGACGGGACTATCTTGGACGAGCGACCTTGCGGTCACCAAAGTGTTAGGGCCCGGTGGTGGCAGTTTCACCGTCGTGGGGGCTGGCATCGACTCATTGAGGACGAATGGAGCTAAAGTGATAAATGCAAGTCTCGGAAATCCCAATTATTCCCTTATCACGCCGCCCCTTACCCCTTACACCGGCACGCCTACGTCAGACCCATTGGGTGATGCGATTTACCGAGCACGATCTGCAAACATTATCATCGTAGCCGCAGCTGGGAATGCTGGCTACGATTCATTCGGAACATATTATGGACCCGTGTCGCTTGATAATGCTGCGACCATTCTGCCCGCGGGCTACCCATACAGCAATGTAGTTGCCGTCGCCTCTACAAACTACAGCGATGTAATTTCTTCCTTTTCAAACTATGGCACCGGAAGAGTGGATTTCAGTGCTCCCGGAGAGAACTTCTACACCGCGACGCCGACATACTCAACTGCCGACATGAGCGCAAATGGTATTCCCACTACTTTTGGGAATGCCGGCTCAGGCACGTCATACGCCGCACCTTTGGTCAGCAGCCTGCTTGGCTTAGCATACGCGGAATTCCCGAGTGAGCGCAACATTCCGACCCAGCTAATTGACCGACTCCGAATGTCGGTCGACTACGTCTCAGGACTCAGCTCTTATACTCTTACGAGCGGCCGGATTAATGCCGCGAAGGCTTTGGGGGACCGATCGAAAGTTCAAAATCTTAGTACTCGGGGTCTTGTCCAGAGTGGCAGCGGCGTGATGATTGCTGGCTTCGTAGTTCAGGGTGTCACAGGAGGCACGAGGCGAGTATATATGCGCGTACTTGGTCCCTCGTTGACTTCCTTCGGTGTCTCGGGGGCGATTTCTAATCCTAAAATCGATCTATATGGGCCATCTGGCCTTATCGCTTCAAACGATGACTACGGAACGCTGAGTAGCTCGGATTTGGCTGATTTAAGCAGCGCGGGGCTTACGCCGTTCAATAGCCTCGACTCTGCGCTCGTCCAAGATCTTGGGCCGGGTTCATACACAGTGGTAGTGAGCGGGGTTTTGGGTGCGACAGGAGTCGCCTTGGTGGAGGCATATGAGCCATCGTCACCCGCATCTGACCGCGGTCTCAATCGTCTGATAAACATTTCCACTCGGTTGCAGGTTGGGACAGGTGCAAATGTTGCCATTGCGGGCTTTGTCGTGACAGGAAGCAACCCCAGAAGAGTGCTTATCCGGGGCATTGGGCCCTCGCTTACCGCTTTTGGCATATCTGGTGCGCTGGCGGACCCTGAGATCGAGCTATTTGACGCCTCCGGAAATTCTCTCGCGAGCAACACAAGTTGGGGCTCGATTGCGAACTATGGAGCGCTTCAAAGGCTGCAATATTCCGGTTATGCCCCGACAGATTCTTCTGAGGCAGCCCTAGTGGTGACGTTACCTCCCGCGTTGTACTCGGTGCATCTACGCGGTCAAAGTGCAGGGACAGGGATCGGCTTGGTTGAAATATACGAGTTTTAGTATCAATCGCTGCCCCCCGCCTGCGTGTTTGCGGGCGGGGGGTTGACGCGCGCGATGGCACACGATATCTAGGGGCAATGAAGCTCAGAAGTTGTCGGCTTGCGGCTTTGTTAGCGACGCTGCTGATGGGACTAGGCCTCAACTCTCGATCGGCTCCTTTTGTCGATGAAAACTGGCGATCTATCGGCGGTGTTATACCCGGTACCGATGGCTTAGTTGAAAGAGTTGAGTGCGATCGTGAGGGGCGAATCTACGCGGAGGGTTTTTTTGGTTTAGCAGGAGGGGCAAAATTTGCGCCCCCCTCTGGAGGGACAGTTAATCTTGTGCGATGGGATGGTGCCAATTGGGAATTTCTCGGTAATTGCGCACGTTTCTTGACGATTTCTCCTAACGGGAACTATTTTCGCGTCGATGAAGTAGTCAACGCACAAGGGAAGCGCGTTCAGCAGATTGTTGAATACGGAACTCAGGGACGAGTAGTTCTTGGTGAAGCTTTTCAGCTCGTGGGTGCTTCGACACTCGATTCTTTTTCACGCCTGGTGGTCTGGACCTTTGATGAGGATGCTACCGGCAGGCGTACGGGTACGGTGCGACGCTGGAATGGGACCGTCTGGGAGGCTTTGGGGCCTGCCTTCTCTGCAACTTCGAATGCGCCAGATTTTCCAGTGTTGATTGCCGGGATCAATGGGATCTTGTTTGTAGGAGGAAATTTTGATCGAATAGGTGGCACGCTCATATCGAACGTGGCTTGTTGGCAAGGAACTCAGTGGTCCGCATTGGGATCAGGTGTGGATGGATTAGTCCTTGCGGGTGCTGTAGACCCAAGCGGCAATTTCTACGTGGGAGGCAGTCTGACCCGTGCAGGTTTAACAGAGGCAAGGGGAGTTGCGGTCTGGGATGGAGTCGGGTGGAAGTGGCTCGGACGAGAGCCCGCGCGGGTATTCCAAGAAATGGACGGCGTAATCACTAGCCTGGCAATCAGGTCAGACGGCATGGTTGCTGTTGGGCTGCAGATTTCAGCGGGGACCGATGGAGGGACACTGCGCGCCGTGGCAAAATGGGACGGCAACGACTGGAGCGACTGGCAGGATGCCCGCTTCGACGCTTCGGCTGGGTATGGCTTTATTCGTTCAGTGACATTCGCCCGTTCCGGCTCTTTAGTGGTGTCAGGCCGATTTTTGCGGATCGGAAATGTGCCCGCAAATCATGTCGCCTTTGAACGCGATGGAGCTTGGAGTAGCTTGGGGAGCGGCACCGGCGGTCGGGTGCGAATGCTTACCACGGACCATCTAGGTAGGGTCATTGCTGCAGGAGATTTCCTAACGATTGGAGGTTCTGCGGCTGATCGTATCTCCCGCTGGGACGGGAGGTCATGGGCGCCGTATGGACGGGGACTAGGGGGCACCGTGACCTCGATTGCGGCTGATCCAAACCAAGACTTATTATACGCCGCAGGCTATTTCACCCATTCAAATTCACCTTCACTTTCTGGAATCTCACGTTGGAACGGGAGCACCTGGGAGCCGCTAGCCGATTTGGGCAGTCCTCCAACGGCGATGGCTGTTGGGCCTGACAGTCGCCTCTATGCAGCGGGAGAATTCACTATCGAAGGTAATTCCGTGCAATTAGCACAATGGAATGGACAGGCTTGGATTCCTGCGGCGCAGCCGTTGAATTGCCGGATCAATCGAATCAAATTTGATGAGCAAGGACGGCTTTACGCAATGGGAGGCTTTGATTTCGGTGCTTTTCAAAACGCGGTCGCGTTTCTCCGCGACAATTCATGGCAATCATTGGGCTCTGGGCTTCGTCATGAGGTGATTGACCTCGCAATTTCGTCGGACGGTACGTCATATGCGGGGGGGAGAATAGCAGAAGTAAACGGCCGACCTGCCAACCTCGTTGCGAAATACAGTGGCGGACAATGGAGTTCGATTAGCACTTCCGTTTTTGATTCTTATGTTGACGGATCAGCCGTTCAGGCAGTAGCTCGTAGGCAAAGCGGCCCCCTGTTCGTCGGAGGGAATTTTTCGAAGTTGGGCCAAATCGTGGCAACCGGCCTCGCGCGATGGAATGGAGTGGAGTGGGGGCGGTTGGCTTCGGGTGTAGACGGCCATGTTGATGCGTTGCTATTAAGCGAGGCTGGCCAACTCTTCGTAGCTGGCGATTTTGCTACGGCCGGCGGAAGGGCGAGCCCCTATATCGCGATGGCAGCGAGCGCGGAAAGCCCACTGAATAGCCTTCTTAATGTTTCGTCTCGTGGGGCAACTCGAGGCGTCACTGAGGCGCTCATCGCAGGAATTGTAACTAGGGGGGGGCGCAAGCGGGTCGTAGTTCGCGCACTAGGGCCTTCTCTTTCTGACTTCGGTGTGACAGACGCAATCGCGACTACGCAAGTGGAAATCCGGCGAAGCGATGGAGCGTTGGTTGCTTCGAACTTGTCATGGCAGGATGACCACGATCAAGCAGCAGAGCTCTTGAGCAGAGGCTTAGCCCCGAGCCGGCGCGAGGAAAGCGCGCTCGCTATCGAATTGGAAGAAGGTGCCTATACAGCCATAGCACAAGGAAGAAGCGGCAGCAGCGGAGTTTGTCTAATTGAGGTATATGACGTTCAGCTTGATCAGGGAGCACGGCTCGTAAACTTGTCCACGAGAGCGCCCGTCGGTCGAGATCAAGCGCAGTTGATTGGTGGATTTGTCACGAAGGGGCCTGATCCTTCAAGATTGTTGGTTCGAGCGTTGGGCCCGAGCTTAGTCTCATTTGGAGTGTCTAATGTATTGCTGCGCCCACTCCTGAGCGTATATGACCTTCAGGGAAGATTGATCGGTAGCAATTCAGGGTGGCAAGCTAACAATGCCACTGCAATTGTTCAAACTGGCTTGGCCCCGAGTGACAGAGCAGAGTGTGCTATCATCTTGGAATCCTTGCCGCCCGGCGGGTACACTGCGGTAGTCGCAGGCGTTGACGGTGGAGTTGGAAACGCTTTGCTCGAGGTCTTCGAACTCCCTTGATTGGGTTCTAACAACTGACACTCAAGTTTTTAACGTGCCATCCTGTCCACAAGTGCCGCGAAGGCGCACATTGACTTGGCGTCGTTGTGGAAAGTGACACGCAGGGAGGAGCCCGGCGGCGGAATCGCCTGCAACCGGGTGGCGTAGCGCGAATAGGAGTTCCCTCGGCGTCCGGATGGGATTTGGGCAGGCAGGAAATTGACGACTTGGGACTGAGCGATCTTGCCGCGCGGGTTGATCACCTCGACGTCGAGGTGTGAACCGATGGCTGCCTCGTGGAAACCTCGGCCAATCAGTCCGGTCACGTAGGCCTCTCGCCCGTAGACATTGACATGCGCGGTCTCGACGGTGCCCCCGCTGGACGAAATGCGCTCGACGGGGAGAGCCAGCTCCGTGCGTGGTCGGGCAAAGAGAAAGTCGAAGAGGCCGTCGCTGTTTTCTGCGCGCTGCGCCATCGCGGTGGTGCAACCAGGGAGTCCAAGCCCGAGGACGGCAAGAGTTAAGAGAGCTTTCATGTGAGGAACTCTCTCCAGAACGCTTTGAGGCCGTCCTGTCCCTCACCGCGCGAGCCCATCTTTGGTTACTCGACCTGCAGCCGCGTGGCCTCTGAATGGACCCGAAAAAACGGGAGGCTTTGGTTGGCGTGATCGTGGCCGGGCGTGATCACGCGTTCGATGATCAGGTCCCAGAAGACCTCTTGGGCCAGGAGCGTGTCCGCGTCGCTCAGGACGACGCGCGGCACCTCGATGGATGTTGGGTCGGGTGGGCTCGGTTCGCGGCGCTCGAGGACCTCGGCCACCCCGGTGAAGAGGTGCTGCTGACAGTAGGGCTCGAGCGAGGTTTGCTCGCGGCCGGCCAGAATCTCAAGGATGATGGCGCGCAGGACGGATTTTTGGTGGTTCATAAGTTTAAGGAACGCCTCAATGGCGTGTTACTTGGTCGAACGCGGGCGGAAGGGCGGGATATCGCCCGCGGCCACATGGTATCGGGCGGCAAAGCTCAAAAAATGCGTGGTATAGCTTTGCATTCGTATCGTCCGTTTGACCGAGTCGCAGATGGCGATTTGACCCTCCAGCAGTTCGAGCCCGTAGCACTCAGACTGGGACACCCGGAACACGTGGCTCAGGCAGCCGAAGAGCTTGAGTGCCACCAGGGGTGTATTTTGCTGAAAGTTGCAGATGGTGATCGCGTGCTCGTGGTGCCCAAGGTCAGGGAGCAAGGCCGCTTCGTAGAGAGCCTCCGCTGGTCCGAGCGGTGTGAACCCGAGTTCGGAGCGCGAGACATCCCCGGTGGTGAGCGCGGCAATCAAGTTCCGCCACTCCGGGTTGAGCGGGTCGTCGAGGAATGGGTCGCCGAAAAACTCGAAGGCGGCCAGATAGGCGACCTTCGCCAGGCCGGCGCTCACCGCTGCCATCTCGTGTGCCGGAAGAGCGTCGAAGGGGTTCTTTCTGATCAAGCTGAGGCGGTCTTGGCCCCAACGCCCAGGAGCTGCAGAGGTCATTGCCTGGCGGGTGCGCATCATCAAAAGAAGCGCTCTGTCGCCAAAGGTGCTGTCGACTGCAGATGGGCCGCCGGCGAGCGGCTGACGATCGACCAGTACATCGAACTCGGGCGGACCGCCCAAACTGAGCGGCACGATCGGCTCGCTGCGAAGTTCAGCTACTTCCGCCAGCGGCTTCAGCGAGTAAGGACACCGAAGCTGGGGATGCGGGCGGGCGCTGAAGGACGTCACGGCCTAAAGCGCCGCTTTCGCGGGAGCTTCAACGGCGTGTCGAGCGCATTCGTCCGCGACGGCGATGCAGGCCTCGCGGCAGCTGTTCGATAGCTCGTGCTGATTGGCCGGCTTTTCGCATTCGGCCGCGCACAATCTGGCGACCTGAGCGCTGAGCCCGCAAAAGAGCGGGTGCTGAGGCGACTGACGGACGAGGGCGGAGGCGGTTGCACGGCAGCTCTCGGCGACATCAAGGCAGAGAATGGCCAAGGGTGTGCGCTCGGGCGCTTTGAGCCGGGCCTCTTCGGCGGCGCACAGGTCGGCGACTTGGGCGCATTTCTCGCAAATCTCCTGGCAGAGCTGCATGTCTTTGACTTCGGTATTGGAGGCTGGGGGAGTCGGGGTCATAGCTGTGGGATTGGAGGATTTCTGATCGGTTCTATTCGTGAGCGTCGGCTAGATCGGCCGGCTCATCGGGCTTTTGTGACTTCGCCGAGCGCTGGGCCGCGTCTTTGGGCAGGAGCGCGGCGATCTCCCGCCGGTGCCGGGCGTTTTCTTCCGGCGTGGGTGGTACCGACGGCAAGAGTCCTCCTGAACCGTGAAAGGCTTCCTCAAGCTCGCGCAGCCGGGCAAGCTCGGCGTCTGTGAGGACATATTTGACCTTCCATCGCTGCAGTCGTCGTTCGATGGCAGCCGCATGGGCGCTGGTGCTCCGAAACTGGAAAAACACCGCGTAAATTAGCATCATTAGGACCACCCAGCCCATGGCCTCCCAACCGAGCCGGTGAGAGGCCGGTGGCGGCGGCACCGGCTTCTTGGTCTTGCGATGTTTCACAGCCACTGACGCGCTCAGCACCGCGAGCAACAGCGAGCCGCCCGGACCAGCACCACGCGGCTGACCGTGGCGGGCCCAAAGAACGGCCGGTGGTAAGTGACCCGGACCAGATTGCCGGGCTTCAAAGCCGTCTTGGCGTCGGTGAACGCAGCGCCACGCACGAAATCCGTGCCGTTGTTCCATTGGAAGGAGACCTGTCGCTGATCTCTCGTTTGAGCGATGATGGCGCTGCGCTGAGCGAACTCGACGCGAACGACGGAGCCATCGATCTGGCGGCCGCGCGTACTCAAGGCGGACGCAGAGGATGGAGCAAACAGACTGAGGGAAACGGCCGCTACGCCAGCGAGAAGCAATTTCATGGTGGTGGGGATGGAGTAGAGAAAAACGGTCAGCGCAGCAGGCGCAGTGCGTTGGCGATCACGAGCAACGTGGCGCCGGTGTCCGCCAGGATCGCGAGCCAGAGGCTGGTTTGGCCGAAGAGCGCCAGGCCGAGGAAGATGGCCTTCACCGCGAGAGCGAACCCGATATTGAAGCGAATCATTCGGCGGGTGCGGCGCCCGTGAGCGATGGCCTCGGCGACTTTGGTGAGGTCGTCCTGCATGAGCGCGATGTCCGCGGTCTCGAGCGCCGTGTCCGTGCCGGCTGCGCCCATGGCGATGCCGACCGAAGCTGCAGCCATCGCCGGCGCATCGTTCACGCCGTCGCCGACCATGGCGACGCACTCGTATTTGGCGACCAGCTCCTTGACGCGCGCGGTCTTGTTGTCGGGCAGAAGGTCGCCCTTGGCGTCATCGATGCCGACCTGCTTGGCGATCGCCGTGGCGGTCCGCTGATTGTCGCCGCTGAGCATTTCGACATGCTCGATGCCAGCTTCGTGGAGGGCCTTGATGGCGTCCGAAGCATTTGAGCGGATGGCATCGCCAACGGCGAAGATGGCGAGTGCGGTGGCCGCGCGGCTCCCATCGGCAAACTCACCCAGCACCACGACGGAGAGAGCCCGGGCCTCGATCTCGGAGAGCTGCTTTTCGAGCTCGGGCGAACATGCGCCCTGCTCGTGGGCGAAGCGGTGATTGCCGACAAAGAATCGTCGGCCTTTGACTCGGCCTTCGGCACCGCGACCCGTGTGGGAGCGGTAGTCGGTCGCCGAAGAATAGCGAATGCCCTTATCCTTTGCGTAGGCGCAGACGGCGACGGCCAGCGGATGATCGGAATTGGCATCGATCGAGGCAGCCAACTCCAGCACGCGCGCTTCGTCCGCTTGGTCGAGCACCGTGACTTCCTGAACCTTGGGCGTGCCTTCGGTAATGGTGCCGGTCTTATCGAGAGCGATCGCGCGCAGCGCGCCAATGGATTCCAAGTGGACGCCGCCTTTGATCAGGACGCCGCGGCGCGCCATGGCGGTGAGCCCGCTCACGACCGAGACGGGCGTTGCGATCACGAGCGCGCACGGACAGGCAATGACCAGAAGGACCAACGAGCGGTAGAGCCAAACGTTCCATGACTGTCCGGCCACGAGAGGCGGAAGGAGGAAAACGAGCAGGGCCACGACCATTACGGCCGGCGTGTAGATACGCGCGAAGCGATCGACGAAGCGTTGCGCCGGCGCCTTCTGTTCCTGGGCGTCCTCGACCAGGCGGATGATTTTGGAGAGCGTCGAATCCGAGGCTGGTTTGGTGACTTTGACCTCGAGCGAGCCTTCGCCGTTGATGGTGCCGGCGAACACGTCGTCACCTTCCTTCTTTTCGACCGGCATCGATTCACCGGTGATGGGCGCCTGGTTGATGCTTGAAGAGCCTTTGCTGACCACGCCGTCCAAGGGCACACGGGCCCCGGAGCGAATGACGATCGTGCTTTCGACGGCCACTTCGCCGACCGGCACTTCCCGGGTTTGATCGCCTTCGAGCAGGAGGGCGGTTTCTGGAGCGAGCTTGAGGAGCGAAGAAATCGCGCGGCGCGCACGGGCCACGCTCCAGCTTTCGAGCAGTTCGGAAAACGCGAACAGGAAAACGACCGCGGCCGCTTCGCCAAATTCGCCGATGACGAGTGCCCCGGTCACGGCAACTGTCATGAGCACGTTCATGTCGAACGAGCGGTGTCGAAGGGCATTGAACGCCTTCGGCACGATGAGCCAGCCCCCGGCGAGGATGGCCGCAAAGAAGCAGTTATTTTGAAACAGGGTTGGCGCGAGCTTGAGCCAGCCCAGCAAGAGCCCGAGGCCGGTCAGGCCGCCTGAGGTGCAGACCAAGATGGTGCGCCAGGACGACGAGCCTTCGTCTTCCTCAGCCGGGGCGCCAGCCTCGGCCTTGCGTGCCGTGAGCCCGGCATCAGCCTTGATGGCTTTGATCAGTTTTTCGGCGTCGACTTGGTCGCCGTGCTTCACGCTGACCTTGCCGGCCAAAAGGTTGACGCGGACCTCGCGCACGCCCTCGACGGGCTGAAGCGCGCGCTGGATCGCGGTGACTTCTTCCGCGCAGTCCATGCCCGAGACGGCGAGCACCGTTTCACGGTTGCCCGCCGCCTTCGGATTAAGGACTTCGGGTTTCGATTCCGCAGGCCCGGCTTCGCTGCGGCACGAATCGTCTGCGTGGTCATCGTGCGAATGGTTATGTTCGCCCTGACCAGAGTGCGTATGCCGAGGAGCTGGCTTGCTTGAATCGTTCATAGGGAAGCGAGGTTATTTCTTGGCCTTCTTTTGTTCGGCACACTTGCAGATCCACTCCGGATTCTTGCAGTCGCCGCAGACGGCTTCGTCGTAGTGCAGACGGCCGGTCCTGCCTTTGCCCGCGGCGTCGTCCTTGAGGGTGAGGATCAGCCAGAAGTCCTTCCCGTCAGGCTTGGCCACGGTCCATTTCCCGTCGACGAGCTTGGGCTCGAGCTTCTTGCCGGATTCCTTGTGCACGATGCTCAAGGTCTGGGCGGCGGTCGCGGGCACCGTCTTCTTGGCGCCTTCGTCGTAGAGACTGATGACGAAGTTGCTGCCTTGGAGGACGACTTCCGCGGAAGGCGCTTTGCTGCCGAGATCGACCACGCGGCCGCCATTGGGTCCGATCTCGACGTCGCCATGGGCGAAGGCGGCGGTGGCGGTGAGGGCGAGAACTGCGAGGGCGCTGAGGATACGTTTCTTCATGGTTGGTTGGTTGTTTGGTTGGTTTGGGGATTACTGAGCGGCGGGCGCATCCAGCCGGATGGCCTCTGCGGCCGCCTTGCGGCCGAAGGTGTAGAAGACGGTCGGAGTGACGCCCAACCCGAGCAGGGTGGAGGTGACCAGCCCGCCGACGATGACAACGGCCACCGGGTGGAGGATTTCTTTGCCGGGCTGATCGGCTGCGAGGACGAGCGGGATCAAGCCAATACCGGCGCTGAGTGCGGTCATGAGCACGGGGATCAGCCGTTCCTTGGTGCCGCGGATCACCATGGCCTTGGTGAAGCCCTCGCCCTCATGGCGCATGAGATGCAGGTAGTGGGAAATCAGCATGATGCTGTTGCGGGCGGCGACGCCGGCGACAGCGATAAATCCCACCAGCGTGGCGATGCTGATGTTGTTGAGCTTGAACCAGGTGAAGACGAGCCCGCCCACGAGCGCGAGCGGGATATCGGCGAGGACCTGGCCTGCAAAGAACGGCGTGCGGAAGTAGCCGTAGAGCAGGAAGGCGATGATGACGAAGACGACCGTCGAGAGGATCGCGATGCGTAGGGTCGCTTCCTTTTGGGCCTGGAACTCGCCCTCGTAGGAGATGAAGTAGCCTTCGGGAAGTTTGACCGTCTCAGCGACCTTGCGCTGCAGGTCCACCACCAGGGTGCTCACATTTCGAACGGTGGGTTTGATCGCGATGGCGAAGCGCCGCTGGCTGTTTTCGCGGAAGATGACGTTGGGCCCCTTGGCCTGACGGACCTCGGCCACGAGCGAGAGCGGGATGCGCTGGACCGCGTTGCTGCCGCTCGAAACTTCGATAGGTAGTTCCGCGAGGCGTTGAGCGGATTCGCGCCAAGCCGCGGGCAGCCGGATGGCCACATCGACCTCGCGCTGACCTTCACGCAATGAGGCGACGTTCTCACCGCCCATTAGCGTGGCCAGGGTCGAGTTGAGCTTGCCTGGCGTGATGCCGTAGGCCGTCGCCCGGTCGCGGTCCACCTCGATGCGCAGCTGCGGAATGACCGACTGCTGATCGAGCTTGGCGTCCTGGAATCCAGGGATCGTCTTGGCCACGTTCTGCACTTCGATGCCGATTTGGCGGAGGCGATCCAGATCGGGCCCGAAGATCTTGACCGCCACCGGCGCTGAGACGCCGCTGAGCATGTGCCCGATGCGGTCGGCCAACGGGCCGGTGACGGCGCTAAAGGTACCTGGGACCGAGCGGACTTTGGCCGCCACGTCCGCCAAAATCTCGGCGCGCGTGCGCGTGCTCTTGCCTTTTTCGGGCGTCCGGAAATCGATGTCGAACTCGGCTGTCGAAACCGGCACGACGTGGTCGCCGCGCTCGGCTCGGCCGATGCGTCGGCCGACCTTGCGGACCTCGGGAATTCCCAGCAGGAGCCGCTCAATCACATCACTGATCTTGTTCATTTCCTCGAGCGAGGTGCCCGGGGCCGCAGTGGTCGAGACGAGCGCGGTCTCTTCGCGGAACGCGGGCAGGAAGTCTTTGCCCATGCGCGGATAGAGCGAAAATGCTGCGATCACGATGAGGGCGACCGGGATCAAGAGCAGAGCCGGCTGGTTGAGGCCGATGCGCAGGAGCGTGCCTTCGAGCACGCGCTTCATGGCCCGGGCGAGCCAGCCATCTCCGTGTTCCTCTCCCGCCTTGGGCTTGAGCAAGAGCGAGCAAAGAACCGGGATCAGCGAGAGCGAGACGATGAAGGACGCCAGCATGCTGATGATGGTGGCGACCGCGATGGGCGAGAAGAGACGTCCCTCGACGCCGCTCAGGCCCAACAGCGGCATGAAGACCAAGATGATGAGGAGCGTGGCGTAGAGGATCGAATTTCGGACTTCTCCCGAAGCCGTGGCGATCACCTCGAGGCTCGGTCGGGGCGCGCCGGCAGACGCGTTCTCGCGCAGTCGGCGATAGACGTTTTCGACGTCCACGATGGCGTCGTCGACCACCATGCCGATGGCGACTGCCAAGCCTCCCAAGGTCATCGAGTTCACCGAGACGCCCATCCATTGAAAAGTCAGCAGCGTGACGGCAAAGGAGGCCGGCATGGCCATGAGCGTGATGAAGGTCGTCCGCACGCTCAGCAGGAACAGGAAGATGACGATCGTCACCATGACCGCGCCTTCGGCGATCGCGCTCTTGAGGTTGCCGACGGCGTTCTCGATGAAATCGGCCTGGCGGAAAAGCAACGTGGCTTCCACGCCGGCCGGCAACCCGCGCTGCAACTCGGCGATCGCGTCCTCGACGCGCTTGGTCAACGACAGCGTGTCGAAGCCCGGTGACTTGGTCACGCTCATGATGACGCCGCGTTTGCCGTTCACGCTGCCGTCGCCGCGCATGGGCTCGACGCCCCAGGTCACTTCGGCCACGTCGCTGATGATGATGGCGCGGTCGCCCAGGCGTTTGATGACCGTCCGCGCGATATCCTCGAGCTGCACGCTCATGGCCAGGTTGCGCACCATGATTTCCTGCGAGCCTGAGGTGATGAACCCGCCCGTCGAATTGCTGGCCGCTTCCTTAGCCGCGGTCTGCAGCTCGCCCAAGGTCACGTCCATCGCTGCCATGCGGTTGGGATCGGGCAGGACCTGGATCTGCTTGATGCCTCCCCCCATGTTGAGGACCTCGGCGATGCCCGGGATGCTCTGCAGCCGGGGGCGAATGACCCAATCGGCTTGCGTGCGCACATCGCGCGCTTCCATCTTGCCGTCGCGCGAGCTCACACCCACGAGCACGATCTCGCCCATGAGCGAGGCGACCGGGGTGAGAAACGGCTCCACGCCCTGGGGCAACAGCGAGCGGGCTCCGGCCAGGCGTTCCTGCACCAATTGGCGCGCGCGGTAGATGTCCGTGCCCCAGCTGAGTTCGACGTAAACGAGCGAGAGCGCGACATCGGAATTCGAGCGCAGACGCGTCAGTCCTGAAACCCCCAGGAGCGCTCGCTCGATAGGCTGAGTGACGTTGATCTCGACTTCCTCGGGGGCCAGGCCCGGCGCCTCGGTGAGCACGACGACCGTCGGCTTGGTCAAATCGGGCAGCACCTCCACGGGCAGCTGTGTCGCCACCTGCGCTCCCGCGAAGAGGATGAGGAGCGTGAAGGCGATGACCACCGCGCGCTGCGCGAGGGCAAATCGGATGAGACGATTAAGCATAGAAAATGCGCTCTGGGACTTAAGCGCTCAGGCTGTCAGCCTGGCTGGCGGGCGAGGCGCCCTCGGGATCGTTGCGGCGGCGCACGAAGAGAAAGCCGACGAGCAGCGCGTTGGCGGCCAGGGACAAAATCGTAAGCAGCGAGAGGCCTTCACCTTGGGAATGGTCGTGCCCGCCGGAGCCGCCTGCGCGGGCTGCCTTCTGCTCTGCGGTGACCTCCGTGCCGTCTTCGTTGTGCTCGTGGCCGTGGGCCGCATCCAAGGCCGCCTTGAGGCTGACGCTGCCTTTGCCGGCAAAGGCGAGGGAGTAGGCGCCTTGCGTGACGACCTGGTCGCCCGCAAACAGGCCGGAAACGATCTCGACGTAGCGGTCATTCATCATGCCGACGCGCACGGCCGTCTTCACGTAGGCGTTCTTGAGCTCGTAGTCTTTGACGTAGACGAAGCGGTCGAGGTTATCGCCTTGGAGCGCGGCCCGCGGCACCGCCATGACCCCGTCGCGCTGAGCCAGGACAATCGAAAATTCCGCCCGCATCCCGGGCCGCAGACTCGAGCCGCGGGTGGGGAGGCGAAAAACGGCGTCCACTGTGCCGCGCTCGCGATCGGCGGTTGTGCCAAAGCGGATGAGTTCGCCTTCGAAGGTTTCGCCCGGCACCGCCGAGACTCGAATGTGCGCTTTGGTGCCCACCGAGAGGCGCGCTGTCTGATGCTCAGGCACGCGCGCAATCGCCAGGACCTGCGTCAGATCGGTGATCTCCATAATCACCTTGTCGGGCTCGATGGGCTCGCCCAGCCGCGCCTCCGTGAAGGTGACGACGCCGGCGTTGGCTGCGCGCAGCGAAATCACCGGGGGCGGGTCGCCCGGCTGCCGGCTCTCCAAGCGCGCGACGACGTCGCCGGCGGCGACGCGATCGCCGGCCTGGAGTTTGAGTTCGATCAGTCTGCCTGGAATACGGCTCGTGACGACGCTGCGACGCAGCGGCTCGGGTTCGATCCGGCCCAAGGCGAAGACCGTTTCTTCGAACGCTTGTTCTTCAACTTCGGTCGTGGCCAGGCCCAAATTGGCGACGCCGTTTTCGTCGAGCAGGACCGTATTTGCGACCTTCGCTGGATCGGGTTTGGCGACGAGGCTGCCAAAAGGCAAGGCCAGGAACGGGAGCAGGAGCAGGGAACGATTCATTTGGAGAGGCCGCGGGTGGAAGAGGGGTGGACATCGGCGCTGGTCGCGGCCAGCAGGCGGGCGCGCGCCAGCTGCCGGTCGCGCAGCGCTTCCAGGCGCTGCGCTTCGAGCTCGAAGCGCTTGCCTCGAGCGCGGAGGACCTCGACCAGCGAGGTCTGGCCCGAATTGAAGACGCTATTGAGCAGTTCCTCGATTTTTCGGGCCGAAGGGATGAGGTCGGTCTCGAAGGCATTGACCACTCGATCGGCGGCCGCCTCCTCTTGCTGCGCCGTGGTGATCTCGTTGGGGACGCGGGCATTGAGCGCGTCGAGCTCCAGCGTGGTGCGCCGCAGGGCAGCATCCGCAGTCAGCACCCGGCCCAAGCCTTGGTTCCAGACGGGTAGGGGAATGCCGATTTTGAAGGAAAAGCCGCTCTGGCGATCCAGCCCGAAAGGAGCGTCTTCGGAGCGAGCCCGCTCCAGCCCAAAGCCGAGCGAAAAGTCGCCCCACCGCTCTGCCCGCGCGAGCGCGGAACCCTGAGTGGCAGCTTCCGTCCGGGCAATGCCGGCCCGCAGATCGCCTCGCTGGCGATAGTCCCCGTGGCGGCTGCTGGGCAGGGCTTCGAGCGAGCCCGCGATTTGGAGCGAAGCGTTGCGCGCCAAACCCAGTAGGATTCGGAGTTCGCCGCCGAGCGTGGCCGACTCGAAGTCCAGCCGGCTGGCTTCGGTCATGAGTTGCCGGGCTTCCAGGTCGGTTTGGAGAGTGTCGATCTGCGACGCTTCTCCCAGGCTCAGGCGGCGCTGGGTGAAGGAGGCGAGTTCGCGGCTGTTCTTGAGCTGCCGCTCGCGCAGCTCGCGCAGAGATTGAAGCGCCAGAAGCCGGATCGCGGCCGTGCGCGCTTCAAAGGCCAAGCGACGTGCGCCGTCGGCGACTTCCGCCTCGGCCGCCACGAGTTCGGCTCGAGCCACCGCACGCTCCAAGGGAAGACGTGCCGTCAGCGGAAAACGCTGCGTCAGCGCGACGTTGGCCGTGTATTCCCCCGTGCGCCGAGTGCGGCTGTAGGAAAACTCCAATTCCGGATTGGCCAGGCGTCCGGCGTTGACCAGCCGGCCGCGCGCTTCTTCGATCCGCCACCGGGCCGCGCGCAGCGAAGGGTTCTCGCGCAGCGTTTGCGCCACGATTTGCTCGACGCTGAGAGTCGCGGCGGAGGCGGAAGCGAAGGAAAAAAGGAAGAGAAGAAGAGAGACGGGCCGCATGAAAAAACAGGAGCCACACGCAGGAAGGGCGGTGCGTGTATCCGCCCGGGCGAGAAACCACGCGGGGCCTCGCCAACCATCTTTGGGACCGCTCGCGCAGCGAGCGGGTTCCCTTAGCTACAAAGGTTTGGACCGCGCGCCGGCAGGCAGCGCGTCGACGCGCGTCGAGACCAGCTGATCAGCGTGGGATCGGGTGGAGGGTAGATTTCTGCGGGCTGCGCAAGCGCGAGGGTCACTCGGCTCTCGAGCCACCCGTCTTGCCAGCTGGTCGCCAGGGCTTGGACTGAGGGTGCCTGAAGCGCATCGTTCCCGCTCACCACGTCCACCGGTGTGGCGCAGCCGGCACAGGCTTGATCTTCCTCGCCGGGGCATTTTTCAGCACAGGCGACCTCAGCCAGATGCTCGCCCAGGATCAGGCAGGCTTGGGAACTCCCCAAGAACGCCAGCAGCCCAAAGAGGGCGATGCAGAGGCGGAGGAGTTTCATGTGAGTTCTAGAACGACGAGATTCTGCCGATCCCTCAAAATTCCGCGCTGAACCTTCCAGGGGAACGTAATCGGGGAGAAAAGGGGCTGCCGCTCCGCAGCCGACTAAAGGTGCAGTCGTCTGGGTTTCGGAGCGGCAGCAAGGCCGTGTGTCCTGGGGCTAGCCGCCGCTGCCCTTGGACGCCATCCTTTCCTGCCAGGTCTGCTCAGCAGGCGCTGGCGTCGGCCTGGGCGCGGATTCGGCCCGCACGCCCGCACGGACGCGCGGGACACGGGAGTGCAGGCAGCACTTGGGAGCTTCGCAGCTCCGGACTTTGGCTTTGCGGTTGGGCTCGCGTGCCGCGGCCTCGGTGGCCGGGATCAGGGTGGCTGCGAGCATGAAGGCAATGAGGAGCGGTTTCATGTTTTGGGTCGAGCAATGCTCAATGTCCCAAACGTCGTCGATTACGGCCTTCCCTCATCGAAGCTGGACCTGAAGGCCGTCCATCCGGCCGAGATGCAGACAACGACGCAAGATTTCGGCCCCGCCCGCGGCTGGCGACCGGGGCATTGAAACGGCTTGCCATGGCTGGAGATGGCCCGGTTGCTTCCCCAACATGTATGGCAACTCCTGAAGAAATTCGTTTCGCCAAAAACCGCTTTCACCTCAACGACCTGCTGGTCGAATGCATGTTTACGCTGGAGGCGTGTCTGGGCCTCGAGTGGAAATCGATCGGCGGCGACCTCGAGAGCTACACGGGCCGGCTGCTTGAAAACACGATCGCCAATCAACATCTGAGCCACGAGCGCGTCTACCTCAATGGCGACAAGGTCGGCTTCATCATCGGAGCGGATCCGAAATGGAACCCGGTGGTCTTCGTGACCACTTCTCACGCCGACCCTGCGCTCTTTGAACTGGACGCGCAGATCGAGGGTTACGATCGCGTTCGCGCCGCCATGGTTGCGGCACTCAAAAGCGTCCAGACGCGCTCCTAGCCCAATGAGATGGCTTCACCGTCGTTGGCGCAGCGTTAACCTCGAGCGTTTTGCGCGTCGAAGCATCATGTTCTCGACGATGGCGGCAACGGTGGCCCCTTGGCCGGCCAAGAGCACGCACGAGTTTTGATCGCTTCGATCAGCCCATTGGCGTCGATCCTGGGACCGTGGGTGATCGTGACTTTTCCAGCCATGAGATTGACCCGCCCTTCACGCACGTCAGCCACTGGCTGGAGCGCACGTTGAATGGCGGTTACCTCGTCGGCGCAGTCCATGCCAGACACCGACAGCACCGTCTGCTGGGTGTCTGCCACGTCGGGGTTTAGGATCTTGCTGTCTGGTGCACCCACACCGCCGCAGCAGGAAGCGCCTTCTGGCCCGCCCAGCGGCCGCACACTCATTTGGACCTTGTGGGAGGGTTGGGAAGCCAGTCGGATGAATCGCTCATGGTTATTGGTCGGTCGGTGTGGGGGCACCAGGAGTTGAGCCCGCCGGCCATGCCGTCGCGAAACAGAAGGGTGCTCCGTTGCTGATGCTGGCGACGGTGCCGACCCGTTCAGAGCGCTCGGCATGGTCGCTGCTCTGCGACGGCGTGCCGGTCGCGCGCCATGTGGTCATTCGTCGCAGGTGCAGGCGTACTCTGGGTTGTCGCACTTCTTGCAGGCGTGCAGTTCGAGTTTGATGCGAAAGTTCTTCGGTCGGGCTTGGGCGCTCGCCTTAATCTGGACGACGACTTGATAGCCCTCGCCTTCGGGCAGCGGCGTTTTCGAAACCATCAGGTCGCCTTTCTTCTCGAACTCTAGTTTCGTCTTGGCCCCGGGCGCTTCCGCGACGGCGCTGATCACCTGATCGGCCGGGGGCTGGGCTTGACCAACGGCGTTGTAGAATGCGATGGAGACCGTTCGATTCTTCTCAACGAAGAATTCGGCATTTTGCCCCTCCAGCTCAAGCAGGCGCCCCTTTCTAGGGCCTGCCTTGACGGTTTTCTCGGCGAGTGCCGGGGAGACGACGAGGGCGAGTAGAATCAACAGGCTGAGGATCTTTTTCATACGGAGGCAGGTTCAGGTTGCGGGGTTTGGATGGGGTTTAGGGGCGAAAGGGGCGGTTTGGGTTGGGCATGGCGTTCCAGCCATTCGTAGAGCACTGGTAACACGAGCAGGGTCAGAAAGGTGGACGTGACCACGCCGCCGATGACTACGGTGGCGAGGGGTCGCTGGACTTCTGCGCCGGCGCCCGTGGCGATGGCCATGGGTACGAATCCGAGTGAGGCGACCAATGCAGTCATGAGTTTGGGCCGCAGTCGCGTGAGGGTGCCTTCGACTACGGCCGCGCGCAGATCTCGACCCTGTTCACGCAGTTGGTTGATGAACGAGATCAGCATGATGCCGTTAAGCACTGCGATTCCCGAGAGCGCGATGAAACCTACGGCCGCCGAGATGGTGAACGGCATCTCGCGCAGCCACAGGGCGAAGATGCCGCCGGTCACTGCCAAGGGGACGCAGAGGAAAATGAGCGCGGCCTGCCGCAGCGAGCCAAAGCTCATGAAGATCAGCGTGAGAATGAAAAGCAGCGCCAGCGGTACGACGACCGCCAGGCGGCGCTTGGCCTCGAGCAGGTTGCGAAATTGCCCTCCAAATTCGAAGTAGTAGCCGTCGGGGAATTTGACCTTCTCGCGGATATTGCGCGTGGCCTCGTCAACAAAGCTGGCCGTGTCGCGCCCGCGCACGTTGACGAGGATGGAGACGCGTCGCTGAGCGTTTTCGCGCGCGACCTGATTGACCTGCTCGACAATCGTCACCTTGGCCACCTGCTTGAGGGCAAGCATTCCCCCGCTTTCCGTCCGCACAGGGAGGCGTTCGATGGCAGCGAGATCGACCCGGCTTTCCTCGTCGAGGCGCACCACGATGGGTGTGCGTCGATTTCCTTCGATCAGAGTGCCCACTTGGGTGCCCGCCAGCGAAGTCTTGATGAGACGGTTGAGGTCGTCCGCGTGGACGTTGAACCTGCGCATGGCGGCGCGATCGGGCTGGATCTCAACGATAGGCACCTTGCCGACCGCGTCGAATTCAGCCTCGCGTCCGCCCGGCGTGTTTTCGATCGTGCCTCGCACCTCACCGGCAATGCGCTCAAGTTCGCCGTAGTCTTGCCCAAAAATCTTGCAGACGAGGTCGGCGCGCGCGCCCGCCATGATCTCGTTGAATCGCATTTGGATCGGTTGCGAGACGAGCAGGTTTTGGCCAGGTATGCGCTCGATCAGCGCCGTGCGCATTTGAGCGGCGAGCTGTTCCTTGGCGATCGGGTTTCCATTTACCTGCCTCCACTGCTTGCGCGGATGGAGCATCACGTAGGTGTCGGAGACGTTGGGCCCCATCGGGTCGGTTGCGACCTCGGCTGTCCCGATGCGCGAAAAAACATCCTTGACCTCCCGGCCAAATTCTCGGCGCAAGATGGCTTCACTGCGCTTCTGCAGTTCCAGCGAGGCCGAAAGCCCGGCACTGGAAGAGCGGATGAGCTGGAAGGTCAGATCGCCTTCATCGAGTTGAGGAATGAACTCCGCGCCCATGCGCGAGAGCAAGAAGAGCGAAAGCGCAAAAAGCCCGAACATCGGCAGCACGATCAGCCAGCGAAATCGCAGCCCGAAGGCGAGGAGAGGCGTGTAAAGTCGCTTTGTAAAGGTGACGATCCAGTTGTCCTTCTCCTGGATTCGCCCGCTCAGAAGCAGCGAGCAGAGCACTGGCATCAGGGAAATGGCCAGCACGAGCGAGCCTCCGAGGGCAAGCATGACGACTACCGCCATCGGCTTGAACATTTTCCCCTCGATGCCCTGCAATGCGAGGATGGGCACGTAAACAACGGTGATGACCAGAACGCCAAAAAACATCGGGCTGGCAACCTCCTTGGCGGCTCTAAGCACCTCTCGAGCGCGCTCCGAAGCGGTCAACTGGCGTCCGAGCGCGTGTTGCCGCTCGGCCAGATGCCGGACGATGTTTTCCACCATGACCACGGCGCCATCGATGATCATGCCAAAATCGATGGCCCCCAGACTCATCAAGTTGCCGGACAGGCCAAAGTGCACCATGCCCGTCATGGCGCAGAGCATGGAAAGCGGAATGACCAGAGCGACGATCACCGCGGCGCGCCAATTGCCGAGGAGGGCGAAGAGCACAGCGACCACGAGAATGGCTCCTTCGACCAGATTGGTCTCGACGGTGGCGATGGTGCGGCTGACCAGCTCGGAGCGGTCGTAGAGCGAGCGAATTGCCACGCCCGGAGGGAGCTTTTCCTGGATCTCGAGCAAACGCGCGCGCACCGCCTTTGCGACCAAGCGAGAGTTTTCGCCAGCCAGCATGATGGCTGCGCCGACCAGCGCCTCGCCACCGTCGTCGGTGCTTGCGCCAGTACGAAACTCGGAGCCGATGGCGACCGTGGCGACTTCGCCGAGAAGTACAGGCGTCACCCCGGCGGCAAACTTCAGCGGAATCTTGGCGATTTCGCTGGTCGTCTCCACGCGACTGGCGGAACGGATGACCAATTGCTCGCTGCCGATTTCGATGTAGCCGCCGCCGGCATTGTGGGTGTTTTGCTCGACGATGCCCGCGAGCGCGTCGAGCGACATCCCCGCGGCCGCCAGCCTGGCGGGGTCAGGGTGGATGACGATCTGCTTCTCGTAGCCGCCGCTGGTGTTGACTTCCGCGACGCCTGGCGTGCCGCGCAGCATCGGCTTCACCGTGTATTCCTGCAGCTGTCGCAGCTCCATCAGTTGCGCTTTACGGGTGCTCGGTTTTTGGGCCGCAGCAGCGGTATAGTCGAGCGAGTAGTAGTAGATTTCGCCCAAGCCGGTGGCGATCGGCGCGAGCTTGGGCTTCAGCCCGGGTGGCAGTTCATCGAGCACCCCCTGCAGGCGCTCGCTGACGAGCTGGCGCAAACGATAGAGGTCGACCCCATCCCTGTAGGTCATGGTGATCTGCGAGAGCCCAAACTTCGAGAGCGAGCGCAGCTCGACCATGTCGGGCACGCCGGCCATCGCGTTTTCGAGGGGGAAAGTGACGAGTTTTTCGACCTCCTCGGGCGCCAGCGCCGGCACCGCTGTGTTGATCTGAATTTGAGGATTGGTGATGTCGGGAACGGCATCGATGGGCAGGCGGAGTGCAGCCCAAATGCCGACGCCGATGAGCAGCACCGTGCCCAAGAGCACGACCAAGCGCTGGCGGACGGAGTTTTCGAGAAGCCAATGAAGCATGAGGTTTGCCCCTTCGTGTTAGTGCCCGCACGTGCACGCCTTGCCGCCGCGCAGAAGCTGCAGCTCAGCCATCCAGAGCGCATCGACGGGCGCGATCACGATCTGGTCGCCCACGTAGAGACCTTCCGTTACCTCGGCGAATTGCTCGTTCATGGCGCCGAGCTTGACCGCCGTGCGCAGGAAAAAGCTCTCGTTGACGGCGTAGACAAACCACCCCTCCGCAGTTTGGAGCAGCGCCGAGCGCGGCACCACCGTGACTGCGGCGCCTAGGGGGGCGTGGAAAGTCGCGGCGAGTCGGCTGCCGACGTCAAATGGGGCCTCGGTTTCAACAACGACTTCGTATTCGCCCAGCGCGGCGAAGGAGGAGGGTTCCACGCTCTGCACAATTCCGCTCTGCGTTTTCGCATCGCGCTCGGCCACGCGCAGCTCCACGGTTTGCCCGGCTTTCAGGAGCGCCGCCTTCTCGGCTGTCACCCAGCCTCGTGCCTCGGTTTGTAGCCCTCCAGCGGCGGTTTGCGCCACGGGCCGCAAGCCATCTGCGCCACGAATAACATGCAGCCAAACATGGACCACGGCAGCCAATGGCTCTTGTGAGACTTCCCCAACCTGCAGGGCGATGCTCTGCCGGAGTTTGGGGTGAAGGGCCAGGCCATGGCCTTTTTTCAGCTGCACAGTATCTCCCTCGCCCTTTTCAGCCGCCGGCTCGCCGCGTGAGGAGCTCGGGGTCGCTTTCTGGCAGGCGCAAAGCAGCATGGATGCAATCAGGAGTAGAAAAGAGTGGTACATATCTTAGAATGTCTTTCCGGTAAGGAGCTGCAGTTCGGCTCGGGCTTGGAGGGCCTCGGACTGGGTGGCGAATATTGCCTGGAGAGCCTCAAGATAGCTCTGTTGAACTTCGAGGTAGGTCGCCAGTGGCACCGCCCCGAGTCGATAGTGGCGATCAGCGAGCACGGCCGCTTCGCGCAACTGTTCAACGATCTTCGGATTCCACCGCGCAATCTCTGCACGGCTGATCTCATAGGCTGCCGACTGCTCACGAATTTTGCGTTCCACCTCACGCTGCGCCAGCCTCAGCGTGGTCTGCGCCTGCAGTAGCCGGGCCTTGGCCGCCTCGATGCCTCCTTCATTGCGGTTCCACAGGGGCAGCGGCACCTTTACGCTTAAACCAGCCAGACGCTCTCGCTCATCGGCAACCTTCTCGCGCGAGAACTGAGCTCCGATGGTCACGCTCGGCCAGGCTTCGTTCTGGCTGAGCCGCACCTTGAAGCCCTGCTGGACCAATTCGCTCTCACGCTGTTTGAGCTCGAAATTCTCACGGGCCGCTAGACGGATCAGGTCGACTGGAGAGGGCAGTTCCGAAAAGGCACTGACCGGCTCTGCAATGACGAGCGCTGTCGAAATCGGCCGACCTCGGAGCTGGTTGAGTTTGAAGAGTGCGGACAAGACCTCCTTGGACGCCTCAGCGGCATCGCGCTTGAGCTTGATAATCGAGGCTTCAACTGCGCGGCTTTCCAAGAGTGGTAGAGGCCCAGCCACCTCGCGTTGCACCAGCGTGGCCACCAATTCCTCGCCCCGTCGAGCGACCTCCTGCGTTGCGGCAACTCGACGCTGAGCTGCGAAGAGCGCAAAGGCCCTTTGCCGAACTTCCGCGCCCAACGCCGCTTTGAATTGCTCGAAGCCATTGGTAGCGAGTTCGATCTGCTGACTGGCGATGGCCTTGCGTAGGGAGACCCTTCCAGGCCACTCAAACGTCTGAGACGCCGAAGCAGCCCAGGCTACACCTTCGGACGAGAGGCCGCTGGAGCGCACACTCTTGCGGCCGAGGTCGGAGGAAAACTCAGGGTTTGGCCAAGCGCCCGCGCTTCTGCGCTCGCCTTTGGCGGCTGCTATTTCGGCTCGGTAGAAGATCAGCTCGGGGTTGTCCGCGAGTGCCTGGGCAATCAGCTCATCGATTTGAATGGGGGAAGATTTCTTGTCTTCCGCCTTCGTGGCGGCGGCAATGAGGAGGGATAAAAGTAAAAATAAGCGAAGCATATGCGGCGTCAGTGACGTTGCGATTCGGGCGCGCGAACGCGCGCCGCTCAGCGGATGAGACAGCCGAATCCCCGAATGGGGATGGCTTTAGGCCAACAAGGAAGGTCCGCGAACAGGCACCGCCGTCCGGACCACAAAATGCCAAATGGGCGGCGGGCTCGCCGGCGCTGACAGATCATCAACCAACACGACCTCGGCTTCGCGCGCCGCTTGGGCGAGCGTGAGAGCGATTGCGGGATCCCACGCAACATGCGGCGCCGGCGTTTCAACGGCCGGCGGGGACGTCCGATCGACTCCGCTTTCCAGCGTCGCACAGGCAGCGCAGTCCGAGCCGCAGGTATCGGATTTTTCGGCCCCTTGGCAACAATCGAGTCCCGGGCCGAAACTCAAATTCGCAATCAAACAAGCCTGCGAGAACGTGGCGCACCCGAGCGCAATCAGCGCGACGAGCAGGGCACGAATAACACTCACAGCGCGAGTGCAGTAGCTCACCGATTGGCGCTTGGCAAGTTGAGCCGTGGAGTTCTTCCCAATCCTGTCTATTCGTTGCCGGTCGAATTCGGAATGGACAGGGTTGCTCATCCCAGGCGCGTTGACCCGCCCGGCGGTGTTCTAGATAGCCGGCTTGGGCAAACAGCACGCCCACGCCTGGCATGGGTTCAATTGGACGATCAAGTGGCCCGTAGGGATGCTATTGGTGCAGCCGTCGATTCGGAAGCGTGGCCGCCGCAAGACGACTGCTCGCAAACCGTCTGCTCCGCGAAAGCAACCACCGCCTAACCAATCGGACTCCGGCGATCAACGGTGGAATTGAAATCTCGACGGACACCATCGTACCCCGAGCTACGAGGTCGCGGACCGAGCGCTGTCCGACAGCCCATGCCTCGAACGGGCCGAAAGCGCGAAACTGCATGACAGCGCATGACACTCCGGGTTCGTTTCGGTTCGCTTTTGTTCGCAAGCCCGCAGCCATCAATGTACGAAACCAGCCCGTTAAACGGGCATGATCACTCTGGATTCAAAGCACTTACCGGCGGTCGGACTCGAACCGACACTCCCTTGCGGAAAACGGATTTTGAGTCCGTCGCGTCTGCCATTTCGCCACGCCGGCTGAAGGAAGAGGGAGGCTACGCGGGCGGGGGCGGGCGTCAATGCGGGGACTGGAGGAGGGCCTGGACGTCGGTGAGGGACGGGAGGACGGCGTGGGCGAGGGCGCGGATCTCGGACGTGGGCTGCACGAGGTCGGGGATCATGATGACGCTCATGCCGGCGGCGCGGGCGGCGCGGACGCCGGCGGCGGAATCTTCCAGCACGAGGCAGTCGGCGGGGGCGATCTGCAGGCGGGAGGCGGCGAGGAGGAAGATCTCGGGGTCGGGCTTGCCGCGGGTGACTTCGTCGCCGGTAGTCAGGACGTCGAAACGGCGCTCGAGGCCGTTGAGGAAGCGCAGGGCGAGCGGGCGCAGGGTGCTGGTGGCGATGGCGCGGGGAAAGGCGCGGGCCTCGAGCCAGGCGAGGAGGTCGGCCAGGCCGGGCTTCCAGGGCATGCCGGCGGGGGCGAAGCGGGTGTAGCTCAATTCCATGGCCCGGTCCCAGAACCGGACGGCGTCGAAGTCGGCGCCGTAGATCTCGCGCAGCAGGCGGTGGGAGTCCGACGCCACCCGGCCGAGGAAGCGGTGGAAGATCTCGTCGTCCATGGCCTGGCCGAATTCCTCGATGGCCGCGAACCAGGCGAGTCGGTAGATCCGCTCGGAATCGAGCATGAGGCCGTCCATGTCGAAGATGAGAGCGCGGGGTGGGTGAGGGAGCATGGAGGGGGGAGCGGAGGAGCGGAGGAGCGGAGGAGCGGAGGAGCGGAGGAGCGGAGGAGGCTCGCGCGAAGGCGCGAAGGCGCGAAGGCGCGAAGGGAGGGTGAGGGGGTGACGGGGTGACGGGTGATGGAGGGTGGCGGCTGTGCGGGTTTGGGACTGCGAAGGCGAATCGAGCGAGATCTCAGCCAATCCGTCGCATTTCCCACCGCGCCAACATTCCCTCCATTCCACCCCGGACTTCCGCGCCCGCCTATCGCCTGTTGCCTATCGGCCTATCGCCTATGGCGAGCCTCCGGCGAGCCCTAAAGGTAGGTCAGCCACGCGTCCTTCCGCCTCGCCTTCAGGGCGGCGAACCAGTGGCAGAGGGGGTAGAGCAGGAGGAGGACGAGGAGGGTGACGGCGTAGATGGCGGGGAGGGGGAAGGCGGGGCCTTGGGTGCGGTCGGGGGTGGTGGCGACGACCCAGGCGATGGCGAGGACGTGGATGACGTAGAGGTGCACGACGTAGAAGAGCATGGGCACGCGGCCGAAGGTGGTGACGGCGCGGGCGAGGGGGCTGCGGAGGTCGGGGAGGGCGCCGAGGGCGAGCAGCAAGGGGCCCAACGTCATGCAGAGGAAGAGGAGGGAGGGCGGGTATTTCTCGCAGTTGAGGATGGAGAGGAGGCCGGCGCTCCAGCCGGCCTCGGCGATGGGCACGCGCGGGGCGGGGTCGCCGTAGAGGCCGGTCAGGCGGAGGACGAGGAAGACGGCGAGCGTGGCGGCGCCGAGGGTGAGGGCGACGCGGCGACGTTCCTCGGCGGGGCGCAGCAGCACGGGGGCGAAGGCGTAGCCGACGGCGGCGGTGCCGAGCCAGGGGAGGAGCGGGTACATCGACAACGCGCGGAAGCCGCCGCCGAGGGGGAAGACGCGGCTCTCGTGCAGGATCATCCAGAGCCAGTCCCAGCGGCCGAAGTCGGCGGCGCGGAGGGGGTCGAGGAGGTTGTGGCCGGCGAGGAGGAGGAGGCCGACGGCGGCGACGGCCCAGCGCGGGAGATGGACCAGGAGCGCGAGGAAGATCAGCGCGCAGCCGATGGCCCAGATGACCTGCAGGACGAGGAAATTCGAAAACACCTGCAGGGTCCAGCCGATGCGCACGAGCGTGAATTCGAGCACGATGAGCCAGAGGCCGCGCGTGAGCAGGAAGCGGGTCAGCTCGCCGCGGGTGCGGCCGCGCTGGGCGTAGAGGAAGGCGGAGACGCCGGCCAGGAAGACGAAGGTGGGCGCGCAGAAATGGGTGATCCAGCGCGTGAGGAAGAGCGCGGGCTGCGTGATGTCGCGCGGGTTGGCGTCGCCGGCGCCGAAGAAGTCGCGCGTGTGGTCGAGGGCCATCAGCAGCATGACGAGCCCGCGGAGGAAATCGACGCGTTCGAGCCGCGGGCGCGCCGGCGCGTCGGCCGGAGCGGCGGACGCGGAGGCTTGGGCCGAGTCAGGGGCGGAAGCGGAGGCAGACATGCCGCGCGGAGCTGACATCGAATGGCCCCGACCGCATCCGAATTCACGCCGCCGTTCCACGGTCGGAGTTGGGCACGATTGGGTTAGCGAAAGGCACAGTGGGTGCTTTGCTGCAGGCAGGCTCCTCAGGGCACCCACCTCCATTCCTTGAAAACGTCCGTTCTTTGCGCCGCGCTCGCGGCGCTGTGTCTGTTCACCCCCACGGCGCCTGCCCAGCCGTCGAAATCCACCGCCGCCGCCCAGGCTCCGGCCCGACCGCGCGGCTTCCCCGGCGGGCAGGTCGAGGCCTTCGGTCCGAAGTTCTCGCCGACGCCGTCGTATCCGTTCCCGGAGCGCTATCTCACCCGGCCGCTGCTCGACATGGTGCGGCGCTGGAACGAACTGGCCATCAACGCCACCGGGCTCGACCACACGCCAGTCGGCCCGGGCGAGTCGCGCGTGTTCGGCGAGCAGCTCGGACCGGCCCGCGCCAGCCGCGCCATGGCCATCATCCACCTCGCCATGTTCGAGGCGAGCAATGCGATCGTCGGCGGCTATGCCAGCTACGCGGGCGTGGCCCCGGTGGCGCAGAACACCTCCTTCGATGCGGCGGTGGCGCAGGCCGCGCGCGACACGCTGGCGGCGCTGTATCCGTCGCAGACCGCCACCTTCGACACCGCGCTGGCCACCGACCTCGCGCGCATTCGCAGCCTCGAGCTGGCCAATCGCGGCGTGGCCCTCGGGCGCACCGCGGCGGCGGCCGTGCTGGCGCTGCGGGCCTCCGACGGCTCGGCCCACGCGGAGCAGGCCATGGGGACGGTCTTCATTCCGTCGAACCTGCCGGGCCGCTGGCGGCAGGATCCCGTCTCGCTCGTGCCGATCGCCCTCGGCGCGCTCTGGAACACGGTCACGCCGTTCGTCATGCAGTCGGCGGCGCAGTTCCGTCTGCCCCCGCCGCCGGCCTTGAACACGCCGGAATACACCGCGGCCTACAACGAGGCGAAGGCGCTCGGCGGCGACGGCATCACCACGCCGACCCAGCGCGGGCCGCGACAGACGTTCATCGGCACGTTCTGGGCCTACGACGGCACGCCCTCGCTCTGCGCGCCGCCGCGGTTGTACAATCAGATCGCGGTCGACATCGCCGACCAGCAGATGACCACCGCGCCGCAGCTGGCGCGCCTGCTCGCGCTGCTCAACGTGGCCATGGCCGACACCGGCATCGCGGCCTGGGACTCGAAGTATTTCTACCAATACTGGCGGCCCGTGACCGGCATCCGGGAGTCGGACCCCGGCACCGGTCCGACCGGCGCGGGCGACGACAATCCGAACACCGTGGGCGACCCCACCTTCTCCCCGCTGGGCGCGCCGGCCTCGAATCTGACCGGGCCGAATTTCACGCCGCCGTTCCCCGCTTATCCGTCCGGCCACGCGGCCTTCGGCGGCGCGCTCTTCCAGACTCTGCGCCGATTCTACGGCACCGACGCGCTGCCGTTCACGTTCGTCTCGGACGAATACAACGGCCTGACCAAGGATCGGCAGGGGAATGTCCGCCCGCGCATCCCGCGCACCTTCCAGACCCTCTCGCAGGCCGAGGAGGAGAACGGCCAGAGCCGCATCTACCTCGGCATCCACTGGAGCTTCGACAAGACCGGCGGCATCACTCAGGGGCGCAACGTGGCCAACTGGGTCTGGGAGCACATCCTGCAGCCGGTGCCTTGAGCGCGGTGGCGGCGGAAGGTCCGCAGATTTGGAGGATTGGACGCAGATTTGGCGGGGAGTGATTTGGGTTGGAGGGATCTGCGGTCATCCGTCGAATCGGCGGACCTTGCGGGTGCGGCGGACGCGGAGAATCCCCGCCGCCGCATTTCGGAGGAAATCCGTCGGCGCCCGCCTAGGGTGGCGGGATGGAACGACAGCGACCGACCGATCCTGCTCTGGCGCTCGACCTGTGGTGGGCGCTGCCGAAGGCCCTGGCGGGGATGCCGATGCCGATGCTGGCCCATGAGCGACGGGAGCGGCCGGGGGCGTTGAAGGCGTACAAGGACGATCTGCCGTTGCTGGCGGAGGCGGGGATCGGGGCGGTGGTGTGCCTGCTCAACCTGCCGCGCGACGGCGAGACCTACGGCGCGGCCGGGCTGGGGTATCAATGCCTGCCCATTCCCGACGGCCACGCGCCGAGTCTGCCGCAGTTCATCGCTTTCTTGCAGTTCCTGCGCGAGCAGCGGGCGCAGGGCCGGGCCGTGGCCGTGCATTGCGCTGCGGGACTCGGCCGGACCGGGACGATGCTGGCCGGCTGCCTGATCGCCAGCGGATTGGACTTCCAAACCGCCGTCCGGCAGATCCGCGCGGTGCGCCCGGGGGCGATCGAGACCTCCGTGCAGATGAAGTTCCTGAGCGATCTGCCGCAGGCGCTGCGGAGGAAGTAGGGGGATTGGAAAAATCGGAGCCTCAAAGAACTCAAAGAACACAAAGAACTTCAATGAAGGGAACGTGGGTCCCTTTGAGCTCCTTGAGACTTTAGAGGCCGACATCCTGCGTGCCGACGGGTGGGCGAGATGGAACGCTGCACCTGAAGCCTCAAAGCGCTGAGAGAATGTTCAAAGTGGCGAACGCCCGTCTCCTTTGTGTTCCTTGAGTTCTTTGAGGCTGAGTTTTCCTAAAGGCCGCCGGCTACGGGAACTTCACCGCGATCCCCGCCAGCAGGCCGAAGAAGAAGCCGACCACGACTTCGATCGGCTGGTGGCGGCCGAGGGCGACGCGGGACCAGCCGAGGGCGGGGACCAAGGGGACGAAGATGTAGCCGACGACGGATCCGATCAGGACCAGCGCGGTGGTGGCGAAGGTGGCGGTGGCGGTGTGGAGCGAGACCTTGACCCAGCGGGTGACGATCGCGCTGACGCACAGCAGCACGACCGTGACGATGGCCCCGCGCAGCAGGAAGGGGGCGAGGCCGGAGAAATAGAGGTAGGCGATGAGCCCGAGCAGGCCGCCGACGCCGACGGTGAAGAGGATGGGGCGTTCGCTCGGGTTGGACGCGTCGAGATTGCCCCAGCGGCCGAGGCGCACCTGGCGGAGGGCGAGGAAGGCGATGGGCAGGATCGTGAAGATCGAGACGATGAGCACGATCCGGAAGGCTTCCTCCGGGGGCGAGAACTTGGCCGTGCCGGCGCCGGCCAGGACCGCGACCATGACAAAGGGGTGCACGATGATGGAGATCCATCGCGCCAGAACGATCCAACCCGGAGCCATCGTGCGTGCGTCGGTGCGGAGGATCAGGCGAGCAGACGGCTCCAGGCGCCGGCGAGCTCGCGCAGGGCCGGGAGACGGGCGGGGAGCGAGGCGGCGTCGCCCAGCGCCACGGCCGCGCGGTCCGGGCCGAGCCAGCGCAAGAGGCCGGCGGGATCGGGCACGGCGGCGCGCGCCTCGGTCGCGACCTTCGTTTTCGCGCCGAGATGAAAGACGAGCTGCGGACCGTCCTTGGCCCGGAGGTTCAGGGTGGCGAACCAGCCCTGGCGGTAGAACGAGGGCGAGTTCCACTTGATGCCCTCGGTGATGGCCGGATCGGCCGACAGCACGGCACTGCGCAAGGCCTGCAGCGCGTCCTCGAGCGGGTGCTGCAGCTGGGCAAAGAAAGCGTCGACCGCAGCCGAGTCGTTTCCTTCCTCGGCGCGCGGGGCGGCGGATTTCAGCGGGGCGGGCATGAGCCGCGGTCTATGGCACGAACTGGGCCGGCAGGCGAGGGGCGGCTTACTTGGCGGTCTCGAGCTTCGGGATGGCGTCGAAGGCCATCAGTTCCTTTTCGATGGCCGGGCCGTTGGCCTTGAGCCAGTCGCTCATCTCGTTGCCCACCTTGCCGTATTTGCGATGCGAGTAGGTGATGCCGACGCCACGTCCGTCGCGCAGGACGAAGCGGGTGAAGGCGGCCTCGATGTAATCGGGCCGCGGGAACAGCACCGCCACCAGATGTTCGGCCGGGCGGCCGGGCTGGGCGGGAATGGAGTTCGTGCGCACCACGATCGCCTTGGCTTCCTTGTAGGCGTTGAGGACCGCATTCGCCCCCTGGGCCAGACCCTCGCCGTCCTTCACCTTGGGGTAGAAATTGAAGGTCAGCATGTCGCGCCATTTCTGCAGATCCTCCTGCCCGACCGGCGTGAGTTCATGCAGATCGCCCTTCGAAAAGCGCAGGTAGAAATCCTCCCCGCGGAACTTGGCCAGCGACTTGACCACCACCGGACTGAGCGCGGGCAGGCTGGCCAGGCCGAGCAGGAAAAGCAGAGCGAGAGCGAAGAGAGAACGCGGGCGCGAGAGCATTCCCTCCCATGCGCGTGATCGGTCGGCGTGTCGAGGGGCGAGCGGGCCGGCCGTTTCAGGCTCAGGGCACCAGGGCCCAGACCTCGACGTAGTTCGCCCCCGCCCGGCGCTGGCCAGTGAGCGAGGGCAATCCGCCCAGGCCGAACGCGTAGACCGCATTGCCCAACTCGCCCCGCTCGCGGAGCTCGCGCAGGACGTGCTCCGCGCGATGCAGCGAGCCCTGTTCGTCGCTCTCCTCCGGCGCGATGCGCGTGCCGTAGCCGAGCACGAAGAAGATGACCCGCGGATTGTCCGTGAGCTTGCGGAAACGCGTCGAGCCCAGCGCGGTCAGGACCTCCTTCATGTCGAGCCGGGCCGGTTCGCTGGCGTGCTGTTCGAACGGGATGTTGAGAATGCAGGCCAGCCCGCGCGCCTCCGCCACGCAGTCGAGCAGACGCTCGACCAGCGTCTCCGTCACGCCCGGCCCCGCCGCCGCGCGGCGCAATTTGGGGAACCCGACCCGCTCCGTGCGGTCGGTGGGATCTGGCTTCGCGGCGTCCTGCGCCCGCAGCGTGCCCGAAGCGAGAGCGCACGCCGCCAGAGCCAGGGCGAAGCAGCCGACGCGGAGCATGCCAGCGTGCTAGCAAGGCCGCGGGAGATTGTCACGCCGCGGGCGGAGGAGGGGAGGAGCGGAGGAGGGGAGGAGCGGAGGAGGGGAGGAGCGGAGGAGGGGAGCGTAGTCCGCACTCTCCGAGTGCGGCCGTGTGGCGTAGGAGGAGACGGGAGACAGGAGACGGGAGACAGGAGACGGGAGACGGGAGACAGGAGACGGGAGACGGGAGACGAAAACCGGAAGCCGAAGGCCGTGGACTGCGCGCGGCTTGCCGCCGCTTTCGTCCAGGCAGCTTGCTGCCGCCGCGCAGGAATTGGGGTGAACGAGGCAGGAGCGAGAAACGGTGGGATCCGGCCGGCGGAGGATGCGGGCAAGCTAGCCCTCTGCGTCCCTGCGGGACCGATTCTGCACTTTGCTCGGCGGTCGGCGGCAGCAAGCTGCCTCGATGAAAGCGGCGGCAAGCCGCGCGCAGTCCACGGCCTTCGGCTTCCGGAGCAGATCGCGGTCTCCGGTCTCCTGTCTTCTCCTTAGCCACACGGCCGCACTCGGAGAGTGCGGACTACTGCCCTGTCTCCTGTCTTCTCCTTAGCCACACAGCCGCACTCGGAGAGTGCGGACTACGCTCCGTCTCCGGTCTCCGCGTCCCCCTATCGCCTATCGCCTATTTGCCTATCGCCTATGCCGAGCCTCAGCGAGGCTCTACCCGATGGCCTGATCGGCCCGCGTCCGCCTGAGCAGGGTCTGCGAGAGCAGGAAGAGGATGGCGAAGATGACCATCGAGAGCGCGGCGGCCCAGCCGAAGCGATACATGGTGAAGGCGGCCTTGTAGACGTAGCTGACGAGAATGTGGGTCTGGTCGGCCGGCTCGCCGCCGTTGGTGACCAGCCACATCACGTTCACGTTGTTGAAGGTCCAGACGATGCCGAGCGTGATGGCGGGGGCCATGACGGGGCGGAGCATGGGCAGGGTGACGTGCCAGAACTGCTGCCAGGCGCTGGCGCCGTCGATCTCGGCGGCTTCGTAGAGATCGTCGGGAATGGACTGCAGGCCGCCCAGCGCCACCACCATCATGAAGGGGAAGCCGAGCCAGATGTTGGTCAGCACGGCGGCGGTGAAGGCCTGGCCGGGATTGGTCAGCCACTCGACGGCGGGCAGGTGCAGGAACTTGGTCAGGAACAGGTTCACTGCGCCGTATTCGTAATTGAACATGCCGCGCCAGGTCAGCGCGGTGATGTACTGCGGCAGGGCCCAGGGCAGGATGAGCAGGACGCGCCAGACCGAGCGGCCCTTGAGGAACTTCTGGTGCAGCAGGACGGCCAGGAAGACGCCCAGGATCACGTGGAAGGCCACGTTCAGGAAGGTCCAGAGGAGGGTTTTGGCCAAAATGCTCCAGAAGAGCGGCTCGCGTACCACCGCGACGTATTGCTGCGGACCGATGATCGACCAGTCGCGGATGTGGTAGAGATTCGCGTTCGAGAACGAGAGAACGACGTTGTAGAGGAACGGGAAGAGCACCACCGCGAGCACCAGCAGGAGGGCCGGGCCGAGCATGAGGGCGAGGAAGAGGCGATGCTGTTTCATCGGCGACAACGAGCGCTGTGCTTACGCCGGTTCCGAGCCGCTCGAAAGCGAAAAGGCGGCTTGCCTCGGCGGGGGAACGGTCGTGAGGTTCGGGGATGCATTCGCTCTTCGACCACATCGACCTGCGCGTGACCGACATCGCCAGGGCCCGCGAGTTCTACGACGGATGGCTGCCGGCGCTGGGCCTGACGGCGGGCGGCGGGGGCGACGACTGGAAGACGTATCGGCGGCAGGGCGATCCGCAGAAGATGCCCTTCATCTGGATCGTGGAGGAGAAGAACCACCGCCCGAACCGCAACCAGGTCGCGCTCTACCAGCCGAGCAAGGAGGACGTGGTCAAGATCGCCGAACTCGCCCGCCGCGCAGGGGCGAAGAACTACGAGCCGGGCGAATTTGTGACCGACTACGGCAAGGGCTACTTCGCCGCCTATTTCGAGGACGCCGACGGCAACCGCTGGGAAATCTGCTGCCGCCACGGCGAAGAGGACAGAGCGTAGTCCGCACTCTCCGAGTGCGGCTGGACGGCAGCGGGCGGAGGCGCCTGCTCCGGTGCAATTCCAGCTGCGCCCGAGGTGTGAAAAAAATCCCGCGTCAGCCGCTCTATGCGCTGACCAGCGAGCGGGCGTAGCTGAGGCGGTCGATCTCGGCCACGTTCTTGTCGCGCCGGATGGCCTTGATGCGCGGGAACCGCATGGCCAGGCCGCTGGCGTGGCGATTGCTCGGCTGGATGGAGTCGAAGGCGATCTCGAGCACGATCTGCGGATCGACCACGTGGTAGCGCCCTTTCGTCTCGAGCGTGGTGCGGAGGAAATGCTGCGTCAGCTCCGCGATCTCGGCATCGGTCAGACCGGAGTAGGCCTTGCCGATGGTGAGCAGCGCGCCGGTGGCGTCGTCGCGCACGGCGAAGGTGTAGTCGGAGATGACCTGGTGCCGCTTGCCGTGGCCCCATTCGGCCCCGACCACCACGACGTCGAGCGTGGCCAACTCGCGCTTGAGCTTCAGCCAGGCGAGTCCGCGCCGTCCGGGGAGGTAGGCGCTGGCGGGATCCTTCACGATCAGCCCCTCGTTCCGCCGCAGGCGCGCGGCCGTGAACTCGGCGTCGAGGTCGGCCGCGCTGCGGACGCGCCGGGCCTCGGCGGCGCGGAAGCCGGGAGGCAGCGCGAGCCGATCGAGCTCGGCGCGACGCTCGCTCAGCGGCTGCTGCAGCAGCGCGCGACCGCCGACCGCCAGCAAATCGAAGGCGACGAAGCGCACCGGGATGTCCTCGGCCATGAACAGATCCGGCTCGTTGCGGCCGAGGCGTTTCTGCAGATCGAAAAAGGTCAGCGCACGGCCTTCCTGCTCGGCGATGATCTCGCCGTCGAGCACCGCCTCGAGTCCCGCGCGCACCGCGGCCTGGGCGAGTTCGGGGAATTGCGCAGTGATGCGCCGCAGGTCGCGCGAATAGATTTCGGCCCGTCCGCCGCCGGCGTGAAGCTGGGCGCGGATGCCGTCGAATTTGTCCTCCACCCACAGCTCGTCGGCCTCGGGATGCCGCGCGCGGATCGCCTCGGCGGTGGGCTCGGGGCTGGCCAGCATGACCTTGACCGGCTGGAAGAGCTGCAGCTCGGCTTGCTCCAGCTGGCCCGCCCGGGCCAGCGCGGCGGCGGCGCCGATGTCGCCCAGCAGCATGTTGGCCTCGCGGAAGGCCTCGGGGTCGGCTCCGCAGCCCTTGGCCACGGCTTCCTCGACCAGGCCTTCCTTGAGCCCGATGCGTGCGTCACCGGAGAGGATCTTCACGAACGCCGCCGCCTCGTCGCCCGTCAGCCGCTCGAACACCTGGCGCAGCACATCGCTCTTGCCGATCGGCCCGCGCGCGCGCTGCAGCGCATCGAACTCCGCCGCTGCCTCGCGCAGGGTGAACGGTCCGCGGCCGGTCTGTCCGCGCAGCGCCTCGCGAGTCAGGCCGGACTGATCCGCCTGCCCGTGTCCCAGCGCGCGCAGCTCCGTCTCGCTCAGTCCCGAGGCGCCGAGCAGCGCGCGCTTCACGACCGCCCAGCCGGCCTGCACCACGCGTTCCTCGCGGCGGGGGAAGATGCGGCCGGAGAGGTAGCGCGCGGCGATCTCGAGCGCTTCCACGTCGAGTCCGGCGAGATACTCGGCAATGAGCTGGATCTTGGCATTGCGCGCCGGCGTGGCCGCGACCGCGTAGAGCAGCGCGGCGAAACGGCGGAAATCGTCCGGCGCGCTTTCGGCCGGCACCGGCTCGCTTTCGGAGGCCGGCGGCGCGCGGCGCGGGGTCGGCGCGCGGCGGGTGAGCGCGAGCATCTCGAGCTGATTCTCCTCGCCCAGCGCCCAGGCCTCGATCCCGCGCTCGCGCAGGTCGGCGGCGAATTCGCGGGTCGAGCCGTGGATGGTCAGCACGCGGCGCGGCTGCACCAGCTCGACGTACCGCAGGAGGTCGTCGTAGTCGGCGTGATCGGAGAGCGGGAAGGCCGCATCGCACCCGTAGCGGAAGGCCGCGCCCGGCGTGACCGCCCAGCCGGTGAGCACGGCGGTGCGCCGCTGCTTGAAACGCGTGACCGCGCGGGAGTTCGAGGCGCTCGGCGGGAAGATGAGCACATGCCCGGCGGCCTGCTCGGGATCGTACGTGGGCGTCTCGGGGAAGTCCGGCCGGATCTGCCGATAGATCTCCGCCATCTTGTGCACCGTCCCGTGCAGCATCGGCTTCAGCCCGGCCTCGACCAGCGCGCAGAGGATCTCCTGGCTCTTGCCGAGCGAGTAGCCGAAGAGGATCGGCACTGCGCCGTCGGCCAGCGCGTCGCGGCAGAATTCGACCATCTGCCCGACCACCACGGCGGTCGGCGGAAAGCGGAACTGCGGCTTCCCGAAGGTGGTCTCCATGATGAGCGTGTCGGCCTGCCGCCACTCGATCGGCTCGGCCGAGAGCCCGGGCCGGAGCTTGAAATCGCCGGTGTAGAGCAGGCTGGCGCCGGTCGCATCCTCGACCGCGTGCAACTGCGCCGAGCCGGCCACGTGCCCGGCCGGGAGCAGCGTGAGGGTGTGGCCGCGGAAGGCGAACGGCTGACCGAACGGCACTTGATGCTCGCGCCGCCGCCCGGGCAGCCGCGCGCGCATCAGCGCAGCCGTGCCTGGCGTGAAGATGACCTCCTCGTGCCGGCCGATGTGGTCGGAATGCGCGTGCGAAACGAAGGCGGCCGCGCGCGGCTCGTGCGGATCGAGCCAAAGGTCGCAGGACGGCAGGTGGATGCCGGGGCGGACGTCGAGAAAGGGCGCGGAATTCGACAAAGCGGGCAGGGAGCGCATTGTGTCGAAATGAACACGCGCGGCAATGACGGATCGTGGCACGTGACGCGGACGATTTCCCCCGCTCCGGGCTTGGCATTTTGCAAGCAGCGGACATGCTTCCCGCCCATGCTCCCCCTGGTCCGAGGAATCTGGCTTTTGTGTCTCGCTCTCCTGCCGCTGGCGCTCTCGGCCGCCGAGCCGCGGCTGACCAAGACGAAGCAGTATTTTCTCGATGCGACCAAGGAATCGCCACTGGAGCCGGGCCAGGACCGTTATATCGAGTTCGAGCGCAAGCGCGCGCTCTACGGGGCCATCACGCCGAGCGATCAGCGCGAGCGCTACGGCAACTACTTCGCCTTTTTCTGGGAAGCGCCCGAGCGCTCCGATGTCGTCGTCCGCCTCGAGTACAAGCAGCAGAATCTCGGGCCGGTGGTGCAGTCCAAGGTGCTGACGGTGCGGGACGCGACCGGCGGCCAGACCAGCCGTTTCCAGGTCACGGGCGATGATTATCTGCAATATGGCCGCGTCATCGCTTGGCGGGTCAGCCTGCTGCGCGGCGGCAAGGTGGTCGATCAGCGCCGCAGCTATCTGTGGCGGGACAAGTGAGCGACGGCCGGCCGGCGGTCTTTCTCGATCGCGACGGCACCATCATCGAGGACGCCAACTATCTGGCCGATCCCGTCGGCGTGCGGCTCATCCCCGGCGCACTCGACGCGCTGCGGCAGCTGGCCGGGGCCGGATTCGCGCTCATCGTGGTGACCAACCAGAGCGGGATCGGACGCGGCTATTTCGCGGAATCCGACTACCACCGCGTGGCCGCCCGGATGACCGAATTGCTCGATCCCGGCCTGATCCTGGCGACCTACTTTTGTCCGGATCATCCCGGCCAGCCCTCGACCCGCCGCAAGCCCGCGCCCGGCATGCTGCTGGAAGCGGCGGCGGAGCACGGGCTCGAGCTGGCGCGTTCGTTCATGATCGGCGATCGACGGGGCGACATCGAGGCCGGCCGCGCCGCTGGCTGCGCGGCCAGCATCCTCGTGCGCACCGGGATCGGCGAGAGCGAGGCCGCCGGCGCCGGCGCGGATTTCGTGGCCGCCGACCTGACCGAGGCCGCCGCGTGGTGTCTGGCGCGGCGGGGTCGTGGGCGGTGACGGTGGCGGTGCCGCGGCACGACAAGGAAGAGGCTCGCGCGAAGCCGCGAAGACGCGAAGGGAAGTAGAGCTGAAGGGGGTGAGCGGAACGCCGTGGAGTGCTCCAGCTTGCTGGAGCCGTCACCCAGGCAGCTTGCTGCCGTCGCGTGGGCGCGCGGGTCAAGCCGGGTGCCGCGGCGCGACGAGGTAGAGGCTCGCGCGAAGACGCGAAGCCGCGAAGGGAAGTGAGGTGAAAGCGGAACGGCGTGGAGTGCTTCAGCTTGCTGCCGTCGCGTCGGCGCGCGGGCGGAATCGGGTGCGACGCCGCGACAAGGCAGAGGCTCGCACGAAGGCACGAAGCCGCGAAGGCGAAGCTCGGGTACGCCAGCCCAAAAGCGCCTGCCGCCCCCGGCACCTCCCTCTTCCCTTCGCGGCTTCGCGTCTTCGCGCGAGCCCTTCTTCTGAGGCTATGGCGAAGGCGTCCGCGCGGGGCCTACACCTTCGCGATTTCCTCCAGCAGCGCGCGATTCAGGCGGCGGCAGGCGTGGAGGTTCTCGACGGGGTAGTTCTCGTTCGGCGAATGCGCGCGGCAGTCGGGCAGGGCGAAGCCGAGCAGCAGGGTGTCGGCCCCGAGAACGGTCTTGAAGGCCTGGACGATCGGAATGCTGCCGCCTTCGCGAATCAGGGCGGGCTTGCGACCGAAGCTGGCCTCCAGCGCGCGCTGGGCGGCCACGCCGAAGCCGCTCTGCGGGTCGACCAGGTACGGCGAGCCGCTGTGGCCGCGGTGAATCTCCATTTCCACGCCGGGCGGAAGGTGCTTCTCGAGGTGCTTCACGACCAGGTCCTGGATCTTGGCCGGATCCTGGTTCGGCACGAGGCGGAAGGTGAACTTGGCCATCGCCTTGCTCGGCAGCACGGTCTTCGAGCCGGGACCCTGGTAGCCGCCGCCGATGCCGTTGACCTCGGCCGTGGGACGCGCCGTGGTGCGCTCGATGCTGCTGAAGCCGGCCTCGCCGAAGAGTTCCTGCACGCCGGTCAGCGACTTCAAGGCCGCATCGTCCATGGGCAGATCCTTCCAGGCATCGCGCTCCCAGCTCTGCAGCGGGGCGACGTCGTCGTAGAAGCCCTCGATCTGCACGTGGCCGTTGGCGTCGTGCAGCGAGGCCACCAGGCGCGCGACCGCCGTGGCCGGATTGGCCACCGCGCCGCCGAAGATGCCGGAATGCAGGTCCATGACCGGGCCCTTGAGCGTGACCTCCACGGCGGTGAGCCCGCGCAGTCCGTAGCTGAAGGTCGGCACGCCGGGCGCCACCATGCCGGTGTCGCTGACCGCCACGAGATCGCACTTCAACTCGTCCTTATGCGCCTGCAGGAACGGGGTCAGATTCGGGCTGCCGATTTCCTCCTCGCCTTCGATGAGGAAGATCAGATTCACGGGCAGTTCGCCCTTCTCCTTCAGCGTCTCTTCGACGCCCTGAATGTGGGCGAGGAACTGGCCCTTGTTGTCGGTCGAGCCGCGCGCGTAGATGATGCCGTCCTTGATGACCGGCTCGAACGGCGGCGAGTCCCAGAGATTGAGCGGGTCGACCGGCTGCACGTCGTAGTGCCCGTAGATCATGAGCGTGCGGCGGCCCGGCTTGTGCTCGTTGCGCGCCACCACCACCGGATGGCCCGGCGTGGGATGAATCTCGGTCTTCAGCCCCATGCCCGTCAGCTTGGCCGCGATCCAATCGGCGCAGGCCTGCGTCTGTTCCTTGTGCGCGGGGTCGGTCGAGATGCTGGCGAAGCGCAGGAGCGTGAGAAGTTCTTCGACGTGGTGATCTTGGGACATGGCGGTGGGCGGGAATGGGGGCCGGGGAGCGGGACTATTGGGGGGAAGTTCGTTGGGGGGAAGTTCGAGTTTCGAGTTTTCCCCCGGGCATCCGCCACACCTGCCAGCTAAATCCCCAATTCTCCCTGCACGTGCCCGGACCCCGACGGCGGCTTCACGCCGAGTTTGCGATACGTCTTCTCCAAGGCCACGCGACCCTGCGGGGTGCGCTTCACGTAGCCCTGCATGATGAGATACGGCTCGTGCACTTCCTCGAGCGTGCCGGCTTCCTCGCCGATGGCCACGGCGAGATTGTTCAGGCCGACCGGGCCGCCGCCGAATTTGTACACGAGCGCCTCCAGCACGCGCTTGTCCATTTCGTCGAGGCCGTCGGCGTCGATGTCGCGCATGGCCAGCGCGGCGTCGGCCACGGCGCGGTCGATGCGGCCGTCGGCGCGCACCTGGGCGTAGTCGCGCACCCAGCGGAGGTGGTTGTTGGCGATGCGCGGGGTGCCGCGCGAGCGGCGGGCGATCTCCAGCGCACCGCCCGCATCGATGGGCACGCCGATGAGCCCGGCGCTACGCTCGACGATCGCCTGCAGATCCTCCGCCGCGTAGTAATCGAGCCGCGCATCCATGCCGAAGCGCGAGCGCAGCGGGGCGCTGAGCATGCCCGAGCGGGTGGTCGCGCCGATGAGCGTGAATTTCGGCAGATTGAGCCGGATACTGCGCGCGTTGGGCCCGCCATCGATGATGATGTCGAGTTTGTAGTCCTCCATCGCGGGATAGAGGTATTCCTCGATCGTGGCCTGCAGCCGGTGGATTTCGTCGACGAAGAGCACGTCGCCCCGCTCCAGCGTGGTCAGCAATCCGGCCAGGTCGCCCGCCTTCTCAATGACCGGTCCGCTGGTGCTCTTGATGTTCACGCCCATCGACTGCGCCAGGATGTAAGCCAGCGTCGTCTTGCCCAGCCCGGGCGGGCCCGAGAGCAGAATGTGCTCGAGCACGTCGCCGCGCCCCTTGGCCGCTGCGACCATCAGTTCCAGCCGCTCGCGCACCCGCTGCTGGCCCGCGAATTCCGCGAAGACCGGCGGACGCAGCGACTGGTCGAACGGCGTGTCGGGGGCATCCTCTTTGAGCGGCGAATTCATGGCGTCGGGGGCAGGCTCCCACAAAGGCACAAAGACACCCAACCTTCACCGGGAGATTTTGGGCCGCGCCGCGCCCGCCAAGTCGGATCGTCCCGCCCCTGCCGCTGGCTCACGGCATGTTGTAGCGATTCGTCGCCGTGATGGTGCCGGTGCCGGTGGAACCGATGAGCAGATCGAGGGCGGAGATGCCGATGAAGCCTGCGCCGTAGCTGTGCACCACTCCGGGGGCGAAGATCCCCGTTCCGCCGGAGCCGTAGGATTGGCCGATCATCGCACCCCGAATTCCAACCGCGTTAGCCGCGCTCCCGGTGGCGAGACCGAAGGAGTTTTGCACCACTTCCCCGACGATGCCGTTGCCGGTCCCGTCGGAGACGCCGTGGCTTGCAACGACCACGTTGGCGGCAATTCCGGACTGGTTGCCGGTGCCGACCACGTGGCCGACCGACTCCGCGACGACGTTGGCCCGAAGGCCGATATCGCCGCTCTGGCGAGCGACGCAGCCGCGAATGAGCCCGGCAGTGATCCCCGAGGCTCCGGAGGTGTGGACCGAGCAGGATTCCGCCCGGCCGAGAAAGCCGAGATCGATGCCCAGGCCGGCGACCCCGGAGACGTGCACGCCGCTCGCAGCGACGTCCAGGGCATCGCCAGCGGCGATGCCCTGCACGGGCCCGCCCGCGCTAAAGCTGCCGGTGCCGGCACCGGTGGAGGTGAAGGTCACGGTGCCGCGGATGAAGCCGTTGCGGATGACCACGTTCACGAGATTGGCGGCCACGGAAATGCCGGCCTGGCATCCGCTGACGCCGCTGATGGTGAATCCATTCAGATCGAGGGTGACCTGGCTGCTGTTGATGGTGATGGCGTTGCCGGAGGTGAAGCTGAGATTGCCCGTGAGGTAGTAGGATCCACGCGTGTTGATGACGAAGGGCGCCGACGAAATCGGCGTGCGCGTCTCGAGCGCATTGACGCTGGTCTGCAATGCGGCCACCGCCGTCTGCGTGGTGGCGGCGGTCGACTGGGTGGCGCTGGCGACCGCCTGGACCGACTGCAGCGTGGGGTTCGCCACCGTCGCGGCCAGCGAACCGTTGGCCAGGCGGCCAACGCAATTCGCGGCGGTGGTGGCGTCGATCGGAGTATTGCCGACGAGCGTGGCCGAGCTGTCGGACACCGTGCCCGCGCGGATGCCGAGATTGCCGGCGATGCGCACCACGCAGGCCTGCACGGCGCTCGTCTCGCTCGTGCCCAGATCGATGGCGTAGCCCGTGACTCCGGTCACCGTGACATTCGCGACGCGCGCATTCGTGGGCGCGCCGCTGGCCCAGTCGATGCCACCGATGAAGCCCGGGCCAGCGCTGAAGCTGCCGTTGTAGGTCACGCCACCGCGGATGTGCCCGTTGGCGACGCTGACGTTCGTGCGACTGCCGGTGAGGTCGATGGCGCGGCCGGCCGCCGGGTTCGCCGTGGAGGCGAGGGTGTAGCCGTTCAGGTCGATCGAGACGTCGTTGGCCGCCACGGTGATGGCGTTTCCGCTGGCGACGGTCAGATTTCCCTTCAGCACGTACGAACCGGGCTGCGAAATCGTGTAGCCCGCGGAGCCGCCGGGGATGGCGATGCGCGGATCGAACTCGGCCAGCGTCGTCGGCGTTGGCACGACCGCCGGGCCGGCGCCGGTCGTCGCGCCGGCCACGTTGCTGGCGCTGAGCGCGTTGATCGAAGTGCTGCCGGTCACCTGGGCGGAGGAATCGGCCACCGAGCTCGCCCGAATGCCGACTCCGCCGGCCAGCCGGACGATCGAGTTCGTCACCGCGGTGCCGTCGGTGCCGAGGTCGATGCCGTTGTTGCGGACCGCGTTCACGTTGACGCCGGAGACGCGCAGTCCAGTGCTGAAGGCGCCCACCGCGGCGATGCCGTCGAAGAAGCCGCCGCCCGCATAGCTGGTGCCGTTGTAGGTGGCGGCGCCCTGCACGTGGCCGTTGCTGATGCTGACGTTCGAGCGCGCCAGCGAAATCTCGATGCCCGTGCCGCTAACGCTCGGGCTGGAGGAGGTCACGGAGAACCCGTTCAGGTCGAGCGAGACGTTGCTGGCACTGATGGTGATGCCATTGCCGGAGCTCACGGCCACATTGCCCGTCAGATAGTAGGAACCCGGCTGCGAGATGGTGACGGTGCTCGTGCTCCCGGCCAGCGGCGTGCGCGGCTCGACCTGGGCGAGCGATTTCATGCTGGCGGCCGGCGCGCCCGAAGGCGTGAGCGAACCCTGGGCGAGCAGGGCACCGGGAAGAACGAGCAGAGCGAGGCCGAGGGCGGCCGCGGGAAGAGAGGGGGTGTGCATGGTTGCCGGCTCGTACAGATCCGGTGCGCGGGTGTTACAGGGATTCCGCCGCTCCGGAGAAAGATTGGCGCGCGCCGCCTGGTGGGGCAGGCTGGCAGGCGCCGCCGCCATGGATTTCCACACCACATCCTGGACCGTCGTCTTCGAGGCGGCCGACACGCGTGGCGGCCGGGCGCAGGAGGCGCTGGCGGATCTGCTGCGCGGCTATTGGCGGCCGCTTTATCTGCTGGCGCGAATGCGCGGCTGTCCGCACCACGACGCACAGGACGCGGTGCAGGGGTTCTTTCTGCACTTCGTCGAACGGCGCGCGGTCAAGCGGGCCGATCCGGCGCTGGGCCGCTTCCGCGCCTTCCTGCAGGTCGCGTTCAAGAATTTCCTGGCCGGCGAATTCGCCCGCCAGCAGGCGCAGAAACGCGGCGGCGGCGCGGCGCATCTGCCCATCGACGACACCGCGCTGGCCGACCTCGAACAGGCGCTCGCCGCCGCGCCCGATCCGGCCGTGGCCTTCGACCGCGCCTGGGCGCTGGCGGTGCTCGATCGCGCCACCGAGCGCCTGCGCGCCGGGGCCGAGGAACGTGGCGAGGCCGAGGTGCAGAGGGTGCTCGCTCGCTTCCTCGAGCGCCACGGCACCGACGCCAGCCAGGCCGCGGCGGCCGCGGAACTGGGCCTCACGCCCGGCGCCTTCCGCGTCCGGTTGCATCGGCTGCGGGCGGAGTTCCGCCGACTCCTGCGGGAGGAGGTGGCCGCGACCGTGACCGATCCGCACGAACTCGACGCCGAGCTGGCGCATCTGCAGCGGGCGCTCGCCGCCGGCGGATGAGGTCGCGATTCACCAGCTGAGCCCACGCTCAGCGAGCTCCGCCTGCACGCGCTCGAGGTCCCAGATCTGCGTCTCGCGCTGGTGACCCGCGGCGATCAGGAAGCGGCCCTGACGGGCGTAGACGAGGTAAACGTTGCGCAACGGCCGCGGGCTGTGCAGGCGCGCCCTCCGCCGCCAGGTGGGCACGTCGTAGAGGTCGATCCAGCCTTCGTCGCCGGCCACCGCCAGTTGCCGCGAATCCGGGCTGAAAGCGGTGCAGGCCGTGCCCCAGGCCTTGTCGCCGGCGGGCAGCGAAATCCGCCGCGCCCAGTCGGCCGCGATTTCCCAGACGACGCATTGGCCCGCCTCGCGCGTGACCACCCAGCGGCCGTCGCCGCTGAACTCCCCCGAGACCGGTGTCTCGGCCGGGAGCGTGCGCCGCAGCGTTCGGCCGGGCAATTCCCAGATCCTCAGTCCGCCGGTCCAATGCCCGGTCAGCGCCAGCCGGCCGTCGGCCGAGAGGCTGCCGCCGAGCGGGCTCGGAGGAACCGGCCACTGCTCCTGCGCGCCTCCGGCCACCGGCTCCGCCAGCAGGAACCGCGGCTCGCCCGAGGCGGGCGCAGTCAGAAGCGCGCGGCCATCGGACGTGACTTCGGAGAGCAGCCACCCGGGACTGGCGAGGACCCACTCCGCAGAGCCGGGCTGGAGCCGCCGGCGGCCGTGGGAGGAATCTGCCGGCGTCGCCAGCGGCACCCGCGCCAGGCCATGTTCGCGCGTGGAGACGAGCAGCGCGGTGCCATCGCGCGTGAAATCGGCGCCCAAACGCGCCTGACTCTCGACCGGCACATCGACCGTCTCGAGCGTCGTCAGGTCGAGCAGCAGGGCCCGCGGGCGGCCGGCGGTGACGATCCATGCGCCGTTCGGACTCACCCTCAGCCCCTGCGGTCGGGCCAGCGCGGCGGAACCCGCGACCGACCGCCAGAACGCGCTCCGGCGCAGCCGGTGCCAGACGAGCCCGCCGTCGGGCAAATGCAGCAGCAGGCGGTCCTCCGCGGGCGGGAAGAAGGACGTCACCCGACTGCGCGCGCTGCCCAGCAACTGCTGCGCGCGCACGTCCCAGACCTCGATGGTGTCGTCGACCGACTGGGCGACGAGCAACTCCCCCGAGGGACTGAACCGCAGCGAGCCGATCGTCTCCGTGCACGGCAACGTCCCGGTCGGCGCCCCATCTTCCGCCTCGTAGAGGAGCACCGGTCCGTCCCAGGTCGCCGCCGCGACGACGTGTGCGGAGCTCCAGGCCACGTTCGCGAAGCCGCGCGGTCTCGCGGTCTGCCAGACGGTCGCTCCGTCGCTCGTGCGATGCACCGCGAGATGGCCGTCGGTGTTCGACCGCCACTCGCGTCCGTCGGTCACGGCCAGCTGTTGGCCGTCCGGGCGCCAGGCGAGACCGGTGACTTCGGCGCCGGGGAATTGCACCTCCGGCTGGGCCAGGTCCGGCAGCCGGAAAATCTCCACGCGGCCGTCCGGCCGGCCCAGCGCCACGCGCCGGCTGTCGGGTGAGAAGGCGAGGTTACGCGCCGGCGAGCCGGGTGGTCCGGAAAGGCGAAGCAGCTCGCGGCCCGAGGCGAGTTCCCAGACAAAGGTCGTGCCGGCGGTCGAACGGGCCGCCAGGTAGCGTCCGTCTGGCGAGAGCGGGAAGAGAAACAGCACCAGCCCGTCGAGCGCGGGCAGGCGTCGCTCGATCTCGCCGTCCGTCAGCCGGCGGAGCGTGATCTCGGAGCCCTGCATCACGGCCGCGCGCTGCTGGTCGGCGGATACGGCCACCTCCGCCGGCGGCGCGACCTTCCAGCCGAGCCGCTCGGCCGCCGTGAAGGAGCTGAGCGCGAGCGCGCCGATCGTCTCGTCGCGCAGCTGGTCGGCCGGGCCGAGCGGTCGGGCTTGCGCCAGCGCGGTGAGCGCTTCCTCCCGATGCTCGGCGCGGCGGGCGGCGCGCGCCTGCTCGAGCCGGGCCTCGAACAGCCGGGCCGTGGCTGCTCGCTCGGCGGCCCGGGCTTCGTCGCGCGAGCGCGCGAGCCGGACATTGGCCAGGCCGATGCCGACGACCCCCGCGGCGAGGAGGAAGGCCAGCGCTGCGGCGAGCGAGGCGGGGAGCGGATGACGCGTCGCCCAGCGCCACGTGCGTTCGAAGGCCGAGACGCGGCGGGCCAGGATCGGGCGCCCGTCCAGCCAACGGCGCAGTTCGTCGGCCAGCTCGCCCGCGCTGGCGTAGCGTGCGGCGACCTCGGGGGCGAGCGCCCTGGCGCAGATGATTTCGAGATCGCGCGGCAGGTCAGCGCGCAGGGCGGTGAGCGGCGGCGCGACCGATTCGCTGGCCAGGCGCAACGTCGCCAGCGGCGTTTCGGCCACGAACGGCGCCTGGCCGGTCAGCGCGGCGAAGAGGATGGCGCCGAGGCCGAAGACATCGGCCGCGGTGGTCAGCGCCGCAGCTCCACCCGCGGCCTGCTCAGGCGCGAGATAACCCGGCGTGCCGACGACCGAGCCGGTGAGCGTGAGACCTCCGCCGTCCTCGGTCAGCACGCGCGCCACGCCGAAGTCGCTCACGTAGGGCTTGCCGTCGGCGCCGAGCAGGATGTTGGCCGGCTTGAGATCTCGATGCAGAACGCCGCGCTGATGGGCGTGATGCACCGCGCGCGCCACCCGCTCCAGCAGTTCCGCCGCGCGGCGCGGCTCGAGCGGCCCACGCGCGATGGCCTCGGCCAGCGTGCCGCCCTCGGCCCACTGCATGCTGAAGAACGGCATGCCGTCGTGCACTCCTGCCTCGTAAAGCGGCAGCACGTGTGGATGCGAGAGCGCGCCGACCAGACGGACCTCGCTGCGGAAGCGCTCCAGCACCACCTCGTCCCGCAGATGGCGTGACTGCACCATCTTCAGTGCCACCCGCCGTTCGCTGCCGTGCTGACGGGCGAGGTAAACCGTGCCCGTGCCGCCGCGGCCAAGGGTTTCGAGGATGGTGTAGCCCCGCACGCGCAGACCGGCGGCGTCCGTGGGCGGCGCGGGGGGGAGGCCGGGCGGAAGGTTCTGCGTGGGGTCGGGCGACGTGGCCTCGGCCGCGTCGGCGGGAAATTCCGCAGAAAGGGCGAGTCCGAACAGACAGCTTGCGCAACGGCCCGAAGCGTCGAGCGGGCCACCGCACTCGGAGCAACGAGAGGTCCGGGAAGGCGTCGGCGAGGGCGTCGGCGAGGGCGTCGGCGAGGGCGTCGGCGAGGGCACGCGGGCCATCGTGCGGGAAGATTCGTCTGCGGAAAAGAACGCTTCGAGAAGTTTGGCCTGCGGCTGTGGGTCGATGCGAGGACGAGGACGAGGGAAGTTTGGCCTGCGGCTTTGGTCGATGCGAGGACGAGGACGAGGACGACGACGAGGACGAGGGGAGTTTGGCCTGCGGCTTTGGGTCGATGCGAGGACGAGGACGAGGACGACGACGAGGGAAGTTTGGCCTGCGGC